>NZ_JBQAGQ010000006.1:0-233702 GCF_051916445.1 Bacillus cereus group sp. MYBK220-1 | reverse complement strand
CACTGGTTCCACCGGGCCTACTGGCTTCACTGGTTCCACCGGGCCTACTGGCTTCACTGGTTCCACCGGGCCTACTGGCTTCACTGGTTCCACCGGGCCTACTGGCTTCACTGGTTCCACCGGGCCTACTGGCTTCACCGGTTCTACTGGGGCTACTGGACATACTGGCTCTACCGGTTCCACCGGGCCTACTGGGGCGGCTAGTGTAGGATTAACAAACTATCTATATGTTTTTGATACTACTAACCAATCAATTGCAGTAGGAAGTAGTGTTACTTTTAACACAAATGGACCTATAACAGGAACTGCCCTTAGCCACATCACAGGTACTGGAAATATTATAATTAATACACTAGGAACATATGTAGCAGAGTTTCAATTACAAGCTTCTCGCGAAAACCAATTCTCCCTCGAACTAAATGGTACACCAATTTCAGGTGGACGTTTTGGTACGGGGTCACCACATACAATAAATCAAGGTACTGCTGCTTTTACCGTAACAGTTGTTCCTTCAACATTGACTTTAATAAATAACACCTCTTCAGCAGGTACTATCACTCTCTCAAATAGTGATGGTGGCTCTTTAACAAATGTATCTGCAAGTATAAGTATTTTTCAGGTCGGATAATTAATTTGGTTAGAAAAGTGATTCATAAAATTTACAAATATAAAAAATGAGGTTTCTCTTTTCTAGAGAAACCTCATTTTTTATATTAAATTTTAAACTGGCTCGTATACAAATCAAAATAAAACCCTCTATCTTCCATGAGAGATTCATGATTCCCTCTTTCTAAAATATTTCCATCTTTTATAACAAGAATTTGATCTGCTTTTTCAATTGTTTTAAGTCGATGAGCGATCACAAAACTTGTGCGACCTCTCATTAAATTATTTAGTCCTGCTTGTATTTGTAATTCTGTTCTTGTATCAATATTTGATGTCGCTTCATCGAGAATTAATATATCTGCATCTGCTAAAATTGCTCGTGCAATCGCTAGAAGTTGTTTTTGTCCTTGACTTAAATTCGATCCTTCTGAAGTAATTTCTGTTTCATATTGATTTGGCAAATGCTTAATAAAAGAATGTGCAGATGCTGCCTTAGCTGCAGTGATAACTTCTTCATCAGTAGCATCTAAGCGTCCATAACGGATATTATCCATAATCGAACCAGCAAATAAATACGTATCCTGTAAAACTACTCCTATTTTACTTCGTAAAGAATTAATATCATAATCTTTTATATCTTTTCCATCAATATGAATTTGTCCTTGCTGTATATCGTAAAAGCGAGTTAATAAATTAATGATTGTTGTTTTCCCTGATCCAGTCGGACCAACTAAAGCAATTGTCTCTCCTGGCTGCGCTTTAAGACTCACTTCTTTTAAAATCGTTTTATTTTCTGCGTAGCCAAATGAAACATTCTCAAGTGCAACATGCCCTTGTAAATTTTGTACAACGAATGCGTCTTTTTTATTTTGAATTTCTGGTACCTCATCCATAATCTCAAAAACACGTTCTCCACCAGCAACTGCCGCTTGAATTGTATTCATTAAAGTCGCAAATTGACTTAGCGGTCTTGAGAATTGACGAGAATAATTAATAAAAGCCGCAATAACTCCTACTGTTGTCATTCCGTTTAAGACCATAACTGATCCAGTCCCAATGACAAGGCCTATACCTAAATTATTAATAAAGTTCATACTTGGAAAAATAAAAGCTGAAAATGTATCAGCCTTCGTAGCTGAAACTCTTAGCTGTTCATTAATTTTATTGAAATTTTGTACAGTTTCTTTTTCTTTTCCGTACAACGTTGTAACATCCGCACCTGTAATTGCTTCCTCAATAAATCCATTTAATTCACCTAAATCTTTTTGACGCTTCGCAAAGTTTTTACCACTATATGCAACTAGTTTTTTTGTAACGTAAAACATAATAGGTACTGTAATTAAAGTTACAATTGCTAAAATCCAATTTAAAGCGAACATCGCAATCGTTACACCTATAAAAGTTAACGCTGATGAAATAATTTGTACAACACTTTGTGTCAAAGCTTGATTCAAATTATCTATATCATTTGTCACACGGCTCATTAAATCACCTTGGGAACGCACATCAAAGAACCGTAAAGAAAGCGTTTGGATTTTCTCAAAAATATCTTGTCGTATTTTTTGAATTGTTTTTAATGCAACGTTAATCATGACAAATGTTTGTAACCATGTTAAAAGTACAGTTACACCGTAAATTGCGATAAGTAACATACACATTCTTGCTGTACCACTTAAATCTTTCGGTACAATATATTGATCAATAATGACCCCCATAAAATAGGGACCTAATAATCCAAGTAAAGTAGTAACAACGACTAGAAATATAACAAACATAAGAGCAGCTTTTTGGTAGCCCATATAGTTCCATATCCGCATTACAGTTCCTTGAGCATTTTTAGCTTTCCCCATCTTTGGCGTGTTTCGTCCACCTTTATTAGCAAATTGCCCTTGAAAATTACGCATGTTCTTCCCCACCTTCTTTATGCAAATTACCACCTTGGGAAAGATAAATTTCCTGATAAACCTCACTTCGTTCTAACAATTGTTCATGTGTACCATTGCCAACTAATTCACCATTATCTAATACAAGTATTTTATCCGCATCCATTATGGAAGAAATTTTGGACGCGATTAATAAAGTCGTTGTGCCTTTATATTTTGTTTTTAAAGCTGTTTGAATAGTAGCCTCTGATTTTGCATCAACTGCTGATGTAGAATCATCTAATATGAGAATCGGTGGTTTTCTCACAAGTGCCCTTGCAATTGATACACGTTGTTTTTGTCCACCTGATAGATTTGTCGCACCTTGTGTTAAATTATATTGATAAGATTCTTCCAGCTTATTGATAAACTCAGTCGCACAAGCTGATGCAGCTGCTACTTCCAGCTCATCATGTGTTGCATCTTCTTTACCATAACGTAAATTCTCTTCTATACTACCTGAGAACAACAATGCCTTCTGAGGTACAAACCCTATTGAAGCACGGAGTTTTTGCAAATCATATGTTTTAACATTTATTCCATCTATACATATTTCACCTTGATCCACATCATATAGACGTGGTAACAGTTTCGCTAAGGTAGATTTACCACTTCCAGTTGATCCAATAATCCCTACTTTTTCACCTTTTTGTATGTTAAACGAAATATCTTTTAAAACGTATTCATTATTTTTCGTATAGCTATAACTAACATTTTTAAATTCGATATTCCCCTCGATTTTCTCAGGTTCGATTGCATTCGCTTCGCTTATTATATCAACCTCGGTATTTAACACTTGCTGTACACGATCCGCAGATGGAAAAGCTCTCGCAATTTGAATAAATACCATGCTAATCGACATAAGTGACATTAAAATGATATTCAAGTAATTAATAAATGCCAAAATCGCTCCTACTTGAAGCGTTCCATTGAATACTTTTTCTCCACCAATCCATAATGTTGCGACAATCCCGCCACTTACAACTAGCATAATGATTGGCATCATTAAAGAAATAAGCTGCACAGCTCGAATATTTATCTTCGTTAAATTTGTATTTACACTTCCAAATTGAGCGATTTCATATTTTTGTCTTACATACGCTTTTATAACACGTACACCAGATAAATTTTCTTGTAACTTTGTATTCACTTTGTCCAATGCCTCTTGCACCTTTTTAAATGTACCACTTGCTTTACTTGCAATTAAAATAATCGCAAGTAATAAAATCGGAACAACTACAAGTAATATTGGAAATAACTCTCTTGCTGTTACAAAAACAATAATTATACTTCCGATAAATAACAGCGGACCACGAACGAGAACACGTAATGTCATCGTCATTGCTGATTGAATGGAAGTGATATCATTCGTCACGATCGTTAATAATTTACCTGTTCCAAATGAATCACGATTATTACTAGAAAATGTTTCTATTTTCGCAAACACATCTTTTCGTATGTCAGTAGCGAAATTAACAGCTGCTTTTGTAGAATACATCATACACCCAAGCCCTCCAACTAAACCGAGTGCTGCTGCTCCTATCATAAGAAGCCCCATTTTTATTACATAATTTAAATCCCGATTTGCAATCCCAACATCAATGATATGTTGCATAATAGTCGGTTGAATTAAGTCCATCGCAACCTCAAGTACCATAAATAGCGGTCCAATAATAGCGAAGAACATGTATGGTTTTAAATACTGTAATAACTTACGAAATGATTTCATACATAGTCTCCTTTTCCCATGAAATTACCACTGAATAATTCATATCCCTCCTTATTTAAGCGATATTTTTTGTAATTTCTTCATTACTTCTATTATATTATGTAAATTAATATTTAACATTATTAAATGATAAGTATTAATGACTTTCTGGTCAATACATATGCTTTATATTATGTAAATACAAAAACCGCATTCTTAATGAAAAGAATACGGTTTTTCATCTATAATTCTTCAATTGTAAAATGTAAAAACTCAGTCTCAAATCCCTTATTTTTAGAAGGACTACACGTGTAAAAACCTATTTTAATAGGCTCATTTCCTATATCCTCCATTAAATGAGCGATTCTTATTTGTTCCCATTGATGTCTCTTTTTCACATATATTGTATAATCACCGCGTTTTCGAATAATTCGAAAACGAAGTTGTTGCTTAGCTGCTTCAGTTGGATAATCTTGCGTTGACCAATCAGAATATCCATTATTCGTTACGACAGCACCTAAGTGAGATGGCCCTTCGGGGATATATTCTAAAGATGTTTTTAGCCAACAGTTCTCCGAAATCATAACAAAAAGACCTGCTTGATCGAATTTTGAATTTGGATTCATACGTAACTGAACTTCAGCTTGAAAGTCTGTCATCATCTCATTATAAAATACATGACCATTCATTACTTCAAAACCATAATGTGTTTTAAGCCAAAAATCAGTTTCTGCTTTCGAACGGACAATAAACGCATGATTATCATTAATTTTATAGTATTCAGGTACATTCATTATAGTGAGTTGCTCAATATGTTCTGGTATATACGATATATTCATAGCTCCTCCATAATAAAGCATTTATATAGACATTTAAAACTCCGCTAATACTGGGAATTTATAACCTTTAAAATCTAACTCTTTATCACTTCGAACCATTAAATACTTGCTAGACTGTACTTCTGTAAACTGTACTTCCTCAACCCCTAATTGATCCGGAGAAAAATAAAATTCGATTTCCGTAAACCTTTCATTGATTTCTCCACATAATTCATCTAAAACCGGAAGTACTGGCGCAAATACTCCAAATAATTTCAACTTTTCATTTTCTACTTCATAAACGATTAGAGCATCTAGTTTCTCTGAATAATACAATTTCTCATTCCATTCCGAATCATACATATTCAAATAAAATGAAGGATGGAAGTTTAAAGTTGAAAAACTATTTGAAAGTCTTTGGCTACTATCAATAGTTTCATGTATTAACTGTCTATTCTCTATATTATAGTAATCTAACTTTTTAAGTAGTGAATCGTTATTATTAATATTTTTATCATATGGTATAGTCATCAAATATTCCTGCACAACTTTAAATCCAAATGCTGTATATAGTTCAGGGTTTTCCGTAAACAATAATGCACATTCACATTTCTTATCGATTTCTTCTATCATTTTACCCATTAATTGTGTCATTAACCCTTGTCTACGAAAATTAGGGTGTGTCATTACTGATTGAATACCCGCTGCATTTATTTTTTCACCATTAATTAATAATGGGAGTGAAAATGCCGCAACATTTGCAATCACTTTATCTTCTTGTAAAAATGATAAAGCTTTATATGTATCATCCCAATATCCTTTATCCGAAAAATCATTCAATGTTTGAGTTGTAATTCCAAACACTTCTTCAAATAAAGGAAATAACTGCTCTCTTTTCGGTTCTTCTATTAGAAGACTTGCCAATTTTTCAACATTCCCCATGTTGTACCTCCAAATGTTAAATTCCATTAAATTAGATATACTTATATGACCTACTCTTAAAAATAGAGGTCTTACCAATCAATATACTATCATAAAACATAAAAAAAAAGTCTAATTAATTTTATGTTTCGACTATTTGAAAATAAGTCGAATAAAAAAATATTAAGATTTTCGGATATTAATTAGTTTATTTTATAAAAATAGCGCTTTCTAATTAGCTTTTACTAATAGAAATACACTATTTATAATAAAATATTTTTATTCTTTTATCCCTTCAAGTCTTTCCTTCGTATTAATTTCTTCTCCACTTATACGCTTTTCAAAAGACTTTCTCCAACTATTTGAAAGTGCATTTACTTCTAATATCCTTTTTACCCCTTCAATATTTTGTTTTTCCTTATGCATGATACGGTTAGCGAATGCTACTGAAACACCTTTTGGATCAGACTGTAGTCTTTTTAAGGTGTCGACTGATGATACCCATCCTTCTTTTAATACACGAAAATAAAATCCTGTATATCCTGTTTCTTGAAAATATAGTGGTAACTTTGGAATATTATATTTTTTTGCTAATTTAAAACAAGGTTGCCTTGGTTGTGTTACCTGTACGATTGCCTGTCCTAGCTCAAACGTATCACCAATACAAACATCCTCTTCGCTCATACCACTAACTGTTATATTTTCTCCGAAAGCCCCATATACAAGATCTTGATTCAATTCTTTTTCCCAGTATGGATAGTGATCACCAGTATAAACACAAACTGCTTTATCTACTCCTCCATGATGAACTAAGTCAGCTTGTCCATCCCCATTAAATTTTACAAAGGATAAATATACCGGTTCCTTTACTTGTTTCTTATTTATGCCTGTATGAATTACCTTTCCACCGTATGTAACCTCTTTTGGTAATCCTATATTTAAAGATAATAATTGATATTCATTAGCCATTCTATTTCCTCCTTTACAGGTGTTACATGTATTTTCTCTCGATTAATTTTTACAACCCTCTCTGCTATATAAAGATGATTATAAAACCTTTAAAATCATTGTTCAATTCAATTATTTATATAATAATGATAGGTATAACCTATTATTATACTTGAGGTGATTCCAATCGAATTACGACAACTTGAATACTTTTTAGCTGTTTCAAAAGAATTACATTTCACAAAAGCAGCTGAGAAATTAAATATTTCACAGCCTTCACTAAGTCAACAAATACGTGCATTAGAGCATGAAGTAGGAATGCCACTTTTCGATCGAATTGGTAAAAAAATATCTTTAACTGAAGCAGGGAAGATTTTATTATCACATAGTAAAACCATTTTTCATGAAGTCGAACAAGCTCGTTCAGCTATTCAAGATCTAAACGGATTACAGCAAGGTTCCTTAAGAATAGGGGCTTTGTTAACCGTCGTAAATTATTTACTACCAACAGCGATTTTAAATTTTAATAATTTATATCCCAATATAGAGCTTTCTGTATTAGGGCTTCGCACAGGAGATATTCGTGAAAAATTATTACAAAACGAACTAGATATTGGAATTACATTTCTCCCGGTGCAAGATAAAGAGATTATCTCCATTCCTCTATACAAAAGCGATCTTATATTAGTCGTGCCCACTGGTCATCGATTAGCTGAACGTAATCATGTATCTATTGCTGAATTACAGAACTACCCTTTAATTCTTTTACCTAAAAATTTCTTTTTAACCGAACTAATTACATCTCATTGTCAAAAATTCAACTTTAAACCAAGGCCAATTTTAGAAATTAGTACGATGGAATCTTTAATCCAGATGGTTTCTAAAGGAATGGGAATTACAGTGTTACCCAAACCATATATAGACTTTTTACAAAATAAAAACATTCAAGCTATTAAAATAGAAACCCCTACTCCAACAATTGAAATAGGGCTAATTTATAGAAAAGATAAATATATGTGTGCTGCAACTCGAGAATTTATTGAGCAACTAAAAATCACAGTACGTTCTTTCCAAAACTAAACAAAAGAGATTATCCTATGAAACCGTTTCACAACGATCTAGTAGAATAATCTCTTTTCAAAACAAAGTAAACATTATATTTAACTCTTATAAACTTTAATGTACCTTTTTAGATATTGGAATATATTTTGTAAAATATGCACCAACTAGCAATAATACAATTGAAAATAACCAAGTAAAAGCACCGCCAAAATGAAACCAATATGCAAACATATTTAAGATTGCAAGTGAAAAGAAGCAAATAGAAGTTAACGCACTTTTCAATCCTTTTATCCCAGATTTTTTTCTCTTTTGATAAGCAATATACATCGCAATAATAAGAAAAAAGATAAGAACAAATGGTAACATAACTTTTAGCATTTGTAATCCCTCCAGTATAAACGCGCTCTTTACATCACCATCTTATCCCATTTATCTTTTAGGTATCAATTCATTCTTATCTTCCTTCCAAAAGTCAGTATAAGTTTTATTTTTAAAGTTCACGTTCATCTCAGAAAACGGCATACTTCCTCCAACTTTCAATGAGTACCAGTCGTTTAAAAGTGGTGAACCGAAACAAATCTTCATTGTACGATCATGTAAATCGAATAATACAGAATGTAAAGTTCCAAACCATTCTTCATAGTTATGTACAGTTAGTCCATCAGGATATTCTTCTTCTACTAACTCTTTTAAAGACTCTATGCTCACTTGTTCATATCTATTTAAATGCTCATGTAAAACGTGATATCTCTTTGTAGATTGTTCTAATTTCCTATTATTTAATTTCTGAATTGATGAACTAACTGCATGGTTTGTTGATACAATAAAAGCTTGGTTGTCACCATCAATCGTTGTTGTGGATTTATGACCGTCAAATATTTCAATATGTACTGCGTTTAAAGGATCAGCTACTATTAAATTAATATTACTAGCAATTGGTATTTCTTCTATTAGTAACTTAGCTTTCTGCACATTTTTACATTTCTCCAACAACAGTCGAATTACTGCAAAACACTGTAAACCATTTACCATTGGCTTTCTTAAACCTGCAATGTTTCCTACTGGTTGACCACATGCTGAAAATGTAACAGATAATCCATGTTCGTTAACCCCTTCTGTTCGACCAAAATATTGAGTAGAAAAACCACTATGTGCATACGCACCTTCAACATGCGTCGAGCAAAAACGCATATCATCTATTACTGGTGACAAATCATAATTCCTTAATACATATGTGTGCTCTAAATCGGTCTTTTTAGGTAATACTGCACAATGACTACAACCTGCTTTCAATAGTGTTTGATAGTAATACATCATATTTTTTGAAGGAATTTTTAACACTTCACAAAACCCTTCAATTTCTTCATTTATGCCTGGACAATGTTTGTTTAGTATATTTCTCGATTCTGTCCAATGGTTATTAGATATTACATTTTCTTCGTGTATAAATTGCGGGATGAGATATGGATTTTGTTTCACGAATTCCCCTTGTTGCTTTCCAATCTCATAATAACTTCCTTTTAATGATGAAAAATACCCCTTTACTTGATACATCAAATCCCCCTCACATTGGATATATCCATATCATACCAAATGGATTCCATTCATCCTTGATGTTTTTTACTATCTTTCTTTAACACCATCCCATATTAATATCTCCACTAATAATTATTTACTAGACAATTAAAGTTTTGTTAATATTGCTGTAATAGCTTTATTTCAAAATAAAGTAGTTTGGATATCAAATGAGCAAAATACTTTGTTAAACCCACTTATAAGCAATCATCTAATTCATGAAATCAAAAAACTTATTTATCAAAATAAAAGGAGAATTTATGTATGAGTAGTTGCAAACCAATTGATAAATTAACTATTGAGGACCTAAAACAAAACCCCATTTGGGAATGGGCAATAGATGAAGAGGAAAACGAAGAACATGACGAAACATGGGTAAAACCAGCGGCAACTACTAATTTTACAGAAGAATTAAACGGTTCAATCGTACTAGGCGAATTATTCTTACATAATGGTGAAAAATTCCCTATGATGTGTGAAATTGATATTGAAGGTGACGAGGCCGTAATTCGTTCTGTTGTTTATTATAAGGAAGCAAAAAATGAGTATATTGCTATAGAAGATATTGTGAAAGCGGTCGAAATGCCGTTATCGATTATTATTAATCTTACAATTCATGCAGAATCCAAAACCTTACGCTTCACTGTACATAAAGTAGATATTTATAAAAATTCAATAACGACTAATTTTAATTAAAGTTGGCCGAAATAAAGAAAACAATTATGAAATAAAAACTGGGGAATCATTAACGATTCCCCAGTTTTTTAAACTATATTAAAGTACCCCCTTTTCCACTAAAGTCTCTGCGATTTGAACTGAATTCCAAGCCGCACCTTTTAATAGGTTATCGGAAACAATCCAGAGGTGGAATCCGTTTGGCGTATCAGGATCTTTACGTATTCTTCCGACAAATGTATCTATTTTCCCTTCTGCATATAATGGCATTGGATACAGCTGTTCACTAGGGTTATCCTGCAAAATAACACCTGGTGCATCCATTAGTATTTCCTTGATTTCCGCAACGCTTGCTTCTTTTTTCAGTTCTATATAAACCGATTCTGAATGCCCCGATACAACTGGAACACGTACACAAGTAGCTGCCATTTTCAGGTTTTCATCTTCTAATATTTTCTTCGTTTCTTGAATCATTTTGACTTCTTCAAAAGTAAAATCATTGTCTGTAAATATATCTACTTGAGGCAGTACATTAAATGCTATTGGATAATGTTTTTTATCTTTTTTCACCGGTAATATATTACTTTTCACTTCTTCACCAGCAAGTATAGACTTAGCCTGCTCTTGTAATTCATGAATCGCATGAATGCCAGAACCCGATACAGCTTGATATGTTGAAACGATAATTCTTTCTAAACCGAATGATTTTCGAATCGGCTGAAGTGCTGTTACCATCTGTAATGCTGAACAATTTGGAACTGCAATGATACCTTTATGCTGTTTTAAAGTGTGCGCATTCACTTCCGGAACAACGAGCGGTACATCTTGCGCCATTCGGTACTCACTTGTGTTATCAATTACAATCGCACCACTAGAAACTGCATGAGTTACAAATTGTCTAGATACTTCTCCCCCAGCGCTAAAAAAGGCAATATCTACACCTTCAAAGCTAGTTGTTTTTGCCTCTTGTATAATTATCTCTCGTCCTTTGAATCTTACTTTCTTACCAGCGGATCGTTTTGACGAAAGCAATGTAACTTCAACTATATTAAACTTCATTTCATTCTCTAACAGTTCAATAATTTTTTGCCCTACCGCACCTGTAGCCCCAACAACAGCTACATGATAGCCCTTTTTGATCATCTTTTCTCCTCCAATATCACTTGAATGAATATTTCTACAATTTCATTTTATACAGAATTTAATCATTTGGAAAATTAAAATACATGATATAATCATTCACAAATCATGATAATAAAAGAGGGATCGCTTATGGAAATGAGACATGTTAAAACATTTTGCGCCATTGTGAAGTATGGTAATTTTTCTAAAGCTGCGCATGCGCTAGGTTATGCGCAATCTACTGTTACAGCACATATGAAAGCTTTAGAGAACGATTTACATATTCCTCTTTTCGATCGGTTAGGGAAAAAAGTGCTACTCACAAAAGCAGGTCATCAATTTCATCCTTATGCATTAGAATTACTTTCAATATATGAAAAAGCGCAAGAAATCCCCCAAAATACAGATTATTTAGAAGGTACATTAAGTATTACATCTAATGAATCATTAGCGGTATACCGATTACCAAAGTTATTACGTACTTACAAACAGAAAAATCCGAAAGTAAATATCGTACTTGAAACAAACACAAATGAACAAGCATTGCAAAAATTACGTGAAGGAGAAACAGACGTTGTCTTCATAATTGGAGAAAGTATAGAACATAATGATTTTATTACGCGAACTTTTAGTAATGAAACATTTGGATGGATTTTACCAGCTTATTCTGCTGCACATACAAATCCATTCCAGTTATTACAGGACACCCAGTTCATTTTTACAGAACAAAGCTGCGGCTATAGGCCAATGGTAGATTGTTTTTTACGTCAAAGCAGGAATATTCCAGATAAAACATTTGAAACTTCCAATGTTGAAGTCATTAAACAATCCGTCATGTGTGAGTTAGGCATTTCAATTCTTCCTTATATCGTTGTACAAGAAAGTTGCCAAAAAGAACAACTATGTTTTCAGCCTATCGAAACTCCATCCGTTATTCAAAGTCATGTAATCTATCATAAATCTAGATGGATTTCCCCGGTATTACAGTCGTTTCTTTCCTTACTTGAACGAGATTAAGAAATTAAGAAATACATATAAAAAGAGTAATTGCCTAATAAGCAATTACTCTCTTTCATTAATTAGTATATTATTTATTAGTCTGTCCCCCACCTGCAATTAATTTACTACCTGAATATGTACCTTTGTTCATAAACACTTGATTAATTAATTCTTTTTGCTCAGCTTCCGACATTACTCCTTTTCCTTCTCCTAAATTCCCACTTTGTAATTTCCAAATCTTATTGTGATCCCCATCAACCTTTTCATATTTTCCTTGTTTCCATCTTTCTAAAATTTCTACATATGTACTTCCCTGCACAAGATCATTACTCTTTACAATATCAATTAAGCTTTCAATCCGCTCTTGTGTAATAAAAATATAACCCCACTTTTGATCAGCTTTCGCTTTTTGATGTGCCATTTCATGTAATGCTGTCTGTATGTTCTCATCTGTCCACTTAAAATTTTTATTAAAACCACTATTTGGCAATGAATAATTGCCATTTTCTAAAATCTTTGCATCTTCTGCTTTTACGTTACTATCAGCTAATACTTCTACTGCTGGAGCAGCTGGTGATGCCTTTTTCGCAGCTGGTTTACTATTATTCAAATAATGCAGCATACCATATGTTAAACCTACTCCGATTACCGCCATACCAGCTATAACACCTATTATTTTCAAAAATGTTTTCATCTCGCTTGTTTCCTCCCAAATATCTCTGTTCTGACTACCTAATTATTTCTTATATAAAAACTGTTACTTCATTCAAAATATCGCATCCCCTATCATATTATTTATATATACTTGCTCATATTGTATTTCTTTTCCTTTAAAATTGAAAGATTATTCTGTTAAATAATGAAAATATTCTACAAATTTTCCCTTTATATTTATAAAGAAACAAAAAAACAACGAGCGCGTTCTACAACACTCGTTGTTTTTACTTTATGCACGATTTTCTTTTAACCACTTCGTAATAGCATCTAACCTCGAAACATCAAAACGTCTTTCTTCACACACGTTCAAATTTTTTGAGTTTCTCACTATTTCTAATTCATTATTTCTTACACTTTTCGCCTCAATTAATTTACAATACTCATCTGTAACAGTATTTAAATTTTCATAATAACGCTGAAACGATTTTGATATATGTAAATGTTTTTCAAAGTTTCTTCTTCTTTTCGTCTCATCAGATACTTTCCGCTTTCTAAGTTCTTCATCGTTCGTATATAAATAAAAATATTGATCCGGAAAACCAATTTCCCTATTTATCATCTTTTCTTTATAAAAATTTTCTATTAAAGATAATGGCTGATTAAATATATCAAAATGAAAGCACCAATTATAACTAAGTGGTTGATATATATCCCCATCGAGTATTACTAATTCATATTGCTCTGACTTCTGAACAGCTATATTCCAGCGCTCAACTTGTTTTTCAAAATACCATGTTCTATGTTCATTTTTTGGCCTTTCAAATAAAGAATTCACTTCAGGTATTATATAAGCACCATAATTCTTTTCTAATTCACGGCACGTGGTACTTTTACCAACAGCGCTTGCTCCCTCAAATGCTATTATCCCCATAGTTTCCCCCTCTTTCATTAACTAAAATTTCGTTGTTTCGCTTTTCTTCCCCATAACTTTCTCCATAAAACAATTGAAGCGATAGTGAGCATGATTGTTGTAATGATACTACCTTCAATTCCGAACGTGCCTCCATGCAATGTTTCTGGTCCATTTGTTATAGACTTAAAAATTGGAGTAGAATATATAGTTGTGCCACTAACTGCAAAGCCATATACATTATATTGAGCCCAGTTCCAAATTGAGTGCCATGCACATATTCCCCACAGACCATCTTCTTTCAATACGTATAAAGCTGCGAAAACACCCACTAATATTATATTCGATATAGATAATATTGTAATTCCCGGATTAAGTAGATGAAGAAATCCAAATAAAAATGAAGTTACAATTATTCCAACCCATATACGACTTCTAACAGAAAGAACCGGGAATAACCAACCTCGTACAATAATTTCTTCCGTTGCCCCTTGTATTAAAAATGCAACTAGAGATCCTACTATTCCTACTATTACTGTTGAGGTAATATGTTGTACTTGCAATTTCATACTCCCCATTAATAATAGTAGAATAACTGGCGTTGAAATAAATACAAACCCTATTAACGCACCTTTTAAATACTTTCTCATCCATTTCTCTTTCCAAAAGCCAATGGATGAAAAAGGTCTTTTTTCTACAAAACGAACCCATATAAATAAAATAAATATAGCTCCGCCAAACGTTAACACCATTCTAACATTGTCATAAATACCTTTCATGAATATCGTTTCAGCTTTTGGTAAAAATAACATAAATAACATAAAAAGTTCGCCTAAAGTCAAAAATATAATGGCTAATATTACAGCAAAGACTGGATGCACCTTTTTTCTCCCTGCTTTTGCTGCTTCAATTATTATAAATGAATTATTTTTCACTTTCTTTTCTCCTTTTATAATATTTAACTACCAACAGTTAACAACCATATTTTACCATAAAAAATGCAATATTAATATTTACTCTAAGTTTTTCTTACATGATTTTGCATAAATCCAAATTAGGAATAATATATAAATAAAAGAGGTGCCTTTGTGCCTTTACTATTATCACCCAGATTACTCAGTGGTATTACCAGCACTTGCTATTTCCCACCATTTGTTGTAAGATAGTAATTAAGGTCAATTTAACACTATATTTTCTTTGCATATTATCAAGTATCAATCAGGGACATTTTGTACTCCTTATGGGTTTTTGATAATATGTGAACTTTTATTTTCATTCAAATAAGGCCGATCATATTGTAATTTTTCTACTTTTAGGAGGCATTACCATGACATTAACAGGTAAAGTAAAATGGTTTAACAGCGAAAAAGGTTTCGGTTTCATCGAAGTTGCAGACGGTAACGACGTATTCGTTCACTTCTCAGCTATCACTGGCGACGGCTTCAAGTCTCTTGACGAAGGTCAAGAAGTTAGCTTCGAAGTTGAAGAAGGTAACCGCGGACCTCAAGCTAAAAACGTTGTAAAGCTATAATTCAAACAATAAAAAGGTTGTTACCAGCAAGGTTAACAACCTTTTTAATATATAACTAAAATTTTTTACATAAAAGGAGTGGTTACATGTATCGCAATCGAAAGAACGATGTAGCAGAAGTACCACCAGAACAAACCCCTGTTTGGGAATGTGAATCAGAGGATTGTTTAGGATGGATGAGAAAGAACTTTTCATTTGAAGAAGAGCCTAAATGCCCTTTATGTAAAAGTAGCATGAAAAGCGGAGAACGTTTATTGCCTAAATTAGGTTAATTTATAATAAAAAAAAACCTCTTTTAATTAAGAGGTTTTTTTTTATTATAAATTTATGTCTTCAATATCAGTTCGCACTATAGAATACAATAATGCATCGTGTTGCTTATTTCCTTGATGAATATATCCGCGCAATAGACCTTCCTTTTGAAAGCCGATTTTAGATAACATTCTACAAGAAGTAACATTTTCAGGATATGTAATAGCTCCAATTCTAAACAAACCCAAATCTTTAAACCCATAATCAATAATTTCTCGAGCCGCTTCTGACGCATAACCATTTCCCCAATAACGAGGATGCAGGTCATATCCAATCTCAGATCGTTTACTCCATAATTGTAAATTGTTTAGTCCAATTGTTCCTATTAAAACGTTCGTTTCTTTTAACACAATTCCCCATCGTATTGCCTTTTTCTCAAAGTAATTTTTCGAAAAAGATTCGATCATACGTGAAGCTTGTCCAAACTCCGTAAAAGAATTCATACCGTAATAACACGTTACTTCATCCAATGAAAAGATTTCATATATTTTTTGACAATAAGATTGTTCTATTTCAACTAAACGTAAGCGTTCTGTTTCTAATATAGGAAATGCCATAGGATCACTCCTTTCTCTCTACTCATTCATTATATCAGAAAAAATATTTATAATTACTAAAGTCCTTATTGTTCCATAAATCAAACATTTCTAATGACGCATTCCCTCTTTATTCTATATACACGAATTGGATACCTTCTGATTACTACTCAAACATGACGCTATAATTTCCATAAATCGAATTTCAAATTATCAAGAACTGTAAAAAAAATTGTTTCTTCATTTTCTCCTTCCAAACAACCACCCTACCCCATACATTTATGGTAAAATATAGTTAATATATTATTTTATTGTGGAGGTGTAAATTTCCTATGTATATATTCATCGGCTTATCCCTCTTACTCATATTACTTATTTTTTTATTCGCAAAAAAATTCACACCAAACTCTTTCATGATGACTAACTTTAAAGGCAATAGCTTTAAGACATTTTCAATCGGTATTTTAATCGCTGCCATACTCTCACTTTCATATGGAACTTATCATGCAGTAACATATCAACCTAGTTATTTAGATATTAAATTAAAAAATCAAAACTACACTGTTTTCGGTAATGTAGGCGAATTCGGTTATTTCTCCGAAGAATTATTAAAAAAAGATACTGAAGTTCAACTATATTTCGTCTCTTGGAAAAAAATGCAGTTAAAAAATCCGGTAATACTTATAGAATATCCTTCAGGAAAACAAGAAACATGGAAGCCAAATATCGTATTAATACCGATAAGTAAATTACAAGAAAAACATGATATAAAAGATATTTATCAACTATCACCGTATTCATTTAAAGAATCTGGAGAAATAACATTAACAATAAAAGAAAACAATGTAAAAAACAATAAAATTTCCATTCAAATAAAATAAATAAAAACTGTTCCTTCATTTTGCTGAAGGAACAGTTTTTATTTATTCTACAGTATTATTTATTTAATGTAGCCATTATTTCATTGGCAATATTCTTTCCATTTCCAATACACGCACCAATTCCAACACCGTAATATGAGGCACCAGCTAAATATACATTTGGATAAAGATTTGTCATTTTTTCTTGCAATGCTTGAACCGCTTGATTATGTTCTAAATGATATTTCGGCATTAAATCTTTCCAATTTGTAACTTCAACTACTTCTGGTTCACCTTTAATTCCGAGACTCTTTTCAATATCATATAAAGCTACTCGTACTAATTCTTCTTCATTGTAATCCTTGATTGTTTCATATACCGGATTGGTACTCTTATAAAACATTCTAACTAATAATTTTTGTTTACCCGATGTATGTTTCCACTTTCGACTTGTCCATGTACAAGCATCACAATGTAAATCACTGTTTTCCGTTACAATAAACCCCGTACCGTCAGCTGGTAGTTGTTCATCTAGTATGTCAAATCCTAAATAAATACTAATAAGAGATGAGTTTTTAAATGTATTAAACTGCTCATTTAACTCATTAGACTGTAATAAAGTTTGTGCTATATCATGTGGAGCTGCTAAAACAACATAATCAGCTTGTATTGTTTCATGATTTGCAAAAGAAATCTCATATCGATCTTCTTGTTTACTTACAGCCGTCGTTATAGCACCTTTTTTTACGACAGTTTCAGTCAGCACTTCTTCTAAGCGATTAATTATCGTAGATAGTCCACCTTTAAATGATACGAATTTTTTATTTCCTGCTGATTGAAATTGTGTTTTATTCTCTTCAAAACCTTTAATAATACTTCCATACTTATTTTTATAATCCAGTAAATATGGTAATGTAGATGCCATTGTAAGCTCATTCAATTTACCAGAATATACACCTGAAAGCACGGGAGCAATTTGTCTTTCCACTAACTCTTTCCCTAAGAAACTTTCTAAAAATAGAGCAAGTGATGTATCTTTCGTAAACTCTTTATTTTTCGTTATAAAATCTTTTAAAGCTACGATTTTCCCCTTCGTTGAGACTAGCGTACTGCTAAACAACGACCGGGCGCTCATCGGTATCCCAAATATAGTATCAGAAGGAATCGGATGTAACATGTTTTCAGAATATATGTAAGAAATACCCGTTTCATTATATACCATTTCATCTTCTAAATTTAAATCTTTTACAAGTGGCATAACATATTCATTACGAGCAACGATTGAATCCGCTCCTGACTCCATAATGAAATCCTTTTCTTCCACACTATGGATTTTACCACCTAAATACTCTTCTTTCTCAATAAGAATTAAATTTAAAGCGATATTATAATCCTTTTTTAATTTTTCTAAATAAAACATAGTAGAAAGTCCCGTTATACCTCCACCGATAACAACAACTGTTTTCATATGTGCTGCGCTCCTAACCGATACAATTAATAATTCCTTTTTATTATAACCAAAAGTCCTTATATTCGACTAGCAAGTTGTGCATTCTGTAAGAAATTAGACAATATATTTGAATATATTGTCTAATTACCTAATAAAAAGAACTATAACATTTACAAACCCCGTCATAGTTCTCTTTATTTTAAAAACATAAAGTAATTGATTAATTTATCTAGTTCTTGACTCAATGCCAATACTTTTTCATGTTGAATTCCATAATCCGATACTAAATATAAAAGTTCTTCTTTTTTTATTTCAATTACTTTTTCCAATTTCGCTAGTTCCATGTCGTTTTACATCTCTCCAAAAATAAAATGTATGTATTTCAGTATAGCCTACTTACATAATTAGTAAAAGTAAAATACGCATGTAAAATCTTACATATTTGAAAAAATAATATACTACTAACAAAAAAAGAAACTAGATTAAACATCCTTTTACAGATCATTAACATTCATTAAGAATTAATAACATAACGGAATTTTTCTAATGTGATATCTTTATAATTTGGAGCTCTCTGTATATGATTAAAATAACTATATGAGAATTTAAATACATGACCAAAATCCCAATCGAATTCACTATAGTCTTTTATCCAAAATATATTTTCAGTTGGTAAAATATTTGCACGTTTAGATTGAATTAAAGGTAATCGATCTATAGGTGAGTGTAAAGTTATTTCCGTATTCAGCTTGAGCTTTTGGCTAGCTCTTAGTACGTATACTAGTTTTAACAGCGGACGTATCCCTCGTTGAAATATATCTATATGTCCTAAATCGTACATTATATTAATTGCGTGGGAGTATGTAAGCAAATGCCCAATTAAATCATGATGTGATTCCGCTCGATAAATACTATTAAATTTCGATAACTCATTTAAAATGAACTGAGATACTTGTGTTGGATTACTCAATTCACTTTGTATCTCCTCTTCAAAACTTAATTGTTTTACTTCTTTCGTCGTATAACCAATCCACGATCTACCCGGAATTGTTTTTCGAAATGATAAAATAAGAGTAGTAATCCCTTCAATTGCTTGATTATCACCCCATTTTTGTAGCTCTTTCATAGCTAATAAACTTAATGACGCATAAATGACGTTATGCCCCACCCAATGAAGCTCATCAATCGTTTGTTCTAAAGATTTTATAATCATATTTTCCGCAATTTTAAAATCTATTTCTTTTTTATCATCAATCATCTCACCAATTTTTTTCTTGTTCAGCATCATCCTTGTTTGCGAATACATATTACGAGCTGTTTCTTCATCAATATTATTATCTTTCATAAAAAAATAACTAGCAATTGCAGCTGCTCCAAAATGTGCATGCCAAATATCATTTGTTTCTTTTTTACATTGAGAAATAATTGAAAGACCGCCTTTTAAAATACTTTTGTTTTCCATTGTTTTCCATTGTTTTCCATTGTTTTCCATTTTTTCCTCTCCTAATAAAAATCACTATATTTTCATCCTAAAGATGGTGTCAGGACAAATAAAATGTGATTCGATTCATCACTTTTATTCAAAAATCGATGCTTCACATTCGGTGGAATACGTACAACATCGCCTTCTTCTAAAAAATATTCTTTTCCCTCCAATTCCACATACACTTCCCCTTTCATAATAACAGCAATCTCTTCCTTATCTTCATGGGAATAATGGCTTTCTGTTGTATTTGCTTGTTTATTTAAATCCATCATTAACATTTCAATACGTGCTTTCATAAAATCAGGTGTTAATACATCATATACAATGTGATCATTGTTTTCCCGATATACTTTTTTTCGATCTTTTTTCTTAGAAATGAGCGAATCTGTATCAATATCGTTAATAAAAAGTGTAAACAGCGGTACATTTAATGCTTTTGCAATTAATTCCAAAACATTTAAAGAAGGATTAGCATGTCCTCTTTCAATTTGGCTAATTAGTGATGTACTAATCCCCGCATAATCAGCGAAATCACGAATTGTCATATTATTTTTCTTACGATAACTTAATACTGTTTGTCCAAGCCTATCATGTATCATAGTAAAACTTCCTTTCGTCCATCATAATGCATGTTTCGTTGTCTTTGTGCTGACATACTAAACAAAGGCAAATAACCCTTCCCTATTATCTCCGGGACTTATATACTTACTTTTGTACATTATATCGCATTAAGTTTATTATAATAAACATTCTATCGGAGGGACAAACTTTGAAATCAACTATTCTTTCATATTGCATCTTATTTTTTGGTGTATTCGCCTTATCAACTTCAGCAATTTTTGTAAAATTGGCAGATGCTCCTGCGACAATCATTGCTTTTTACCGATTATTCTTTGCCACACTAATTCTGTTACCGTTATTACTATTTAATAAAAATAGTCGAAATGAGCTAAAAACTTTAACGAAAAAACAATGGGCACTTGGATTCGTATCTGGGCTATTTTTAGCTGCACATTATGTACTATGGTTTGAATCATTACAATATACTTCTGTAGCAAGCTCTACAGTTATCGTAACGTTACAACCTTTGTTCTCAATGATTGGTGGTTATTTTTTATTTAAGGAGAGATTTACGAAAGGAGCAGTTATTGGTTGCCTCATCGCTATTTCAGGTAGTATCATCATTGGCTGGCAAGATTTCCAAATTAGTGGAGAAGCTTTATATGGAGATATTTTAGCATTTATTGCTGCCGGTATCATTACTGCTTATTTTTTCATTAGCCAACACGTTCGTAAAGATTTGTCACTTATACCCTATTCAGTAATTAGTTATGGAAGTAGTGCTGGCTTTCTTGGCATATTTGCTTTCACGCAACAAGAATCTTTCATCCATTACTCTACACAAACTTGGTTGTGCTTTATTGGATTAGCTTTCATTGCTACAATTTTAGGACAAACCATTTTTAATTGGTTATTAAAATGGATGAGTGCTACTGTAATTTCAATGAGTATTTTAGGTGAAACAATTGGCACTTGTATACTAGCGTACTTTATATTACATGAGACCATTTCTTTACAACAAGGACTAGGAATTACCGTTATTTTTATTGGTTTAGTATTATTTTTATTGCAGCCAAGTTCTAATAAAAAAGCATGACAGTATACTGTCATGCTTTTAACTATTCATTATGTACAATTAAACCATTCGGTCTAAAACGACTCATCATAATTTCATTAATAAACTTTCCATGAGCTTTCAAATTCCCTATCTTTACTCCCTCTTCTACAAATCCAAATTTTTCATATAAAGCTTTTGCTTTTGGATTCGTTTCTAACACACCTAGTTCTACTCTCTCTAACATTAACCAATTATCAGCCAGATCAAGCATCTTCGTAAGAAGTGCTCTCCCAATTCCTTTATTATGATATTCACTGTCTACTCCAATGAATAAATCGCCTGAATGAGATCTTCGGCCCGGACTTTGTGTTAAACCTACAAACCCAACAACTTCTCCATCATATTCTGCAACAAATTCAAATTGATTTGGTGCTAAATTTCGAATTCTATTTTCCATAGCTTCTACACGCATGCTAGGTAAGAAAACCATATACGGT
Organism: Bacillus cereus group sp. MYBK220-1; assembly: GCF_051916445.1. Classification (NCBI taxonomy): domain Bacteria; kingdom Bacillati; phylum Bacillota; class Bacilli; order Caryophanales; family Bacillaceae; genus Bacillus; species Bacillus cereus group sp. MYBK220-1. The sequence continues at coordinate 211,489 of NZ_JBQAGQ010000006.1, read as the reverse complement.
AAAACGTCATCCTGTATACATATACGATGAATTGCTCTAGCATCTTGTATTTCTACTGCTCTAACGTTGATTCCCATCTTTCTCTCCTCCATATAAATAACAATATATTTGTGTGTATTCTAGAAACGTTCACGAATGACCTTCTCGCCCGTATTTCTTTATGTCATTTTTACATAATTATTTCGATATAATACTTAATTTCCAAAAATATTAACGACTATATGGATTTGGTTAACTTTTCACCTTGTTATATAAATCAAGCAAATTTTCAATCAGAATACCATTTAGTTTCATGCCGACTATATCACAATTTTCTATTTCAATATTTTTCAGATTACTATTACTTATAGTGCTACCTTCCAAATCACATTTATCGAATACAATAGGTTCCTTCTCATCTCCGAGACTTGTATTTTTAAATTGCACTCCACCTAAAGTCACCAAATTAAATTTACTGCCAGAAAGATTTAAATCTGCATATGATGACCTTCTAAAATTTATATTTCTAAACTTGGATTGACTTACATTACAATTACTCATATTCATATTCATTATATTGCTACCAACAAATGAACTGTTTTTTAAATTCACTTGATAATACTCTGTATTTGCTAAATTACAGTTTTCGTATTGACTATTTTTCATATCTTTATTTGTAACTACACTCGCTTTGTTTGAGCTTGTTTTTATTCTTTTCACGTAACAATACTCATCTTCCGATTCAAAAATCATTTGGTAACCCATCTTTTTATAAAAGTGATGATTGTTAATTTGTCTACTAGATGTTTCGAGATCCCAAATCTTTATGTTCGGATATTCCTTTTCTATTAATTTCATAACATGTGATCCAATTCCTTTTCCTTGATAAACAGGATCTACAAAAATACGATCAATTCGACCGTACGACTTACCAGAAATCGTAACTATTATCCCTCCGATTATTTCTTTATCCATTACAACTTTGAAAGAATCCAATTCTTCAATGGAATATTCCATCATTTCAACTGAAGAATATCCTGGCGGTTGAATGTTATAATCAATGACATCATCTTGGCCGTATAGCCATTGTTTTGCTTCTGCATCAAATGTTCTTTTCATTATTTCTGTTAATTTCTCAGCATCTAAAATTGTAGCTTTTTCTATAGATATTTTCGTCATTTTCGTTTTCCCCTTCATTATTACAAACCAACCATTTTTGTGAATGGCATAATTATCAATTCACTTTATTACCCCCTATTAAAACATTTATATCCTTATTTTTTTAAAAACAAAGAAAATTAACACTAATCACCCTCTTTACTATTAAACTACAAATCACCCTATATTTTCCACGATTACTTAATATTAATGAATAATAAAAAGAGACCATGTAATATAAACATGTTCTCTTCTTTTATTCATTTTCAATTTTATCCCGCTATTTGCCGGGCAGTAGGACCCCCACCTCAAAATTCAGCGAAAGCAAAGAAGTTAGGTGGGGGTCGGGCTAATAATCAGCGGGGGCTGACACCCCACTGATTAAAGTTTCACTTTATATAATTAAAAATTAGATATTACTTAAGCCACTCGTTGCAAGTATTACTTAACTGCTGTAAATCTTCTATAAATTGACTCGCATCATATCCATCACAAACCGAATGATGTACTTGTAATGAAACTGGTAGCATAACCTTGTTTCCATCGTTAAAATATTTCCCACAAGTTATAATTGGCAATAGAAAATTTTCATCATTATTAATATTAAGATTAAATCCAGTAAAACTAGTCCAAGGTATGCTAGAAATCGGAAATACATTAGGCGGAATATTTTCTTTCGTGAAAAGACCATGAACACTAGCATAGCATCTCATATCGTCTTCATAATTATTATAAAAAGTGCGGAAATCACTTGAATAATCCGTCCATATACTTGAAAAAGACTTATCATCTTTATGAAAGATTGTATAACTCGGTATCATTTCCTCCCAATAGCCTACAACTCCTTCATCGTTAAAACATGTTCGAAATTTTTTATGATTATTTACTACTCTAGAAATTAAATATATAAAAACGGGATAAAATTTTATTCCCTTTTGATATACTTCCCCTAATAACATCGTGATATCAACATTCACAGTCATACTAAATGTACATTTCAACTTTAAATAATGCTCAAAATGCTGCTCTCTATTCCAATCTTCTCTATCAATTACATGAAACTTCATTCTAATAGCCTCCTAAAATTTTCTTTTTATTTTAGAAGGCTAATTCCCTTGCTTTCACCATAATTGTTCACTCCTAACAGTTTATACATTTGACCCTAATTATTTATTTAATTATATAACATATGTAAGAATCAATTCACATATTTCTGGAAATCCATCCACATACTATAGATAAATCAAATGAAATTTGGAGGATACATACATGAATGACAAAAATATGAATAAAAAAGAAAATGTTACTGAAAATACTACATCTATTCAAAATAATAATACTGCAAACCTTACTATTGAAGAACAAGCAATGAACGGCTTATACGGAATGCCCGAAACAACAATTGAAGATGCTGATCACGCTGCAGCTGATGATTTGACTTCAAAAAATTAATTAACTACATTGAAAAAAGCCAAGGGAAATATCCTTGGCTTTTTTCACTATGCATCCACCTTTTGTATTTCTTCACTCTTTCTTGAAAGTTTACCTGGCCAAAAAGCAAATCGACCTAAAACTACTGTAATCGCGGGTACAAGTAACGGTCTTACGATAAACGTATCTAGTAATACGCCAATTGCAGTTACAATACCAAATTGAACTAATACTTGAATTGGAAGTGTACCTAACACAGCAAAAGTTCCTGCTAAAATTAAACCTGCCGATGTAATAACACTACCTGTTTGTATTACACCATTTTTTACTGCATCCAAGTGATTTTGTGTCTTTCTGTTTTTCCATATTTCTGAAACCATAAAGATATTATAATCTTCACCTAAAGCAACTAAAAATACGAATGCGTACAACGGTATCGCACCTTGAATGGCCGGCGCTCCCATACCGTAATGAAGTAATATCCATCCTGCTCCTAACGCTGAGAAGAATGATAGGACAACAGTTACAATTAAATAAATCGTCGCAACAACCGATCGTAAATAGACAAGTAATAGTAAAGCGATAATGCTAATCATTACTGGAATAATTACTGATTCATCACGTTCCGTAATTTGCTTTGTATCATATAATGAAGCTGTTTCTCCACCAATCCACAATTGCTCTTCAGCATTACTAATCCCAGCATCTTTTAATACTTTTTCTACACTGTTTTTCAATTTAGGAATTTGATCTAACGCTTCAATTGAGTATGGATTTTCCGCTAAAGAAACTTCATACATTTGTATTTGCTTATTTTCTTTTCCCTCTTTTGGCTCTTTCACTGTATTTACGAAAGAAAATTTCTCTAGTTCTTGTTTAATAGGAAGCTCTTTGCCTTTCGTATCAACAACAACTTTTATTGGTGCTAGTTCACCAGCTGAGAAATGATCACTAATTAACGTAAACCCTTCACGAGAAGGCATATCCTTTGGAAACGACTCTAATAAGTCATATGTGTATTGAATACGTGGTACGAATGAAGCCAATCCACCTAATACAAATACAGTTAGCATAATTATTGTCCATGGTCTTCGTACTACAATATCTCCAAGTTTTTTACTAAAGGAGCCTTTTGATTTTTTAACTTTTACAGCCCTCTTTTTCTTTCTTGCAAACTCCTCATTCATTGAAGTTGTTCTCGGTATAAACGGGAAAAATGCAATTCTACCGAAAATTAATAATAGTGCTGGTAAAATTGTTAAAGCCGCGATTCCCATTATAAATACAGCAACACTAAATGGTACTGCAAATCGATGAAAGGCACCATAATGAGCAAGTAATAATGTTCCTAATCCAAGTACGACAGTTAACGCACTCATTATAATTGCACCGCCAGAAGCTTTAATCGCAAGTTGCAATGCTTTATACTTACTTTCTTCTTCTAACAAGTACTCTCTATATCTCGAAATTAAAAATAGACAATAGTCCGTTCCAGCGCCAAACAATAATACTGTCATAATTGATATCGCTTGGGCATCTACTTTAATCCATCCGTGATCAGCTAAAAAACCGAGTGTAGGACTAATAATACCGTATGCAAAGCCAACAACAAGTATAGGTAAAATCGCTAAAATTGGTGAACGATACAGTAAAATTAACAAAACTAACACTAGTAGTACAGTAGCCACTAACAATTTCACATCTGCTTGACTAAATAAACTAACTGCATCCGTTTGAATACCTACAGGTCCTGATAATCGAACATGTAAACCAGATTCACTTATTTTTTGTTTAAATGGATCTTCATCCACCTTACTATTCACTATTTTTCTAAACTCTTCAAGATTTCCTTTTAATATATCCGTACCAGCAGATTTATTAAAAAATACCGGTGTAACAAATGATGTACCATCTTTTGACGCACTTTTTAATAATACTTGCTCTGGGATTGTATCAAATGGTGGTAACGTTGATTGTTCTTTTAAAGGACTAGATTTTAACTCTTTATAAACATCTTGTATGAGTTTATAATCCTGTGACTGTAATCCACCATCTCTATACCATACTACTAACAATGGATTCCCTGCATTATTCGGAAACTCTTTTTTCATAAGCGCTTCCGCTTGCTGTGACATAGCTGTTTCAGGTAAATTTTTCGGATTCGGTTCTTTCGTACTGTTTACTTGTGGTAACGTAAATGAAAGTAATAATGTAATAAGAACCCACACCGATAAAGTGATCCACTGCGTATTTCTCCCTGCTACAAGCCTCCCTAACATATGTAACGGGTGCTTTTTCATAAAAACCCACCTTCCTTTTTTCCTCCATTATTAATTATATATACTGGTCGGTTAATTAATCAAGAATGATTGAAAATTATGTTATAATTATCTCAATCATAAATGTCAGGAGCGAATGTATTTGGAACAAAAACAACGTCCTCTCGGAAGGCCGCGTCAAAATAAAAATACAAAATCTACAAAAGAAACCATTTTAGAAGTAGCAACCCGCTTATTTCTTACACAAAATTATCAAGTCGTTTCTATGGATGAGGTCGCAAAAGTTTGTGGTGTTACGAAAGCAACTGTCTACTATTACTATTCAACAAAAGCCGATTTATTTACCGCTACTATGATCGAAATGATGGTACGTATACGTGAGAATATGTCTCAAATACTCTCTACAAACAAAACTTTAGAAGAAAGATTATTAGACTTCGCTAAAGTTTACTTACACGCAACGATGGATATTGATATGAAAAATTTTATGAAAGATGCAAAACTGTCGTTATCTGAAGAACAATTGAAACAATTAAAAAATGCTGAAGATAATATGTATGAAGTACTAGAAAAAGCACTCGATAATGCGATGCACATCGGAGAAATTCCGAAAGGAAACGCTAAACTTGCGGCTCATGCTTTCGTATCTTTATTATCTATTGGGAATTTTAAAGATGAAAATCACAATCCTATTCTTGCAAATATAGATGAATTAGCACAAGAAATCGTTTCTTTTTATTGGAACGGATTAGGTCATTCATATTAAACTAATTTGCTTTAATAAAAGAGCATGTTTGAATTTTTTCAAACATGCTTTTTTATCATTTAAGTGTTTTATTTATATACCAACAATTAGACTACACTTTAGCATCCATTATTAAAAAATTATTATCTTTACCTTTTACAAATTTTGAAGTTGAACATTTATATTCTCCTTACTTAATCCCCCATGGTAACAAACTACAGATTCAATATCTAGATTTAAATACTTCTTCAAAGACTGCCGTGCTTCCATAATATTTAAAGTTGTTGGGGCATGAACTCCTCCTAACACTCCATTCACACTATACATCGAGTCTCCAGCGACAAGAATTTTACTTTGTTTCAAATATAAACTAATATGCCCCGGAGTATGCCCTGGAGTATGGAGAATTAGTATTCCACCGCAATACGGAAGTTCTTGCCCGTCAATCACAGTGTCACTCACTTTTCCTTTTGGTCGGTTCTCTATATTTCCGTCCTTCAATAAAGGTAAATCCCCCTCGATATATGGCTTATCTAGTTCGTGCGCATAAACTTTAATATTACTTCGACAGCGCTGCAACAACTCCGGAAGACTACCTATATGATCAATATCCTGATGCGTCAAAATCACGACTTTTAACTTATCAAATGATACCCCAACCTTTTCCATCTCTACTTGTATATCTTCAATTTGTCCTGGGAAACCCGTATCTATTAATACTGCCATTTCATCATTCCATAAAAGAATTGGATGAATAACAAATTCTTGAAATTCAAGTTGTAACATTTCTATCCCTTTAGCAATCTCCATACAGCCATTCTCCTTTATGTTGAAGTTTGAAAATATGTACGAGTAAACTGAAAATATAAAGTGAAACTTTAATCAGTGGGGGTTTTACTACCCGGCAAATAGCGGGATAAAGCACCTCTATCTTATAATATGTTTTGTCATCCCAATAGAGAATGCTTCAAACCCTATAGATTCATAGTAAGATTGCAACTTTTCTACACACATAAGTTGTGGAATAACCTTGTTTTGTTCACAGTGCTGGATTAATCGTTTCACTATTTCTTTTCCGATGCCACTAGACTGATATTTTGGCAATACACCAACTCCACAAATAATGCCTGTTATGACTCCATCTGATATGACACGCCCCATCCCTACCAACCTCTTATCATCAAAAACATAAATTGCATACCAACTTTGCTTACACATTCGTTCTAACTCGTTAACCGTTAATTTAAGAGAATTCCATCCTAAAGATTCGTATAAGGATAATAATCCATTAAAATCTGTAGGATGTTCACTTGTGTAGCGTATACTATTTTCCATGTAAATACTCCCTATTCTCTGGCTTGTTTATATTTCATAAAATTCCTTTTACACAAATCTGATCGATGTAAAAATAACTAGAACAAACTTCAATAAGAAAGATAGAATTCCTTCTCAATATAAAATAAAAAGAAGTTATCTCACTTAAGATAACTTCTTTTTATATAAGACTCTCATTATATTATTAACCAAAAAATATACAACTGCATACGATTAGCACAAACAAAACTAATAAACCATTTGAGAAATAACCCATTGAATACTACCCCTTTATTAAATTATGTAAAAGATTTTATCATAAAATGATTTACAACTTAATAACTGAAAAAGACATTGTATTCATTAGTTATATATGTTTAGTAATATTTTATTTTCGGTTATATTCTCGTTCCCTGAAAGTGCTTATCATACTCTTCTACTTCAGTTCATATAAGTTCAAAATATTAAATAATAAGTAAAAAAGACCTCAACCTTACGAGATCTTTTTTACTTATTTTCCAAATACACTAATTGATTCTTCCTCAATTACAAGTAAACAATTAGCATATTACATGATTTAATATCCCAATAGCCAATTCAACTCTATTAATTCGGTTCGACCTTAATATCCCCCTTTTATTCCAAAAACTCAATAATCGTTTCACATACTTTATCCATCTCCTCGATATCTGGGAAATGTCCACTATTTTCAAATATAACAAGTTTACCATTTTTCAATTGTCTCGTTATTCTATAACTCATTCCTACACCCGTGTTATAGTCATGCGCTCCAACTATGACACACGTATCAATTTCTAAACCTTTAATACGCTCAATAAGCGGTAAAGATGCTTTTGTTCCAAAAATAACTTTGCTCATCTTCCCTGTATTACTTAACTGACTTTCCTCCCAAAGACTCCGATTTAGCTTTGCAAATTCTTCATTTTTAAACAATAGTCGATCTACATTTTCTGTATCAACTATACTCCAAACTTGATTATATTTTTCTTTTAGCGCAATTTTCGACTTACTTATTTTCAATATTTGTTCTTTCATTTCCCCTTTCGTTACTTGTAGAAAACCTTCTATCTGCACAGTATACATATCATTTAAATCATCTAACGATGGTGCTTGTAATACCATTTTTTCAACATTTTTCGAATATTTCAAAGCATACTCTAAACAAAGTTGTCCACCAAAAGAATATCCTAACAAATTTATCTTCTCTACATGTAATTGCTTTCTTAATTCCTCTAAATCTTCGACTAGAGTATTGATTGAGTACTCACTGTCATCTTGTGGTGCCTCACTTCGTCCGCAACCTCTTTGTTCGTAATAAACTACAGTCATATTTCCTTCTAACTTCAAACCAAGCGCTCTTTCGAATACATAATGATTACCACCTGGACCACCATGTACTATAATAAGAGGGACTGTATTATGAGCTGTCCCTGCAACTTTACACCAATGCATAATCCCATTGATTTTCAAATAGTGTATACCATCTTGCAACATTAACTGATTCATTTATCCTCTCTCCTCATCGCTCACTTATTACTATCTAAATGTATAAGTTCTGACCATTTACACTTTTCCCCTTTATATTCTTTAGACACTATCCTCATTTATATGAATAGCTTTCTTATTCAAAAATAGATTTTTAAAAATTCCTACTCCCACAATTAATAAACCTATACCAACTAATTTATTTACTTGTAATGGAACACTCTCCATTCCAAATAATCCGAATGTATCAATGCATAACGCAACGACCAATTGAGTAATAAGACTAATTAGCACCGTATATGCTGGGCCTAAGCTCTTTATTGCACCCATTATACAAATAATTAACCCGATACCAAACAGTCCACTTACATAAAACAAATAATTTGTAGTATACACTTTAATGTTAATACTGTTTTCTGTAATGATATAAAATAGAATAGAACTAATGAGACCTATTCCAAGGACACATGTAGTTGTTAACCACTGTCCTACATTTTCATTTACTTTTGCATTAAAAACAGATTGTACGCTAATTAATATTCCTGCTAATATAGCTAAACTAAATCCAATCAAAATCTTCCTCTCCCTTTCATTGCTCATATATATTATCTTTAGCGACTTCCTTCATTCTAGAAAAATCTTTAATTACAATAACTCCATTACTCTTTTCAATTAGTTTTTCATTATAAAATCTTTGTAATACCCGAATTACGTGCCTATAACTTACCCCTATAAAATCTGTAATACTCGTTACTGAAGTTGCATCCAAATCCCCTTTATACATATTCCCGTTACTATCTGTTGAAATTGAAAGCAAATAACTAGCTACACGTACTTCTACAGGATAAAGTAAATTAAGAGCAGTAAAACGAGTCGATATTTTTAACGTGTTGGCAATGTTTTCAAGCAAGAACTTCATAAATATAGGATCATGTAATAACTTGTTTCTAATAACCGTATTAGAAATAGAGATTGCTACAACATCTGAACAAGCCTCAACGACATTATGTGCTTTGCTATTTTGAATTAATTCAATATCACCAACAATGGCCAATGGATTGATAAAGCGAAGGATTAGTTTCTTCCCTTCAGGTGTAATCGTGTAAACTTTTACTTTACCTTTAACAACAAAATATAAACGATCCATTTCGTCATCTATATTGCAAATAAGCTCGCCTTTTTCAAAGTGATTTAATTGAAAATAAGCTGTATCTATTTCTGAAAAAATCTCGAGCGTTTTATTGGTTCTCAAATAATGCGTAATTAAACCTGATTTATCCTCCATATTCATTTCTCCTTTCATTTACATATTAAATACAACAATACCTATAATCATTACTATTGTTCCCACAATATGATATCTCTCCATCTGTATCTTTTTTATATGAAACAGTCCTTTCATTTCAATAACTGTTGCCGCTAACAATTGAGCAACCATTAGTGTGCCAGCTGTCAATGTAACTCCTAGTGAATATATCGCCATCGTTTCTGCACAAATAATGAATCCGCCAAATGCACCCGCTGCTAAATATACTTTTTTCACACTCTTTAAATCTGTTACTTTCTCTTCTTTCTTTAACAAAAATACAGTTGTTGCAATAAGGAATCCAATTAAATGGATTATAATACTTGTCGACCATATACCGATATGTGAACTAAGTTTCGCATTAAAGGTTCCTTGAAGTGTTATAAATATCCCCGCAAAAACAGCAAATATAATACCTTTCAAAAAATCATCTCCTCATCTTTTATTTCTGACTTAATTAAAAACCATTATCCTATAATCGCAAAAGGACAAATGTCACATCACTATGAAAATAACTTGGAATGAACAAAAAACACACCTCAAAAATGCGAGGTGTGTTCATTTTAATTATTTATATATAAAGTTTTATAAATTTAAATTACGCTACATTAAAAGATTTCTTTTTCATAACAAACTTTGCAAATAAGAAACGTACAAGCGGTCCCATAATAATTAATTGTAATGGATATGCCATTATGAAATTTTTAATAAAAATCGAAAAATAAATTGAAACAAATGAATCTCCTTGTAGTCCACCATGTAAATGCATCATAGCCATACCAAAAAATGACATAAAGAACACCATTCCAATTACCATAGTTGTCGCCATTGCAACGATAATATTTATTTTCTTAGATTTATCAAATGGCAACATGAATACAATTTTTTTCGCACAAGGTCCAACTATACACATTTCAATTAATAGCGCAATAATAAAGCCAATTAATAGTTCTAATGCAATCTCTTTAATATAAATTGATCCTCCTGTTTCATTCATTAGTAAATTGTAAAACGTCATTACGATAACCATTCCAAGGCACATCATCATGCCAAATTGGAGGTTTTCCTTTCTTGTTGTTGGCAAATTTCATCATCCTCTCTCTTTGAGTCTTTGTCATTATATCGACATTGGAACCCCCTTCGTAAGTGAACATTTTGTGAACAAATTTAAAACGTTTTCATGTATTTTCTTTACTTTCAACTCAAATTCTCACTTTTACTTATAAAGGTTTTATATATTTCAATGTTGAATTACTAAATTTAACATTGCATTACATTATTACTAGGAGGATAACCATGAATGAAGCAGAATTTTACGCATATCACATCGTAACAAGGAAAAAAATGCATATCGGACAAATGATTCCTTTTAACAAAAATCAACACAATACTCTATATCACTTCTTTTTTGAAAGAGAACAATTAAATGCTAATGGTGAAGATGGCATACAAATTTTAAATAATCACTATAAAAATGACGAATTACATATAAATAATGAAAATGCTAAAGTAGTTATGAGTTATATGGATCAAACAATTAGAGCAGTTAGAGAAACAATTGTAGAAATGGTTAGACTACAAGAATTCCCTGAATACCCTTCCAGATTATCTTGTTTATACGATGCTAAAAGCTATGAGGATGCTTTGAAATGGAGAGCGCTATTTGATTCTTACAATCGAGAAGTTTTGCAGATTGTTAAACTACGAGTAATCGGAAGTTCTTTTGAAGGTGACGGGAATCTTTTACCGAAAGAAGATGGTATTCCTTTTTCTCAAAAAATCGAACAAGCTAGAGAGTATTGGAAAGGAAATATTAGAAATGAGCTTCCTGAGCTACTGATTAATGGAGAAATTGAAGTGGTGGAAATTATTGATGACTTCTCCTCAATTCATATTTAATTTCTAACTAAATCATATAGGATGGAGATTACAATGAAGAAAAAAGTGTACTTCAATCATGATGGCGGCGTAGATGATTTAATTTCATTATTTTTATTACTTCAAATGGAAAACGTTGAACTTACCGGTGTATCTGTTATCCCAGCAGACTGCTATTTAGAACCCGCAATGTCTGCCAGTCGTAAAATTATCGATCGTTTCGGCAAAGGTAATATTGCCGTAGCCGCTTCAAACTCTCGCGGGCAAAACCCGTTTCCGAAAGACTGGCGGATGCATGCATTTTATGTAGATGCTTTACCAATTTTAAATGAGTCTGGAAAAGTTGTAACACCCGTGGTGGCAAAGCCTGCACATCACCATTTAATAGAAACACTTCTACAAACGGAAGGAAAAACAACTTTATTATTTACCGGGCCCCTAACTGACCTTGCTCGTGCATTATATGAAACTCCGATCATCGAAGATAAAATTGAACGTCTCGTTTGGATGGGTGGTACATTTCTTACAGCAGGCAATGTACATGAACCAGAGCATGATGGAACAGCTGAGTGGAATTCGTTTTGGGACCCTGAAGCAGTGGCTCGTGTATGGGATGCAAAAATTAAAATCGACTTAGTGACACTAGAAAGTACAAACCAAGTTCCGTTAACTATAAACATACGTGAACAATGGGCAAAAGAACGAAAGTATATTGGTATGGATTTCCTTGGTCAATGCTATGCAATGGTTCCCCCTCTCGTTCACTTCTCAACGAACTCTACCTACTATTTATGGGATGTACTAACTACCGCGCTTGTCGGAAACACTAACCTTGCAAAAACTGAAACAATTAATAGTATTGTTCATACATACGGACCAAGCCAAGGACGTACAGAGGAAACTGCTGATGGACGACCTGTAAATGTCGTTTACGATGTAAAACACGATGTTTTCTTTGAATATATTACTAAATTAGCTAAAAAAGCTGCTACTTGAAACCTCAATAACACGAAAAAAATTTATTAAGAATGATATACTTTAATTAATATAACATGAGGTGATAAGATGGATTATGAGTTACTAAAAGAACGAATAGAAATTATAACTTCTAGAATTAAATACATAGGTGGTGAAGTTCAAGAAGTTTGTATAGATGAACCATCTTCCCTTGAACAAATAATCCAAGTAGAAGAAAAACTGGATATTAAACTACCAAATAGCTTCAAAAAAGTACTTTTAGAGTTCTCAGGAAATTTTAGCTTACGCTGGTTTTTACCTGACGATGTAGAGCTACCAAATGAATTTACTGATATTTTTTTGCGGAACACCCCACTGGAGTTTAGAAAGTCTTTCTAAATTCGAAAAAGAACGTAAAGACTTGGTTGACGAGTTTTTTTCAAATTTAGATGATGAATATGATGTAGTTTGGCACAACAAATTAGCATTTTGTGAAGTGGGAAATGGAGATTATTTAGCATTTGATATGAAAGATGATATAGATGCTCCAATAATTTACCTAAGCCACGACGATGGAGAAGGACATGGGTATAAGATTGCGAATAATTTCATTGAATTCATTGAGAATTGGTCAAGAGTAGCTTTTGTAGGATGCGAAGATTGGCAGTGGTTACCTTTCACTACCAGTTTTGAAAGTGGTATAAATCCAGATGATGAACCAGCCAAAAAATTTAGAAATTGCTTGGGACTTAATATTTAAAAGAGTATTGAATTAAATTTCAATACTCTTTTTGTGCAATTTAATTATATTTGATTAATGTAGTGTCTTACAGATTATTCATTTCATAACCATTGACAAAATACGTTATTGTTTCTAACTCATCTTCATTTAATTCTCTATCTAGTTCTTGTTTGTACGCTGCCTTTATCTTCTCTTCATCGCCCTTATGAGCTTCTGTATAAGTTCCTACTGCTTTTAACATGCGAATCTCTTGTAAAAACTCCTCTCGATTTATCGCTTCCCCATGAGAAAGAATATATGTCTCAGCATCAAATTTTTCTAATTCATCTATTAATGCAAACGTTCTTTTCGTCGTATAGTTCCACTTCGAGGAAAAAATATCTGCATATATACAGTCCCCTAAAAACAATATCTTTTCTTCTTTTATGTACATAACAACTGAATCATGTGCATGATCTCCGCCCACATGTTTTAACACGCATGTCACCTCACCAAGATCTAATTCCATTTGATCCTGGAACGTTAAGGCCGCAGGAATAATGTTAATATTTCTCGCTTTTTCTTCAAACTCTTTCTTGATGCAATCCGCACAAAATTCAATTTCAGTACCCTCTTTTACGCGTGCATCCAACGCTTCATCTGTCCATTCATAAGATACTATTGTCTGCATTTCTTTTTTCGTTTCAGCGTGCGAAATAGTTAATGCATTCCGTAATACAAATAATCCAAAAACATGATCCCAATGCCAATGCGTTAGTGCTACAAAATCAGGATTTGATACATTTTGTTCTTTTAACATTTCTAAAAATAATTGTGCATGTTCTTCTGAATTCCCTGCATCGATCATTAACGTTTTTTCTTTTCCAACAACCATTCCTAATATAGGTCTATCAGTTTCAGAAACAGGTGTCATATACCAAAATGAGTTTCCTATTTTTTTAATTTGTTGCATAACCAATTCCCCTTTTCATTTCCTCACTTAAGTTTAATATATAGATTATAACGAATCACTACTTTTTTCTCTATACTCAAACACAATTACTTGGACTAATCTAACTTTTCTTTTCGTAAGCTAAAAATAAGGGAATAGAATCGGAGTGTGATACTATGGAACGTTTATGGATCCCAATGATTGTAACATTTTTTTCGTTCGGTGGATTGCTATTAGGCGGTGCTGTTGGAGTAGCAACACGCCAACTCATTGAAGAAAAGATGCATCGTTTATACGCATTATGTGGCGGTATTTTGTTTGGGTTATTGTCACTTGAAATTATTCCTGAAACATTTTCAAGCTATGAAATGATTGGACCTATACTTGGTATAGCTATCGGTATTTTAGTTATGGGCTTATTAGATAACTATTGTCACCATCCAATGATACATAAAAAAGATCAACAAGCATGGCAAACCTTTCTTTTTCTCTCTTTCGCTATATTTATTCATAATATACCGAGTGGATTTGCGTTAGGTACAGCTTTTATAAATCATAATGACTCTGCCATTCCCTTTTTAATAGCAATCGTCGTTCACCATATTCCAGAAGGATTAGCTTTAATTATTCCATTTCTTTTTACAAAACATAAATATATTTCCTTTTTATTAACAACTTTATTACTTTCTCTTATTCTCGGTACTGGCACAGTTTTTGGCATTTTGATGGAAGGAAAAGCTCTTCACCTGCAAGGCCTCATTATGGGAAGTGCTATTGGTTCACTTGGATATGTCACAATTCATGAAATGCTTTGGAAAGCTAAGAAACAGCTCTCTTTCCTTACATTTCTAATGTGGGCAACTAGTGGTTTTTTACTAATAACAGTGTTCACTTTATTCGCTGGTCATCATTAAAGTTGCTAAAGTGAAACTTTTGTTCCTCCCACACTGATTCTTGGATTACAAATAACCAGATAAATTTTCTTATTTGTATATTTTTCCTATTTTTCCAAAACATAATGTTATCTACCTATTATAAGGAGGAACAATTATGTTTGGGAAAACAGCCGGTGAAGCATTAGTTGATTTATTAATTGACTGGGGAGTAGAACACATATACGGCATGCCTGGAGATTCCATTAATTCTATCATTGAAGCTTTAAGAAAAAAACAAGATAAAATTAAATTCATTCAAGTTCGCCATGAAGAAGCTGGTGCATTAGCAGCGGCTGCCTATGCGAAATTAACAGGAAAACTTGGCGTTTGTATGGCAATTGCAGGACCTGGTGCTATTCATTTATTAAATGGTTTATATGATGCGAAACTCGATAAAGCCCCTGTTCTAGCAATTTCAGGTCAAGTAGAAACCGATTTACTTGGAACGGACTTTTTCCAAGAAGTAAATTTAGAAAGAATGTTTGATGATGTTGCGGTTTATAACCAGCGTATTATGTCAGCAGAGCAACTACCTGCCGTAGTGAATCAAGCAATTCGAATGGCTTATACGAAAAAAGGTGTATCCGTTCTTACAATTCCAGATGATGTCCCTAAATTCGAAGTAAAAAATGGTGCCCGTGTTACAAATACTTCTTTTACTTTGCCTGAGTTGTTTCCACAAAAAAACGATTTAGATGCAGCGAAACTCGCAATAAATGAAGCGAAAAGGCCTGTGATTTTAGCTGGAAAAGGAACAAAACATGCGAGAGAATCTTTACTTGCATTGGCAGAACATATTGGTGCTCCAATCGTACTTACATTACCAGCTAAAGGAATTATTCCTGATGAACACCCTCTTTGTATTGGTGGATTAGGATTAATTGGAACGAAACCTTCTTATGAAGCAATGAAGCATGCAGATACTTTAATTATGGTCGGTACTTCTTATCCGTTCACCGGCTTCTTACCTGAAAAAGCAAAAACAATTCATATCGATACAGATCCTGCCCAAATCGGGAAACGTTATGCGACAGATATTGGTTTAGCTGGTGATGCTGATAAAACATTACGATGGTTAATTGAAAATGTTGAAGAACACACAGACCATTCCTTCTTAGAACATCACCAAGAAATGATGAAAAAGTGGGAAGAAAAATTACACGATCAAGAAGAAGACTCTTCCATTCCAATTAAACCACAACGCGTTATGCATGCTCTGCAGCAAGTAGCACAGGATGACGCAATTCTATCAGTCGATGTCGGAAATGTAACAGTATGGACCGCAAGACACTTCCGTATGACAAACCAGCAATTTGTCATTTCTAGCTGGCTCGCAACACTTGGTTGCGGTTTACCTGGTGCTCTTGCTGGAAAAATTGCATTCCCGGATAAACAAGTATTTGCAGTTTGTGGTGATGGCGGATTTGGAATGACGATGAATGACTTCGTAACAGCTGTAAAATATAAATTGCCAATCGTTGTCGTCGTATTAAACAATAATAAAATTGCGATGATTAAATTCGAGCAAGAAGTTATGGGTAATATCGAATTCGAAACAGATTTAACGAACCCTGATTTTGCAAAATATGCAGAGGCGTGTGGAGGTATTGGATACCGTGTTGAGAATTTAGATGAACTCCTTCCCGCTTTCGAAAATGCAGTAAAACAAAATAAACCGTGTATTATTGATGTAGTTGTAGATGCTAACGAAGCACCAATGCCAGCAAAAATCACATTTGGTCAAGCCGCTGGTTATACGAAGCATATGATAAAAGAATTATTTGAAGAAGGTAAGATTGATTTACCTCCACTTTAAACGAAAAAAGATAGCTGAAAACAATTTGTCTTCAGCTATCTTTTTTATTTTTGTATCTCTCTATAAAAAGAAAAGTCATTCATAGTTGGTTGTACTTGTTTCTCTACTTGTAATTCTTTACTTTCCCTCTCTAGCTTTCTCACATTTCCTAACTTAATCGCATCTTGCATGCTATTACTAATTAGATTTCCAGCTAAAATTGTCATACTATAAAAAGCAATCGGTATAAGTACAATCCATGTATGAGTAGTTAAATGACGGAAGTTTTGACCAATTAGGCCGGTCCATTCTTTTGTTACACTATCTGCCTCTGTACCAAAGATAATTGTTCCACCAAAAAATAACTCTAACAAGCCAAGATGCAAGAGAAGTAATAAAGTACTCACAAATTGTTGAGCAACAAGTAAAAAAAATGATGGTAATACGTGTGGCCATACGTGATTTTTCACTCTATGCCATTTACTGCCCCCAAGCACAGTTGCTGCCATCATAAATTCTTCTCTTTTTATCCGACGGACTTCCTGCGCTGTATATAACATAATTGTTGGTACCGCTAAACACGTAAGGATAACCATTTGAAATATTACCCTTAAATGAAACGGCTCTGGTACTGTCCCATTTTCAAACACTAAAACTTCCTTTAACACAAAAAAAGAAATCATAACCATAGGTACAATGCTGAACGGATCAAAAAAAGATGCTATAACTGGAAAAGAACGTTTGCTATACATACCAAGAAGCAAACCAATACCTCCTCCAACTATAACTCGTAGAATCGCTATAATTACGCTCGCACCAACTGTCCATTTCGCTCCTTCTATTATTAGCTGGAAAAGATCGCGTCCTTTCTCATCACTACCGAACCAAAATTTATTCGACGGTGAAAATGGAGCAGCCTCTAGTTCTCCTTTTTCGTTATACATCATCGTAAGTTCACGGATATTCCCATCGAAAAATAAAGTATTTCCAATACTAACAATCATAAGTACGCTTAAAAAAGTAACACCAAACCAAAATCTCACATCTCTTTTTACAACTTGCCACATGCTAAACACGCTCCTTTATTACATTTTGTAAAAACGTATGTAATAAACGAAATAGTATAAAAAGCGGTACGTATAATATAATTAAACTTACTGTAAATATTTCTAATTTCGAATTTTCTTTTACAAAAACAAACATACCGTACGTATTAAATATCCATTCAATAATATATAAATTTGATAACATAAATAAAATATTTGTTTTTGCATAATAGATTGTTGTTAACAAAACATTTCTTGAAATATGATTTGTTAAAATATGTCGTAAACTAAGCCCTTTACTTTTAGCAAATATACTATAATCTTTCTCTAATTCTTCTCTGAAACGTAATAGTAGTAGCTTAATAAATAATAGTGTTGTAGGCAAAGTTAGACATATTATTGGCAATAGGCGAGCCCTTTCCTCCCCAATCCCCGCTAGTTTTACTGGCATAAAGCCTGTCTTTTGAAAGATTATTACGACTAGAAGTTGCGATAATAAAATTATTAAAATATCTGGGATGCTTTCAAGTACAACAAAAATCCCATTCCACATTCGTTGCTTTGATTGAGACCGTTGTAATACCCACACAACGAGAACATACGCAATAAGTAATGACAGTAAAAATGCCGAAATAAATACAAACATTGTCTCTAAATAATGAATCCATATTTGCGGAAATAATTTCCTCGAATCTCGAAATCCATATGTAATTTCCCAAGGTTGGAGTAACTT
Source organism: Bacillus cereus group sp. MYBK220-1 (assembly GCF_051916445.1). Taxonomy (NCBI): domain Bacteria; kingdom Bacillati; phylum Bacillota; class Bacilli; order Caryophanales; family Bacillaceae; genus Bacillus; species Bacillus cereus group sp. MYBK220-1. The sequence goes on along the minus strand of NZ_JBQAGQ010000006.1, from coordinate 192,754 downwards.
TCCTCCAATAAACACAATCGTGTTCCAAAAACCAATTAAATCAATTTGTAATCCCTTAAATAATCGAGGGAGCGCACCTAAACAGATTATACATAGAATTGCAGCGAATAATTGTAAACAAGTAATCCCACACCACTTAGCAGTTCGCATCAACATAACTATTACCCCTTTAAAAAAGAATATTCAGAAAAAACAAACATCTTCAACCATACCTTGAATTCGCTTTTTCCCACTTAGTAAAATAGCTTGGAATAAACACGTAACAAAAAATAATCAACCAAACACGATAAATCCCAAAAGTAATTTTTTTAAAGTTTCATTTTGGTATATATACCTAATCCCTTCTTTAAACTCTGTTATTAACATCTTCAAATTAACTTCTTTCCATTTTGTTCTACCATTTGGTAAACGAACTTTTTCTGGAATGGAGATCGTTTGAATCAAAATACCACTCGTAATAAAAGTAAGTGTATTTACTAAAATGCTCCCATAAATTCCAAAAGTCCAGTACACCATCGTTGCAATTCCTACACCAAACAAAGCATACAAACTATTTACCATTTGATTAATACCCGCTGCTGCACCGTATTGCTCTGATTCAACTACTCCCTGTATCATCGATTGTTCTGATGGAGAGAAAAATTGTATACATGCATTTTCCAAAAATAAAAATATAAAGACAAGTATAATCATCCCGTAATAAAGCGAAATTAGGATTCCAATATTACAGAGCGAACAACATATGTTACTTACTGTACATATACGTTGTCTATCAAAACGATTCACTACTGTCCCTACTAATAGAAAAAAGATTAATGCAGGTAATGCAATCATAATTTGTGTCATCGTTGCGTAAACTGGTTGTTTTCCGTATTGATCTAGCAAATAAAACATTAAAGAAATTCCAGCAATCATAGAACCGAGTCGCTCTAAAATATTTGCTAGAAAAAAACGTGCATACACTTTGTTGCGAAATAACTGTAGCATTTCTTTCATACTTCGTATCCTTTCTCTCGACAAAATAGTACTGTTTTAGTCATTTATTGGAAGTTACATTATATTTTTCGACCATTATCCAATCTTTTCCTTCTTAATAAAAAACATAAAAAAAGAGCCCTTATTCTCAACACAAGGACTCTTTTCATAAACTATTTAGCTACCTCTTCTTTCGGCATTACCATACCTTTATAAAGTTGAACAGTTATCCAGTAATAAATGAAATAAATGACTAAGAAAATTCCTATTGGCACCCACACTTTTACAAACGGGTCAACTAATATAAAGCTGAATAAGTTAAGCCCTACTAAAACGTGAGAAATGCCAATGATCGCTGGGAAGATAAATAAATATGAAATTTCTTTATATATACTTTTCGTTAACATGCTACGTCTTACACCGATTTTTCGTAACATTTCATAACGGCGTACATCACGAGAAGCACCTGTTAATATTTTGAACATAAGGGAACTCGCCATCATTGCTAAAAAGGCAATTCCGAGGAAAAATCCCATAAACATTGTTCCGCTCATGAAGCTGTTCATAAACTGATAAATTGTCATTTTCGTAAATAAGTCTACCTTTTCACCTGTTACTTTTTCAATTTGTGCTTTTTGTCTCTTGTCTATTTCGATCAATAACAGTTTATATTTTTTCATATCATCTACTTTTGCTAATGTTACAGTGTGTTCTGTTCCTTGAATTCCTTTATAATGCTCTTCGTCTGCAATTCTTACTGGTTTTCCGTTAAATTGATTATGCGTAATTTGTATCTCTCTTACAACTGCGTCTTCCCAATCCTTTGGCATACGAGGGAATTTTACTAATTCAGGAGCCTCTAAAGCTGAATATATAGGTTCTGTTAAAGGTTCAGTCACACGTTTACGAACAGGTTCTTTTAACGTTTTTGTATCAAAATGGTCTGAAACAAGTGGTGGTTTCGCAGTTAAGTCGTTACGTAAATAATAAACCGCTTCTCCATCTACTTTATATTTGTACTTGCTTTCTTCAACAATTTCCATTTCTTTCAAGGCAGCTTTGTCTTGATCATTCGGATCATGAATTACAACATCATATACACGAGAAAAGTCTGTCATAATACCTACATTTTTTTGGAAAGCCATACCTGCCGTCATCGCACCTGCCCCTAATGCAATTAACATCGCTACAGTACCTAATACTCTCGATAAACTATTTACTCGAAAGCGTAGCTGTGCATATGTAAAACTATTTAGACCAGTTTCATTTCGTTTTTTATTCCCCTTAATTTTCATCACAAAAAATGGGAGTAATGAACTAAAGATAAAATATGTTCCAAGTGTTGTAACGATGGTTGCTATAATAAAACCTAATTCAGCATATATTTTTACATTGATCATAAAATAGTACCCTATACTTACTAGTAATACACCAAGTACTGTCATTATAATAATGCGAGTTTTACTTTTCTTCACTTCATCTAGTGTTTCATCTTCACGAATTAACTCTAGTTCAGTTTTACGTAACAATCGGACACTGTTCATTAAGCCAGTAATGAAAAATAGTATTAAGAAGAAAATAGCTGTAACTAAAATTGCTGGTGTGTATACAGATGCATAACTACCTTTTGCTGAAATTTCCATTCCATTCATTAAAAAGTTTCCTGCTACACTTGCAAGTAACATCCCTACTAAAATACCGATAATAATACTGACAATCCCCATACCGAATGTTTCAATAAATAATAACTGTGCTACTTTTTTCTTTTTTGCACCAAGCATCATGTACATACCGAGTTCTTTTCTTCTTAATGTGAGTAAGAAAGAGTTGGCATATATAATATAAAATACAGTAATGAAAGATAATAGTATTGCACCTACCCAGAATACGAGTCTAATACTACTAATAAGACTATTATCCTTCGTAAATTCACTATTCATCGCCATCGTTTGGAACATGTAAAAAATACTAATGCTAATAACGAGACCAATAAGTAAAACCATATAATCTTTTAACATCTTTTTCATACTATGACGTGATAATTTAAATAACATAGTTTCGCCCCCTACTTAGACTCAGCAGCTGAGCCCATATGAGCGAGCACACCTAAAATGTCTTGATAGAAATTCTCTCTAGTGCCTTGACGATTTAATTCTTTATAAAGAAGACCATCTTGAATAAATAAAATACGCTCACAATAACTTGCACTAAATGCATCGTGTGTAACCATCAAAATACTTACATTGTGATTTTCATGTAAATCTTGCATCGCTTCTAATAAACTTTTTGCGTTTTTACTATCAAGCGCACCTGTCGGTTCATCTGCTAATACAATTGCTGGATTATGTACTAAAGCTCTGGCCGCCGCTGTTCTTTGCTTTTGTCCTCCAGAAACAGCCGTCGGATATTTTGTTAAAATTTCGGTGATGCCTAATTTCTTCGCAACGTCATTTACCTTTCCAGTAATCTCACTTGACGGTACGCCTTGCAAAGAAAGTGGTAAAGCTATATTTTCATAAATTGATAAGTTTTCTAGAAGATTAAAATCTTGAAAAATGAAACCTAATTTTTGAGAGCGAAAATCAGATAACGCATTGCCCTTCATAGAAGTAATATTTGTACCAGCTATCGTCACACTACCACCTGTCGCTTGGTCAAGTGTACTTATCACATTAAGTAAAGTCGTTTTTCCAGACCCAGAAGGTCCCATGATCCCGACAAATTCTCCTTCTTTAATACTTAACGATACACCCCTTAATGCTTTTGACTGATTCTCATTTCTTTTCCCATACGTTTTTTCTACACTTTCTACAGTAACTACATTTGTTGACATCTCTTTCACTCCATCCCTTTTGTATAAAATTAATTTCTCACATATTTCTTATTATTTTGTCATGTGAATCCTTAAGAATTTTTTAATTATTCATTTAAGAAGAGTTACACCTGTAACATGAACCTTTTTCCTACTTCATATTCTCATTTTTCTACAACTCGTTCCCTCGATTTCGCTTACATTTACCTTACATTTTTGTAAGATAAAAAAGAAAACACACTAATTTCTAATAGTGTGTTTTCTTTACAATCAATATTTTCTATTCTTTATTTCTTCTTCAATACTTGCCACAAATACATCTAGCGCAATAACTTCTGACTTCTCTTCCCCATATTTACGTACATTTACAGCTCCGTTTTCCATTTCCTTATCCCCAATAACAAGAACATACGGTACTTTTTGCATTTGTGCTTCTCTTATTTTATATCCTAATTTTTCATCTCGTGCATCTTGTTCAACACGAACTCCAGCTTGTGCTAATTTATGTGCAATCTCATTGGCATATTGTTCATGTACTGCATTTGAAACTGGAATTACTTTCACTTGAACTGGTGCCACCCATGCCGGGAACGCACCTCCAAAGTGCTCAATTAATATTGCTAAGAAGCGATCTAATGACCCTAAAACTGCCCTGTGAATAACAACTGGTCTTTTCTTTTCATTATTTTCATCTATATAATTTAAATCAAATTTCTCTGGCATTTGGAAATCAAGCTGGATTGTTCCGCACTGGTGACTTCTATTTAAAGCATCTTTAATATGAAAATCAATTTTCGGCCCGTAAAATGCGCCATCACCTTCATTTAGTCTATATTTATAATTTAGCGATTGTAATACATTTTCTAATGCCGCTTCTGCTTGCTCCCATAATTTATCATCACCCATTGAATCTTCTGGACGAGTAGAAAGCTCTACTTCATACTCGAATCCAAAAGTTTTATATACGTAATCAATTTGCGCCATTACGGATTTGATTTCATCTTCAATTTGTTTTGGAGTTACAAATAAATGTGCATCATCTTGGCAGAAAGTACGTACTCTTAATAATCCGTTTAACGCACCACTAAATTCATGACGATGTACTTGACCAAATTCACACATACGAATCGGTAATTCACGATAAGAATGCAATTTATTTTTAAACATAAGCATGTGTCCTGGACAGTTCATCGGTTTTAATGCAAAACTTTTATTATCTACTTCAGAGAAATACATATTATCTTTATAATGTCCCCAGTGCCCTGATCTCTCCCATACTTCTTGGTTCATCATGAACGGAGTGCGTACTTCTTGATAATTGTACTCTTTTTGAATTTCTCTTAAAAATGCTTCCAATTCGTTACGAATCATTTGTCCTTTCGGTAAATAAAACGGCATTCCCGGAGCCTCTTCAGAAAACATAAATAACTCAAGCTCACTGCCTAACTTACGATGATTTCTTTTTGCTGCTTCTTCAACGAAATGTAAATACTCTTCTAATTCTTTTTGAGAAGAGAATGCAACACCATATATGCGCTGAAGCACTTGGTTATTACTATCACCTCGCCAATATGCACCGGAAACGTGAGTTAATTGAAATGCTTTCAAATAACCTGTAGATGGTAAATGTGGTCCTCTACATAAATCTACAAATTTACCTTGTTTATATAGTGTTACACTTTCCCCACTAGGAATTGCTTCTAAAAGTTCTAATTTCAAGCGGTCGTTCATTTCTTGAAACAGTTTAGCTGCTTCTTCTCGAGAAACCTCAACTCGTTCTATCTTTATATTTTCATTTATGATCTTTTTCATTTCTTTTTCGATTCTCCGTAAATCTTCTATGTTTACACTTCTTGGAAGATCCATATCATAATAAAATCCATTTTCAATAACAGGTCCTACTCCAAGATTTATATCACCATACAATCTTTTTACAGCTTGCGCTAAAATATGTGCCGCGGAGTGTCTTGCAATTTCTACCCCTTCATTTGAATCTATAGTAATGATTTCCACTTCCGCATTTTCTTCAATATTTCGGCGTAAATCATATAATCCATCATTTACTTTCCCCGCGACTGCTTTCTTTTTCAAACTACTGCTAATGGATCCAGCAATTTCTTCTAAAGTAATTCCATTTACAAATTCTTTAACGCTACCATCTGGAAATTTAATTTCAATCATTTGTTCTTTCATTTTTCATCTCTCCATTTCATAATAAAAAGCACACTCATCCCTAAAATAGGGACGAGCGTGCTTTTACCCGTGGTTCCACCCAGATTCCCATTGTAAATATACAATGGCTTCGTTTACGGTAACGTCGTTTACACGGCACTAGATACTTCATTTCCCTAGTGCAGCTCTAAGGTGGTAAGTTATTTTTCTGCGTTAGGAAGTTCTCAGCTTTCCTTCCTTCTCTGTATAACCGGGGAAAATAACTCGTGTCCTTTTCTTCGCTTATTATGAAATTGAATGCAAAAAAGCATATTCATCCCTAAATATAGGGACGAATATGCTTATATCCGTGGTTCCACCCAGATTCCCATCACAAAAAACATAATGGCTTCTTTTGCGATAACGTCGCATACACGGCACTAGATACTTCATTTCCCTAGTGCAGCTCTAAGGTGGTAAGTTATTTTTCTGCGTTAGGAAGTTCTCAGCTTTCCTTCCTTCTCTGTATAACCGGGGAAAATAACTCGTGTCCTTTTCTTTGCTTTTTGTAAAACATCCATTTATTGTTATTTAATATATCTTATTCATTTTATTTTTGCAAGTGTTTAAAAAAATTATTTATTTAATTTAAAAAAGTGAAACCAATTTTTTTGGTTTCACTTCACAATTTTACCAATCTTGTGGTTCGTAATTTAAGTCTGCAAATAGACGTCTTTTCTCTTTCTTCGTTAAATCTCTCCACTGCCCAACTGGTAAATTATTCAATTCGATATTCATAATTCTCGTACGTTTTAACGTGTATACTTGATAACCTAAAGCTTCACACATACGGCGAATTTGACGATTTAGCCCTTGTGTTAAAATAATTTGGAACTCATATTTTGATAACTGTGTAACCTCACAAGGAAGCGTTTTTGTTCCTAAAATTTTAACACCCGCTGCCATTTTCTCTAAGAAATCAGGTGTAATTGGCTTATCTACTGAAACGATATATTCTTTCTCATGTTTGTTTTCAGCACGTAAAATTTCATTAACAATATCACCATCATTCGTTAACAAAATTAAACCGTCTGAGTCTTTATCAAGACGTCCAATGTGACTAATTCGTAAAGGATGGTTCACTAAATCGATAATATTACCTTTTACTGATTTTTCACTCGTACATGTAATACCTACTGGTTTATTTAAAGCGATATATACGTGATCTCGAGCAATTCGAAGCTGCTCTCCATTTACTCGTACATCATCACCTGGGTTCACTTGGTCACCAATTTTTGCAACCTTACCGTTAATAATTACTCTTCTCTCATTAATTAGTTTATCCGCTCCACGTCGAGACGCTTTTCCAGCTTCACTAATAAATTTATTGATACGCAAATTAGGCACATCCTTTTCTAAAAAAAATTTCAAGCTCACACTGCTTCTACCGTACAATACAAAAGGGTAAGCCTCCTATTATAACTTAAATATATTAACATGAAAGGGTATATAACGTCTTCTATTAATTACTTGTTTATAAGAAAATATCTTTATTATACATTCATTTATGCACTTTTTCAGCGTTTAATATACAAGCCATTCTTCCTTACATACAGCTTGTTTTCCTTTTATCTCTTCATGAATATTAGCTAATTTATATAAACCTGGGAAAATCTCTTCCACATAATGTTGATGCGTCTTTTCATCTTTCCAATACGTTAACACTATGTAACGATTTTCATTTTTTAAAGACTTCCCAACTACTCCACCTAACATTCCTTTTGCTTTTTCCATTCCTTTATTCCAAATTGTTTCTTGCTTCTGTAAAAAATGATTTTCCTTTTCCACCTTTACATCACATATAACAATTCTTACGAATGATCCTTCTGTAACAACGTCTTTCAAATGCGTATCAGTTATATCATACAACGTTTGAAATAATTCAATTTCACATGAAAGAAACGTATCCTCTTGATTACTATTTAAATAAATTGTATCGTGAGCACCATTCATAAATGATTGATATGTACTTCTATCTTCCCATAAAGTAAATACACATGCCTCATCTTCATACCATCCACCAAATTGTCCATGAAACCCATCTAGGTGCCGTATATCACGCCATTTTCCTTGCGCATTTGAAAACAATTCCTTTTTCTCTTCTTCCACCTTACAGTAGATTGTTTTTAGTAGCATTTTTAATTCCCCCTTATGATCCAATCCATTTCCCACTCGCCATACTTTCTATTTTTCCATATACACAAACATTAATTTTTTGTTATCAACTCCATTACTTAATCAAAATTTGATGCCCTCCGTAAATATTGTAAGTTGATTACGAGAATACTTACCGTGTAAAAATACATCTAAAATATAAAAATTAAAATCTCTTACTTTGTTTTCTTATCCCAGTTATAGTTTACATAATATAATTATGTATTACTATTTATATCATTCAATAAAATATACTATTTTATTCTATACGCATACTATTTTAAATTCAAACAATTCAGAATTAAAATCCAAAAAAGATAGAAAGTAAACAATCCTACATTATCATCTACTCCCTATCTCTCTTATCATCAATTATTTTTCAAATAAATAATACGTAATTTCTCCTGGATAATGTAATACAGTTACCTTCCGCTCCTCTTTTTTTAAACTAACAGTATGCCCGTTTTCCCCTAAGTTCTCCCATCCATTTGCCTTTGTAATAGGCATTACACTTATATATTGATAGTCCTCTTCATTATCATCGTTAATATGGATTGCTGACATTGGCACTGGAAAATCTTTAATTTTAGATTCTTTGTCTACATATATGAGTGCAAATAAACCAACTAATAACATAGCCATTGAAATACTTAAAACCAGTTTTCTTCTATTCATTTTCACTAAAAACCCTCTTTTCTCGCATATAACTTTCATCATTTTACTAAATTTAATTATTCACGTATAGAAAAGACATAATTTAAATTATTTCTAACCTATTTTCTCTACTTTAAACAACATTATTGTTATATATTATAATTATAAGTTTTTAAATTTTGGAGGCGTTACATATTGCAGAAATTACTTTTTACTAAATGGACAGTTGTTATTTCTATTTTCATCATTTTTGGTACAATTTTCTACGTTACTAATGTTAATAATAACAGCGAAAAAGCAACTGTAGAAACAGCGGAGACAAAAACTTTCAAAACGAAATTACAACCTAAAATTAATGAATTGACTACTCATTATAATGACATCATCGAAAAAGATTGGTTACCTGCCTGGGAAGAGATTAACACGAATGGAGATTCAGTAGATCGAAATAAACTATTAGTTACAATGAGTGCTGTTTCCAAACAGTACGAAACAATTATGAACGAAATAGACACGCTTAAAATTGAAGAAAACATAACAGATATAGATATACAAAAACAACTACTTCAATTCACAACTCAGTTTAAATCCGCATCAAATTTCATGAAAAATGCAGCAAATTTAATTATAGACGGAGCAAATAACTCTACTCCAACCAATGAAACTATTGAAAAAACAAAACAAGCTTTAGGACTTGCGGATCAACATATTGTCATCGCTTTATCTACTTTAAATGAAGTTGAAGATAAATTAGGACTTACAAAAAAATAAAACTATTTACTATTTTAAAATAAAAAATGATTGCAATTCACAATTTGTATGTCTATAATGTTTTTATTGATTTACAATCAATGTGTTTATAAATTTTATAATTCGGATGAACCATTCAGGAGAAGGTCTATTGATCTACCGACGGGGCAAAAAGTTGTTATACCAACTTTGAAACTCTCAGGTCTTGGTTACAAGTAGAACTGCATGGGGACGAATCTCTGGAGAGACTCCCTCTCGCTTTCATAGAGCGCGGAGGAAAACGAGCACCGAAGGAGCAAATCCGCTACTTTAGCGGATAATCTCTCAGGTAAAAGGACAGAGACAAGCGAAAGAAAAAGCCGATTGTATCGGTTTATTTTTCTATCCCTTGTTTCTCCAGAGACCATTTCATTTACTTGAAGTGGTTTTTATTTTTTCTAAAAAAGGAGAATAAAGATGGAGACAGTAAGTAAAGTATTAGAACAACTGAATCAATACGTGTGGGGATTACCAACTTTGTTGCTACTCGTTGGAACAGGTATCATTCTCACAGTGCGTTTAAAAGGTTTACAGTTTAGTAAACTATTATACGCTCACAAACTAGCATTTAAAAAATCAGAAGATGCCTCTTCTTCTGGAGATATTAGTCACTTCCAAGCACTTATGACAGCTATGGCCGCAACGATTGGTATGGGAAATATAGCCGGTGTTGCAACAGCTGTTACAATTGGTGGTCCTGGTGCAATATTTTGGATGTGGATTACCGCTTTATTCGGTATGGCAACAAAGTATGCAGAGGCAATACTTGCAGTGAAATACCGTGTTAGTAATGAAAATGGTGAATATTCAGGTGGACCAATGTATTATTTAGAGCGTGGTTTAGGTAAGAAATGGCTTGCTATATTATTCGCTATATTTGGTACAACTGCTTCTTTCGGTATTGGTAATATGGTGCAATCTAATTCAGTTGCAGAGGCAATGCGAATTAATTTCTCTTTCCCTCCTGCTTTAACTGGTATAGTAATGTCATTTTTAATCGCAATTGTTATTTTAGGCGGTGTAAAAAAAATCGGGAAAGTGACGGGATATGTCGTTCCTATTAAAGCTTTCTTTTATATAATTGCTGGTCTTATCATTATTTTCTATCACTACGACCAAATTCCAGAAGCATTTTCACTTATTTTTTCTGGTGCATTTAATGGTACAGCAGCTGCTGGTGGTTTTATCGGGGCAACAGTTGCATCAGCTATCCAAATCGGAATGGCGCGTGGTGTATTTGCGAACGAAGCTGGTTTAGGGAGTGCACCAATTGCTGCTGCGGCTGCAAAAACTGATTCGCCTGCAAAGCAAGCTTTAGTTTCAATGACTGGTACTTTTCTAGATACGTTTATTGTATGTACAATTACAGGACTAGTATTAATCACTACAGGCGCTTGGAAATCTGGTAAAACTGGCGTTGAAGCTACAACACTTGCATTCCAATCTGTATTTGGTACTGCTGGTAGTATGATTCTCGGTATCGCAATTATTTTATTTGCCTACTCTACTATTTTAGGTTGGTCGTATTATGGAGAAAAATGTGTAGCTTATTTATTCGGAGAAAGTGCAGTTAAATATTATAAAGCAATCTTTATTGTCATGATTGCAATTGGTGCTAATTTAAAGCTAGGAATCGTATGGACATTTGCTGATATTGCAAATGGACTTATGGCAATTCCAAACTTGATTGGTCTAATTGGATTAAGTAGTATTGTTGTTGCTGAAACGAATCGTTTTTTACAAGCAGAGAAATTGAAAGAAAATAATAAAAAACAGGCAAGTTAATCTATGAAAAAAGGAATGACTCATACATGATGAGCATTCCTTTTTTCATCCCCTCTTTTACTCAATTACTATCATTAAAAATATATTTATATCAATATTTACTCCTTTTTATTCCTCCAAAAGTTTTTCACATAAATGTCATAAATCGTATGGTCTAACTATATAGTTGAAAAGGAATGCGACATTAAAGTGTCGCTGAAAAACTCATCCAAGAAAAGGGAGGAAAAATCTTTTGAAAAACAAAATCATTGTTTTCCTATCTGTTTTATCATTTATTATTGGTGGTTTCTTCTTTAACACGAATACTTCAAGTGCTGAAACATCATCTACTGATTACGTTCCTAACCAATTAATCGTTAAGTTCAAACAAAATGCATCTTTAAGTAATGTGCAATCTTTTCATAAATCTGTCGGAGCTAATGTCTTATCTAAAGATGATAAGTTAGGTTTTGAAGTCGTACAATTTTCAAAAGGTACTGTAAAAGAAAAAATAAAGAGTTATAAAAATAATCCAGATGTGGAATATGCAGAACCGAATTATTACGTTCACGCCTTTTGGACTCCAAACGACCCATATTTTAATAATCAATATGGATTACAAAAGATTCAAGCTCCACAAGCTTGGGATAGCCAACGAAGTGATCCTGGTGTAAAAGTAGCTATTATTGATACAGGAGTTCAAGGCTCACACCCTGATTTGGCTTCGAAAGTAATTTACGGGCATGACTATGTTGATAACGACAATACATCTGATGATGGTAATGGTCATGGTACACATTGTGCTGGAATTACTGGAGCACTTACGAATAACAGCGTCGGAATTGCTGGTGTTGCCCCACAAACTTCAATTTATGCTGTCCGCGTATTAGATAATCAAGGAAGTGGTACTCTTGATGCTGTAGCGCAAGGTATTCGAGAAGCTGCTGATTCGGGTGCAAAAGTAATTAGTTTAAGTTTAGGAGCTCCAAATGGTGGTACTGCATTACAACAAGCCGTTCAATATGCATGGAATAAAGGCTCTGTTATAGTTGCAGCTGCTGGAAATGCTGGAAATACAAAAGCTAATTACCCTGCTTATTACAGCGAAGTAATTGCAGTTGCTTCTACAGATCAATCAGATAGAAAATCTTCATTCTCTACTTATGGTAGCTGGGTAGATGTTGCAGCACCAGGTTCAAATATATATTCAACATATAAAGGAAGTACGTATCAATCATTAAGTGGTACATCTATGGCAACACCTCATGTTGCAGGAGTCGCAGCTCTTTTAGCAAATCAAGGATATAGCAATACACAAATCCGCCAAATTATTGAGTCTACTACTGATAAAATTAGTGGTACAGGTACGTACTGGAAAAACGGTAGAGTCAATGCATATAAGGCTGTACAATACGCTAAGCAATTACAAGAAAATAAAGCTTCTTAATAAATAAAGTAAAATTTTAATCAGTCGATCTACCATTAATGCCGGATAAAATAGAAGGAGAGACTTCTACAATTAAAGCCTCTCCTTTTTACAAACTATATTACTCTCCCTGCTTTTTAACCATATGTAAATACAGTACAAAATCCATCATTGTCGACGAATGACCAAGTTGACGGATCATCGCTGTTATATTTCCTCTATGATATGTACCATGATTTACGACATGTTGCACTAATTCTAAAATCGAAGTTTCTAATTTCCCTACATATGGATTCTCAATAACAAATACAGCATTCACATCTTGTATTGTAATTAAAAAATCTTTATATTGATTTGCCATGTTTTCAAACATTTTTTCTAATTCATGTAACGATTTAGTTTCAATTTGTTTTCGTAAATCTTCTCGGTCTTGTATTGCTTCATTCATACTTTTACCATGCAATATATGTAACCACACTTGATCTGTAATATAAATATGCACAAAAGTATCCTTAATGGATGGGAATACACTCTGTATCTGCTCATTAAAAATCGTCTCATAGTTTGGTAACCCTTTTAATCGATTGAATAATCTAGTATTAGCCCAAGCATGATAATTACACTGTTTTAATATATAATCTTTCAATTTATATTACCTCCTTATTGTATGAAACGAATGGTTTGTTTCTTCATTTCTGATTCTCTATCAGCCTTTGCAATCCCTTTTTCTTTCATTTCATGCTTATTTATCGTTTTATATTTTACATACGTATAAAATTCCGTTTGAAATGGAAATGGTGTAATCCGAATCGTTTCCTCGTCCACCCATTCAGCTTGAATAAGTTTCTCCTCTTTACTATTAAACATTTCTGTTCCTTCAAAACCATCTTTAAATAAGTCAATTTCATCTTTCTTTTTGACACCAGGCTTATTCATACATACGTATAAAGAAAGTTCATCACAAAACTTTAATAATCTATAATGTTTATCGAACATCGCAAACTGTTCCTTTGTTAACGTTTTCAAGATTCTTTTTTGTCGTTCTAATTCATGTTTATAAAATGACATCATCTCTTCATCTTCCTCGTTTAGTGGAAATGATAAAAAATGTTTACTACAAAGCAATGCCCCGTATGGATTAGAATTTTCAATTTCATTCAAACCAATCGTATAAAAAACAAAACGTAATGGGCTTGGACAATCCATAAATGTATATGGAATATTTTTAGCATCATTCAAAATTGGTACTTTATCAAGCTCTATCCATCCTCTGTCATGCTCATATATTGCATCAACTGTTTCTTTTAAATATGTTTTATCTTCAAAAAAGTCTTCTTTTATATGTTTTGCAATCTCTCCAGCTAAAAAACCATGATCATGTTGACGAATTAAAATGCTTTCCTTCTCATTTTTTTCACGAAAAATCATTCGTATACTCCCCCTCATCCTCATATTAAAGCTTTTTATATGCATCGATTCTTAATTAATCCCTAAATAATAGAAGGGATTCAGTCTCTTGCAACGAAATTAACATAATTATATAGTATTCTTTCTAATCATAGTGATAGCTTTATCTTTACTATCTATTATACTAAAACATTCATTCCAAAAATTTTTTTATGAGGTGAAAACATGAACAAAACAGAATTAATTAAAAACGTAGCTCAATCAGCTGATATTTCTCAAAAGGACGCTTCTGCAGCTGTACAATCCGTATTTGACACAATTGCTAATGCATTACAATCTGGAGATAAAGTTCAACTAATCGGGTTTGGAACTTTTGAAGTGCGCGAAAGATCTGCTCGTACAGGACGTAATCCGCAAACTGGCGAAGAAATTCAAATCGCTGCTGGTAAAGTTCCTGCATTTAAAGCAGGTAAAGAATTAAAAGAAGCTGTTAAATAAACAAGAAACCAGCCATTTTATAGGCTGGTTTCTTGTTTTTATTTAAGCAATTGCTTTATATTCTCTGCATGATACACTTCACAAATATAAAATACACATTTGCATTTACTTACAATTTGATACTTTCTAGTTGGATACACATTCGCTGTAACAGAACATCCATCAAACAATTCAATAATATTTCCAGATGGCTGATATCCTTCATATAATACATTTCTTCTTACTTCCATCTTTTCTATAAGCTTTTCAACAGGAATATTTCCACTCTCTAATTCACTCTTTATTGCGTCCGGTAAAAACGAAGTGTCTGCAAAAATTAGATTTTCAGATAACACCTTGCCTTTATAACTAACATTAGATACACGGTAAAGAAATGTTCCATCTTTATCAAAGAAATTCTTTGCTTCTTTCGGAATGTACTGTCTACCAAGTGCCTCTTGTTCAAGAACATCAAACTGAACTGTATCATTTAAAAGCTTTTCTAAAGCATGAATGGATGATGTATCTCCAGAAAATAAAATATTTTTAATTGCTTGTATGTTATAAGTGAATTCATTCTTTCTATTTTCCGCTACTAACATGAGGAACACCTCTTCTATAATTTTTTTATTTAAGATTTAAAAGTGCTGCCGCATCTAATTGCGTAATTTCAGTTACTTCCTTACTGAATATTGCAACAGAGGCCCTATAATCTAAACTAGGCTTTACATCTTCCATCATTGTATTACTTGCTAACTCTTGTCTATCCTTAAAAACCAACAAGTTTGGAGGATCATTTGGAGCTGATACTGTAATATGTACTGGCGGAATCATTAGTCCTTCACCTGTCGCTTTCAGCACCGCTTCTTTTCGAGTCCAATATGTTAAAAATCCTTCTATTTTCTGTTCATTTGGCAGTTTCATAACTTGCGCTATTTCAATGTCTGTTAATACACCTTCTGCCATTTTCATAACATCTACATTTGGATTCATTTGTTCTACATCTATGCCAACAGGTGCAGATTTTGTAAAAGCAACGACAACCCACTCACCTGAATGTGAAACGGATAATTGCGGCATACCTTCTGGTAATTGTGGTCTTCCATGCTGCAATTTACATACTGAGCACATTCGATCAATGGGTACTTGGACTGGTGACATAGAAAGTATCTTACCGAGAACTAATCTACTTATTACGCAACCTATTATAAAACGAGCTCGATCTGCCGAATGGTGATACGAATTTGCTTTCTCTCGCTCTATATCATTTAGTAAATTGTAATGCCATGATTGTAAATCTGAAATTCTTGCCCACCATATTTGACAATCATTCTCATTCAAAGTTGGAATAGAATCTACAACTTTACTTTCTATCATGTAAACTCTCCTTTATTCAAAGAATATCAATTTTCATAAGAAAGCATGCGTATATTGTTATTCATTGACAAGTACTTTCTCTTTTTCTGATACAGATAATGTTTTTTCTTTCTTCTTTGACATTACCTCTTTATCGGAAATACGTAAAGAAAATAGTAGTGCTATGAGCAAAAATATTGCTGATCCAATTAGTGCTGCTTGATATGGTAAAAAATCGAATTGAACGTTATTACTTCCAAAACCAGCTAGTATACTAGCTAAAACAGCTACTCCTATTGCTGAACCTAGTCGATTTTGCACATTGAATATAGTAGTAGCTCTCCCCATAGAAGGCGGCGTGATATTGTTAAAGGCAGAAAATTGAACCGCACCGACAGATTGACCTAAGAAAATACCGATACCAAACAATAATGCGCGGATTTGCCACGGATTCGTATCGTGATTTACAAAACTCAATAAAACAAATATAACCGCCGTACATATTAATCCAATAGAAATTACCTTTCGAGCTCCTAATTTCTTATATGACCATGGCACAATTTGTGAAGAAATCATTAATCCAATCGCCTCTGGAAATGTCGTAAGTCCTGATTCTAGCGCGGAAACTCCTATCACATTTTGATACATAAGTGGAAAAACAAATAACATTCCTAATAAACCGGCTGATGAAAATAATGATATAAGGCTCATCTTTCTAAAGACTGGTTCTTTTAATAAGCGTAAATCTAACATCGGTTGCTTTACTTTCAGTTCTACGATTATAAACAACGTAATGAATACACCCCCAGCTACCCCGGTACTCATAATTTCTGGAGAAATCCATCCTTTTGACGGTCCCTGGCTGAGTGCATATATGAGCATCGCAAATCCTGGTGCTGATAAAATAAAGCCGAGCGAATCAAAGCGACCAGCTGATTTTTCAACATGCTCTGCTAAAAATAGAAGTCCAAAGAGCAATGCAACGATTCCAAACGGTAGATTAATATAAAATACCCAACGCCAAGACATTTGATCTACAAAGAAACCACCGATGATAGGACCAACTGCTGGTGCTACAGCAATTGGCAGTACAATGAACCGGGAAATCTTCGGTCTTTCCTCTGGTGAAAATGTTCGGAATAACATCGCCATTCCGACCGGTGTTAAAAGCCCTCCACCAGCACCTTGAATGATACGGAAAATATTCAATGAAGTAATATCGTTAGCCATTCCGCATAAAGCAGAGGCAATTGTAAATACGAAAAGAGCAATTAAAAATACTCTTTTCGTACCAAAACGATCTCCTAACCAACCAGAAATCGGAAGGAAAACAGCTAAACTAACTAAATACCCAACATTCACCGTCCCCATTGCAGATGCAGGTACTTGTAGTTCCCTACTTATCGTTTGCAGTGCTACATTTACAATCGTTGCGTCCATCGCAGCCATAAACATCGCAGTTATATAAACGATACTTACAACTACTTTTGGATTTAGTTTTTCTTTCATTATCGTTTTCCTACTAATGTTTTTTCGCGAACTTGATTACCTTGTGGATTCAAATCTTTCCAGTTATATTCAACATATTCTAAGCAGCTCTGCCTACTAGCTTCTTCATATACGACATTCCAGCCAATAGGTACATCGAGAAAAGCAGGCCAGAGAGAATACTGGCCCTCCTCATTTATTAATACTTTATATGTGTAATTATCATTTTCAAATGGATTCGTCATACTCTACTTACCCCTTTCTTATTCTGCAAATATTTCGCTAATACTTGCCCAATTTCCGTAAGTGGACCTGGCTGACATAGATCTTTATGTCTACAATCAATATCGTGCTGCACAATTTGCCCGTCTAAATAATTTAGCCACGTATTTGGAGAAATAGGATCAAACCAGTCTGGTATAACAGTAGATCTAAAGAATAAGATATCTCCGTTATAAACTTTCGGTACATATTTCCCTAACAACCCTACTGAATTTACATATGTTTCTTTCAAGTTCAATATAGTCTCTTCTTCAAGACTTGCTAATGCACTTCCATCTTTACGAAGGATTTCAACTGCACTTTCCATTGTAAGTGGTTTACCATCCATGTTATCTGGATCATATCCGCCTAAAGCAAGTAATGCAATTAACGCTTCCTCTTCAGTAGGCGCTTCCGTATTTGGTAAGAAGTGTCCAGGATAAGAATCAAGCATAACGAGTAATTCTACTTCTTCCCCTTCATTTTGTAGTTGCGCCGCCATTGCATGCACAACATTTCCTCCAAGCGACCAACCTAATAAACGATATGGTCCATAAGGCTGTACTTCACGAACATGTTTCAAGTAATCCGCCGCCATCTCCTCTAAACTTTTTGGAAGTTCTTCATTTTTAGCAATACCACGTGCTTGTACACCATAGATTGGATAATCTGTTCCTAAAGATTTCATAAGTCCTGCATAGCACCAACTTAATCCACCTGCTGGATGTACACAAAATAGTGGTAATTGATCCCCGCTTGCTCGTAATGGAAGCAACACATCAAGTGCACTTTGACCATTCCCCATCTCAAGTCTTTCAGCTAACCCTGCAACAGTCGGTGCTGCAAATAAAGTACCAATGTTTAGTTCCACTCCAAGCGCCTCTTTCATGCGGCTCATAAGCTGCACTGCAAGGAGTGAATGACCACCAAGATCAAAGAATCCGTCATCAATTCCAATTTGAGGTACACTTAGCACTTCTGTAAACAAGTCACATAACATTTCTTCTTGCGGTGTTCTTGGACCACGACTAGAAGATGATGCGATAAATTCTGGAGCTGGCAATGCCTTTCTATCTAATTTACCGTTTGGAGTTAAAGGTAACTCATTTACTACTACAAAAGCGTATGGAACCATATAATCTGGTAAACTACCACTAGCAAACTGACGCATTTCATTCGTATCAATTGCTTCATTATTTGATGCAACGATATAAGAAACTAACCGTTTATCCCCTGGTTGATCTTCACGTACAATAACGGCTACTTGCTCAACTTTAGGGTGCTTCATTATGACTGCTTCTATTTCTCCTAATTCAATTCGGAATCCACGAATTTTGATTTGATGATCTGCACGTCCTATATAATCTAGCGTCCCATCATTACGCCAGCGAGCTAAGTCTCCTGTACGATACATTCTTGTACCTGGCTTGCTAAATGGATCTGCGATAAAGCGTTCAGCCGTTAATCCTGCTCTTCCTAAATATCCACGCGCAAGTCCTGCACCTGCAACATACATTTCTCCAACTACTCCAGGTGGGACTGGTTGTAAATAGTTGTCTAACACATACACTTTAAGGTCAGGTATACTGCACCCAATTAAACTATTTGCTCGTAAAGAGACGATAGTTTCATCTAATTCAATATAACTAACATGCACTGTCGTCTCCGTAATACCGTACATATTAATAAGCTTTGGTGCGTTATGAGGATGTCGACTATACCAATCTTCTAAGCGACTTAGCTCAAGTGCTTCTCCTCCAAAAACAACATATCGTAAAGATAATTTTTGGCCGATCTCTTCATTTTCACGATCTGCTTGCATCAATTGATAGAACGCTGATGGAGTTTGGTTTAAAACCGTAACCTTTTCTTTAACAAGAAGCTGTAAAAATTCTTTCGGCGAGCGACTTACAGTATGTGGAACTACAACTAAACGCCCTCCGTATAATAAAGGTCCCCAAATTTCCCAAACCGAGAAATCAAAAGCGTATGAATGGAACATCGTCCAAACATCGTTTCCGTCAAACTGGAACCAATGATCAGTTGCTCCTAAAAGTCTTACTACATTTTGATGAGGTATCATAACGCCTTTCGGTCTACCCGTTGAGCCTGACGTATAAATAACGTAAGCAATATGTGATGGAGATAATGGCTTAATTCGTTCCACTTCATCAATATTTTCTTCACTATATTTCTCAACTTCTGCTAGTACTTTCACATCATCAACTAAAACTTTTAGTGCCTCATCACATTCAATTTCCACTTCTGAATTCGTTAAAACACGTGATGGTTTCGCATCGTGTAGCATAAATGAAATACGGTCTGCTGGGTAATCTGGATCTAACGGAAGGTATCCAGCACCAGCTTTAAGAACAGCTAATAAGCTTACAACCATGTTTAATGATCTTGGCATCGCTAAAGCAACGAGTTGATCAGGACCAATCCCTTTTGCTATTAGGAATCGAGCTATTTTATTTGCTTTTCTATTTAACTCTTCATAAGTTAATTTCTTATCTTCAAAGACAACAGCAATAGAATTTGGATTTATATGAACCTGCTTTTCAAACAATTGTGGCAATGTCATTTCTGGTGCAATTTGAAAACCACCATTCCACTTTTCTAACACTGTATTTTTCTCTGCTACAGCTAATATTTCTAATGTGCCAATTGATCGATCCGGATTTGTAGCTGCATCATCTAATAACAAAATGAATCGTTCTATTAGTTTTTGAACCGTTTCACGTTTATATAAATCGGTACTAAACTCTAGTAATCCATGTAAACCGTTCGGAGTACCATCAACTCCGTTATTCTCACTAATTTCAAATGTTAAATCAAATTTTGCAGAACCGACGCTTTGAATTTCAAGGCTCGCTTCTAAATCTGGTACATGAAACGTTGCTTCTGGTGTATTTTGAAAAGCTAACATAACTTGAAACAACGGGTGGCTGTTTCGAGTACGTACTGGATTTAATACTTCAACAAGCCTTTCAAATGGAACATCTTGATTTTCATAAGCTGCAAGGTTTACCTGCTTCACTCTATTTAATAATTCTTTAAAACTTGGATCTCCTGAAGTATTTGTACGTAACACTAATGTATTTACAAATAAACCAACAATATCTGAAAGTACATCATCATTTCTTCCAGCAATCGGACTTCCAATGGGTATATCAGTGCCTGCACCTAATCTTGTAAATAGTGCACTAAGCCCTGCTTGCAATACCATAAACAAACTAACTCCATTCTCACGTGCAAGCTCTACTAACCTACTATGCATACCTTCATCTATATGAAAATGAATTGTTTCCCCGCGGTAACTCGTCTCAATTGGACGCTGGAAATCTGTAGGTAACTCCATTTGGTCTGGTAAACCTTTAAGTTCTTCTTTCCAAAAATCTAATTGTGTTGAAATAAGACTCTCTGGTGTCGTTTCATCACCTAGCAATTGCTGTTGCCAAAGTGCATAATCTGCGTATTGAACTGGAAGTGACTCCAGCTGAATTCTGTCCCCTTGACATCGCGCTTTATACGCCGCTGTAAAATCTCTCGTTAACGGCTGTAATGACCAGCCATCACCTACAATATGATGTAATAGAATTAATAATACATGTTCGTTTTCACTCACTGTAAAAAGTTGTAAACGAACTGCCGGCTCAAAATCGAGGTTAAAGCTATATCTTACCGCCTCTGAAAGTACACTTTCTAATTCATCTTTACATGTATTAGTTATAACCATTTCTAGATTTAAGTTTTCCATATCTAAAATTTTCTGATAGGAACTACCTAATACGTTAGGGAAAATTGTTCTAAGTGTTTCATGTTTCTCAACTACATCATAAAAAGCACCTTGTAATGCTTCCCGATTCAATATTCCATTCATACGAATGACTAGCGGAATATTATAAGTAGGACTTGGACCTTCTAAACAATTTAAGAACCATAACCTGCGCTGTGCAAATGAAAGTGGAACTTCATTTGGCCTACTTGCTTTCTGAATAGCTGGTCTTGCGCTTTTTGCATGGTTTAATTGTTTCGCCAGTTCGGCAACAGTTGGTGATTCAAATAGTTTCCCAATTCCTAATTCCACACTTAACGTTTCACGAATTCTAGCCATTAAACGAGATGCGAGAAGTGAATGTCCACCCATTTCAAAGAAATTATCATCAATGCTAATTCGAGAGACACCAAGTACTTCTGCAAATAAATCACATAATATTTCTTCTTTCGGATTTCTAGCAACTCTCTCATTGTTCATTCCATTAAAATCAGGAGCAGGTAATTTCTTTCTATCCACCTTACCATTTGGCGTTAATGGTAATTCTTCTAGCACAACAAATGCTGATGGTATCATGTAATTCGCTAAACTTTCTGAAACATAAGAACGAATTTCTGAAAGATTAATCGGTTCCTTTTCTTCTGCAACGATATACGCAATGATGCGTTTATCATTTGCATGATCTTCTCGTACCATTACTACCGCTTGTTGAATATTTTTATGTCGTTGTAATACCGTTTCAATTTCAGCTAATTCAATTCGGAATCCACGAATTTTAATTTGATGATCTGCGCGACTAATGTACTCTAACGCACCATCACTACGCCATTTCACAAGATCTCCTGTACGGTACATGCGCTTCCCTGATTCTCCATAAGGATTTGCAACAAACCGTTCAGCTGTTAACTCAGGTTTTCCTAAATATCCGCTTGCAAGTCCTTCCCCTGCAATATATAATTCACCAATAGCTCCAGGTGGAACTGGTTGTAACCCTGCATCCAATACATACACTTCTGTATTGCAAATTGGTTTTCCAATAGGAGGTATACCCTTTTCACCTTCATCAATGTTCATGAAAGTAGACCAAATCGTCGTTTCAGTTGGTCCATATAAATTAGTTATTGAGCAACCTAATTCTCGTAATTTATTTGCTAAATGCGCTGGAAGAGCTTCACCACCAACAAGTATGCTTAGCCCTTGTAGCTTCTCTGGATAATCAGTTACTAACGCCTGCCAAAGCGTCGGTGTAGCCTGCATAATGGTCACTCTTTCTTCATGTAAAAGTGTCGTTAATGCAGAAGGCTCTTGTATGTCTTCTTTTTGCGCAATTGTTAAACTTGCACCACTAATAAGAGGTAAATAAATTTCTAGTGCAGAAATATCAAATGCAAACGTTGTAACTGCTAATAAATGATCATTTTCATTTAATGAAAACTTTTGTTGCATAGCCATTAAAAAGTTACTTAAACCTCTCATAGGAACAATTACACCTTTTGGGTTTCCTGTTGAGCCTGAAGTATATATTGTATAGGCTGGGTTTAACAGTGATACATCATTCTTACATGCTATATTCATACGAGAATATGTATGTAACGCTAGTTTCGTTTCTTCGTCATCTAATACAATTTTTTTCATATCCTTTTCTATAACTAACTTAGATGAAACAGATGAATGTGTTATGATACAAACTGGTTTTGCATCATTTACTATATAAGTAACTCTATCTGCTGGGTATTCTGGATCTATTGGTAAATACGCTGCACCAGCCTTTAAGACTGCTAGCATACTAACTACCATTTCTATTGATCTAGGGAATACTAAAGCTACAAACTGGTTTGGTCGTATTCCTTCTTCTACTAAATAATGTGCTAGTTCATTCGCTCGTTCATTTAGCTCTTTATACGTAAGGTTTACACCGTCACAAGTAATCGCTAGTTTATTGGGATTTTTTTGCACTTGTTTTTCAAATGATATAGGCAGACTGATTAACTCATCGTCTTCCTTCGTTTCATTCCATTCCAATAAAACTTTATGATTTTCTTCAGGCAGAGTAATGTTTATTTTTCCAATCGACTCGTTTTTCTCATAATTATTTACTACTAATTCAAATAGATTCATAAATCTTTCTTTATGCAATGCTAGCTCCGCGCCATTATATACTTCGGGATTCGCATCAAAATGAATCATTAGCTCATTTTGATCAAAACGTTTATATACATTTATTGATAAATCATCGACAGGTCCTGCTGATAAGTTATGCGTAATACCACGATTTCCAGCAAAGTTAAGCCCGTAATCAAAAGGCATAACATTCACTAACGGTCCAAACAACCTTTGATTTTCACCTAGTAACTTTAAGTCTCTTCTTAATTCCTCATGACGGTATTTATAATGGCGACGTACATCTCGGATTTCTTTAGAAACTTGTTGCAATAATTCTGCAAGAGTTATATTTGGAGTTACTGTAATACGAAGTGGAACTAAATTCATTACCATACTTGGTGTATGAATAGATACAGAACCTAGACGTCCCATCATCGGTAAACCTAAAACAATATCATTTTCACCTGTTAATTTATGCATATAAATACTTGTTATAGCGACAATGAATTCCGGCCAACTTGTTAACGAAATATTGATATCTTCTAGTAAAGTTTTCGTGCTAGAACTAGATAAATAAGCTGTTTCTCGTGAAAATCCATTTGATGTTCTCGGTGCTCGTTCTGCCAAACTTACAACTTCTGGTTCATCTGCATACTTTTCTAACCAAAAAATACGATCTTCCTGAAATTGTTTAGACTCACGATACTCAATATCTTCTTGCACGACTTTTGCAAGAGAACCAAATGGTTTTTCATTCTTGTTTGTTTCTTCTATAAGTGATGTATACTCATTCGCTACCTTTTGGCTAAGAAGTGAAAATCCATAGCCATCCATCACAATGTGATGGATGCGCTGATACCAAAAGAAACGATTATTTTCAACTTGAATAAGTGCTTCAGTAAATAATGTATCTTTTTTCAAATTGACTGGTATAGATAAATCATTTTTCATCCATACTTTAGCAGCTTCTTCAGGATTTTCTTCTTTACGAACGTCAATAAAATGCATATGAAACTGTGATTCTTCAATAACTTGCCATGGGCCAATTTCATCCTCTTCGAAGCGAACATGAAGTGCTTCTGTTTCCATTACAACTTTACGTACAGCTAATTCAAAAATGTCTTGATGAATATTTCCGTTTATTTCTACATATTCCCCAGTATTATAAATTGGATTAAGCGGATCTAATTGTTGCGCAAACCACATACCAGACTGCGCAGATGATAACGAATGACGAATCTTTTGACTGTTAGGCATTCTTTACTACCCCTTTATTATGTAGTCTATTTGTTACAGCACCTGTGCTGTTTGTGAAGATAGTAAACTGTACCAACCTGCAACAGTTGGATGTTCTGCTAAATCTGCAAAAGTGATTTCTTTCCCTTCACGACGCCACTTCTCTACTAAACTCATAATTCTGACCGAATCAAGCCCTCTATTTAATAAGTCCTCATCAATATCAATACTCTCTACTGGCTCACGAAGTAGTTGTGCAACTAGTTCATGCACTTCCTGTATAGTGATTCCTTCACTCTCATCATCTTTTACACTTTGTAAATCGTTTAACAGTAGGTTTGTTGATGTCGTTACTGCACATCTATTAGATGCATACTCCAATGCTTGTTTATGATGCTCTAGTGAAAAATCAGCAACTGCATCTGCTACAAAGAACGGCTCTATACCATCCATAAATGCTTCACAAGCTGTTAAAAGACAGCCAATATGCGCATAAATACCGCAAATAATGAGTTGATCTCTTCCTTGTTCATTTAAAATTTCTAATAGATTTGTCTTTTTAAATGCACTATATCTCCATTTTGTTATGAATATATCATCCTCATCAGGAGTAAGTTCATCAACAATTTTCTTTTTATCTGGTCCAGCAGGTATACCGTCACCCCAAAAGTCTTGTAATAAACCTCGTTGTTCTAACGTTTGCCCACCAGGTTGTGCTGTATAAACAACTGGTATACCAAGTTCCTTACATTTTTCTCTTATCATTTTAATATTTGAAATAAGTTCTACTTTTGGTGATTCTTTATCGCTATATGCATCAAGAAAGTATTCTTGCATGTCATGAATTAAAAGTACTGCACGTTTCGGATCTGGTGTCCAATTCACTTTATTTTTTGGTAGTTCTGATTCAATTGGCATTTTATATACTGAAATAGATGGGATAGCCATCTAATCACTTCCTTCCGATTTTTATTATTGTTTTACTGTAATAAGCTTTTCAGCAATGACTTTACGTAGTTCTTTTTTGCTGACTTTTCCGACTCCTGTTTGCGGGAATGCTTCAATAAATTCAATTCGATCTGGAATTTTATAAGCCGCTATACCACGTTCTCTTAAAAACATTTTTAATTCACTTACTGCCGGAACTTGTCCGCGAACTATAACAAAAGCACAGGTGCGTTCACCTAAATAATCGTCAGGCATAGATACGATTGCTACGTCATGGATCGCATCGTGTGCTAATAGATGATTTTCAACTTCTTCCGCAGCAACTTTCTCACCACCACGGTTAATTTGATCTTTATCTCTTCCTTCTACAATGATGTATCCTTGTTCATTTACTTTTACAAGATCACCTGTGCGATAAAACCCATCCTTTGTAAATGATCGTGCATTATGCTCTTCGGCTTTATAGTAACCACGAATTGTATATGGACCTCGTGTTAATAAACTACCTACTTCGCCCGGTTGTACATCGTTGTCATTTTCATCAACAACTCGTACTTCATCGAGTGCAGACATTGGTCTACCTTGTGTATGAATAATAATTTCTTCCGGATCGTCTAATCTTGTATAGTTCACTAATCCTTCCGCCATACCGAATACTTGCTGTAACGTACATCCAAATGTAGGGCGTATACGTCTTGCAACCTCAGCGCTAAACTTAGCACCACCTACTTGAATAACCTCTAAGCTCGATAAATCGGCATTACGAGAAGATGCAGCATCAAGCCAAATCATTGCTAATGGCGGAACGAGCGCTGTAATTGTAACTTTTTCTTTTTCAATAAGAGCAAAGGCCTCATCTGGACTACCACCAGTTGCCAATACCACTTTTCCACCCGCATAGAAAGTTCCAAATGTCCCTGGAGAACTCATCGGGTAATTGTGTGCTACTGGAAGAACTGCCATATAGACGCTTTCTGCATTCAAATTACAAATTTCAGCGCTAACACGTAAACTATAAATATAGTCATCATGTGTTCTAGGAATTAATTTAGAAAGACCTGTTGTGCCTCCTGATAATTGGAGAAACGCAACATCACTTGGCTGAACTTCTGGTAATGAGACGGGATCCATATACAGATCATTTATGTTCACAAACTCTTCTTCTTCTCCCACTACAATTACATGTTGTAAAGTTGGCACTTTCTCTTTCACTTCTCTTGCTAGTTTTCGATAATCAAAACCGAGAGCCTTATCTGAAATAACGTAAGCGCTCGCCTCGCCAAAATCACAAAAATAACTAATTTCACTGCTTCGATGTGACGGCAGTGCAAAGACAGGAAGCGCTCCAATTCGAAATAGTGCAAAACATATTTCGAAAAACTCGATAATGTTAGGTAACTGGATTACAACTCTGTCCTCTTTCTTTATTCCTAAATTTAGTAAACCTGCTGCTAAACGATCTACCTTTTTATTAAGTTCACTATATGTTATATGCTTCTTACCACTTACAACCGCGATTTGATCTCCATATTTCTCAGCCCGCTCTCTTAACACTCCTCCAAATGTTTCACCAAGCCAACATCCTTCTTCTCGGTAACGATCGGCAAATTCTTTTGGCCATTCTGTATAACCTACTAGCATTCTTTCTTCCCCCTATTTTTCATTAAGTGAACTATCTCTTAGCCCTAAAGCTTTTAGCATTGTTTGGAACTTAGCTGATGTTTCTGCTAACTCATCTTCTGGTTTTGACTCAGCAACAACTCCAGCTCCTGCATATAAACGCAGTGTATTTTCTTGTACTTCAGCACAACGAATTGTAACAATCCATTCTCCATCTCCATTTAAATCGCTCCATCCTAGCATTCCTGTAAAGAACTCGCGGTCAAATGGCTCAATATGCTGTATAGCCTCTCTTGCTTTTTCCATCGGAGTTCCGCAAACTGCTGGCGTAGGATGAAGGGCAATTGCTAATTGTAAAGAAGAAGTATTTGGATCCTTCAGTTCACCTTTCACTTCTGTAGACAAATGCCACATCGCTTCACTATGAATAACTGATGGCTTTTCTGGAACATGTAATGTATGACAATACGGACGAAGTGCAGCGGCAACCGCTTCAACTACTACCGCATGTTCATGTAAATCTTTTGGAGAAGAAAGTAATTCCTCTGCTCTTCTTTTATCTTCTACTGGGTCCTCACTACGTGGCCTTGAACCAGCTAACGGATTAGAAATAACTTGCATACCATTACGTGAAACAAGTAATTCAGGACTTGCTCCAATTAGCGTCTTACTGTTCTCTTTTTTATCTTTCGGTAAATTCACAGCAAATGTATAACCATGCTTATTATGTTCTGCTAATTCTCGCAGAAGTTTTTGCTTATCAATCTTTTCGGAAGATTTAACATCTAACGATCTGGATAGAACGATTTTCTTTAAATCACCGTCCTGTATTTTTTTAATTCCTTGCTTCACACCATTCATATAAACTTCAGGGTCTGGCATTGGCGTCATTTCAAATGTTACGTTCTCATTTATTTCAAGCTGATTTGTTGTATCCAATTGTAAACGCTCAGAAATTCTACTATATTCTGGTACGATAAGTTGGACTTCTTTTCTACGATCAAATGGCAAAGCACCCACAACGATAGGATTTGGATTTCCAGCTTGTTTCGCATTACTTAATGTCGCTTGCACAAGCTCTGGGAAATTTTCAATTTCACGATGCTTTACTGTAGTAAACTCTCCTTCTGCTAATATCGTTCGAGTTGGTGAAGCGAAAAAGAATGAAGATTCAGTCTTATAATCTTCTAAAAGTTTTTCTGACAATTCCTTTACAGCTATATGTTCATTCATAATATAATAACCTCCTGAATTTTTATTAAACTCCTAACGTAGCACCGCCATCGACACATAAATTGTGCATTGTAATATGACTTGCTCTATCTGAGGCTAAAAATAACACGGCTTCAGCAACTTCTGAAGGTTGTGCAATTTTTTGTAATGGAATTCCGAGTCTATATGTATTTTGAGAACCAGCAATTATATTTTTAGCTCCATTCTCATCAGCCCATAGTAATCTTTGCATCTCAGTTTCAGTAGAACCTGGAGAAACTAAGTTGCAGCGTATATTGTATGCCGCAAGCTCTAGTCCTAAACATTTCATAAACATCGTCGTTGCAGCCTTTGACGCAGCATACGCAGCCATCTCCATTCTTGGCGTATTTGCCGCATTTGAACCGACTGTAACAATTGCCCCCGATTTTCTTAACATCATATTTTTACTTACCGCTCGGGACATATTGAAAACCCCTGTAGTATTTACAGAGAATGTTTTATTCCAATCTTCATCACTTAACGAATGAATTGGTCCCATACGTAAAACCCCTGCAACGTTTATTAAAATATCTATTGGCGCTATTTCATTTGCAATATGATTTACCATGTCTTCAACAGCGGCGCTATGACTCACATCTAAACGAAACGTTTTCATACGTGTATTATTTAATTCATTTTGATTTAAGAGTACATTTAATCCCTCTTCATTTTGATCAACCGCAATAACTGTGGCTCCTCTTTCTAAAAACATTTTGGCCACGACACTGCCTATGCCTTGTGCTGCACCTGTTACTAAAACTGTTTTCCCATCAAATTCCCCTAAGTTCATTTTCTCTATCCTTTCACATAAACATTAATTTCATTAAGTGACACAAATGATATTGATTTTCATTATCAGTTGTGTTGTAAAAAATAATACACTTACTAAACTAATTGGTCAAGTGCGCATTACTTTAAAATCCATTTTATTGATAATGTTTTTCATTTACTATCTTACACCGAAATGATAATGTTTCTCAATAAACTTGTCAATCTTTTTTTATTTTTCAGATAAAGTATTTTAATGCTTCTTAATAAAATCATATGTAAACACATTAAAAGTACTTATATTATAAATAAAATTCAAAGTCCTCTTTTTAAAATTGAAGAAGCTAAACTAGAGATACGTTCATTTACAATGCTTTATGAAAAACTCAAGTATATATTTTCTCAATATTTTTCTGAAAATATATCTTACAAATACTAATGAATGTCTTTTTTGTCATTTAAGATTTAATATATATTTCGAATACGATGTATCGATTTATTATATTTCAATATAATCCAAATCGGCATTTCACTCACTTTTACATCTATGAAAATCACAAAAGTAATTTAATCTTGTTAAAATAACTCATAAAAAAGCATCCTAATTAATAGAATAGGATGCTTTTTCGTAATCATATTGTTATAGAAGATTTATATACTTATGCTACGCTGCGATACTCTTCTTCTTTTTCTTTTTTCTGTTTAGGTGCTTGAATTAAAATTGCGATAATGAATGACACGACACATAATACACCGATCACCATGAACGTTGGTTTGAATCCACCTAGAAGTGCACCGATAAAGGAACCTGCAAGCGCCCCAAATCCAAATCCTTGATACACAATTCCGTAGTTCTTACTATGGTTTTTCATACCGAAGAAATCACCAACAATAGCTGGGAAAATAGTGATATTTCCACCAAAGCAAAACGCTACACTTGCTACACATACGAAGTAAATACCATAATTTAAATCTACAAAACTTAGAACTAAGACTGAACTCGCCATAACAACAAAAGTACCAGTAACGATTTTTAAACGCCCAATTTTATCCGATAATGGTCCTAAAATGATACGGCCTAATGTATTGAAGATTGCAACCATAGCCACCGCATTAGCTGCTGTTGCTGCGCTAAGTCCTACAAGTTGAACACCAATGTCTTTTACCATACCAATTAAGTATAAGCCACTCATACATGATGTAAATAACATGATAAATAATAAGTATACTTGTTTTGTGCCTAACATTTCTTTCGTTGTGTATTCCTTAGTTTTTGTTTCATGAACTGCTCCTTGATCTGCAGCTTGATGGATTAAACAAGCACCAATTACAATCATAGCTGTAACAATTAAACCCCAGTATATAAATGCTTGCGATACACCAACTGATTCAATCAACTGTGCGTTAACGTATTTAAAGATTAAGCTACCTGAACCATATGCAGAGACAGAAATACCAGCAATTAAACCTTTACGCTCTGGAAACCACTTTATTAAATTTGATAGTGAAGTGATATATGCTGTACCATCTGCATAACCTACAACAACTCCCGCTAGTACATAAAGTAATATTAATGAGGAGGCTTGTGAACTAAGTATTAATCCTAGTCCTAATGCTAATCCAGCTATCATAATAAGTTTACGAAGTCCCCATTTTTCTTGCAATTTACTCGCAAATAAAGTTGAAAATGCTAAAGAAAGACTAGTAATTGAGAAAGTTATCGCAACAGCGTTAAGACTCCAACCGTATTTACTAACTAAAGGCTGATTGAATAAACTCCATGTATATATCGTCCCAAGCCCCATTTGTACTATAACTGTGCCAAGGACAACAAGCCATGGATTAACAGTTGATTTTTTCATACCTTTCCGCCTCCTCTTTCTATTTCAATGCTATTCGCTAAATTTACTTTTTTTATGTTCATTTTGGTCACCTCTTTTGATTTGACACCTTCATTGTATAAGATGTTTTCGCTTATGTAAGCACTTACAAGATAGAGCGTCAAAAACGTAGAATCAGTTACAAAAAACGAAGGATGAAATACAAAAACTACTTATTAAATACGTAACAGTTATTTAATAAGTAGTTTTTGTATAAGCTCGATTTACATTTATTTTTGAACTCTTTTTTAAAAAGTGAAACAATAAAACCGTCTCTTTACTATTTATTAAAGAGACGGTTTTATTGGGTCAATTCATAAGCCTGACTTTCTTTATACGTTTATAATTGTTTCTTCAAATGTAACAATTGGCTCTACAAATTCCATCATAATAAAAGCATTTTTAATACGTCTTGTTAAAACTTCTTTTAATTCTGCACACATTTGTTCTGTAAGTGATTTTACAAATACAAAGTTGTGATAATAAATCACACTCTTCTCTTTACTTAATGGGTTTAAAAACATCCCCTCTTTTGTAACGAGAGCATTAGAATGTCCCGATAAAGTTGAAAGAAACGTCTCTAAAATTTTTATTTCTCTTTTTGAAAACGATTCTTCACAAACTACTTTAATATTCATTTCTGTTATCATTTATATATTCCCCCAACCATTTTTTCACAAGGGGATACTATAATACTATTAAATTTTCACAAGACTCCCCTTGTCGTTCATAAAATTCACCAGAAAACTAAGTTGACTAACTTGTTTTTTCCCTTTAGACATATAAATCTTTCCTTTCGTATATATTACTTCTACATTTGTAATTGATTACCTTTTTATATTAAAGTTTTCCTATGTTTTTAATTGGAATTTTACCAATTAGAGATCTTATTAATAAACGTATATTTTTCTTATACTCCTGAAAAAAACTTTACTTATCTACTTTACGTTTTGTGCTACATAGTGTCTGTCTTTTGAATAATTTGTTTCTCTGCAGTATTTAGTTTCGCTAATGCTGAAAACAATTTACTTTGCTTATAATACAGTGAAACTTTAATCAGCCCTCGCCTAACTTCTTTGCTTCCACTGAATTTTGAGGCGGGGGTCTTACTGCCCAGCAAATAGCGGGATAAACTTAAATAAAATATAACTTTTAACACAGGAGTACTTTATACTCTTCAATTAGAGAACAAATTTTTTTCCAATAAATAAAACTAAATATTCACTAATATATCTATCCGTGGTTTAATATATATAATAAAAAAATATTTCTGTCTTTAATGAGGAGGTACTATGAAAGCAAACGTAGGGGATACTATACTTTTTCAACGAAATAATTTAAAGATTACAGGATCTGTATTAAAACTTTATACTGAATCGGTCTTAGTTGAAATTACAAATGTAAGCGGTGGTACTTTTGAATTTGATCGAACAATTGTAAATCATAAAAACTATAAAGTTTTAAATACAAATACATAAAACAACACAAAATAGCCCCTGCTCAACAGCAGGGGCTATTTTATATAAAAATATTTCACTAGTTTATATACCCTAAAACATTAACAATCTTACTCGCTTTTAAATTGTTAATATGATAATAAATTTCTAAACCTCTTCTCTCTGCTCGTAACACTTTACCCTTCATTTTTGATAGATGTTGTGAAACAGTAGATTGCGGAATATTCAGTAACTCTGTTAATTGTGTTACATTACAAGTTTTTCTCGTACTTAATTCATTTACAATTTGCAGTCGGATTGGATGCGCCATAATTTTTAAAATATCTACATCTTCTTCTGAAACTAAAGTTTTTCTCATTTCACTCGTATATGTTGTCATAAGACATTCCCCTTTTATATGAATTCCATATTCATAAGATCTATTTCCAAATTTTTTAAAACCCTTGATTAAAACTTTCATATAGAAATAAAAGGATTTTAAATTTTTGAAAACAGAACTTACATTTACTTTATTTATTTATTTGGTACATATACATAATACAATGTTAATATGTGCTCTATGTGAAGTTCACATAAATTTGTGATGAAGATTTACTTAGCCACTCGCATCCTACTCATCTAATTACCCACTGCATAAAATCATCAGTTATTTTAACACATTTTAGGCGTTTGTATATACTATTTATAAAACAACTTTTATAAAGGGAGGATTCATATGCCTACAGCGTTACAAGAAGAAGTCGAAGAAGCACGGGAAACATATGTCAGTCGTATCATCTTAGTTGGAGGATCGACTTTATTTTTAGTAGGCGGGGTTATCTCAGCAATTTCAGCTTTTAAAGCTTATAATCGTTTGGAGAATACGCCGCCTTCTACAGATAATTCATAGATATTTTATAAAATAAAACGTCGCCTCCAATATGAAGAGACGACGTTTTATTATTCATACATATGACACTAAAAGTATCGGTAGATTCCCTACTCCATTTTTTAAGCTTACTTCACCACAAACCGCGTCTGACTACACCCATCCTTCTGCTTCGTTACTTCTAATACAGCTGGCATTGCGTTTTTCAGCTCTTGAACGTGTGAAATGACACCGATAAATCGTCCTGATTTTTGTAAGTCAATTAAAGCATCTACTGCTTTCGTTAATGATTCTTCATCTAATGAACCGAACCCTTCATCGATGAACATCGTTTCGATGGAAATACCACCTTCATATGCTTGAATGACATCTGCCATTCCTAGAGCTAAGCAAAGTGATGCGTTAAATTTCTCTCCGCCGGATAGTGTTTTTACATCGCGTGTTTGACCAGTGTATGCATCGTACACATCTAAACCTAATCCACTTTGACGGTTTCTTTTTTCAACTCGCTCACTTCGTTTTAAATAAAATTGTCCATTTGATAATTTACGTAGTCGTTCGTTTGCGATTTGAACGATTTGTTCTAAATACTCAATTAAGATGTAACGTTCAAATGATATACGACTTTCGTTATCACCTTTCATTACTTCATATAAATCAACAAGTTCTTGGAAGGCTTTTTCTTCCTCGTGAATTTGTTCGTCAATACGTCTAATGTTTTCATGTAAATCAGAAATATATGTTACCGCATTTTGCGCACGTTGACGTTTTTCTTTAATGATATCAAGATTAATTTCTAGATTTTTTATGTGTTCACCTAAAGATGTAATATCCATATACTCTTTATCTTTTAATTCTGAGTTTAACTCTTCAATTTGTTTTGCAAGTACTTCAAGCGATGAATAATAACCTTGAATTTCTTTTTGTAACATCTCCATCTCAGCATCGCTTAATTTGGCTTCTTTATACGTGAATTGATCTGTAAACCCACTTTCTTCTAGCTCTTTCATAAAGCGTGCGAAAGTCTCTTCTTTCTTTAATTTTGCATTTTCAAATTGATTAGAAGCACCTTTTTGTTCAGCTTGAATACGTATATTTTCATTTTGCCAATGCTGATACGCTTCCTGCACTTTCTTCCATTCGTCCTCCATTAACCTAAGTTCCTGCATAGCTTGGTCAAACTGTGCTTTCCAAGCTTGTACTGTTTGTAAGTTTTCTGGAATATTTCGTTTATCATGTTCATATGACGTACGAAGTTGCATACACTCCATTTCTGTACGGTGCTGCATTGTTTCCACTTCTCGTTTTTGTTTCTGAAGTTCTTCTATTTTTTCTTCTACGCTTTTCATGTTCGCAGCAATCTGCTTACGTGTTTCTTCACTTGCTTTTAACGTATTCACGTCTGCAGCTAATTGTTTTCCTTTTTGAACAAGTGCACTATATGTTTCAGCTAATTTTTCCGAATTGTAGCCGCGCTTCACAACTTCTTCTATCACTTGTTCATATTGTAGTCGATAGAAATTCCATTTCTCCTCTACTTGCACATGTAATTTTTCAGCAATGTTCTTCTTATCTCTTAAATCGTTTAACTCTCTTTCATCGATCGCATTACTTTGCTCTGTAGCTTTTTGTGGATGATTCGTACTACCACATACCGGACAAGATTCACCGTCATGTAAATGAAGAGCTAATATACCAGCTTGTTCACTTAACCAGCGGCGCTCCATGTTTTCATATGCACGAACTGCCACTTGCATTTTATTAGTTGCCGCTTCTTTTTCTTGCTCGAATTTTTGTTTTTCTTGCCAAACATCATATGCTTGCTTTAAAACTTTTGCATCTTCTCGCATATTCGTTAGTTCTTCTACTTTAGCTACATATTGCTCAAGTGCTTGTTCTAATTGCTGCAATTCATCAGACATTCTCTGTTTTTGGTTTGTATGCTCTTCTAGTTGTTGATCTAACTTTTGCATACTTTCTTTTAATTTCCCTATTTGAATTTCGGCATTTTGTAAATTCAGCTTTCTCTCAGCTAATGATTCAATGATTGCTTGTAACTCTTCTAATCTTTGAACAAGTTTTTTAGCCTCTTCTCGTTCAGCTTCTTTATTCTTTACTACTTCATACTTCTCCTTAGCAAGTTCAAAGCTGTTCATTATCTGTTCTTGTTTGACAATTATCTGTTTTAACAAACTTTCAACTTTCTGCTCATTTTCCATCGCTTCTTCATACCATTGTTCAAATGGTAATAAGCGCTTTGCTTGTTCCGCACGTTTAAAGGATTTTTCTTTCCTTTCAATTGCTGCACGGTTCTCTTGTAAAGTGTTATATTTCTCATTCTTTTGTTGTAAATCTATAAATTTCTCATTTATAGATTTTGCTGCATGAAAACGTGTTTCTGCATCCTTTAATTGCTTCGTTTGAACATCTTGTTCTACTTGTAATTGCTCAACCTCTGCTTTATACACGGTTGTTTCTTGTTCTAACGCTTCTACTACTTGATGCGTATTTACATGTTCTTGTGCCACTAATGTCTCTAATAATGCTCCATCACGGATTGGTAATTTAAAAACATTACGGAAATAGAGCTCTCTCTCTTTTTGTTTTTCTTGCAAGACATCTTTCCATTGTTTTCTCTTTTGATCAAGTAACTCACGCATTAATTTATAACGATCCGTTTTAAAAATACGACGTAAAATCTCTTCTTTGTTTTCCGTCTCAGATGTTAATAGTTTTCGGAATTCCCCTTGGGGTAACATAACAATTTGGCTAAATTGATGTTTACTTAACCCAATTAAATCTTCCACTTTTTTGTTTACGTCTGTTACATGAAAACGATCGACGGCTGGAACGTTTTCTCCATCAATAACTTCATATAATTCTACTGCATGTCCTGTAATGGTCTTATTCCCTTGTTTTTTATGTCCAAGTTGTCGTTTTATTTCATAGCGTTTCCCTTTTAACTGAAAGGTTAATTCAACACTTGTATAAACATTATCATCAGCAAATTGACTTCGAAGCATGCTCGTATCACTACGTTCTTCTCCACTAGCCTCACCATATAACACATAACAAATCGCATCAAAAATCGTTGTTTTTCCAGCTCCCGTATTCCCAGAAATAGCGAAAATACGATGTTCTCCAAGATCTTCAAAATCGATTACTTCTTTCTGTTTATATGGCCCGAATGCTGTCATAATAAGCTGAATCGGTCTCATCCTCGTTCACCTTCCCGTTCTTGCACTGTTTGTAATACATCTATAAATAGGCGTTCTTTCTCTTCTGATAAATCTAACCCTTTCATTTCTTTATAGAAAGCCTTTAAAAGAGATAAATCATCCGTTTTATGTCTTGAAACCGTTACTTCATTTGTATCTGTGAGTTCTCGCCTTTGCATCGCTCTTTCAACGTGCATTGCATTTGGATATACAGATCGTATTTTCTCCATTGGCTGTAAGACAGGGTTTTCGTCTAATAATTTTACAAATACGTAATCTTCACTTACTGGGTGCTGTAATAATTCATCTATTTTCGCTTCTACTGTTCGCATTTTACGACGTGGTGAAAGTAACCTTTTTTCAATTGCTACTTCACCAGTTTCATTCAGTTCTACAATGTAATAACCTTTTTTATGTTTCTCTTCAGAAATTGAATAGGCAAGTGGTGAACCTGAATATCTAATGGTCTCATTACGTACGAAATGCGCTTGATGTAAATGTCCAAGCGCTGTGTAATGAAACTTATCAAAATAATGACTATTTACATATTCAGCACCACCAATTGAAAGTGGTCGTTCTGCATCACTTGTATTCTCCTCCGCTTCTCCTGAAGAAGTTACAAATGCATGTCCAACAAATACATGTCTAGCTTCTTTATCCATCGTTTCAGAGAGCTCATTCATAAAAATGCGCATCGCATCATCATGAGAACGTACGTCTTCATTTTTCAGCACGTGCCTCACTATGCTTGGGTCTGCATACGGTATTAGATGGAAGTGAACCTCTCCATATTCATCATTTAGTACAACAGGTTCGTACGGGAATTGAAATTGACCTGCAATATGTAATCCTTGTTTTTTCATTAAACTACTTCCAAAATGGATACGATCCGGACTATCATGATTACCAGCTACTGCAATAACTGGTGTTTGTAAATCAATAACTATTTTTTGCAGCACATCATTTAATAAGTCTACTGCTTCTGTAGGTGGAATTGCTCGGTCATATAAATCCCCTGCAATAATTACAGCATCTGGTTTTTCTTCTTCAACAGCCTGTACAAACTGATCTAATACAATCTTTTGGTCTTCAGTCATATACACGCCATGAACAAGCTTTCCTAAATGCCAATCCGCTGTATGAAATAACTTCATATTTTTCTACTCCTTTTAATTTACTGATTTTAGTGAAACGAGTTGATAGTTTATTGTAGTTTTTCCGTTCTCCCACTCTAGCTTCAATATCGTTGCACTTCCAATTCTTTCTTCATTTGATTTATATAAAGGCAATATTTCTTGAACTGTAAATAAGTGATAACCATCCAATATTAATTGAAATATATTTTCTTCAATATGTAATCTTACTTCTTTTTCATTTGAAATAATTTTTGTGTGCATCTCAAATTTCATGATAGATACAACCCCTTTTTATAATCTCTACATTTTAATAGTATAGTGGCTATGCAAGATTGACAAGTACATACACAGCAAAGTACACACTTTTCTATTGTTATATGCTTTATGTATTTTATATAAAATACGGTATGTGAAATTTTATATTTTCCCCAAAATAAAAATGCCTATTGTGACATCTTTATTTTTGTATAAAGTCTTTCATTACATAATATAAAACGGTAATTAAGACGATTGCGACGAAAAATGAGAACACTGCGACAATGTAGCCATCTTTATTTAATAAAATACAGAATGAAATAGATATTATAAAAATCGGAAATACGAGACGTACTTTATCCTTCACTTCTTCTGTCGTATCTGTATGATGAAAATACTGCGTTATTCCTATCATTAAAAAAGACAAAATAATAACCGACAATAGTAAAGGTCCTGGCATTCCGATTTCTCCTTTCTCTATTTCTAATTCAGTGTAAAATTTTTTATTACAATTGTACGATTTATTTTTTCTTCAAACACACTTTTAAAATTGATAATGAACATTTCACACCTATATAATAGCGCTTTTATCATTATAACTTCAAATAATTACACTTACAGTAATGTTGTAATATTCCCCCTCAGTCTCTGAAATCCTGCAAAGATAACTCGTCAAAATATGCAGTGACCAAATTAATATTTACCGTCAACTTTTGACAAAATTTATAAAGGACATTTCAGTACATATCAAGAATTAAGAATAAGAAGATATGTAAGGGAGGATGCATTATGACTGAACAAGTTTTATTTTCTGTTAGTGAAAACGGCGTTGCGACAATTACTTTAAACCGTCCAAAAGCACTTAATTCTTTATCTTATGACATGTTACAACCTATCGGACAAAAACTTAAAGAGTGGGAACACGATGAGCGTATTGCACTTATCGTGTTAAAAGGAGCTGGCACAAAAGGTTTTTGTGCAGGCGGCGACATTAAAACTCTTTATGAAGCGCGTTCCAATGAAGTGGCATTGCAACATGCAGAACGTTTTTTTGAAGAAGAGTATGAAATTGATACATATATTTATCAATATACAAAACCGATTATTGCTTGTTTAGATGGAATTGTAATGGGCGGTGGTGTCGGTCTTACAAATGGTGCGAAGTATCGCATTGTAACTGAGCGTACGAAATGGGCAATGCCAGAGATGAATATCGGCTTCTTCCCAGACGTCGGAGCTGCATATTTCTTAAATAAAGCGCCTGGATATACAGGACGATTCGTTGCTTTAACAGCATCTATTTTAAAAGCTTCTGACGTATTATTTATTAATGCTGCTGATTACTTTATGACATCTGATTCATTACCAGAGTTTCTTACTGAACTTGAAAGTGTAAATTGGCATAAAGAAGATGATGTACATA
The DNA here is from genome assembly GCF_051916445.1 of Bacillus cereus group sp. MYBK220-1. Lineage (NCBI taxonomy): Bacteria > Bacillati > Bacillota > Bacilli > Caryophanales > Bacillaceae > Bacillus > Bacillus cereus group sp. MYBK220-1. The sequence goes on along the minus strand of NZ_JBQAGQ010000006.1, from coordinate 153,036 downwards.
CTAATTTAAAAGAAGTTATTCGTACATTTGCAACTGCTCCAAACTTAGAAAGCGAGCTTGCTCCTTCATTAGAAGTAATCAATTCACATTTTGCTTTCGATACAATTGAAGAAATCATCCATTCATTGGAGAAAGATGAAAGTTCCTTTGCTCTAAAAACGAAAGAAACACTGTTATCAAAATCCCCTATTTCACTAAAAGTAACATTAAAACAGTTTATTGATGGAAAAGATAAATCCGTTGAAGAATGTTTCGCTACGGACCTTATACTTGCTAAAAATTTCATGAGACATGAAGATTTCTTCGAGGGAGTACGCTCCGTTGTCGTTGATAAAGATCAAAATCCGAATTATAAATATAAACAGTTAAGTGACGTTTCAGAAGAAGATGTGAATCGTTTCTTTAACTTACTTAATGCATAAAATGAAATTGTCATGAGGGGAGGTTTTGTTCATCCCCCACCTAACTTCTTTTCTTCAGCTAAATCTTGTGCGGTGAAAATCTTACTACCCGCAAATAGCGGTATAAAATCGAGGCTATATAGTAGTGTAATTAGAGCTACTATATAGTCTTTTCTATTTAATTATTTTTAATAAAATTTAATTTTATTAAATCCATTTTTGTGCTACACTGATTTTAATCAAATATTCTAAAAATAAAAAGGAGGGACGGCTATGATAGAAAATTATCTTCTTTTCATCATTATGTCTATTTGCCTCATCATTTTACCTGGTCCAGATACAGCAATGGCTACGAAAAATACATTGGTTGCTGGTAAAGTCGGTGGAGTGAAAACAGTGTTTGGTACATGTATTGCACTATTAATTCATACTTTAGCTGCTGTAATTGGTCTTTCTGCACTTATTGTAAAGTCAGCTCTTTTATTTTCTATTTTCAAGTACGTTGGGGCTCTCTATTTAATATATATCGGTATTAAAGCCCTTTTAGCAGTAAGAAACAAAGAAAACTTAGATACAAATGATCTATCTTTGAATAATGAAAACGAACATACTTCTTGCTTTCGCCAAGGATTTCTTACAAATTTATTAAATCCTAAAGTAGCAGTCTTCTTTTTAACTTTTTTACCACAATTTTTAAATCCAAATCATAATACATTTATCCAACTTCTTGTAATGGGCCTTACTTACCTCGTTTTAACAGTCATTTGGTTTGCATTTTATATATTTTTAATTGATAAAATTAGTGCTTTTATGAAAAAACCGAAGACGCAACGTTATATTCAAGGGCTAACAGGAGTCGTCCTAATTGGATTTGGTATTAAACTAGCTTTTGAAAAAAATAATTAACAAGACGAAAACCACCACTATTAATAGTGGTGGTTTTCATCTAATAACTGATTTGGTTGTTTACTCTATATTAAAACCAGCGCTCAGTTACAACTTTTTTACGTGTATAGAATTGAACGCCATCTGTACCATTTGTACCTAAATCACCAAAGAATGAAGCTTTATTTCCTGCAAATGCGAAGAATGCCATTGGTGCTGGAACGTTTACGTTTACACCAATCATACCAGCATCGATGTTATCACGGAATGTTTGTGCATGTTTACCATTTGACGTATAAATAACCGCACCATTTGCAAATTTAGATTGATTTGTTAGTTTAATACCTTCTTCTAAATCTTTAACACGTACAATACTTAATACTGGAGCAAAAATTTCATCTTGCCAAATTTTCATTTCTTGATTCACGCCATCAAAGATTGTCGCACCTACAAAGTAACCTTCTCCAACTTCTTCATTAATTTTACGGCCATCTACTAATAAAGTTGCCCCATCTGCTACACCGCTATTAATATAGCCTAAAACGCGCTCTTTATGAGATTCACGGATTAATGGTCCAACATAGTTATCTTCGTTAAAGCCATCGCCTACTTTTAATTTTTTCGTTTCTGCTACTAATACATCAATAAATTCATCAGCAATTTCATCCACTACTGCTACTACTGAGCATGCCATGCAGCGCTCTCCACTACTTGCAAATGCAGATCCAATTACACCTTGTACTGTTTTCTCAAGATTGCAATCTGGCATTACAATCGCATGGTTTTTCGCACCTGCTAACGCTTGTACACGTTTTCCGTGTTTCGTACCTGTTTCATATACGTAACGAGCTACCGGCTCAGAGCCAACGAACGAAACAGCCTGAATATCTTTATTTTCTAAAATGCTATTTACAACATCTTTTCCGCCTTGCACTAAATTTAATACGCCTTTTGGGAAACCTGCTTCATAGAATAATTCTACAAGTCGCTCCGCTAAAAGTGGCGTTCTTTCAGATGTTTTTAATACGAATGTATTACCGCAAGCAATTGCAAGTGGGAACATCCATAACGGAATCATCATCGGGAAGTTAAACGGTGTAATGCCAGCAACAACTCCGATTGGGTAGCGCCAAATCGATCCATCAATTCCGCTAGCGATATTCGGAAGTGCTTGACCCATCATTAAATTTGGCGTAGATGTTGCAAGTTCTACCGCTTCAATACCACGCTGTACTTCACCTGTTGCATCCGTTAGCGTCTTACCATTTTCTAGCGTAATGATTTTTGCAAGCTCATCTTTGTTTTCTTGTAATAGCTGTAAATATTTATATAAATTTCTTGAACGATTTGGAACTGGTACTTTAGACCATGTTTCGAATGCTGCTTTTGCCGCTTCAACAGCTTTTTCAACATCTTCTTTTGGAGATAATGGAACGTAAGCGATAATTTTTCCAGTCGCTGGATTTGGAACTGCTTCTACTTCCGTACCTGTCGATTCAACCCACTCACCGTTAATGTGATTTTTTACTCGTTTAATTTCAGTTGTAATCATTGTATTCTCTCCTTTGTATAATTTATTTTTGATTAGAAATTAATTGCTCGCTAACTTTCTTATATAAAGCAGCCATATCATTTTCACCATATCCAGCTTGACTCGCTTCGTCATATACGTTTAATAACATTTCGCTTACCGGTAAATGGAGTTCGCTTTCCTTAGCTAAGTCAACTGCAAATCCTAAATCTTTCTTCAATAAGTTCACAGTAAATCCTGGCTCGTAGTTTTCAGGTGCTATAAAACTTTTATAATTACGTTCATAAATTCTACTTTGACCGTAACTTACATTTAAAATATCAAACATTTTATCTAAATCCATATTGTTCTTTTTCGCTAATGTTAAAGCTTCACTCACACCAGCTGTATAAAAACCAATTAATAAGTTATTAATTAACTTAACAGTTGTACCACTATCAATCTGCTCACTAACGTGGAAAATGTTCGCGCCTAGTACGCCCATGATAGATTCCGTTTTCTCATATACGTCTTTTGATCCACCAACCATAAACGTTAATGTACGGTTTTCGGCTCCGATTACACCACCGCTCACAGGTGCTGCTAAAAAGTCTACTTTCTTTTCCTTTGCAGCTTCCTCTAACTGTTTATTTAACTGCGGCGATACCGTACTTGTATCAATGAAAACTACATTCGAGTGACCATTTTCAAATAATCCTTCTGCTCCAAAATATACCGCTTCAACAGCGCGAGGTGAAGGTAAACTTGTAAAAACTACATCACATGTTTCTGCTAGTTTTGAGATTGATAGACCGATAATTCCGCCTTCTTTTTCAAAGGACGCTTCCGCCTCTTTATTTAAGTCCACGCCATATACTGTGTAACCTGATTTAACTAGATTTTTTGACATTGGAAGGCCCATGTTACCTAAACCGATAAAACCAATCTTTTTCATATCGCTTTCCTCCTATTTACACAATATATTTCCCGCGATTTATAATAGCTTTCGCAATTTCTCTCTTCTTCGTAAATACGTTCGTGTATAAAGGCACTAATAATTGACGGATTTCAGCTAAAATCACATGTCTATCTTGTTCTTCTGTGACAGCTGCTGAAAGTACAGAAATCGTCGCTTCTTCTACTTTACGGTATCCTTCTTCACAAATAACATCCGTTATTAATTGCTTCGTACGTTCTTTTTCCTCACCATTTTTACGTACCGCTTTTCTCGTACGTAAAAATGCTGATTCCATGACGTACACGTCCGTCAACATATTTGAAATTACACGTGAATATTCTTGTTCTTGGTCAATTTTTAGGCCTGGAGTTTTAGAGAGCGTTTTCAAAGATTGTTTCAACAATTTTTTCGCTAATAAAATGTAACGATGGTTTCTTTCTACATTTGCTACATCACTTTCTACTTCAGTATCTTCTAATTGTTCGATTTGCTTCATTAGCATTTTAGCAACTGTTAATCTATTAATTTCGTTCGTTCCTTCAAAAATACGACTAATTCTAGCATCACGATATAATCGTTCTACCTCATACTCTTGCATATAACCGTAACCACCATGAATTTGTACAGCTTCATCTACGATATAAGCAAGTGTTTCAGAAGCATTTACTTTATTTAGTGCACATTCAATTGCAAATTGGGACATTTTCTTCATAAGATCTTCATCGCTCTCATGAATTGCTTCATCGATTACACCTGCCGTACGATAAGCTGCACTTTCGGCTCCATATGTAGCAATGATCATATTTGCAATTTTCTCTTGAATCATCGTAAAGTCTACTAATTCCGTTTGGAACTGTTTTCGCTCTTTTCCATATTGAACCGACAAACCAATTGCTTGTTTTGCTGTTCCAATATTTCCAAAAGCAAGTTTAAGTCTAGCAAAGTTAAGAATATTAAGGGCTACGTGATGCCCTTTCCCAACTTCCCCTAAAACATTTTCAGCAGGGATGACAACATCTTCTAAAATAAGAGTCGCTGTTGAAGAACCTTTAATCCCCATTTTCTTTTCTTCTAATCCAATAGATACACCTTCACATGTTCTTTCGACAATAAACGCTGTCATTCCTTTATTTGTCTTCGCAAAAACAACGTATACATCTGCCATATGAGCATTTGTAATCCATTGCTTCTCACCATTTAACTTCCAAGCTGTTCCCTCTTCATTCAATACGGCGCTTGTTTTTGCACTTAATGCATCCGAACCAGCATTTGGCTCTGTTAAAGCATAAGCCCCAATCCATTCTCCCGATGCGATTTTCGGTAAATATTTTTCTTTTTGCTCTTTCGTTCCATAATATATGTAAGGCAATGTACCGACACCAGCGTGTATATTAAAAGAAACGCTAAACGCACCAGCGTAACCCATTTTCTCTGCTACAAGACCTGAGACAGCCTTTCCTAACTCGAACCCGCCATAATCTTCTGGTACCTCAATGCCTAATAATCCAAGTTCCCCAGCTTTCTCAAATAATTGACGAGAAACTTTATAGTTATGTTGTTCAATATTCTCCATTTGTGGAACAATTTCTTGTTTAACGAATTGTTCTGTCGTTTTTGCGATTAAATCTTCATCACCTGAAAAATCTTCTGGTGTAAAGTAAGTATGATTTATATCTTTATTAAGTGAAAAAAATTCATCCCATGGTAACTTCGTTTTCTCCATATGTATCCCCCTATCATTCGGCTTTCATAGCTTTTTGCTTATGCTCGTCTACGATGAGTGGAATATCTTTTTTGAAAATAGAAGGCGATGATTTTTCACATCAAGCATTTTATTTTGCCAAAGATGTATTTTCATCGCCTTCGCTGCTTTATCTATTGATCTTCTGATAATACTGTTTTTGCAATACCAGTATCTAACTCTTCAAAGTCATGATATGAAATTGTTTCGTATAATTCACTTCTCGTTTGCATATTAGAAAGTGCATCTTTTTGAGAACCTGTTTCTTTAATTAAAGCAAACACATTTTCATACGCTTTCGCTGCAACGCGAAGTGAAGTTACAGGATAAATAACCATTTGGAAACCCATATTCGCAAATTCCTCTGCACTATAATATGGAGTTTTTCCGAATTCAGTCATATTCGCAAGCAAAGGTGCATTTACCTTACTATTGAATAGACGGAATTCTTCCTCTGATTGAAGCGCTTCAGGGAAAATTGCGTCTGCACCTGCTTTTACATATGCATTTGCTCTTTCAATTGCTTCATCTAATCCTTCAACGCCACGAGCATCAGTACGTGCTACAATGTATAAGCTCGGTGCAACTTCTTTAATCGCTTTAATTTTTTGAACCAATTCTTCTGTAGTAACAAGTTTCTTACCATTTAAATGTCCACATTTTTTGGGTAATTGCTGATCTTCAATTTGGACAGCTGCTACTTTCGATTCCACCATTTCTACAGCTGTTCTCGCCACATTTAGTACACCACCAAATCCTGTATCAATGTCAACAAGAACAGGTAAGTCTGTAGCTCTTACTAAATCTCTTGCTCTCTCAGCCACTTCAGTAGACGTCACGATACCTAAATCTGGTAAGCCTTTACTTGCAGTATAAGCAGCTCCTGATAAATAAAGAGCTGAAAAACCTGTATTTTTCGCAACAAGAGCTGCCATTGCATCATGAGCACCTGGAATTTGCAAAATTTCATTTGCTTCTACTAAAGCTCGGAATCGATTCGCAAGCTCCTCTTGTGTTGACTGCTTTTTCACAACCCAAGCCATTCTAAATTCCCCCCTATTATTAAATTAAGAATAGATCTACAAATTCGTTTACATTCATATTTTCTAGTTTTTCTTCATTTAAACAAACTTCATGAATTTGTTCTTGTTGCTTACTAGAATAATGACCTGCCATATTTGCAGTGAATTTTTGAACAACTTTTGGAATTGCTTCGTCTCTACGGAAGCGGTGACCAAGCGGATATTCACATTCCACATTTTCTGTTACTGTGCCATCTTTAAAGTGAACTTGAACAGCGTTGGCGATTGAGCGCTTGTTCGGGTCAAGGTAATCTAAACTGTACTGTTTGTTTTCAACAACAACCATCTTATTACGTAATTCATCTACACGTGGATCGTTTGCTACTGCATCTTCATAATCGTCTGCAACGATATCTCCTTTTAATAAACCAATTGCCGTAATGTATTGTAAGCAATGATCACGATCAGCTGGGTTATTTAATGGACCTTCTTTATCAATAATACGAATTGCTGATTCATGAGTTGTAATTGTAATACGGTCAATTTCATCTAATCTCTCTTTAATTTCCGGATGCAACTTCACTGCACATTCTGCAGCCGTTTGTGCATGGAATTCTGCTGGATATGACACTTTAAATAATACATTTTCCATTACATATGACTCTAGTGGTCTTGCTAATTTTAATTCTTGTTTATTGAATAATACATCTTGGAATCCCCATCCTGGCGCAGATAATGCTGTTGGATAACCCATTTCACCTTTTAGAGCAGTCATTGCAAGATGAACACCGCGGCTCGTTGCGTCACCTGCAGCCCATGATTTACGTGAGCCCGTATTTGGAGCATGACGATATGTACGAAGACTAGAATTATCAATCCACGCATGTGATAATGCATTAAAGATTTCTTCACGTGTTCCGCCAAGCATTTTCGCAACTACTGCAGTTGTTGCTACTTTTACATATAATACATGGTCAAGACCAACTCTGTTTAAGCTGTTTTCTAAAGCAAGCACGCCTTGAATTTCATGTGCTTTAATCATCATTTCTAATACTTCACGTACTTTTAAAGCTTCTTTTCCTTCTGAAATACGAACACGGCTAATATAATCTGCAACTGCTAAAATTCCGCCTAGGTTATCAGATGGATGTCCCCACTCTGCTGCAAGCCAAGTATCGTTATAGTCTAACCAACGGATCATACATCCGATATTAAATGCACCTTTTACTGGATCTAGTACATAAGACGTACCTGGTACACGTGTACCATTTGGCACGATTGTTCCTGGCACAACTGGTCCTAGTAATTTCGTACATTCTGGATATTGCAGTGCTAAAATTCCACATCCAAGTGTATCAAGTAATACGTAACGAGCTGTACTGAATGCTTCTGCACTAGTAACCTCTTTATTTAATACATAATCGGTAATCTCTTCTAATAATGCATCTTTTTGCTTAATTTCATTTGTTTTAATCATGCTATTCTTCCCTTTCTGTCGAAAATTCGTTATTATTAATGATGGGTGTCGGTCAAACACCCATCTGGCGGGCGGCGCTAACAACTCCCCAGTTGTTCTTATTTACTAAGTACATGTCGCTCGCCAATATAATTTACACGAGGACGGAACAAACGATTATTTGCATGTTGCTCAATAACGTGCGCACATAACCCCACTGTTCTAGAGCTAAAGAAGATTGGTGTGTAAAGTTGAATTGGAATACCTAGCATCCAATATACTGGAGCTGCATAATAATCAAGATTTGGATAAATTCCTTTTTCTTTTTCCATAATCTTTTCTCCAGCTTCACACATTTCATATAGTGTATAATCACCTTTTACATCACATAACTGTTTTAAAGCTTCCTTCATCATAAGTGCTCTTGGATCCATCTTCTTCATATAAACACGGTGTCCAAAGCCCATAATTTTTTCTTTGTTATATAGTTTCTTCTGTAATAACTCTTCAAATTTCTCAACATTACCAGCTTCTAAAAGCATGTACATAACCGCTTCATTTGCACCGCCATGTAAACTTCCTTTTAAAGATGCAACTGCACCTGTTAAAGCACCGTATAAATCTGATTGTGTTGATGCAATAACGCGAGCTGTAAATGTAGAGTTTGGCATTTCATGCTCACTATATAAAACAAGGGAACGATCAAAGATCTTTTCCTCAAGTTCAGTTGGTTTTTTACCAGTTAACATATAGAAGAAATTCGCACTATAAGATAATTCTTTAAGAGGTTCAATTGGCTCCTCATTATTTAAAATATGATAGCTATTCGCTACAATGTTTGGCACTTTACTTAACAGCTTGTACCCTCGGCTTTTATTCACTTCTAACGAGCGGTTTTCGATATCATTATCGTAACCAGCTAACGCTGACACACCTGTACGTAATCCATCCATGGGATGCGTCTCTTTAGGCAATGCCTTTAGTACGTTGAATACACCTTCTGGTACTGCATATTCTTCTTTTAATTTCTTTTCAAGTGTTACTTTTTCATCTTCATTCGGTAGGTGTTCCTCCAATAAAAGGTGCACAATGTCTAAATACTCTTTTGTTTTTGAGAGTTCGATTAAGTCATACCCTTGAATTACAATTTCACCTTTTACTGTGTCAAGAAACGAGATTTTCGTCTCCGCTGCCACTATACCATCTAATCCCGGGGAAAATTTCTCTTCAGCTTTCATCATTATTTCCTCCAATCCTAATAGATCTTCGTGCACATAACTGTAAGCCTTTACAATACTGTGAAACTACATTTCTATTTCAATGTATCAGAGTTTTTAGAAGATTTCAATTTATTTTATAATGATAAGTTTCCTACACTTTTCTTACTGTAACAATACAATTTTTTGAAAATAATTCTTATATTTTATAAAGAAAGGATAGACTTCTTTGCGTATTTTCAAAAACAAGATATAAAGATTTTTCATATAACACCGCCAAATATACAATTATTCTAATTTTATTTGAGAAATAGAAAAAACGAGCTGTACATAAATACAGCTCGTTACTATATGATATTTATTTCACTATCTCTTAAATATAATTTTTATATAAAACTTATTCATTTTTAATAAAGTTATTATTTTACATAATTAAATTGAATTTCTTCCATTTCCTCATGATAACTTACAAATAAATCATAGTTTTGAAAATACCAAAGATCATCAGAATCTACAAAAAATATAATACCTTCCTTCTCAACTGACACTATTTCGCCATCGGGTTTCTCAGCAACAACCCCTAAAGAATATCCGGGCTGAATTGAACTATCCCCTCCGTACCTTACAGTAAAACGTACAGATTCACCGTGCTTTATACGTAATTCTTCCTGGAACCATTGCAGAGCTTTACGATCAATTGAAATTCTCATCTTTATTCCTCCAGTTTACGCAAACTCTTTTTTTCCTAATCGTTGTTTTACAAAGAAGACGAAAATAATTAAGGCTATCAATGCTGAAATTGCACTCCCTGAAAATAAAATACGATAACCAAACATTTGTGAAACAACTCCAAGTAAAATAGCACCTAACCCGATTCCTAAATCAAACGCTGTAAAAAATGAAGCATTTGCAACTCCTCTTTTACTCGGATCGACAATTGTAAGCATTGCCGCTTGCAAAGCTGGCTGCGCTGAACCAAATCCAATACCGTATAATGTTGCTGCGATAATTACACCTATCAAACCATTTGAGATAGTTAAAACAACTATAGCTAAAATAGTAATACATAATGCTGGAAGTATGATGAATACTTCTCCATACTTATCTAATAGTTTCCCTGAAATTGGTCTTACAATTGTTAATGCAATTGCATATACAAGAAAGAAAGTTCCCGGGTTTACATGAATTGATGATGCAAATAACGGTAAAAAGGTTGTTATTCCTCCATATGCAAACGATAAAAAGAATACTACAATCGTGATTGTTAATACGGATTTCTCAAATAGCTGAATTTTCCCTTTTTCTTTTTGTGGCGTAAATGGGATCTTCGTTATTAATGATAATACAACTGCCATAAAAGATAACAACGTCGCTAATAAAAATAGACCATCAAATGAATAATTTTGCACAACCCATAATCCAATCATAGGTCCAATCGCCATTGCAATTGTCATCGCCATCCCATACCAACCCATACCTTCACCGCGGCGTGAATCTGGAATAATATCCGTTATTGCTGTTCCAACAGCTGTTGTAGAAACAGCCCATGTTACTCCGTGAATAACACGTAAAACAGCTAAAAGGACAATAGTCGATGCTATATTATAGGAGTACATCGTTAAGCCAAAAAAGATGAGTCCGAAAATAATAAAGGATCTTCTACCATATTGATCTAACATTCCTCCAATAATCGGTCGTATTACAACAGCAGCTATTGTAAACATCCCCATCATAAGTCCAACTTGCGATTCATTGCCACCTATCTCTTTAATAAAGAGCGGGAGCGTTGGAACAAGTAAATAAAATCCTGTAAATAAAAATAACATTGCGAAAGTCATTTGAATAAATGATTTCGTCCATAATCGTTCCATAAAAATACCTCCATACACTCGTAAAATATTACGATTAACACCCTCATTGTACATTTTATTGATCTCTTTTCCCTCCGCAAATAGACGTATCTTTTCATATTAAATAGTCCACCATCAGCTTACATTAGTCTTAAGACTTTGTACGCATATTTTAAACGAAAGTCCTATATATGTACCTTTATACGTGTGAAAAGAATATACTAATTTATTATCACAACTTAGGAGTGATTATTTTATGTGGGTATTATCATCAAGAGTAACTGTCGCGGTTCCTTCGATACCCGAAATACATGCCCCCGCCGTTCATACAGCAAGTTCCGATGTCGGCATTGAACTTCCAGCAATTTGGCAACAATACCAATCACCAGGTCAAGCTACCCCTTCATTTTGGCATCATGGTGCCCATCCAAGTAGCACTACCTTTTATCATCCTAGCCACGCTCCACTACCTCAGGCTCAAGTCTTTTATCATTTCCCATCAATTTATTTTCAAAATTTTTATGGTACGTTTAACATTTAAAACACATCATTTCATAGCTACTACATTTAAACGAAAAAAGCACTTAAGATTGTAATTTTCACAAATCTTAAGTGCTTTTTAATATTTTTTATAAATTTTTCTTATTGCCCATTATTAGCAGGGGGCTCTCCTGCATTACCGCCAGTCTCTGGTTGTGTGGTCGCTGGTGGAGTTGTATTTCCTTGACCTCCTCCATTATTTGCCGGAGGTGTCGTATTTCCTTGACCTCCTCCGTTATTTGCTGGAGGTGTCGTATTTCCTTGACCTCCTCCATTATTTGCTGGAGGTGTCGTATTTCCTTGACCTCCTCCATTATTTGCTGGAGGTGTCGTATTTCCTTGACCTCCTCCGTTATTTGCTGGAGGTGTCGTTCCTTGGCCATTTCCATTATTTTGTTCTTCTTGTTTCTTTTGCTCTTCTAGTTTCTTTTGTTCTTCTTGCTTCTTAAGTTCCTCTTGTTTCTTTTGTTCTTCTTGTTTTTTCAGTTCTTCTTGTTTCTTTAATTCTTCTTGCTTTTTCTCTTCTTCAGTTTTTTGCTGTTGATCTTGTTTTGGTTGCTCCGTTGTATCCGGTACGCTAGTATTTGGCGATGAATCACGTTTTTCACCTTTTATACGTAGCTCACTACCTTCTTGAATAACACTACTTGGCATTTTAAAGCGTGATTTATCTGTAGCCATTTCGCTCATCATTTCTTTAAAGATCAACTGTGCAATTTTCGTATTCTTACTACTAATATACTCGTCTTTACCATCTTTCATATACCCAGTCCATACTGCCATCGTATATTGCGGTGTATATCCAGCGAACCAACTATCACGAGTTGCACTTTCTGGAATTTTATATTGAGCTAATTGCTTTGATGAATAGTTTGTCGTACCCGTTTTACCAGCTACATCTAAGGAGCCTACATTTGCCGATGTACCAGTACCAGATGTAACTACAGAACGAAGCATATCAGTAATCATGTATGCGGTAGAATCTGTCATAACTTGTTTTGGTTTTTGTCCAAAACTTTGTGACTTACCGTCTGGATAAACGACTTTCTTAACAAAATGCGGTTTCGTATATTTACCTTCATTACCAAATGCCGCATAAGCACCCGCTATTTCAGTTGGCGATACTTCATTTGTACCAATCGCTGTCGATTCTGTCGGTGCTGTATTAAATGTAATACCTAGTTTCTCAGAGAATTCTTTCGATTTACTAATCCCTACTTCTTTTGCAGTTTTAATTGCAGGAATATTACGCGACATTTTTAATGCTTCACGCATTGTAATTGGACCCATATGACTTCTATCTGCATTTCGTACTTCTTGTCCCGTTGAATACTTAAATGGAGAGTCATCAATTTGATGGTACGTAGCCCATTTTAAATATTCAATTGCAGGAGCGTAGTCGAAAATCGGCTTCATCGTTGAACCAGCTGCACGATCTAATTCAATTGCCATATTATGCCCTTTAAATACAGCTTTATTTTCTCCACGGCCACTACCTATAGCACGAACTTCTCCTGTTTTCGTATCCATAAATGTGAATGCACCTTGGAATTTATCGTTCGGATAATCAATGATATTATTATTTAAAATATTATCAGCAAGTTTCTGTGCTTTCGGATCTAACGTTGTATAAATTTCTAAACCGTCAGAACCGATATTAGCATCTGGTAATTCTTTTTCTACTTCTTTCACAACTGCATCCATAAATGCAGGGTATGGCATTGTTTGTAGTTGAGTTGCAGGCTTGAGTCCCTTTTCTACGTCAACTTTTATTGCTTCTTCCATTTCCTGTTTTGTTATATATCCATGTCGGTTCATTAAACTTAGAACAACATTTCTTCTTTCTGTTGCTTTTTGAACATTTTCTTTTTTCGTTGGATCATAGTTATTCGGTGCTTTCGGTAAACCTGCAAGCATCGCAACTTCTGGTAATGTTAAGTCCTTCAATTCTTTACCATAGTAGTTTTGTGCTGCTGTTGCGATCCCATATGAACGGTTTCCTAAGTTAATTTTATTTAAGTACATCTCTAATATTTCATGTTTTGAATACTGTTGTTCTAGCTTATAAGCTAAATATATTTCTTGCGCCTTACGCTTTGGTGTTTTGTCCATTGATAAGAAGTAGTTTTTAATAACTTGCTGTGTTATCGTACTTCCACCTTGAGAACCATAATCCCCTTTAAGACTTACTAGAACAGCACGGGCAGTACCTTTAAAATCTACTCCGCTATGCTCATAAAAACGTGAATCTTCTGTCGCTAAAAATGCATTTTCTACTAATTTAGGTATTTGCTCATACGTAACATTCGTCCTTTTTTCTTTTCCATATTCATATACCAAATCCCCGTTTTTATCATAAATTTTTGAGGATAACGGATTAACAAGTTTTGCTTTCTCAAGTTTTGGTGCATCCTTAATCATTACGAAAAAGGTAGCAACCCCCGCCACTAAACCAACAATACCAAGTAATAAACAAGTAATTAAAAACTTGCGAAAGAATGATGTTTTACCTTTTGGTTTTTGTGTTTTAGAAGCTGGCTGTTTTTTCTTTTTAACTTGTCGTCGTTCCTCTCGAGAACGATAATTTTCTGACATGTTACTTTCTCCTGCCTTTCAATTCTCCCGTTGATTTACTTAAAAATATTGAGGTCACTTTCTAAAATGAATTTGATTAAGAAAGTATATTGACCTGGAGCATTCAATATTTTCCTAATTCACAGATTATAAATTTTAGAATACTTCTTATACAAACTATTTTCACTTCTATTTTTCCTAATAACGCTGCCCCTTTAAGCATAGAATGTAGAAAGTGAATTTTTAATACCTCGTATAAATAATATACCTTTTTTTCAAATGGTCAATATTTTCTTATTTATAAATCAAAGGTGAAATAAAAATAGCACAACGATATGTACTTCGTGTGAACTTCCTTATAATTACGTATAACAAACATTTAATATATTGCATATAAGTATAATACCTCTTAAATTATAAGGATTTCAACATCACAACCTCAACATCTACAAGAAATTATTAAAAATGAAAAGTGAGGAGTTGTGTAATGATGAAGCTATCTCCCGTAATTTCAAAAAATATAGTTGCTGTTGGCTACAATCCTTTTTCTATGATTTTGCGAATCCAATTAAAGAATGGTATGTACGATTTCTTTAATGTACCAGAAAGTATTTATACTGGCCTATTACATGCACAATCTAAAAGTTATTATCATAATACTTACATTAAAAATTCTTTCCGCCACACAAAAATCTAAACTTAACACCCACTAAAAAAGAAAGGAGGTTAATCCTCCTTCCTTTTAAAAACATTTTGCAGATGAATTATCTTCGATTCCTCTTATTAATTTCATCATATGCTTGAATTTGTTTTTTCAAACGCCGATCAGCTTTTTTATCATGCACTACAAGAATTGCATGTATAACCCCTGGAACCCAAAATATTAATGTTAATATAAAATTTATGATTGCCTGAATTGGTTTTCCACAAAATAATACAGCAACAGGTGGAAGAAGAATTGCTAATAAATACATCATCCCTTGAAAACTCCTTATTTTTTATTTTATATATCACTTTTCAAAATATACGCAAAGAAATCTTATGATGTTGGCATTACATAAATTTTCATTAAGTATATATAACATCTCTTACTTTATATATTCTATCTATACGCAAAAAAACCTACTACCATTTTATTCTTAACCTACCTCTAAAATCAATGTATCTCCTTCTATTTAAATAAGTATTTCAGACTTTTTATTGTTTTCTAGCCTATTTTCTTCCTCTATTGCAGTTACTCCAATTGCAGAAATTAACGTTCCTATCGCTTGTATCCAAATACCAATGAGTGCAATGATTCTCTCATCCTTCTTATCAAAAATACTATCTTCATTTTCTCTCTCATCTTTCAATACATTTGAAACACCTTGATACGCTTGTAATCCAGCCCCTAAACTTTGCATGGAGTTACCCAGTATAATAATTTTCTGTAATACATTTATATCCAACAAAGCTGCTTCTACTCCTAAAAAAGCACCGATCGATTGTAAACTGTTCCCTGTAATGATAAGATAATCATTTTCTTTCAATTGTTCATTTATATTAAAATATGTTCCTATTACATTTGATATATTGCCTAATGCTAATAACTCAATTCCTATTTGATCAAGTAATTTACTTTGATTCTCTAAGCCTATATTTTGATTTTCTCTTTTTTCTTCCCCATCATCATAATTGCTCGCAATGATTTGTAATATATATCCGAGGGCTTGTAATGAGCTTCCTACAATAACAAGATCCGATTCAACTTTCTCTTCTCCAATAAATCCTCTTGTCGTTCCAATAGCAGCTGTAAGATTCCCTCCCACTTGAAACCATGCCCCTGTCACTTTTAAACTGCTTGGATTCATTTTTATCACCTATTTAAATATTTTCTAAAGCTTTCAAAACAAACAAATCTCACCCTTAATCTTTTATTTTATTTTTTAGATGTAATTTTGTGAATGATATAATGTGCTACTAATATAAAAGCACCTTAAAGGTGCTTTTTATATGCATGCTGGGCATGTCAATGAATCTCCATTTTTATCTATTGTTATATTCAATATATATTCAATTGCTTTTTGTGACCAAGTTGCAGGTGTAGGCGATTCATTTATATATTGTGGCGCACATGACTTCAGCATTGGAGTACTAATACTCCCTCCAGGATCTAAAGCAACTACAGCCATGCCATGGGGTAATTCCAGGGCCATAGATTTAGTGATACCTTCAATAGCAAATTTCGAGGCACAATATGGCGCAAGCTCAGCCTCACCTTCTCTCCCCCAACTAGAACTCATATTAATGATAATTCCTTCTTTCCTAGCTACCATCGCTGGAACAAATGCTCTTATTACATTTACTACACCATTCACGTTTACATTCATTACATTTTCGAATTCTTGAGCCGTAATTTTCCAAAGTTGTGCATTTTGATTTACAATCGATGCATTATTTATTATCATATCGGGAGCTGTATGTGTATTAAGTATATAATTTGCCCAATTGTTAACTTGCTGAGAATCTGAAACATCAATTACTTGGAAATCATGTATTTTACTGTACTGCTTTTTTAGTTCTTCAATTTTATCTTTTGAACGTCCACAACCATATATGTTCCACCCTAATTCATGAAATCGATCAACCATCGCACGCCCTAACCCTTGTGTCACGCCTGTAATAATTACAGATTTACTAATTTCTTTTCGCTTCATTTCTCTCATCCTCCTTCCCTATATCTTACTCTCTTCATTTTTATTCAGCGATTTACTATAGTATCAACTCAACTCATACTTTAGTAATGGTTTTGATATTGTATACATAAACCAAAAAAGTAACCATCATGGTTACTTTTTGCTATATATCTAAAAATTCATTGTTTATTTCATTATTGTTTTTACATTTCAACTTCTCTTTTCCACATTTCTCACACTGGTAAATATAAACTACACCTAATGTCCCTTTTTTAAAATTCTCATTATCCTGCATCTTAATAAAAATATATTTATGTTTACAATGCGATTCACCCAAATAATTTTTAAACCACTTTTTCAACACAACACATTCCACCTTTATGATAGAACCTTTATTTAGCTGCTTTATTACATACTTTTATTTAAATGTTCAATCTCATCTTGCAACTTTTTAAATTGCTCAAAATGCATGGTAATAGATTGGCTACTACCATAATCAACATTTTGTTTCACTAATATAACACCCGTATCATGAAAAAGCGCTTCAAGTTCTTTCCTAATAGACACTTTCGCAATATAAGCTGTTTTAATTGCAGATAAAATTGCAATTTCATTAAACTTTAATTTTATTTCATTTGGACAAAATGCGTCTTCAACTAATATAACTTCATTACTATAAATTAGTGCAACAAGATTACTTGATTTGGCATCTGTTAAATCAACTTTTTTCATAATATCTTTCATTACATTTTGCCTCCTTTATTTTCATATATATCAATTATACAAATTTTTTTAAAAAATTACTCAACTTTATTATATTAATTTTAACACACTTTTATTGAAATCCATGCTCCAAACGTTTTACTATTCCACAATTTTTATTATATGAACCATCTGGACTATAACTCCATATAGTAATGTTAACAACTTATTATAAAGCAGGTGAAAATTATGCCATCAGTTGTAGGAAATTTAGTTGTACAAAATAGTAATGGATCATTTAACTTAGGTGATTTCTACAACGTTTCTCCGAAAGAAAATACGAAAGCTTATAATGGTTCCGGCGCATCAAACGTTGGTTTTGTTGTTAATACTTTTAGCGGTGTTAGCGCGACCAATACATTTGATTCTGACCTTGCAGATCAAAACCAAGTGGGTACAGCCTAATCTTATGTTCAACTTTTTGTATAGAAAATTTTAATTTGTCTATACTATAATCAGGCTGTTTGACAGCTCTTATCGATTTTGGAGTACCCTATCTTTTTCTCCCTTTCCCTGGGGCTCAGCAGCTAGCACAAAGCTAGCTGCTTTTTCTTATATTATTTGTCTCATAAATCAGAAATAAAAAAAGCTGCCATTTAATATTCAGCTTCTTTTACATTATTTCAATAATATCCATAGCGTTAAATACGTAAGTTTTATAAAAGGCGTCTGTACAAATTACAATTTGTTTTACCGGATTGATATGTACAACAGTCATGTAGCTTGTTAATATGTAACCATCTTCAAAATATGTTACCAATATTTCTTTCTCAGACAGTAATGACGTTAATAATTTATCAGAAATCCTCTCTTTTGCTTCATTTGTTAAAAGCGGTTTTTGTACTTTTAATTTCTCTCCAATAATCTTTCTCATATTTAAAAGTTGTTCGGACATTACTGTAAACGGAACCCACTCTCTTTCTTCTTTTTGTATCTTTACATCGTTCATTTTTTATCTCCTTGATCATTTATACATTTATTTATTCATGCTATCCCTTAGTTATTTTTAATACTTACTAAACTCGAATTTACTTCTAAACTATAATTAGGTTACCTCTTAAAAGAACATTCGTTCTTATTATACACGAACTTACGTTCCTTTGAGAAGAGCTATACTTATTATTTCTTAACAAAAAACATAATTTTATTTATCTCCATATTTTTTCCTTTATCAAATAAACTTTTCATTTCTTATATAACATGCATATAAAAACTAAAAGGCGACTTCACACAAAGTGAAATCGCCTTTTTCTAAAAAATATTCAAAGCTTATTTTTCTATCCTAACTAATGTTCTTTCTGGAATACATAATTCATCTATATTAAAATGATTTATTTTTAATTTCAATTCCCCTACTCGTTCCTTATCTTCATCACCAACCCAACAACTGAATAATTCAAAATAGTCTCCATCTTCCAAATAACCTTCCATAATCTTGCATAAAGTTAAAAGTTTTTCTTTCGCTTCTTTTTTTTCCTTTACGTTTTGCCACTCGACAAGTTCAATTCCCCAACTAGTTGAAACCTCATATATGTAATTTTTTTGGAATTGATACTCTTGTACAATTTCAAGCATACTTTCATCTGCAAAACATGGTCCAAAAACAATTACATCATTAGAATCGGGCTCCGTTAACGGAATTTCTACATTACAGCCTATGTAACTTGCTAAACTCATTTTATACTCCTCCAATATTCGTATAAAAAATACTTCATAGTATATTTATTTACTCAAATATAAAATCCCTGCCTAAACAAAAAAGTTTTAAATTTTTTCGTTTATTAACCATCTATAACTGAACACATATACTATGATGAACGAACTCACAAAGCATAAGAAAAGAGAGCATTTACAACACTCTCTTTTCTTACATACTCTATGGAACTTTACAAAACTGAATCAGTGATTTTTATTATTATATTTCATTACATATACTTAGGTTGTACTATTATATGTAACTCTCTCTCTGTATCCGCTTTTTTCGGATGACGAAAATAATTAAGTTCGTACTTTAACACTTTATACTCAACAATTCCGATTTTAATCCCTTTCGTTTCTTTTAATATAGCTAATAAATCACTTATATTTTCATCATATGACTCAAAAATTTTCGCTCCGCCCTCTCCTTGAAAGATTACTTTCATATATTCTCCCCACCTTAATTTATTGATGTGGTAAATGATGCGTTTAAAACGATTCATTCTTTATCCTAAAATTTTCACAACAAAAAGAGCATCCTTTCCAATCGAATGCTCAGCTTTTTACTAATTATCCATGTTAAATATTTATTCAAAAACATTATATGTATTATTTTTTAAATTATGTTCGATATTCATTATTAAAGAGTAAATATATGTAATAAACTTGCATAATGAAAACCGTAGAATATCCACTTTCGTTGAAATAATTATAAACCATAATTTTCCATTGTAATTCTTAATATTTAAATGTAATATTGTATTGTCTTACTATCTATTTATAACTCACACACTAATTAGAAAAGGGAACTCTATATGAGTTCCCTTTTCTAATTATGATTACAGTCATTATTTCTTTTCTAGAAATTTAAATGTATCTTTAAATTCTTTATTATTCACTTTAATATCAGCATCTTTCAATAAATCATTGACTACTTGTTGTTTCCATTTACCTGTCGTATCTTGTAGTCTTTGTTGTTCTATATCTTTACGAATTTTATCCTTTACTTCATCAAATGGCTTCAATTCTTTTTTATCCGTCACTTTAATAATATGGTAACCGTAAGTTGTTTTAACCGGATCACTTACTTGGCCTGCATCTAATTTATACGCAGCTTCCTCAAATTCTTTCACTGTTTGCCCAGGAGCAAAACCAGATATTTCCCCGCCCTGTTCCTTTGAACCAGTATCCTCTGAATACTGTTTTGCTAAGGCAGCAAAATCTTCACCATTATTTACTTTCTCCTTTATTTCTTTAGCCGTTTTTTCATCTTTCACTAAAATGTGACTTACTTTCATTTCTGGTTTATAGTTATTTTTCACATCTTTATCTGTAACTGTTGCTTTAATCGCTTTCTCAAATGCAATTTCTGGCTTCATTTTTTCTTTTAATTCATCTTCGTTTTTCAACCCAAGTTGTTCTAAAGTCGATTTAAAGTTCTCACCCATTTTATCTTTTGCTTCTTCTACTTTCTTTTTTGCTTCCTCATCTGAAACTTTATATTTATCTAACAATGCCTTACTTAACATCATTTGATATAAAGTACTTTCTCCATATTGTTGTCGTAATTCTTTACTTAATTCTTTCTCTGTAACATTCCCTACTTTTGATGTTACTACGTTGTCTGAGGAACCACATGCAGATAATGCTAGCATCACGCATGAAATAATTGTTCCAATAAATATTTTTTTCTTTTTCAATTCAAATACCTCACTTTTATCATTATGCAAATTAACTATACACAGTCATTGTGAAAACAGTGTGTTTTCTACATGTAATTCATTTCATATGAGTAGACTATGTATCATGTATTTTCATTTTTAAACGTAAAGAGTCTTCTTACTATTATGTATAGTAAGAAGACTCTTTACATACTCCTTAAAAACAATACTGCCGCTATAGTTACTTAATAATTACATGTTTTTCAGGTATCCAACTATTCTGCCCGATATCTATCGCATTTCCCACTCTACCCCACACTCGAAAAGATGTCGATCCATCTATATTCCCTTTATAATTCATACATTCAGGCTCTTCATAATAATTTACTCCGTAACCGACAGGATATTTCGAAGTTGCATAAAACCATTTCACATTAAAATGTTTTAAATATGCCCACTGCTTATCGTTCCCTAAACAAATCATATCTTGCTCACCGCCTCCCCAATAACTTGTTAAGATTAAATATGGAATTTTCTGAGTGAGTGCACCTGTAAATTGAGGGGTCATGGGAGTTTCATATAAATTTATTCCGTATCCATCAGGATATTTCGAAACTGCAATACCAATGCCATTCGGTTGCTGTGTATACACTATGTTAGATTGATTTGCTTTGTTGGAATCTATAAACCAAGAAAGTGACTTATTTCCTACTAATCGATTCAGATCACATTTCCCAATACCAGGAACATTCCCTGAATCCGTATATTGCCACATATCGCATGGATATGCTGGCTTATTCCCTCCATAACGAGGGATCCATATGAAATCAGCTTCAATATTACATGTTCCAAATGATAAATACGTGTGATGCCCTACGTATAATCCTACTTTTTCCGCACCTAAACGGCGTAATTCATCAATAAATGCCTGTGTCCCGCCTTGCATATCTACCATCGTTTGAACTTCTATGTCCGCTACCCAAAACTTAGCAGATTGATCACCACGATTCCAAAAATCTTGTGCCTCTTTCTTTGCATCAGCAATAGATATAAAACGGCAAAAAGCATAATTACCGAATGGGATACTATGCTTTTTCATTTCACTAACATAATTTTGATACATAAAATCCACCGTATTAGAGCCATCTTGAACTCTAGCAATCACTAAATCTAGCTGAGATGCTGCAATATCCCAATTAATAGTTCCATTCCATTTTGAAATATCTACAATATACCCCATACATTCCAGCTCCTTTTGAATGTCTTATTCATAGCTTGTTTTATTGTAAGCCTCCTCTCTCTAAAACTAGCTATCTATAATATAAATAAAAAGAATCTTTACTGTTTTTCAAAATATATTCTCTTTCAGAAATATTTCTATCAACTTTAACATGTATGCCACATAAAACATTCGAAATATACCCTACTATTCATTTATTATGTAATCTCGTCCTATCAATCATTTTTACAGATATTAAAAAAAATTCCCTGTATTATTAAATTATAACTTTCAGTATCGATTTCCTTTCAACTAAAAAATTTCATCCCTCATTTTCTATATACTCTTAAGTCAAAATTACTACCTCTACATGAAATTTGAGATTTAGAAAAATTTTAATTAATTGAAGTTTACTCCTATTAAATTGCTATTTTCCAACCTGAACACTATTGGTGCATAAAAAAGACATTTTCTATTACTGAAAATGTCTTTTTACAGTTTAATAAAACAACTTTGGTGCTAAATCTGTATTTTGTAATTGTGAGTTTTCACTGCTCATAACACAACTTGTGGAAAATAGAATTGGGATACCACAAACCTCATCATTCATTACATCACGAAACACATTGGCAGCAACACCTGTAAACGTTTGACATAAGTTAGAAATATCGTCATTGAAAAACTGAATGACTTCCGCAGCGAAAACCGGAAAAACAACATTCGGTCCGCCAGGGAACTGAGGCTGTACCACAACTTGTTCAAAATAAGGATTATTTTCTAGTGCTACTTGAAATAAATGAGCTATTTCAAATGCATCTAGTGGACAAGGAAATGGATTTACAATTTCATTCTCATTATTCGTTACAATAACTGTCACACTTACATTCCCAAATTGTACAAAAGATTTTAAAAGCGTTGCTAATGCTCTTGCTTTTTCGTTGCTTAACGCATGCACTAAAATAATATAATTACCACCCACAGGAATAAGCGGCCCAACTGTAACAGTTGGATCAGCACCTATTGAATTTTTTAATTCATTAAAATATGTGATCCACGGTGGCGAAAGCTGAGCTTGTACATTTTCTTCCACTATTTTATACTACCTCCTTATACCATTCTTACTAACATAATATGTAACAAACAAAAAAATGCATTAGTTATATTAACCATTTGCGTATTTATTGATTATATTAATTAAACATTTTATTTCCCATTCTCAATTTCCCCTTTACATCTTTAAGCACTTTTACTACTATAAAATTCTTTATTATAAGCAAATCCACTGAAATTTCATATTATACTAATACGACTCTATATCCATTAAATTATAATACTCAATATTAGGAGCTGATTTCATGGAAAAAAAACCTATCGTGTTCAAAATCCCACCAAATTCAAAGCTAAAAATTACATTTTTCGGTCCTTGTAACGAAGTAATTACAAATGTGTCTATAATTAATCAACTATGCACCCCTAAATGTCAAACTATCACGCAATACCCAGACTTTAAGAAATATGTAACGGAAGTACGATCGCTATCCCGCTGTTAGTCCGCATAATGCACGATTTTCACAACTTTATTACCTAAAATAACCGAGAAAGAAAATAACTGCATTCCTAGACTAAAATTACTCATGTTATGATATTCCATTGATAATTCATTGATTTTTTACACGTTTTTATGAAAAGAACATATATTATCGTATGGAGATTATCCACTCATAAAACCTATCTTTCTTTGGAGCGTACTTTTTATGTATGCTCTTTTTTTATGTAACCGTCCCCCTTCTAAATTGATCAACAATATATTAAAATTCTTTATATACTCAAGGAGGTCAAATATGTTCAAGTTGCATCCAATACTACTCATCTTAGGATTGATTTTGTTTTTATATAGTGTAATCGCCTTTATGCTATTCTTTTCAGTGTATTAGCATTCCCTACACAAATCTATGTTCAATATATAATTTCTATATAGTAAAGAAAAAACATAATGATACGATTTTTTATGTATTCCGTCTTTCTTGTTCTATAAGAAAACTAGTAAACTTACTAACAATGCGTTTTTACAAGCATGTTACTTATTATTCTGTTTATTATCTGAAGAAGGTTGAAGCCCCTACAAATTAAACTACGCTTTACCTATTTACTTATATATTTTAGAAAAACAATAATAATCCCCTACCATTTGGTAAGGGGATTAACTAAACCTACTAAAAAACATTTAATGATCAGTTTTATTTAGTTGGAGAAGGAAATCTTGCTGCTTCAAAATGTGCACCATCTTCTAAAGGACTTAAAACTCCATCTATACTACTTTGTGCATAAATCTCAACTTCATCCCCTGCATTCAATTGAACAATCGTCGAAACACTTACGACATTTCCAAAACTTATTGGACCAAAAAAGTCATTATCTATAGCTATCGCTGCGTTTCCATTCACACGAATTTCTACACGCGCTCTATAATTTAAAGTTGGATCGTTTGGAAAGAAACCAATCGTTCCAATAATAGAATATACACCTTTAGTCTTCGGCATAAAAATAGATGTTGCTGGATTATACTCATTCGCTAAATCAAATTGTTCATTTTGAAATAACACTTTCACAAAAGTATTAGCAGGAACATTTTGATTCACAGTATTTCTAGCTCTAAATGCCGATGCTCTAACAAGATTGTCCTTGTTATCATGACACTTACTAGTGTTCTTACAACAATCATGATGCTTATTTTTATACTCCTTACAATACTTACAGTAGTAATAACAAGACATACTGATTCCCCTTTCAAACTTATTACTATATATTATGTAAGATTGATTTATAAGGTTTGGACTAGCTATTTTTATTATTCATAAGGGCGCTATTAATCTGCACCCTTATTTATATACACCACTTCATTCCTTACTAGTTATAAGTTGTATATAGTTCCATATGGAATAGTAAGAAAAGAACTTCCGTACGGTGTAACATGATGTACTGGGTAAAAATACTCTACGGATGAGTAATATGGTTGTACTCCTTGCTGCTGCATTTGCATTTGTTGTTGCATTTGCAATGCTTGTTGAATAGCTTGGACTGTACTTTGTGCTCCACTATACGTTATAGATGTACCATATGCTGGTCGCATACCAGTTTCAGAATTAAAATATGAATAAAACATGATTCTCAGCTCCCTTCCCGTATAATTTATTACAAATTATATTATGATTCTTTATTTCAGTGGGTACTATAAAGCTAGTCCGCTCGCTTATATTCAAATGACAAAATAAAAAAGTAGTTGCTAGACTACTTTGACTCCTTCTTATCACCAAATGAAATGATATACATATTCTCCTGTTACACGCTCATTAATTCCCGCAACCCTAACGAACCTCAGTAAATCCGCTCCTTGAAGGAAATATACCGAAATCGTAACCGGTACTTGCGACCACATGAATTGATAAAGCTCATTCACTCTCTGATTCGTCGTAACGATTAAATCATTTACAGGTCCATGATTCCATGCAGAGGTTTGAACTGAAGTGAAAGAAAGGTCTTTCCCATTAACCACTATTCTTGATACACTTTGAGTTATGTCCACAATAATCCCCTCCAACATTACAAAAATTGGACCTTTTTTAGTTCATATTATTATAAATATTCTTGACTGTAATAAATGTTTAAGGCAAATCCCTAATAAAGTGAAACTTTATTCAGCTCTCACCAATCGGGCTTTTACTGGCAGCCCGACCCCACCTAACTTCTTTGCTTCCGCTGAATTTTGAGGTGGGGGTATTACTGCCCGACAAATAGCGGGATAAAATTTTTTTATTCATATCCCTCAATTCCCATTACAACCATATAATTTCTAACCTTATTCAATTTTTGTAATTAAAATAAAAAATAGCTAATTCACTACTTAAAAAGTAAAAAAAGCATCAGATTGACTAGTATGTAGATGGTTAAATGAATGTAAAATGTTTTTAAATTATCTACTCTTTTTTTAGTTTGGAAGTAACTCTCATCTCTTCCCATCTTTATACACCACTTTCTTAATCACACTGAACGCAATATTCAATTGATGAGTTTGTCATTTCGTTACCTCCAATTAACGCCTTTGTTCAATGTAGTAATTTTCTTGTATAATAAAAGTTAATTAATCTAGAAGGGATTCTGAGAAAGAGCGAAAAATCAGCTGGAAAGCTTATCGATTTAAATATCTATTCGAAATTAATAAGCGATTAATTTTAGTCACTCTGCCCATACTCAATCAAAGTGTGGGCTTCTTTAATTTCTGTATAAAATTCAAAAGTTTGACACAATCCTGGAAAAAGCTTATAAAGAAAAGTGAGGTTCCATTATTTTCACACTTAGTAGCGCAGTCATGTTACATATAATTTTATAAGTGTGAACGAACTACAAAACTAAAAAACAAATAATAAGTTTGCAACATGTTTGCAAATACGAATTTTGCATATAAATTCGTGTGATATTGAAAGGAGTTTTACTTATGAAAGAAATTAAAACAGAACAAGAATTCAAAGACATCATCGCAAGCGAGGAGCCTGTAGTTGTTAAGTTCTTTACTACATGGTGCCCAGATTGCGTACGTATGGACAACTTTATCGGAGATGTAATGGAAGAGTTCAATAAATTTGAATGGTACTCTATCAATAAAGATGAGTTTCCAAGTATCGCTGAAGAGTATCAAGTAATGGGTATTCCAAGTTTACTTGTATACCAAAACGGTGAGAAGCTAGGCCACTTACATAGTGCTAATGCAAAAACAGAAGAGCAAGTTACTGAGTTTTTAGAAGCATACTAAAATGAAAACCCTCTGGAAAATATTTTTCAGAGGGTTTTCATCTATTTTCACAATTATCTTTTGAAGTTTTTCATCGTTTAATGAATTACACCTTGTCATGATAAGAATAATACGTAGTAAGAAAAGTATTCGTTTCCTCATCCATCTACCCTCCTATCTCTTTAGTAAATAAACTCCAATTAGGTTCACACCTTGACTTTGTACTTTTCAACATATTTTTCCTTTACGAAACTTTGTTATCCCCTTCTTAAAAAGCTATAAAACGTCAACAATGTTTGTATAGACCCACACGACTTTCGTTTGATACTCTATTTATAGAAAGAAATTCCTTTAAAGAAAGGTGAGTGATTAAAATGGATACTCTTTCTCATAAAGAAGCTGATAAAGGTGCTATTGTCAGCATTATGGCCTACATATTTTTATCCTCTATGAAAATCATCATCAGTTATATTACCCTCTCTAGCGCATTACGCGCTGACGGTTTAAATAACTTAACGGATATCGGTGCTTCTTTAGCGATATTAATTGGTCTAAAAATATCTCGTAAACCTCGTGACCCAGATCATCCGTATGGGCATTCGCGTGCCGAACAAATCGCATCACTTGTTGCGTCCTTCATTATGGCAACAGTCGGATTAGAAGTTGTTATTAGTGCCATTCAATCTTTCTTAAATCCGAAACAAGCAGCGCCTAATGTACTCGCTGCATGGGTTGCTTTATTTTCTGCTGTCGTTATGTACTGCGTGTATTTGTATACGAAAAAAATTGCAGCACGAACAAAAAGTAAATCATTAGAAGCCGCTGCAAAGGATAATTTATCAGATGCACTCGTAAGTATTGGTACCGTAGTAGGTATTGTCGGTGCTCAGTTCCAAATGCCTATTTTAGACCCTATTGCCGCTTTAATTGTCGGTCTTATTATTTGTAAAACTGCATGGGAGATTTTCGTAGAATCTTCTCATATGCTAACAGATGGAATTGATCCTGATAAAATGGAAGAATACGCTGATGCTATTGAGCATATTGGCGGTGTGGAAAACATTGTAGATATTCGAGCACGTATGTATGGGAATCAAACGTACGTTGATATTACAATTGAAGTAGATGCTCGCATGGATGTTGGAGAAAGTCACTGTATTACCGACAACATCGAAGCTATGCTGCGCAAAAAGTTTGGAATTTACCATGCACACATTCATGTTGAGCCAATGAAAAAAGAACCTATTATGACATAGGTTCTTTTTTTATGAACGTTTTATGGAATATAACACATAAAACGAGCCAGCTACCGCCAGCTGCCCATCCTGCTAATATGTCAGATGGATAGTGCACGCCAAGATATATTCGGCTAACTGAAATAGATAATACAACAAAGCTTGCTATAAGAATAATTAACAATTTTTTATGCAACGAAATACGCTCTTCAGTAATTGTGACGTATGCAATAAATCCTAAAAAAGCAGTAGCATTCATCGTATGACCGCTCGGAAAACTATATCCAGTTGCAGTAACAAGCTGCGTAACATCAGGTCTTGCTCGTTCATACCATAGTTTAAGCATACTGTTTAAATAACGAGATCCGTAGTAATTAATTGTTAGAAGTAACGCACTAAGCAACTTTTTTCTAACGAGAAAATACATTACAAGAATAATGAGTAATGGAAAATATATTCTTTTGGAACCGATAAAAGACACCCAAGTAAAATAGGTCGTCAAATAATCGTTTCGAAAGCTTTGAATAAAATGTGCGACTATATTGTCAAAGTTCTCAATACAAGCGGTATGATACGAAAGTGATAATACGACAAAACAAATGAGTAACGTAAAACTTAGCAAGTATAAATGTCGATATCGTTTCACATACATAACCTCACTATGCAAAAAAATGGAGCGGTTGTTTTAGTTTTCCTCTCCATTTCTTTTTTATGCATAGTTTATTAAAAAATATAATTATTAATTTTCCGCTTCATCTCAGGGATATCTTCTCTTGTTACGGTAAAACGAATCACCTTCTCATCAAGATCAAGCGCCTCAGCGAATAAACCAGCTAAACCACGGGATTTTCTATCTACTTCCATAATAATTTCTAGTCGGTCGTATGCACGTGGCAAGATTAATAATTCTAATTCATCTAATTTCCCATAGTGCTCTCCAGAAACCGGAATAAACTCAAATTCTTGTGCGAATGGAACTTGCTTACGTAATCGGTGCGGTAATTCTTCACATTCTATATGACGTGCTTTAAACCCTAATTCATTTACACTATCTAAAACACTACTTAATAATGCATTGGGTAACACTTGAACGTAGTCGCGGTCACTTGGGTCTATACTACGTTTAATATCAAGACCTGTATGAATCCAAACCGTTTTCATACCAAGTGTAAGTGGTGCTTCAATTGGCATTGGAAAAGAAAATGGAATTTCAACTTTTTCATTCGGTTCTACAGAAAAAGGTTCTGTTAAGCGTACTCGCTCTAAATCATACGTTGCTGTTACTTTTTTATCATCCACTTCTCGTACATAAGACGTCGATAATGTTAAGTAAATGCTTTCAATTTGTTGGCTAACTGAACCTCCAGTTATATGAACCTTTCCAACTATTTCTTCCCCAACAATATACTCATCTTTTTCAAGAACAGTATCTACCTTTGCACTTCCAATACCAACGCTTGCTAAAAACTTTTGAAACATGGAGTCTCCATCCTTTCTAAAGCAGAAGCTACATCTTGTTTTAAATCTTGTACATTCTCATAGTACGGCGTTTTTATTTGTAACATTCGCATAAGAATTTCGCGATTATAATGTTCCAAAGTTAATTCTTCGTACCATGGTTTTTCCTGTTTTTCATTAGATTCATATCCTGCATATAATAAAAATAATGAGAAATGACCGAGCGCATAAAAGTCGCTACGAAAGTGAACTTCTCGCATCAAAGCTTGTTCACCTTCGTAAGTTGTAGCTCGCTCATCATCCTCACCTTTCCATTTAGCCAATCCAAAATCAATAATACTAATTTGATTTTCTTTCATTAGTATGTTTGGAATGCGTAAATCTCGATGAATAATGCCTTCACTATGAAACACCGATACAATTTCTAATATTTCATATAAAATCTTAAAAACTTCACGTTCTGTATATACATACCCATCTATGAAAATATAATCTTCAAAATTTTCACCAGGCATGTACTCCATCACAAAGAAGCTCTTTTTCTCCCATATGAAATGATCATATAGACTAGGAATTGCATAATGATTTAATGTTTGTAAAATCATTTTCTCTTGTTCAAATGATTTTCTACCAGACTCATATCTTTGTTTACTTTGTCTTAATTGTTTTAAGACTTTATATCTATTTGTTTGTAAATCATTAACGACGTATGTAACCCCATAACTGCCCATTCCAATTACTGATTCAATTTTATAACGTTCTGCAACAATTGTATTTTTTCGCAGTGGTCTATCAAATAATGCTAGTACACGACACCATTTCATCAGCTACTTGAAAAGAAGCTACGGCTTTTATGTTTTCTTTTATAATGTTGATGTCCATAACCAGATGAACGTCGTTTATAGTCGCTACTTGAATACGAGCGCCCTCTACGACGATAATCACTACTTGAATACGAACGATATTTTTTCTTTCCTAATAAAGAATCAATAATTTTTTTGAACATTCCTTCACCTCTTGAGTAAAATTTCCTTTTCATTATACCAATAATTATTGACTATATTTGTGACAGGTTTGTAAAGAGTAAAAAACGACGAGTTATGCCCGTCGTTACTTTCATTCATCCTCTTCATCAAAAACTTCATCAATCATACATTTCTCTAATAAATACTCAAATGTAATATCTGCGAGATCTTCAATTTCTTCTCGTTTTGGGACGTACCCTCTTTCAATTAGTTGCTCATAAAAAAACTCCGCAATCTCTTCCGTATCAATCACGACTTCAATTTCCTTCATGAGCATCACTCCTTTATTTCTGTTTTATGAAAAAATCTCAAAATTATGTATATGAGATTAGAAAAATAGATTTTATTTTTTTATAGGTCATAAGCTTTGGACGAGATGCATACGATTGTAGTACAAGCTATTCAAAGGGGGAAATAATAATGGAAAATCAATATGAAGTAGGACAAACAAAAGAAGAGTTCATGCATGAAGATCAATGGGCAGACTCTCTTATAAAGTGGCTTTTTATTTTTTTAATAGTTGTAGGCATACCTTATACTGCATATGTTGTTGTTCAATTTATTCTCTCTTTCTAGTTAACTATTTTTTCTCTGTCAATTTAACTAAATAATTATGAACAACATCCATTACAATTTTATATTCTTCATCTTTAAATGTATCGAACAATAATTGATAATCGTTATAAATATCAAGTAATCCATCAATGATTTCTTGACGATTCGTCTTAACACTCACTTTTTTCGAGTTGTTAATTGACTTTAACTTTCCTAAATCTAATTTATTCATACCGGCTTTATCTTGTTTCATTTTCTTCAAAATTGCATTTGCCGTTTGAGCATTGGCGAGTAACGTTAAATCTGATTCATCCGCTTCTAACCATTCACCATCCGTAATCCGTGACAATTCATAAATTGTATCTTCCCATGCGTCATTCTTATATCTCCATACTTCTGTACGAAAACCAACAATACGGAAAACATCTTTATCATATCCAGTTACTTGCACAAGATCACCAAACGTGAAATTATAATTTAATTCAATCCACTCCGTATCGCCCTTTTTCATATCTTGCTCTGTAACGTGCTGCAATGTTTGCTCTACGTAAAATCCATCATGATTATTGACTTCGTATACATAAACTCCATCTAAAACCTTCATATTTGTGATTTTCCCAACGGTTCCATATAGCGTAATCACGACTATGTCCCCTACGTTGTATTTAGGTTGTTTTTTTCTTGCCATCTCTATCTCTCCTTTTTTTGACGTCGTGATTTTGATATCAGTATATGCAACCTACATAAAAACGCTTATCACAGAAGCTTATATTCATAAATTTTTTCAATAAAAAATATAATCTTATAAAATTTACATTGCACTCAAAAAAAAGCTAGTAACTAGACTAGCTTCAAATCAACAAATTTCATAATAAAAAACATACAGAATACTTCACTTTAAATAAAGTAATGTATTCTGTATGTTTTCAAATAGTTTTTATCTATCTTGTATGTATAAATCCCAGGCTTCATCAAATATAGACATACTTTCTAGCATTCCGCTCAACTCTAAGTATGAACTAATTTCATCATAGTCTTCAGATTGCTTCGGAAAACTTAAATCATCATACATCGCCTCTGCTAAATCTGAAATTTCATTTCTAAATAAAGCTGCACGATGCTTCATCATATAATGGTAAAATGTCTTTTTCAAAAATATTCCCTACCTTTCTAACTTGGGTACATTATACAAGGCAAAAAAGAAAAAAACCAGCATAAAAGCTGGTTAAAAGTCGAAATAATTTCTTTTTAATAGACGCGGTCTTCCCATTAATTCTTCATATGTTAGTTGTTTTGGTAAATCTTTCGTGTAAATTAAGAATAATTGATCTTCAATTTCTTTTACTGTATGGTCTGATTGATAGTCCATCCCGCACGAGGAACAAGAAATACATGGTGTCTCTTGGATTTCAATGGCTTTCGTACCATCTGGTAATTCCCAATATACAGTATTCAAGCTTTCTTTCGCTTCTGTACTGTCACACCACATACAATTCATACTGCATCACCCTCAGTTTTTTTGTCGTTTTCTTCTAACTTAGCCATTTGTGCTTGATATTTTTTATCTTTTAATTGATCGCGCTTATCACGTTTATCTTTTAAAGATGCATGAGTATCATTATCTTCGTAGTCTTTACGACGGTTCATACGCTGTAAGTCGTCTGGAACGAGGTTAAATTTCTTATCGCTCATAAGACCTGCGATACCAACATCTGAACGTTTTTCTTCGTAGTTCGGATAAATCTCTTTAAAGTATCCTTCCGCTCTTCCTGGAATATAGCTCTCTGGCTCTGGATACGTCGTAATAACACCTTCAAAGTTACGAAGTACAACTTTATCTGCACTTTGTGAGATTAAATAGTTTGGCTGAAGTGCAATTTTACCGCCTCCACCTGGCGCATCAACAACGAATGTCGGAACAGCATAACCAGATGTGTGTCCACGTAAACCTTCAATAATTTCAAGACCTTTAGATACTGGTGCACGGAAGTGACCGATACCTTCAGATAAGTCACATTGATAAATGTAGTATGGACGTACACGGATTTTTACTAAGTCATGCATAAGTTTTTTCATAATTGGAACGCTGTCGTTAATACCAGCTAAAATTACTGCTTGGTTTCCGACTGGAACACCAGCATTCGCTAACATTTCACATGCCTTTTTCGATTCTTCAGTAATTTCAATAGATGTATTGAAATGTGTATTTAACCATACTGGATGGTATTTTTTAATAATGTTACATAAGTTTTCTGTAATACGTTGTGGGAATACTACTGGTGCTCTCGTTCCGATACGAATAATCTCAACATGCGGAATCTCTCGTAAATTTTTTAATACATATTCTAAAATTTTATCGTTAATTAGAAGTCCGTCACCACCGGAGATTAATACATCTCGTACTTGTGGCGTTTCACGAATATAAGCAATTGCATCATCTAATTGTTTCTTCGGTACACCCATTCCAATTTGTCCACTAAAACGACGACGTGTACAGTAACGACAATACATAGAACATTGATTTGTTACTAAGAATAGTACACGGTCCGGATAACGATGTGTTAGCCCTGGAACTGGTGAATCTTCGTCTTCGTGAAGTGGGTCTTCTAAATCATATTTTGTTTTATATAACTCTTCCGAAATCGGTACTGATTGCATCCGAATCGGACAGCGTGGATCATCAGGATTCATTAGCCAAGCATAGTACGGTGTAATGTTTAACGGGATCGTTTTCGTTGAAATTTTAACGCCCTCTTCTTCTTCAGGTGTTAAGTTAATCACTTTTCTTAAGTCATCTAACGTTTTGATCGTATTCGTTAATTGCCAAACCCAATCATTCCATTGCTCTTCAGTAACATCTTTCCATAATTCGATATCCTTCCAGTGACGATTTGGTTTGTATACATCATGTAACATTGCTATTCCCCCTTTTTATACGCTCATTCTTTATATAAGCAATAGTTATGCCAACTTTACATTGTTGATAAGTAAATGTGCGGAGAACCCTATTACATAAGCGAAAAAATATTTTTAAGCGTTGTATGAAATCAATACTTAACATCATATTCATTACTTTTTATATATGTAAACGCTCTTTTATTGGTGCAAACACACAAAAACCGCCGATTATTCGGCGGTTTTGTCGTACTTGCTCAGTTTATATTGAAGCGTTTGACGAGGGATACCCAACATTTTTGCGGCTTGTAATATATTCCCTTCCGTTTCAATCAACGCTTGATCTATTAATTCTTTTTCTGTTTGATGAAGTGCTTCTCTAAGTGGCATTATACCCTTCTTCTTCGAAAACTTCTCTTTCCGAAATGTACGTGGTAAACAATTGGCTGTTAATGTATTCCCTTCTGCAATAATAACAGCATGTTCAATCGTATGTTTTAACTCCCGTACATTTCCAGGCCACTGATAAGCTTGCAGTCTATCTTTCGCTTCCTCATCAATTTGAAGTACACCTTTTTTATAACTTTTATTATATTCTTTCAAAAAATAAGATGCTAATAATAGTACATCCTCAGTTCTTTCACGAAGCGGTGGGATATATAATGAAAATACGTTTAAGCGATAATATAAATCAGTGCGAATTTTATTCTCTCGTAAACATATTTCTGGAGGCTGGTTCATCGCGGTAATAACACGAACATCTACTTTTCTCGTCTTATTATCACCAATTCTTCTAATGACTCCATCTTCTAACACTCGTAACATTTTTGCCTGCAAATCAAGAGGCATTGAATTCAGTTCATCTAAAAATAATGTACCACCATCAACAAGTTCAAATAGCCCAGCTCTTTCAATCGCTCCCGTATAGCTTCCTTTTGTCGTTCCAAACAATAAACTTTCTAATAGCGACTCTGGTAAAGCTGCACAGTTTTGTGCAATAAATGGCTTGTTTTTTCTTTTAGAAGCTTCATGAATTGCTTGTACGAACAGTTCTTTTCCCGTTCCTGTTTCACCATATATTAAAACATTCGCGTCTGTTGGTGCTACTTTTTGTGCTAACTCTTTCGTCTGTTTAAACCGCGTATCATTTGTCACTATCGTCTCAAATGCAGCGTGCTTTTTAATCACTTTTTTTCTAGATGATCGCTTTATTTTCGACTGTAAGTCAACAATTGTGTCAGTAAGCTTTTGAATTGTAGAGTAATCCTTTGCAATTTCAACAGCCCCAGCAATATTCCCATCTATAAAAATAGGTAACGTCGTATTTACTGTACAAACATCTTCACCATTTAAATTTTGATAATGTTGTACCTGATGTACGATAGGTTTTTTTGTATCTAGTACTTTCATCAATGTACTCGTTTCCCTTGATAAAGACGGGAACGCTTCTAACAGATGTTTCCCTAACACTTTTTCAATCTTCGATCCATCGTGTTTTGCAGCTACAGAATTATAAAATATTGTAATTCCATTTTCATCTACAGCGTGTATAGCCTCATCAATACTGCCCAAAATCGCTTCAATGACTTCTTGTGTCGAAACTGCTAGCAATGTCATCCCCCCTCTTGCCGAAAATCCAGCAATTACATGCCGAATTTTCGGCACACCTATGTGCGATTGTAAGCATGACGATTCCGTTCTATAATTTTAATCAATTTTATATTTTCATTAGATAACTCGAAACTCTAATTAGTACGGCTTTTTCAAACACCCAGCTCCACCTAACTGTTTTGCTTTACAGCCAAATTTTGAGGCGGAAGTTTTACTGCTTTCGAATAGCTAGATAGATCTTTCACCCATATATTCATATCTTCCAACTTATCGAAAATGTAGCAATTATTCGCCAGTCTTCCTGTATACGTATAGCCTAATTGATGAAAGGCAGCATTCATTCCGAAAGAAAGCGATCGAGCAATTGTATAGGAGCAGAAAATAGATCTTTCTTGAAGTTCTTCCTCTAATTTAATTAGTAAACTTTTCATAAATCCATGTTTACGGTATTCAGGTAAAGTAGCACAATTCGTTAATTCTGCATTCCCTTCCTTTATGTTCATTTCTGCAGATGCTGTACTAATAATTTTCCCCTCAAATTCATACACGTAGTAAATTGTATCGTCTTCTTTCATCGTCTGTAATACATAACTCGCTTCATTTAAAGGTGTCGGATACACTTCAAATACTTTTCCGAATACAGTTGCTAATTCTTCTGCATCTTCTTCAGTCGCTTTTCTCAGCAAAAATTTCTCTGGAACTACTTTTTCTTTTATTTCTTTTCCTTTTACACCGCTTAATATAGTATCTTCCTCAATCCAATGCATACTATTTCGTCTTTCATCATTATTATATTTCACAAAAAAGTATGCATCGTTTCCTTGAAAATAATGAGGTATCGTTGCTTCCAACAAAAAACCGAAAGAGAGCCATGTTGAAACATGCTCTCCCTTTCCTTTAATAATACATTTAGTGAAAGAATGTTTCTCTGCTAGTTCGTCAATTGTCTGTATAATACTTTCAACATTTCCTGTATAGTGATCTACCCGAATACGCTTATTAAAATAATCTAAAACACCTTCTACTGTATAACAATTCGTCTGTTCTCTAAAAGATTCATAGTATTTCATTTTTTCACCTCACACCAATCTAGTAATGTACATGCAATAATTTTTGCGGCAGCTATCATTTTATCAACTTCTATATATTCGTTTGGATAGTGTGCTACTTTCGTCTCTCCTGGACCAAATACTATTGTTGGTACGTTTGCAATTTGTGTAAATAAACCTCCATCAGTCCCCCACGGAGATGCTTCAATAATTGGTTCGTTCCCTTCGATTTCAACAAAGTTGTGATGAAGTGTCGTAATGAGTTCATGATTCTCTTCTAGTTCACCAGGAACCCATCTCGCTCCAAACCATTCTACTTCTACTGGATTTTCAACAAACCAATTGTCCACATCATTTAATTCAGCAATCCAATTCTCAAACTCTTCTTTTGCCGCCTCTATAGTCTCATTCGGCGCAACACCGCATCTTCCTTCTAAAATTAATTCATCGGGAACAGAACTTGGCCAACTCCCTCCTTCAATTTTCCCAATGTTAATTGGAATTGGAATCGGAATTTCTTTAAATAACGGATCTGTAATTCGACTATTTCTTTTCTCCTCTAGCTTTCTTACATGTTCTATAACAAACATACTTTTTTCAATTGCACTAACCCCTTCATAGCGCGTTCCACCGTGTGCAGCTTTCCCTTTTACACGTAGACGAAACCACATGGAACCTTGTTGTTTCGGGAAAAACTTCATATTAGTAGGCTCCGGAATAATGACACCATCTGCCTTATATCCTCGTAATATAGTTGCCAATGTCCCTGCTCCGCCACTTTCCTCTTCTATTACACTTTGAAAATAGATGTCTCCTTTTAATTCAATGTTAGATTCAATAATCGCTTCCATCGCAAGCATAAGTGCGACATTTCCGCCCTTCATATCCGTCGTTCCACGGCCATATATACGATTTCCGATTTTCTCACCGCTATAAGGATGATGTTCCCACTGATTCACATCCCCTTCTGGAACTACATCAATATGCCCATTCAATATCATAGATTTCCCGTCGCCACTTCCTTTTAAAGTTGCTACAATATTTGGGCTATCTGAAAAACTTGTACGGGGTGATACAAAATAAGGATGATCTTTCATTTTAGAAAAAGAAGGCTCCCATATATCGAGCTCTAAACCTAATTCACGTAATTTTTCAATCACAATTGCCTGCGCACCGCTTTCATCACCAGATACGCTCTTTTCTTGAATTAATCGTTTTAAAAATTTCACACTTTCCTCTTCATGGCTCTCAATATAATCACAAACTTGCTTTTTTAATTGCTCCATATATTACATCTCCCTTCATTCAATTACTAGTAAGTTAGAACTAATTTGAAAATCAGCTTCTGTATGTCGTTTTATATCTTCTACTGTGTATGGGCTCATTAATTCTTGTAATATAAGTCCACTCGGAGTTACCTCCATGACTGCCATATCAGTAATGATTAAATCTACACATTTCTTTGAAGTTAATGGCAATGTACACTCTGAAACAATTTTTGCATTTCCGTACTTATCAACATGATTCATTACAACAACGACCCGCTTCGCTTTTTGTGCTAAATCCATTGCTCCACCAATACCTGGAACACGTTTTCCAGGTACAATCCAGTTTGCTAAATCACCATTTTCACTTACTTGTAATGAACCAAGAATCGTTATGTCTAGCAAACCTTTTCGAATCATCCCAAACGCTGTGCAGCTATCGAAATAACTCGCTCCTGTTATAAGAGAAGTTGGTAAACCTGCTGCATTACACAAATTTTCATCTTCATTCCCTTTACTTGGCGTTGGTCCCATGCCGACGATTCCATTTTCCGCATGAAACATAACATTTATGTCGTCAGGCAAATGATTTGGTACAAGCGATGGTATGCCAATACCTAAATTTACAATCATACCATTTTGTATTTCTTTCGCCGCACGCCTAGCAATCTTATCCCTCACTTCTACGCCCATACCCATTTCCAGTTCACTCCTTCCGACGGTACAATATAATTTACGAAAACACCTGGAACGACAATTTCCTCTGGATCTAAACTTCCAAGCGGGACTATTTCTTCTGCTTCTACAATTGTTATATCCCCAGCCATAGCTACATGGGGATTCATATTTCGTGCACTTTTGTCAAATACAAGATTACCAAACGGATCTGCCTTTTTCGCATATACAATTGAAACTTCAGCAGTTAATGCTGTTTCAACTAAGTAGGTCTTACCATTCATTTCAACTGTTCGTTTTCCCTCTTCCACAATCGTATCAACACCAACATCAACTAAAACACCACCAAGACCAACGCCACCAGCGCGAATACGCTCTGCTAATGTTCCCTGCGGAGAAAACTCAATTTGTAATCTTCCCTCGTTTAGTTGCCTTCCTGCATTTGGATTGGAGCCAATGTGAGAAGTAATTATTGATTTAACTCTTTCATTTGTAACAAGACGACCGATACCTACATCAGGAAATCCAGTGTCATTTCCAATTAAATTTAAATTTGTAACGCCTTTTTCTAAAATTGCCTGTATTAAAGATGGAGGGGATCCAATCCCTCCAAATCCCCCAAACATCAATGTCATATCATCATGGAACAAAGAAATTACTTCCTCAATTTCTTTTAATTTACCGAATGTATTTGTAATAGTTGTCATGCGATACTATGCCCTCCTTTTTGCATCATCTCTTCCACACTTTTAGAGAAAATTGAAAGTAATTCATCTAACTCGGAATATGTAGTTGTCATTGGCGGTGCTACAAGCAGTGCACTATCTTCTTTTCCTGCTTGCCCTGAAACTGCTTGGTATAAAAGCAGACCATTTTTAGCTGCAACTGAAATAAGCTCTGACGCTTTTGTAAACGGTTGCAATTCTACTCCGATTAGCAACCCTTTTCCGCGCACATCAGCAATGATTGTCGATTGTTGCTGAACTTTCTGTAAGCCTTTTATTAAATACTCTCCCTTTTCTGCTGTTTTTTCAGGAAGATTATGTTTCTCCATATATTCAATAACAGCTAAAGCCGTTGCTGCAGACAATGGATTTGCACTTAACGTATGACCGCTCATTACTGAACGTGATCCACGTAATATTGGTTCCATAACACGATCACTTACAACTGTCGCTGCCATCGGTGTATATCCCGCTCCTAACCCTTTACCAAGTGTCATAATATCCGGCTCTACGCCCCAATGCTCCATCGCAAACCATGCTCCAGTACGACCGAGCCCAGTCATTACTTCATCCGCAATAAATAAAATATCGTAATGGTCGCAAATCTCTTTAATGACTTTATAATAGTCTTTCGGCGGAACAACCGCGCCTCCAGCTGCTCCGATAATCGGCTCAGCAATAAAAGCAGCAATATGCTCTGCACCAATTCTTTCAATTGATCTTTCTAGTTCAGTCGCACATGCCAGCTGACAAGTTGGATATACCTTTTGAACAGGACATCTGAAACAATATGGAGCTGGTATAGTCGGATAATCTTCCAAAATAGATACGAAACGTTGTCTACGTAGTGGATGCCCAGACATCGATAAAGCACCCATCGTAATACCGTGATAACTCATCCATCTTGATAAAATTTTATGTTTCCCTTGAATACCTCGCTCTTGAAAATGCTGAATTGCAATTTTCATAGCTGTTTCATTCGCTTCCGTACCACTATTTACAAAAAAACTCCAGTTCAAATCTCCTACACTTAAATCACTTAACTTCTTCGCTAATTTTTCAGCTGGTTCACTCGTAAACTGTGATCTATAAACGAAAGCAATCTCCTCAGCTTGCTTTTTAATAACGTCTGCAATCTCCTTTACGCCATGCCCAATACCTGCCGTAATTGCTCCTGACGAACCATCAAAATATTTATTGCCATTTTGATCATACAAATAAACACCTTTTCCATGTGAAATCATTGGATACGGCTGACCAACAAGTGGTTTAATTAAGTAATCGCGCATAGCGCTCCCCCATTTCTCCAATTTGTATATATATATGAAGAAAATTGACGTTTCTTTCATAAAAAAGAATCCTCTGCAAAAGCAGTGAATTTATCAAAAAACTATTATAAAATATACAAATGAGTGCTTAAAAATTTTTATAAAACAGAAAATTCAGAACTAAAAAAAACGAAGACCAACCCTTTTCTATACGCCCAAATAACCCTCCTTTTTATATGAAATGACTACATCACCAAATGTTTTTATAGCATAATGCCAGCTGTCCTTAAATGCCGACATTCTGTACACTTCGACGGAACTCCCGTTAAACTCCTTCCTATTATCCTACTTTAAATTGCATATTTTAAAACAAATTTCGACACCCACCTTACTAATCAATTCAGATTCCTATTCATTATGTAAACTTTTCAGTTTTAAACTATAAAAAAAGAACCGATTAACCACACTAATCAGTTCGTCATGACGCTCTCTTATGGGTTAATACTGTCAATTGCTAAAATAAATAGAAAAATGAAGTTTACAAATTCATCCTACAGCCTATAACACAAAACCTTTTCATAACTTCATTCACAATTACTATCGGGATATCCCTATCCCGAAGTGGCACTCCTTTCCTCAGATTCAAAGTATCTTTCCTTTATAATTTATGTAGGACAATTATCACTTTGTATGTGTATTTGCCTATAATTTAAAAAATCCCTAGTTTTCTAGCGATTTTTGGACATGTATTCAATATGTTAATTGAAATGCACTTTCAATTTGGCATTTATTTTACTTTCGTACAGTCATATGTACTGCCTTACTCTGCGAAATTCTCGTAAGCACCAGCACCTCTTTATGAAAACATATTTGTTGTCAATTTTTAATTTTCCCTTTATAAAATCATTTTTTTGCATAACCGCTTTCTTGCTTCGCATATAGTTTTAATGATGACAAAGGAGGAATGTTCATGTCTCAATCTGAAATCGAAAAATATGGACAAGAAGTTACACAATACGAACAACTCGCACGTTACTATCAGTTTCGTAATCCTAAAAAATATATAGAATTATATATGAAATATTACGATGCACTATCAAAACTTGTACAGGCGTATGAAACAAGAGACTCACAAGAAGCTGCTTTACCGTCACATATAAGAATTTTTCATGCCGATCCAAATATACCAGCGGTTGACATTTTAGTAAACGGACAAACGGTTATTAAAAATATTTCATTTAAGCAATTCAGCCCTTATTTATCATTAGTGCAAGGTAAATACCGTATAGATATTGTTCCTGTCGGAAATGAAACTCCAATCTTTTCAGCGTTGGTACCAATAATGGGAAATCATACTTATACTCTCGCTGCAATAAATAGTGATAATCACCTACAATTACAGCCTATACTTGATAATACACATTTACCAGCTGGTCAAGCCAAAATACGGTTTGCACATTTCTCTCCAGATACCCCTGTTGTAAACGTAGATTTAAAAGATGGGGATCATTTATTTGAAAATGTACTCTTTAAACAAATAACAGATTTTTTGCAAGTTAGCCCTGGTACAGCAGATATTGAAATTTCACTCGCAGATAATAAAAACGTTTTATTGACTATACCGAAATTCAATGTTGAACCAAATGTTATTTATACAATTTCAATAGTAGGTTATTCAACTAAAGATCCTAAATTAGAAGCCCTTATACTCACAAATTAAAACAGTCTACACCATTCATTTGGTGTAGACTGTTTATTTTTGAAATGCAATTTGAAATTCTGTCCAATCGTTATCTGATCGACACATAATGGATCCATTATGTTTTTCCACAATTTGTTTACATACAAATAATCCAATACCAGTTCCTAACTTTTTAGTAGTTACAAATGGTTCAAAAATCGTTTCTACATTTTCAGCTGGAATCATTGGTCCATTATTTTTTATCACAATTCGAATAGCTTGATCTTCTTCAAATACATCAATGATAATTTTTCGTTCTTCTTTCATTGATTCAAGAGCATCAATTGAATTCATTAATATGTTTAAAAATACTTGCCTCACTTCACTCCGATAACCAACAAGCGGAATTGGATACGGTAAATTCTTTTCAATCAAAACATTCGCATTGACCAAACTCGGATATAAGAATTGTATAATGTCTTGAAACAAGTCATTAAGCCAAAACCGTTCCGATTCATTCCACATTTCTTTTTTCG
The DNA here is from genome assembly GCF_051916445.1 of Bacillus cereus group sp. MYBK220-1. Taxonomy (NCBI): domain Bacteria; kingdom Bacillati; phylum Bacillota; class Bacilli; order Caryophanales; family Bacillaceae; genus Bacillus; species Bacillus cereus group sp. MYBK220-1. The sequence goes on along the minus strand of NZ_JBQAGQ010000006.1, from coordinate 110,103 downwards.
ATACGAGTAAAAATTGCGAAATACGAAAATTTAATTGATCTAATTCATGCGAAATAATATCTAAATACGATAAACTCGGATGATCCGCCTTTAATAATTTAACAAACCCCATAATGGAAGTAAGCGGATTACGAAATTCATGTACAAAACTAGCTGACATTTGCCCTAAAATCGTCAGCCTTTCTTTATGTGTTTCGTTAATATATTGCTGTTTTTCCTCTAAATTCTTCGATATAATTTCCGAGTATTTTAAAACGGTATAATAAATTAATTTGTCAAAACAAGTATGTATTTTTGCCATAATTGGTTTCAATTCACGAGCGCTAACATCTAATTCACACATCGCTTCGAAAAGTTCATTTCTTCCCACGTTTGCGTTATAAACAAAATCTCCAATATTCGCATCTGCTCCAGCACGTTCAATAGCAATTTTCTCACATAACGGTTGAAGATAATTTATATCTTTATCTTCCATAGTAAGTTCGATAATTAACTCTAGTAAATCCTCTCCATTTTGAACTACTTCTAGTTTAAATGGATCTTTTTCGGAAATTATCATTTTGTTTTTCCAGTTCTCTACGAATTGGTGCCTATTGTTTTTCAAGTGTGAACAAAATATTTCTTTAATATCCTTATCGATTGGAAAAACCTCCATTCCCTCCATTTCCATACGACGAATACCCTTTATATTTTGAATATTAACACAAAAAATACGATTCGTTAATAGATTTTTGTCACATTTTGTTAATTTCTGTTGATAAAATTATTTTTTCTTTCTTATTTAACTAATTGTATACAAATCCCCTTTTTCCTTCACATATTTTCATTATTTCCGTAATCAAAACGACTTTTTTTGCATCATTTTTAATTCTTGCGTACAATAGAAAATGAAAGGTGTGAAAAATATGGTAAATAAAAATGTGGAAGATTATCTCCAAGAAGGCATTTACGGCCAAAAGCAAAACAAACCAGAAGAACGTAATATGTATTTAACTACATTACGTGAGCGTGTGGAAATCGCTTTAACAATCGGTCAAGTAATGCAAAGTAATGTATACTCTGAAGTAGCGGGTAGCATGCGCTCTTCTCAATCATTACAACTCCTCCTAAATGGTGGCATTGCTTACCCACATTTATCAAAATACATTAAATTAGCAAACGAAAAAAATGTTCCTTTTACAATTGTTCAAAATAAAGATACAAAAACACCAATCGGTTTAGTATTAACTCATGCTACTGCTATAGATAAAGAACAAATTTATGTAGAAGATACTATTTTCAAACAAGAAATGAAGTAAAAGTTACACTTAATTAAATAGTTACTAGAAGCGTAAAAAACGAGTATGGAATCGTAAACATTTCCTACTCGTTTTTTAGTGCAAGTTTTAAGTTTTTCCACTTTATTTTTTAATACATACTAATTTCATTTCTGTCATTTCTTCTATTGCATATTTAATTCCTTCGCGTCCCGTGCCACTTTCTTTCACACCACCATAAGGCATATGATCTACTCTGAACGTTGGAATATCATTAATCATGACACCACCAACCTCTAGCTCATCAATTGCACGCATTGCTTTAAATAAATTATTTGTAAATACTCCTGCCTGTAAGCCGTAACGCGAATTATTTACTTGCCCAATCGCTTCATCAAATTCTTTAAATGTATTTACTGTCATGAGTGGACCGAATACTTCTTGGCACTGCACAGATACATGATCTGGAACATTTGTTAATACAGTCGGTTCAAAAATTCTTGCATCCCGCTTCTTACCACCGCATAAAACAGTTGCTCCTTCCTTAATTGCTTCTTGAACCCACATATCAATTCGCTCTACATCTCTTTTTGAAATTAAAGCTGATACATCCGTTTCCTCAAGCAGTGGATCACCAACAACAACTGATTCCATCGCTTTCTTTAGCTTCGAAAGAAATTCATGCATTTTCGTTTCATGTACAAAAACACGTTGTACTGAAATACAAACTTGCCCATTATTAACAAATGCTCCCCATTTTACACGTTCAATTATTTCATCTGTTAACTCTACATCTTCATCAATGATAACAGCAGCATTTGAGCCTAGTTCTAACGTAACTCGTTTTAGCCCAGCCTTTTGTTTTATTCCGATTCCAACTTTTGGACTTCCGGTAAAAGTAATAGAAGCAACGTAATCATTTTTGACGATTGCCTCACCAACCGTGGAGCCAGGGCCAGAAATGATATTTAAAGCTCCATTTGGCAATCCTGCCTCTTCAAATAACTCAACTAATGCATAAGATGATAATGGCGTTTGATCAGCTGGCTTTAATACAACTGTATTTCCGGCAGCGATTGCTGGTCCAACTTTATGCGCTACTAAATTTAATGGGAAATTAAATGGTGTAATAGCCCCTATAACCCCAATCGGCTTTCGGATTGTATATGCAATACGCCCATCTGCACCAGGTGCGGCGTCTAATGGCAATGTCTCACCATATATACGCTTCGCTTCTTCAGCTGCAAATTTGTATGTTTGAACAGTACGATCTACTTCTCCCCTTGCAGCACGTATTGGTTTTGCAGCTTCTTTTGCAATAATCTCTGCAAATTCTTCTCTTCTTTCATCCATTTTTTGTGCAACTTTCTCTAAAATAGTCGCACGATCATATGCAGATAATGTATTCATTTTTGTCATTGCATTTTTTGCAGCGGTAACAGCCTCTTTTACATCTTCTTCCGTGCCTTGTGCAATTTCCGCTAATGTTTCTTCAGAATATGGTGCGTATAATGGTTTATACGTGTTTACAGATTTCCAATCTCCATTTATATATAAATGCTTTTTCATACTTCTGCTCCTTCCAAATATATGTATACAACAATACTTCACCTAGTGAAAGGTTTGACTTATGTCATTGTATCATAGCCCTTATCCCTCAAAAAACATTATGCTCAAAAAAACTCTGCTATATAGCAGAGTTTACGAGCTAATTTGCTCTTGTAACGAAATTTGTTTTTCATCTTCTAAAATAACAATCGATTCTACTATCTTTGTAACTTCTAATCTTTTTATATAATGTCCATCTAATTCTTTCACACAAAACTTATAATTTTCAATTTCAATGGAATCCTCTTCAGCAATCTCTATATTCTTCGTTAAAATCCAACCACCGATTGTATCAACACCATCATCATCAATCCCTAAACCAAATAACGTATTCACTTCACTAACAAGTACTTTTCCCTCTAGTATCGTCTTCGTTTCACTAACTTGTTGAATTTCTGGCTGCTCATCCGTATCAAACTCATCCTGAATATCTCCAACAATTTCTTCCAGAATATCTTCAACAGTAACAAGTCCAGATGTTCCACCATATTCATCTATCAATATAGCAATATGTGTTCTTTCTTTTTGCATTTTCAAAAACAAATCATGAATTGGAATAGAATCGATAACTAAAATAATTGGTCTCATATATTGCTCTACTGTCTTCTTATTAACAGCTTTATGTTGTACAAATTCAGTAAAAATATCTTTAAAATTCACAAAACCTATTACGTGGTCTTTGTCGCCATCAACAACTGGATACCTTGTATATTTTTCACGAGACATTTTTTGCAAAGCTTCTTCAGCAGGCATCTCTTTACTTATAATATTCATTTCAGTTCGAGGTACCATTATTTCTTTTGCAATCCGATCATCAAATTCAAAAATTTTATTCACATATTTATATTCAGATTGATTAATCTCACCATTTCTATAACTTTCTGAAACTAACAACCGTAATTCTTCTTCTGAATGAACCTCATCATGCCCCTTCGGCGGTTTCAGCCCTAGCAGCTTCGTAATGATTCGAGCTGAACCATTTAATAGCCAAATGAATGGGAATGCAATACGATAAAAGAAAATTAACGGTTTAGAAACAAGCAAACTCACTTGTTCAGATTTTTGAATTGCAAATGTTTTTGGGGCCAATTCCCCTATTACAACATGTAAAAAAGTAATTAACAAAAATACTAAAATTACAGCAAAAATGTCTGCTAGTTGAGTAGAGATATTCCAATTTGCAAAAAGCGTATCAAACATTTGCTTTAACGCAGGTTTACCAAACCACCCAATTCCTAAAGCTGTAACAGTAATTCCTAGCTGACAAGCAGATAAATATTCGTCTAAGTTTGTAATGACTGTTTTGACCGATGTTGCACGATTATTTCCTTCTGCAATTAAATAGTCAATTCGTGAACTTCTCACTTTAACAATTGCAAATTCTGCTGCAACGAAAAATGCCGTTAAGGCAATTAAAACAATCACTATACTTATACTATATATGTCCAAATACTTTTCCTTACTTACTTTGTAAGCAAGGAAGCCACCTCCTACTTAATTTTATTCAAGTGAAGTAAGCATTCTAATACTCTAACAAAATTCTACATTAGCAACCACCTTTTTATATATTATATGCATACATAAAAAAGATATTTATCATTATGATAATCTAATTCATTTACACTCGTCAAATTATTCTAAATGTTACGATAAGACATTTTTATTTAAAAGAACTATTCTCCTCAACTCAATTTCGTGAAAAAACACTTTCTTTGCCGATTCCACACTTCTTTTGTCGCACTAGAAGGGAACTTACTTCATAGCTCGAAATCATTCAACAGGATATATATAGGAGGGATTATTTTGGAATATAAAACACCATTTATCGCAAAGAAATTAGGTGTTAGCCCAAAGGCTGTTGTCCGGATCGCGCAACAATTAAATCTTACGATAGAGAAAAACAAATATGGCCACTTTATATTCACACAAGAGGATGTCGATCAAATGTTAGAACACCATCGATTTCAAATAGAGCAATCTCAAAATTCTCAATCTACTCAAAAGGCTTCCTCAAATGAAGTTGAGGAATTAAAAACTCAAGTTAATACAATTGTTCAAAACATATCATCGAATGATTTTGAGCAATTAGCTAATCAATTAAACACTATTACGAGAAGACTTGATCGAATGGAAGAACAAATGCAAGATAAGGCAAATGATGTCGTCACGTACCAACTTTTACAACACCGTCGTGAAATGGAGGAAATGTTAGAGCGAATTCAAAAGTTAGAAGCTGCCCTAACGAAAGAAGAACCCATTTATATTACTCCGGATTCAAAACCAACATATGAACGAGAAAAGAAACCGAAGCGCCGCAAAATGATTTTTAGTATATTTGGATTATAATTTTTAGACCCTTATTAAAATAATAAGGGTCTTTTTTAATGAAGAGTTATATCCTATACAAATGTTATTCTCTTTATTATACATATTCACTTCGCTTTATTTCGTTAACATAATATTTTTACTGTATTCTGTAATTAATGCCTGTGCATGAGCATTCCCTTGAATCACATCACGAAATTCTTTTAAAGAATACAAATGCGTAACCCCTTTTCGAGCATGAATTCTTACTGGTACACCTTGTAAAGTATCATGAAACTGAAAAGGATTATCTATTGGTTCAATTGGAAAACCAAGTGTAAGTAAATACATATACATTCTTTTTGTTACTGCTGCAATGTACCATTCAGCTTTTGTTTCTAACGCATGTATAAATAAAATAGCTGTTAGCCTTTTGAAATGTCCTCTTCCACGAGACGTTTTCGAAATACTTAACTTGCCTATTTCATATACATTCTTCAAATCTTTTACTAAATCATTTTTAGAAAACGGATAGAAAAACTCAGAATTTGATTGTTCAGGTACCGTATACTTAATACATTCTACTGTACCAATAGGATGTTCATCTTCTATTAATAAAAATCGTGATGGATTTAAATTACGTTCTACGAACATTAAGTTTCTTTCTTCACAAAAATCTCCCCATAGTTGCTCGAACCCAAAATGTTCTTCCTTTGTTTGAACACGCTGGAACATATTTAACCGCCTTTCCCATCGCCGCTCTGTTTTTTGATAACGCTTTCACTATCTATCATATAAGAACAAATCTTCGTATGCAACTAAAAATATTTATGACTTATTATATTCTGCAAAATGAATTAGATTCCAATTTAATCGACTTTTATCCCGCGCTCACATTCCTTTTAATAACACATTTGTAGCACTTTTCAAATCTCAATTACACTACGTTTCTTTCCATACAGCATATAATTCTTCTTAATCTAAAGAAATCCTTTATGAAAAAGGATTTCTTTTACTTCTTAATGCTTTTTAGCCATTTTTCAAAAATTTGTACCATCCCATGTTTTCCAGCTAATTTCTCTTCCCCTTGTTTCGTCTTATATGGATATAACTGCAAGAAAACACCGCATCCAGACTCAATTTTTTTACTATGCATATGGCTTCCTGGATATACACAAATGACTTCATAAATTGACCTTCGATAATAGACTCGCTTTCCATCCTGTTCTTCTACATACTTTATAGACCAGTACTTATACATTTGCTCAGTTGCTTTCGTATTTCCGACGTGCTGAAAAATATTGTACATTGGACTATACTTCACTTCAATAATAATAGAAGATTTATATACGTATTTCCCATCTTCTTTTACATAACAGTCTAAGCGAATATCTGGCTTCTTCGTATCCTCACCATTGTAAAAATTACTACCTTTACTTAATGCAATAAGAGGATGTGTTTCAATTAAGTCATTAAATGCGACATGCACCTTTATATCATCTCGTTCTAAAACTACTGTCGTTCCATCTTGTAATCCATCTACATAAAAATGTTCTTGTATTTGTTCACGGATGGAGTTTCTAGCCTCAAAACCAATTTGCTCTAAAAGTGAAATAACGATAAAAAAAGCGTAATATTCATACACTAAAAACGTTGGCTTATAAACAAATAATAATGATGGAGATTGATCCGTATATTGCGGGAGTACTTCTAAATGATGTAGTAATTGTTGATGTGGTATCGGTAAATCATGTAAGTTCATGTTACTTGTTTCAGTAACTTCCCTCCAAAATGAAGAGTGCATTAACATTTGAAAGTATTGTACATTTTCATGCACAATATGCGCCAATATTTTATATTCTTGTATTTTCATTGAGCTCTTTCGTAAATCGGCTTCTTTTAGTAAATGTATATTTTTATATTTTTGCTTCTCTCTATCGGTTACTGATCCATTACGCTCAATTGTTTGTATAATCGTTTTTACAGCTTGAAACTCTTCTGATTTTTTCTTTTTTTCTCTTTCTAAGATTTCAATTGTTTGACGTAAAAAACTTTTAGCTTCAATTAAATAATGATAAAATTGCATCGCTTTATATTTAAGAAATGCATTTTCCTTACTATTTTTTTGTTCCATAAACTTACGATTATAATGTTTGGCATAAGGTTTTCGTTCTGCCACTATAGTTCCTTTTCTTGTTGGCTTTCGCTCTTTTCCTTCCCATTTATATTCATTTATAAAAGTTGATCTTGATTCTATTTTCTTAAAGATTTGCTTTATCATTTTCATTTTTTGCGGTAACTTTCTAAGTAACACTAAATAAGAAGAATCCTCAATATCGCTAAGTGCAGAGAAGGTCTTTTTATAGTAACCTCTATCCAAAATCAACTCATTTAAAATTGACTTCACATAGTCTTGAATCATTTCAAATTGATCATCAAAAAAGTTTTTCGGTACGATTTGAAATGCGCCATAATACGTTGTATCTTCTATACGCACTTCAAAATGGTATAGACCACAGCGCCATGGATAAAAGAATTCTGTTTTCCCATGTTCATATATTAATACTCTTTGTTTTTTTTCATTTATTTCATATTGAGCCTCTTTTATATTTTTCTGTCCCTCATATACTTTATTCCATATAAAAGTAATATTCATTGGGATTTCATAATTGTACTGTAATCTTATTGGTTTTAATTCTTGTACTTTATAAATACATTGAACTAATGCTGTAGTAGATGTACAAAGACGATTTAATAAAATATAATCTCCTTTCCCTTCATTTCCAATGATTAACTTTAATACAAAAGGGAGCGTTTCATTCGTATCAACGATTTTTGTTTCATAACGCCCTTCATTTTGCATATCCATACAACTCCAGTTCTCTACGTTTTTCTCGTATATATGCTAAAGAGTGTTCAAATGTAGATACTCTGTTTGCAAGTGTAGATTGCAAAAGAGGTACTAAGGTCGCCCCCCTTTTTGCTTCTTCAGAAAGTAAAGGCCCAACCATCATTTCGGTCCCTCTGATTTTCGTCAATACACGCTGCTTTATTTGTAAATCAAACCCCTCTTCTCTACTAATCATATAGGTATGGTTATTTTGAAACGGTATGTTTTGCAAATAAGTCGCAATTGCATTTGCACATCGGAAAGAAATTCCCTTAGACGCGTCATGTGATGACAATACGACATGCAACTTATCTAATAGCTCTAATTCTTCTTCAGAAAACACTTCAATCATCGCTTTATTTCTCATCCAATTTATCCGAAATTCTCCCGCCGTTACTTTCAAAGGTGGATGTAATACGACTTTCCCCTGTTCCATGCCCATCTCACAAAACGGAATTTTCTGTAACGTTATTAGGTTCGTTCGGTCTAATAATCGATCAGAGAGCTCTTTCGTTGTTTCATCAAAATTTACAGTACCTACAAATATAATATTTTCTCCAATTTCAATTGTTGATGGAATTGAATTCTCTATGTCCTGTACACCCTCATACAAGTTTAAAATACGATTTTTTGTTTCAAGTTCAAGAACAGATAGAAACGGAGTAAACCAATGCTCAATATGAGACATGTTCATTTCATCAAAAACGATTATATACAGTTGATTTGGATTTTCTTTCGCCTTCATTAACGTCCTAACTAACTTCGCTTCAGATTCAATAAAAGTACCATTTGGATGAAGGTAACCAAGTAAATCATGTGGTTCTTGATACGATGGCGAAATTGGAATCCAAACCAACTCTTCCCCATACTGTAACCCTAATGCTTCTGCATAAGTTTGCACAAAACGTGATTTTCCAACGCCCGGTATACCACCAAGAATCGTTAACATATTTGTTTTTACACTTATATGGAAATTATAAATATCCGTTTCATCCAAATATAACCCTTTATTATGCACCATACTTTGTACATACTGTAAAAAGGACGATTCACGCTCATCCCATTCCCATTCATCTTTTTGTATTTTTATATCCTCTACTTCAACTAGCTTACCTTCTTCATGCATTCGTTTTTTTAATTGCTCATACACATAATCACTTACAAAATATAATTGATCTTCTACCGCTATTTCTACATACTTCGTCCAGTCACTGCAGTTTATATATTTACATTCACGTTTCTGTTCAAAATAGGCGATTGAGCTAATTGATGACTTTAGGGATATGTTTCCGTACAGTCTTCCATCGTGCCACAATAATTCAGGAGGCTCAAAGTCTTTCGGAAATTTTGGCATAAGAAATGATAAATAACCGTTGCTAAGTTTTCGCTCTAAAGATTCTCTTTTTTTATGATTTGTAACTTTAGGTGCCGGAATCATTTTATAGCTGCTTGCTATTTCTTTCGGTTCTTCTGTACATATTAACTCCACGTATACATTTCCTCTTTCATAATAAAGACGAAACATTACTAATTGCTTTTCTAATTTCCTCTTCTTTAATTCCGAAAAGATTTTTTCATTCTTTTTATTGCTACATAACCCTTCAAATACATATGGTTCATTTATAAATTGTTCCTGTAAAGTGAATGGTATTGGCGATAAGCATTGCACAAAAAAATTCTCTCCACTCTTCTCTTTCTCAGCTTTTGTAAATTTCCCTAAAAATCTCATATAGTACATTCGTTTTATAAAACTTGGCTGAAGAGCTTTATGTAATTTCACCTTAGTCACCTTCTTTTTTCATACTATTCTTAGTGTATGAAAGAAACGAAAAACTAGAAATAAAAAACCTGACGTTATCCGCCAGGTTCAAAATAAAAACTTATATTAATGAGAAGGAAATGCTTTTTTCTCTTGTAAAATTGCATTATGAGCAATTTTCATTTTCGCAAGTACGTAACGTAATCGATCTTCAGCGTTTTCATCTTTACTTATTTGTAATTCCGCCAAATTTTCAACAGAACTTGCTAAATTTTCAATGACTCCTCTTAGTTCAGGATGATGATTAAAAAAAGATTCTTGCACTAATACTTTCCTTAACTCACTAGCTAAATCAATTATTCTAGACAACTGTTCTTTTTCTTCCATTCTCATCCCTCCTGAATATCTTATGTAGTAAATATTCTCTAAACAAAGAAAAAAGCCCTTTAAATGAAAAGGACTTTTTACATTTTTATATTTCCAGTTAATAACATATACATGGATGTGATAGCCGCAACAATAATTGCCCACATCACATACTTCTCTGCACCTACAAAGCAACGGTTCCCTTGTTCTTTTCTTGCAAACGTGTAAACAATAATTCCAATTCCATACACAATTGAAACGAGTAGTAAATTCTTTAAACCAGCTGCATAAAGAAGCCATACAGAGTAAATAGAAGCAATTAAAGCTAACGCTCCGTTTTTTAATTTAGCGTCTTTTAACTCGTTTGTAATGACTAATTTAAATTGGAATAACGCTGATAATAAATATGGTAATAAAATTGATGTTGATGCAATGAAATACATAATTTGATATGTTGATTCCGAAAACAAAACGATGATAAATATAATTTGGGCAACACCATTTGAAATCCATAATGCCATGTGCGGTGTTTGCTTCTTATTTGTTTTCGTAAAGACTTTCGGAAATACGCCATCTTTTCCTGCTACATGAGAAATTTCAGAAACAAGTAAAAACCAGCCAATTAATGTACCGACAAGTGAAGCAACTAATCCGATGTTAATCGCAACTGCACCCCATGGACCAACAACGTGCTCTAATACATGTCCCATTGACGGAGTTTCTAACACAGAAAGTTCGCCTCTTGTCATAGCTCCCATTGACAGGACAGAAATTAAAATATAAATGGACATTACTAAAATAAGTCCCAATACTGTTGCCTTACCAACATCTCGACTATTCTTCGCTCTTCCAGATAATACAACCGCTCCTTCAACTCCAATGAAAACCCAAAGTGTTACAAGCATTGTATTTTTCACTTGACCAAGTATAGCGGAAAGTGAAATCGTTCCTTCTCCCCAAAAATCATGTGTAAATGTGTCCCAGCGAAAGGCTGTTACCATTACAACAATAAATAAAACGATTGGAACTAACTTCCCTATTGTTGCGATCACATTCATAATAGAAGCTTCACGGATTCCAAATAAAATTAAAAAATGAAGTGTCCATAATAAAAGTGATGCCCCAACGATAGACGCAACATTATTTCCTCCTTTGAAAATTGGAAAGAAATAACCTAATGTACTAAACAGTAACATAATTGTTGCGACATTACCTAAGATTCCTGCTAGCCAATATCCCCAAGCACTATTAAATCCAATGTATTCACCGAAACCAGCACGTGCATAACTATAAATTCCACCTTCAAGTTCCGGTTTTTGTCTTGCTAACGTTTGATATACGAGCGCAAGTGGAATCATTCCCATCGCTGTAATACACCAGCCAATTATTATTGCACCACTGTTTGCTCCTACTGCTAAATCATGCGGTAAACTAAAAACACCGCCACCAACCATTGTTCCAACTACTAATGCGATTAATGGAAAAAATCCTAACTTCTTTTCTATTTGTACCACCCCATCTGTCATTCTAGGTGTTATGTTCGTTCAACTATTAAAGTCACCTTTTTCTCTAATAGACGTTTCTCTTATATTTTTTCAGGAAAACATTACTTATTCTAAAAGAAAATGAGCAAAAATGGAATACTTTTTTGAAAAAATGTATAAGTATGCACAAAAAAACCGCTCATTTTGTAATGAACGGTCATTTCAAACATATAAATTTGTATATTTCTTGTAAATTTAACGAAGTAACTTCTCTTTTTGTAAAAATTGTTTTGCGACTTCTTCACTACTTTTACCATTTACGTTAACTTCATAATTCATTTTTCGCATTTCTTCATCTGTAATCTTTCCAGATAATTTATTTAATACCTTTTCAAGTTCAGGATATTTCTGTAACGTTTCTTTTCTTAATAATGGTGCTCCTTGATAAGGTGGGAATAACCCTTTATCATCTTTCAGCACTTTCAGTCCGTATTGCTCCAATTCACTATCTGTTGAATATGCATCAATTACGTTAACATCTCCAGATTCAATTGCGCTATAACGCAGCTTCGGCTCCATCGTTTTAACATTCGAGAACTTATAGTTATATAATTTTTGCATTCCTTTATAACCATCTTCACGATCAGCAAATTCCAATGTAAATCCTACTTTGGCTTCCTGCGCAACATTCCCTAAATCAGAAATTGTATTTATATTCTTTTGATCTGCTATTTTTTTCGGCATAGCTAGTGCATATGTATTGTTATACTCCATTGGCTTCAACATAATCATATTATATTTCTTTTCCATTCCAATGCGAGCCTGCTCATATACTTCATCACGATTTGTACTCTTTGGTTCTTCTTTCACGAAAGTAGATAAAGCTGTTCCTGAAAATTCTGGGTATATATCTACTTCCCCTGATTTCAACGCTTCAAATACAAATGCTGTTTTTCCAAGACCTGGTTTTAATTGTACGTGTAAATCTGTATCTTGTTCAATAAGCTGCTTATACATTTGAATTAAAATTTCAGGTTCTGATCCAAGTTTGCCCGCAATAACAATATCTTTCTTTTCTGTACTCCAAAGAAATGGAGAAGCAATCATTATACAAACAATACATATCGTCAATATAACACGCTTAGAAGAGCGTTTCGGTCGTTCAAGTATGCGAAGTACTATATCAAAGAATAAAGCGAGTAACGCGGCTGGTACGGCCCCTAAAATGATAAGTGCATGATCATTTCGATCTATACCTAATAGTATAAGCTTACCGAGCCCACCAGCACCAATGAGAGCTGCTAATGTAGCCGTTCCAACAATTAATACCATCGCTGTACGAATACCAGCCATAATGATAGGCAATGCAAGAGGAAGTTCTACCTTCCACAATCTTCTCCAACTATTCATCCCCATAGCTTTCGCGGCTTCTATTAGAGATTCATCTAATTCCCTTATTCCTGTATATGTATTTCGTAAAATAGGTAATAGTGCATACACAACTAATGCGATAATCGCTGGAAGTTTTCCGATTCCTACTAATGGAATTAATAGTCCGAGTAATGCAAGTGATGGCACTGTCTGCATTACTGCAGAAGTTCCTATTATAAATTCAGCCATTCGTTCTTTTCTTGTTAATAAGATGCCAAGTGGCACCGCTATAATTACTGCAAAAAATAATGAAATAAGCGATATTTGTAAATGCTCACTTAATGCAGTTAGTAATTCTATTTTTCGTTCTTGGAACGTTTGTATAAAATTAGTCACTGTTTAGCCTCTTTCCTTCATTTGTTCAACAATGTAATTGACAATATGACGACTTGTTAACGTTCCAATATATTGACCGTTTTTTTCAACTGGAACGACCTCCTCATCACGCACACGAACTAACGCTTCTTGTAAAGAAGAATGTAATGATAGCGCCTGCCCTTCTAATTGCACACTTTGATCGAGCGGCAATACATCTGCTATACTTTTCCCCTCATACCAAGTTCGCCCACGATTTCCAATGAATTCCTCTACAAATTCATTTTTCGGATTATGTATAATTCCTTCTGGTGTATCTAGTTGAACAACTTTTCCTTCTTTCATAATACAAATGCGATCTCCAAGTGATAATGCTTCTTGCATATCATGTGTTACGAATACGATTGTTTTTTGAATCTTTTTTTGCAACTGTACAATATCCTTCTGAAGCTGTTCCCTACTTAATGGATCTAACGCACTAAATGGTTCATCCATAAGAACGATTTTCGGGTTTGCAGCTAATGCTCGCACGACACCGACACGTTGTTTTTGTCCTCCTGACAATTCATCAGGCATACGATTTCGATAAATATCCGGATCTAATCCAACCATATGTAACAATTCATCGACGCGTGCTTTAATTTCTTTTTTGCTCCATTGCCTCATTTCAGGAACAACTGCAATATTTTCAGCAATTGTCATATGAGGAAACAAAGCAATCTGTTGCAACACGTATCCTATATCCCAACGTAATTCGTTTATATTATATTGTTGAATATCTTTTCCATCGATTAAAATCGATCCTTCAGTCGTTTCGATTAAACGATTAATCATCTTCATTGTCGTTGTTTTCCCGCATCCACTCGGACCGATGAGAACAAAAAATTCTCCCTTTTTAATTTCTAAATGCAATGAATCCACTGCTTTCGTGCCATCTTCATACGATTTTGACACATGATTAAATTGAATCACAAATACAACTCCTTTAATGTTGTTTCCTTTATTTTGATGGAATATGGCATTCATTTCAAATGATACGCTTTTAAATTAAAAAAGAGCTCACATTTGAGCTCTAACGGTCGAACAATATTGTTTTCATAATAGCAGCATATTCGCGAACATACATTTTTCTCTTAGAACGAATTGGTGTTTCAGCAGCTAGTGCCTCCATCTTCATGCCTAAACGCTTTGCAATTATTTTCGTTCGATATAAATGATACGTATTACTTACAACTACCGCATGTTTCACATTATATAAATCCATACTAAACTTTAAGTTTTCATACGTATTTGTAGATTGATCTTCTATTAAAATACGACTCTCATCTATACCGTGTACCATTAAATAGTTTCTCATGCTGTGAGCTTCCGGTATATCTTCATCTTCTCCTTGACCACCTGAAACAATTACTTTCGCTTCAGGATGTGAAAATAAATACTCCAACGCTACATCCAAACGATTTTGAAGAGATAAAGACGGTCTATCTCCAAATAACTTTGCACCCAGTATAAGAACGTACGGAGAGTGATAGCTCAACTTTTCACGAGCAACTTTGTTCATTCTAAACGTCATATAAATGATGTATAGTGGCGGTAATAATAAAATGATAAGAAAGATCCATTTGTTCATAAATAAGTTTGCACTCCCTTTCTTTTTATTATACAGAAAAAGAAAGGGCGGCAGAAGTGTTTTTTTAAACGATTGATTTATTAGAAATATTCGCCGCTACTTTACGTTGTGATAGTACATAATAAATAGCGATTCCTAATGAGAAGATCAATATGCAGCTTAATACGTAAAACGGAAGCATTACTCCGGCTTTAGATACACCCGCTGTAAACAGCATTAATAATACAATTCGTATTCCAGTACCAATTAGGCGAAATAAGCTGTCTACACGTCCCATTACTTCGTTTGGAATTTCCTCCATCATCAATACATTTCTCGCCACTCTTGTACCCGCATTTCCAACTGCATGAAAAATTGCAAGTCCATATAAGAAAATTACGGAAGGTTCAATAATCATTGCGGTAATTGAAATTACATAAATGAACATCGTCATAACGATTGAAACTTCTGTTTTGATATATTTCATTATGAGTGGAATACAGATTCCTGCAACAACCGCTCCAACCCCGTACATCATCCCCTCTATTGCGTATACAGAGGCATTGGCTTTAAGTATATCCGAAATATAAACTGGTATTAAATAATTTGCCATCATAACACCTATAAACGGCATATAAGTGGCCAGTAAGAACCAAAAGAGCTTAGGACGTTTTTTCATAAAGTGAATTCCTTCAAACAATTGCTTCTTAAATGTTATTTTTCTTTTCACTTCTTTTTTCTTTACGTACGGTATACATAAGAAAAGAAAAAATGCTCCAGCAAAAGTTAACATGTCTACTAACAAAATCCACTTCAAAGATACAATTTCAATTAAGAAGCTCGCGGCCGCTCCAGAAATAACTTGTGTTAACTGTCCTTGTATTTCCATCGTTCCACTTAAACTTTTATAATGTTCTGCTTGAAATATCTCTTGGTTGAACGCAAATATTGTAGGATAAAATAATAAATAGTAGAATGATCCGGCTATATAAATAAGAATATAGTGAATAGAATGATAAGGTTGCCCAGCAAATCCCCATATAACCATTATTCCGATTACGGCTATTCCGATTCCTTCGTTACATAGCAATAAAGATTTTCTTGAAAAACGATCAATACTTTGCCCAATGAATGGTGTTAATAAAAACATAATGAGGGTTGCAATGATAGAAACATAACCAAATGTTGTCTCTCCTCCACTCTCTTTAATTAACAGCCAAGGAATCGTTATCATAACAATTCCGGAACCAATAGCAGATAGACTATTGGCTCCTAGAATGTAATACAAGCGAGAATCATGATAAAGTGAGGACATATCACTCCACTCCTAGTTGTTTTTTCACCTCTTTATATACGCTCATATATGCTTTCAATTCTTTAACTACATCATGAATTAATGGTTTTGCATCTTCCCCAAGTTCACCATCTTGCACATGTAATCCATCAAGCACAACTTGTTTTGGAATTGCATTTGCATAAACACCTCTAGCGACCGTTCGCATGCTGTTTAATGCATTTATTCCACCTTTACCGCCACCAGCAACCGCTAACAACGCAACTGGTTTATGAATAAATTCACTACTACTTAAGTAATCTAAAGAGTTTTTCAGCGCACCGCTCATCGCATTATGATATTCTGGTGTACATAATACAACCCCATCCGCAGCTTTCACTAACGTTTTTAATTTTTTTACTGCCTCTAAATCACGTTGCGACTCTTCTCCATTGTATAAAGGTAACTCCTCAATTGCTAAATCATATAATTCCCCTTCAAATTGATCCGCAATATATTTTGCCACCACGCGAGTTCTACCAAATTTTCTTGGTGTACCGTTAATAACGACTAGTTTCATGATTATTTCTCCCCTTTGTTTTCAAGTTCTACTTATATATTATCAGAAATTTCTATACAAAACACAATATAAAGAGTTAACTTGTTTCATAAAATAGTATGATAAACAAAAAAGAACTCATACTTTCGTATGAGTTTCGTACAATTACTTTGATTCATCTCTCATGCTCAATGTACCTAAACTTTCATTTGCTTCAAAATGATTATATGCTTTTTCCGCTAATCTTTTCCGTTCTTCTGGTAATTCTATATATTTCATTACGTTTTCAATTATTTTTTCGTACGGAGTAAATACAATTCCTGGCCACTCTACCTCATCTTCTGGATTACTATTTTCGGAAATAATAAATTTCTTATTTGCGACTGCATAAGATACGCGAGGTGTTTCAAGAATTCCTGATAAGTAAAAATGAATATTTAATATAATTTTAGCTCTAGCAATCAATTCATTTCGAACAATTCCCCACGCATTATTTTTAAAAACTATATTTAAATTCGGGGCAATCGCTTTTAGATGATCAAAAATAGCTTGTCGCCTCGGATTAAGAGCACCTATAAACAGAATATCAATATCTTCAATAATCTTATCTTCAAACGCATCTTTTTTTATTTCCAAAGTTGGAGCATAGTTCATTTCTACATGTTTTATTTCTTTTCCTACCCCTTTTTGTTTAAGCCATTCTATATTTTGTTTACTATAATCCCAAATCACTCTATCTTTTAATAATATTAAATAAAGGGGATGCGCATATGGACTTCCTTCGTATAGCTGTTCTAAATTATAAATAATTGCATCTTTCGGAAGAAGGTTCGGGTTATATGCGTATGTATGGGCTCCAAAAACAACTGTATTCTTTACATTTTCCAGTATTGTTTCTGATATAATTACTGTATTTCCCTCCTGCTCCAACCGCCACTTTAAAGCTCGCGCAACATCTATGAAACTACCGTATGTCTTTGGGCATATAAAAAGACAATAATCATATTCTTTATTCAAATAAACTTCCATTAATCTTAAATTATTTTTATATAGATCTACATCCGGATGTTTAAGTACCAACTCATTTGCATGTTTTCTTGCTACTTTATATAATCCAGCATAATAAGCAGCAATGCATCTTCTTAATTCGATTCTTTCCCGATCTTCATCTAATACATCCATGTTTAAAAGAAGATTTGCGATACAGTACGCTTTTAAATGATCACGATCATAATAATAGTCTAGTAGTGGCATCAATTCTTCATACGTATTTCCATGCACCGATTCTCCTAGTTCAATCGCCCATCGCATTAATTCCATGATTACTCCACTACTCCTTTAATCGAAAATGTATTTAATAAAATTTCGCATTATTCTCTACTATATTTGCTATATGAAATGGAATCTTTTCTTTTATCGATTCCAAATACTTTTGCGACACCGCCCCTAAATGTTTTTTATGAGGTATATAGAAAGCACTAATAGAAATTTCATAGTCAAATAAGTAATCATACACATGATAATCTACAAATAGTAGATCATCCTTTGGAAAAGGAATTTCCTTCCCTTGCAGAGCATACATCAAAGCAATATTGTTTTGAGATCGTAATCGATACAATCTTGCAAGTTGGTATAATGGTTCAGCCCGGGTTGGTCTATATTCCCACGCTTTTTGAAAATAAAAAACAGCTAACGCTAAATATTGCTCTTCTTGCCCTTTAACAGTTTCTTTTTCATCAGCATCTGTCACTTCATTTTGTTTATTTGCTGAACGATTTGCTAACTGCTCATAACAAAATCCTATTCGCAATAACGAATAGAATACCTCTTCAACCCAACCCCCTGCTTCCACTCGTTTTTTATACCATTTAATCGAATCTTCAAATTGACTTAAATGAAAATAAGTCTGAGCTAAATAAAATAAATATCTTATATGCAAATCTGGCGTTGTTTCTGGGTCGTTTATTCCTTGTAACAACAACCTCTCATCTCTTTCAAATTTATCAGCTTTACTCCCGCCATCTCCGGGATCATTCACGACAAGAGTCTCTAACCGATCTAACTTCGTATTGTAATTCGCTCCAACTTTTGAGCGATCTATATCCCAATACTCATGAGTAACACCGACAGATTTCCATGGTAAAGAAGCTTTCAAAAGACGTGTAAGCCAATATTTAATATGAACATCATATTGCAATGTAAGATAATGATCTTCCGTTAAGCTCGTTTTATCGAAATTCGGATCAACCTCTAAAATCATATCCGCATCTAATATTAATAAATAATCTGCTTCTGGATATGTTTTTTGCGCTAATGAAACAGCTAAACTTCTGTTATAACCAAAGTTTTTAAACGGCTCATGATGAACCGTCCCAGGTATCTCATTTTCCTTACACCAATTTTCAATAATTTCAGGCGTATTATCCGTCGATCCAGTATCACAAATAGAAACATAATCTACAATTGATTTTGTTGCATTTAAACATCTTTCCATAATTCTAGACTCATTTTTGACAATCATACAAAGACATAACTTTTTTTCTTCCTTTACAGACTTCACTTGCTCATTTCCCATTTAACCACCTCATATTTTATTAACACGCTCTTCTCATATGTAACAACATTTTTTAGCTATACTGATGACATAAGCACCCTTTTACTATTTATGAAAACTTCATTTTATTTATTCTTACTTTTATGTTGGGACATATTTCATGCTTCGCTCTATATTTGATACAATCAATACAAAAAAACATAATACGGGAATCCGTACCTTTCAAAGTCTAAGAGGAGGTTATATTTTGTTGGATTACATTTGGCTAGATGATAAATCACCAATTTTAGAACAACTACCAAGTAATTTTAAATCTGCAGCTATATTGCTACATCCATTTGTCCAAATGCCTTTAGGATGGGAAAAGTCTGTGAGAAAAAGACCATATGAGCACATCTATCCTAGCGCTGAAGAAATCATTCACAATGGGAAATCCGTTTCTTGGAAGGAAATGATGTCTTGTAGTGGATTACATTCATACGCAGACCTAGCAATGGCCATGTTGACTTCCATTAGTGCCTTTTCAGAAGAATATAAAAGAGAGGATTTAGCTGAAAAGCTACATTCAAACTTTAAAAAAAATCTTTATTATCCAACAGAAGATTATACGTCTATATTTTTATTACACAAATTACTTAAACTCCTCGGTTCTAAAGGTGCAAAAAATCTATATTTCTCTGAACCAATTCTTGATACAAACGGATTATTACAGGTAAATAATACTACTCCATTAGATATTTGGGACATTAGCAATAATGAGTTAATTATTACTGGAGAAGACAATGAGTATGCGTTTATGAGTATATACGATTCCTTTACAACCTTATTATTAGCTAAAGAAGAAAATATAGAATATATTGTTCAATCAATGAATGTTGAAGCTGTCATTTGTGACAAAAAAACGATGATTGATTGGTATTTTTAAATTAGTAATTTCTTTTCAAAAACATCCTTATTTTTTTACAACTTCATGTCCACCGAACTGATTACGTAGTGCTGAAACTACTTTTCCATGGAATGTATCATCTTCCTGAGAACGATAGCGCATAAATAATGACATCGCGATTACTGGTGCCGCTGCTTGTAACTCAAGCGCAGTTTCAACAGTCCATTTCCCTTCTCCTGAAGAGTTCATTACACCTTTAATGCCATCAAGTTTAGGATCATCTGCAAATGCTTTTTCAGTTAAGTCCATTAACCAACCGCGGATTACTGATCCGTTCGCCCATACTTTTGCAACATCTTCATAATTGAAATCAAAGTCACTCTTATCTAGTACTTCAAATCCTTCAGCAATTGCTTGCATCATGCCGTATTCAATACCGTTATGAACCATTTTTAAGAAATGACCACTACCAACGCGGCCAGCATAAGAATAGCCATTTTCTACTGCTAAATCTTTAAATAAAGGTTCTAATTGGTCGTAAATTTCTTTTTCTCCACCAACCATTAAACAAGCACCGTATCTAGCTCCTTCTACACCGCCAGATGTACCGATATCTACATAATGTAATCCGAAGCTTTTTGCTTCTTCAGCACGGCGTAACGTATCTTTATAGAATGAATTTCCACCTTCAATAACGATATCACCTTCATCTAATAACGGATACACATCTTTTAATACTGACTCTACAACTTCTCCTGCAGGCACCATTACCCAGATCGTACGAGGAGCTTCTAATTCAGCGATCATTTCTTTTAATGTATGACGTGCAGTAATTCCTAGTTTTCCTGCCTTTTCTACAAGCTCTTTATTTACATCGTATACAACTACTTCATGCTTGTCTTCATGTAAGTGTTCAGCTAATGGGAATCCCATTTTTCCTAATCCAATTAATCCTAGTTTCATATTAATCAATCTCCTATTCTATACAAATATATTTAATATCGAAATTAGCCCAAGTGCTACTACAGATAATATAGTCTCCATTGCAGTCCATGTTAATAATGTTTCTTTCACAGTCATTCCGAAATACTCTTTAATCATCCAAAATCCTGAATCATTCACGTGTGATAAAATTAATGACCCTGCACCAGTTGCAAGTGCTAATAATTCAACATTTACACCTGGTGTGCTTGCTGCAATCGGCGCAACAATACCAGCTGCTGTCATCATAGAAACAGTTGCCGATCCAGTTGCAATTCGGATTAGTGCCGCAATTCCCCACCCTAATAATATCGGTGAAATATGTGATTCTTTCGCCATATCTGCAATTGTCGTTCCAATTCCAGAATCTAATAATACTTTATTAAATGCGCCGCCTGCACCAATCACTAACAATATGTTTGCAATAGGTCCAAGGCAATCATTTGTAAATTGTAACACTTTATCTTTTGAGAAACCTTTTGCATATCCAAGACTAAAGAAAGAGTAAATGGTTGCAATTAATAAAGCCACAATCGGATCTCCAATAAAGTGTAATACTTGTGCTAGTTGACTCGTTTTATTTAATGCAACTTCTGCTATTGATGCACCAAGCATAAGAAATACTGGAAGTAAAATTGTAAACAATGTATTCCAAAAGCTAGGAAGCTCTTTTTTATTATCTTTTTCAACAAATTGCTCCGCTATATCTAATGGTACTTCCTTATGTATACGAGCACCAATCCATTTCCCGTAAAGTGGACCTGAAATAATTGCAGTTGGAAGTCCGACAATTAACGCATATAAAATTGTCTTCCCTACATCTGCTTTAAAAATACCAACTGCCGCCATTGCCGCTGGATGCGGTGGAACAAGTCCGTGTACGACTGACAGTCCTGCTACTAGCGGAATACCAATTGTAATAAGTGATACCCCAGTTTCTAACGCAATTGTAAATACTAACGGAATTAATAGTACAAATCCAACTTGGAAAAATACCGGAATCCCTACTAAAAATGCAACGAACATCATCGCCCAGTGAACTCGTTTCTTCCCAAAACGATTAATTAATGTGTTAGCGATACGTTCAGCACCACCAGATTCGGCCATCATTTTTCCAAGCATCGTTCCTAGTGCTAAAACTATCGCTAAAAACCCTAACGTATTACCAAGCCCTAGTTTAATAGAATCAATAATCCCTGGATCTTTTGGTGAAGTTCCAATTAAAGGCATTCCCATTGCTAATCCTACACCAATTGCTGTTAAAATTAATGCGACAAATGGATGCCATTTTACTACCGTAATAAGTAAAAGTAGTATGACAACTGCCGCTAGTACGATCCCAACTACCATTTCTCCCAATCCCCCTATTGTTTACGTTGGAAAGCAGCTATACAATCAAATTCTTCTTTCAAGCGATTGTAAAGTCGTTCATACATATAAAACATTTCTAAATATATAGCCGTATTTTCTTTATTCGGTACATGGTGATGGACAATATCAATCCAATCCTTTACCTCTTCAAGAGAATCAATTTTTCCTACAGCATATAAAGCAACTGCCGCTGCCCCAAGCGCAGATGCTTCATGACTTTCAGGTACAAGCAATTCTTTTCCCATCATATCGGACAACATTTGTCTCCAAAATGCAGATTTTGCAAACCCTCCTGAAACTCGTATTTCAGTAAGTGGCCCTGTACAATCCCTGATTGCGAGTGCTACTGAATATACACTCATACAAACACCTTCCATCACTGCACGTATAAAATGTTCTCGCTTATGTTGAAGATTGATTCCAAAGAATGTACCACGAGCATTTGCATTCCAGTAAGGTGCGCGTTCTCCAGATAAGAAAGGTAAGAACAATAGCCCATCCGCTCCAGCTGGTACGCTTTCTGCATATTTAATTAATAAATCATAAGGATCAATGCCGAGCTTTCTTGCTACTTCTTGCTCTGGACTACCAAATTCATCACGTAACCATCTCAGTAATATTCCGCCGTTATTCGTTGGACCACCGATTACCCAGTGCTCATCTGTTAATGCGTAACAAAACGTTCTCCCTTTCTCATCTGTATTTATATTTGATGAGATTGTTCGAACCGCACCACTCGTTCCAATCGTAATTGCAGCCGCACCCGGTGATATCGCACCAACTCCTACATTTGCAAGAACCCCATCACTTGCTCCGATGACAATTGGTGTTTCTGCACTTATCCCCATCTTCTGTGCTAATTCTGGCTTCATACCTGATAAAATATATGTAGTTGGTACAGGGGTTGATAATTGTTCTGGTGACATATGTAACATAGTTAAAACATCTTCATCCCAGTTTAATGTTTCTAAATTAAATAACCCCGTAGCAGAAGCAATCGAATAATCAACTACGTAGCGTGAAAATAATTGGTAAATCACATACTCTTTAATGGAAATGAATTTATAGGCACTTGTATATAACTCTGGTTCCTCTTCTTTCATCCATAACAATTTAGAAAGTGGTGACATTGGATGAATCGGTGTACCTGTACGTCTATAAATCTCATGCCCATTCATTTGTTGTAATAATTTTTCTGATTGCTTCGTACTTCGATTATCTGCCCAAATGATAGAACGCGTTAATGGCGCACCATTTTCATCTACTGCAATTAATGCGTGCATAGCTGTACTAATACCGATTGAAGAAATATCTTCTGGTAATACATTACCTTTTTCAATGGCAACGCTTACACTTTTGTATACAGCGGCACATATTACATCAGGATCTTGCTCAGCCCATCCTACATTCGGTTGAATAATTGGGTAATCGATTGCATGTGATGCAATGACTTTTCCTTTTTCTGTGAACACAACCGTTTTTGTACTTGTGGTACCGATATCAATCCCGATTACTCTCCCCCTTGTTTCCATGCGAATCTTCCCTTCATTTCTAGCAAAATACGATTTAGTAAACCGTTTACATGAATTAGTATATAAAATATTTTTTCGTTTATCAAGTTATAAAAAGAAAATTTTTTTCATATCAAAAAATAAATCCCCTCATTCCATTTCACTTATATACTAAATTTAGCTTTTCCATGCGGTAAAATTACGTTATATTCGTTACGCAATACACTCTTTTCTCTCATTAACAACACATACATAGTCCTCCATACGTTCTACTTATTTGCTTGAAGAAAGAGTTGAAAAGCAATATTTATTTTTAGCGGTCACGTAACATCACCATCAAACCAAGAAAAGTAACTAACCGCAGAATGAGAATTCTGTGCATTTTACTCTTATTTATTGTTTTAGGTTCACTAGTCTTTTATCTTGATAAACATAGAGCGTGACCCCCTATTATCACTTTTTTATCTTGTAAATATATCTTGCATACTATAAAATCGAAAAGTATTTTTATTTTTCAGAAAAATAAAAACAATAACACGAAATTTATTGTATAATGTTGTAAAAAGATGTCGGAGGGATTTAATGTTAAATAAAATATCTCAATTCACAATTAAGCTTTCATCAATTCTTTTATCACTCTTACTATTATTAAATTTACCTTATTTATTTATTACTCAACAAGGATTTACCTTTCAACCAATTTATTTTTTTAATCAGACCGTTACTATGTTAAAACAGGTTTTTTCCCCTGAATCATTAGTGATTATAGGATCAGACCCGAAGTTTGGCCATTTCAAAAAAACACCATTATTTCCAACTGTTTTAGAACCTTACCTATATTCATTTACTATATTATTTTTAGCCTTTTTTCTTGCTCTCTTTTTATCATCTAGCATGGCATTTTTTTATTTTTTAGCAAAAGATTATATAAAAAAATGGATAAACCGAATTGTGTTCATATTAGAAGCTGTCCCTGATATGATGATGATGATTTGTTTGCAAATTTTTTTCATATGGGTACTTCAGAAATTTGGGGAATCTCCTGTCACTATTATTTCCTTTAATGAAAATCGAGCTTATTTACTCCCTATTTTATCATTAGCTGTCTTACCTACATTACAAATGTTTCGGATGATGGTGTTATACATAAAAGAAGAGCAAGGAAAACATTACGTAGAGGTTGCATATGGAAAAGGCCTTTCATCAAGTTATATACTATGCATTCATTTATTCAAAAATATATCTATCCACTTCTTCCACCATTTAAAAACGATTTTTGTTTTCTTACTTTCTAATTTATTCATTTTAGAATTTGTTTTTAATATGGAAGGCATTATTCAATTTTTATTTAATAAGGCGTTTGTTTCACCTCCAGCTGCATTTATCATACTTGTTATGATTATTTTACCATTTTATGCTATTTTCCAAATAGTCTCATTCATGATGAATAGATGGAAAAAGCAATTGAAAGGAGTATCATTATGAAATCTATTTGGAAATCAAAACGCTTTTTAATCGGCTTTACTTATCTATTCATACTTATTTCAGCTAGTTTTATTTATAGTTGGTTCTTTAAAGATAACATCCCAAAACCTCCTCAGTTACTTTACAATGACAATAACGAATTACTTGGAAAGGCCCCCTTTCCGCCATCGTTAATTCCACCTTTTGGATCTGATCGTTTTGGAGAGTCTGTTTTCTTACAAATTGTAGAAGGAGCAAAATTCACTATTTTATTAGCCATGGCAATTAGCTTCTTTCGAATTTTATGCGGAACATGTATAGGAATCCTCTTAAGTTTATTTGCTCCAAAACTCAAAAGATTTTTCCAGTCATGCTCAGAAGTTTTTTATTATATTCCAACTCTATTTATCGCATTCATACTCATCACGCCCGTTAATATTATAATCACATCAAATGCTGATGGGGTAGATCCAAATATTTCATTTACGTTTTATCAAGTACTCGTACTTATTTTCGTCGCTCTGCCTACACTTTCTTTATACATATCCTCAGAGGTTGATGAATTTATGAAACAAGATTACATCTTAAGTTCACAATTACTGGGGGCTAGTCGTTTTCATATTATTAAAAAACACTTACGAGTCTTATTACTTGACCGCTTATTTGTATTATTTATGGAACATATCGTCCAAACACTCATACTCGTTATCCATTTAGCGCTGCTTAACATTGTAATTGGCGGCATACAAATGCGTGAACTCTATGACGGAGTGCTCAAACCTGTTTCTCTATCTAATGATTGGGCAGGTCTTATTGGATTAAATCGTAATGAAATGAATCTTTCATGGTGGATTATTTTTTATACTCTCGCTTCATTCTTTATTACGATTCTATTTATTAAGCTTATGACCATCGGGATTCAAGATGCACTGAAAGCAAGAGATTCGCAAATTGTAGCAATTCAAAACGTTCCAGATCATAAAAAATTTGTTAAACATAAAGATTCCTTTTCGTTTGCCAATAAAGTAAACCTTTAATCATTTCTCATTAATCAAGTATTAATTGGCATCGATATTAGTAGAAAATAAAGAAGATGATCCCTATTAAATACAGGGATCATCTTCTTATGCTGTCTAGCTTTTTTACATGTCCTTTGCTAGACTCATGCTTTTTATATTTAAAGTGAATTATTTGCAATCACAATTATGTTTTTTAAAATCAATTACCATACGCCCTTGAATTCTACCTTGTTCCATTTCTTCGAATACATTTTGTACTTTATCTAGAGAACAAGTTTGAACAACTGGCACTACTTTTCCTTCTGCCCCGAACATAAACGCCTCTTCCAAATCTTTACGAGTACCAACTAGAGAACCAACTACTTCAATTCCATCCAGTACAAGTCGTGGGATGTTTAAATCCATTGTTTCTACTGGTAGCCCTACTGCAACTACTTTACCGCAAGCACGTACTGCATCAACTGCTGAGTTAAAGGCTACTTTAGAGACTGCTGTTACTACCGCAGCATAAGCGCCACCAAACTCCTCTTGCACAATTTTATCAGCAGGACCTTGAGAAATTGGATTGATAGTCATATCAGCACCAACTTCTTTCGCTAAGGCTAATTTGTCGTCATTAATGTCTACTGCGATTACCTTTGCACCAAATACATTTTTAGCATATTGGATAGCTAAGTTACCTAATCCACCGCAGCCATAGATTACAATAGGTTGACTAGGTTTAATATCTGATACTTTAATAGCTTTATATGTAGTTACACCAGCACAAGTAATTGATGATGCTTGAGCAGGATCTAATCCTTCTGGTACTTTTACCGCATAATCAGCTGTAACGATACATTGTTCAGCCATACCACCATCCACTGAATAACCAGCGTTTTTAACTTCACGGCAAAATGTTTCTCTACCAGTTACGCAATATTCACAACGTCCACAAGATTGGAACATCCATGCAATACTTACACGGTCACCTATCTTTAGTGAAGTAACATCATCAGCTATTTTCGTAACAATACCTACACCCTCATGACCAAGAATACGGCCATCAGTGTTACCAAAATCATGATTCGCAACGTGTAAATCAGTGTGGCACACTCCACAATACTCTACATCTACTAACGCTTCACCTGAGTGTAACGGACGTAATTCTTTTTCAATCACTTCGATGTTTGCTTTGCTGTTTTTATTAACCACTACTGCTTTCATATGTGATCTCCCCTTTAGTGTTTTAGCATTTTAATGAGTTTATCTCACAACTACTTTCTTCACTACTTTGGCTAGTTATTGTACCAAATTTAAGTGTTCAATCATCATTACATCTTCATCATAACATGACACTTCATAAACAATTTGTGAAATTATGAACAATATTTGAATTATTACATAAATCGGTCTTTATTTTAAATTTTTAAAAATGAGAGTTTATCACTGACTATAAGTAAGTCATACATTTCTAAAAGAAAATAAAGTAACAAACTTCTCATCGATAAAAAAGCTCTTCACTCAATATTTTCTATATGTAAACACTTAGTTTCACAGTAATAGCCTTTGCCACCAACATAAACTTTTTCTATTTTATTCTTGCTATTGGTTGCTAATTTAACTAATATTTCAGAAGGCGAGTGTAAAGAATAACCTTGTTCAAATACATAGACTTCTTTTTGCAAATAGTGCTGTTCATAAAGATAGCAAGCTAATGCACCGTTTGAAGTTCCAGTCGCTGCTTCTTCATTAATGTCGTATAGTGGAGCAAAATTTCTGCATATAATTCGATTGTCATTAAAAGTATATAAATGCATCCCGACAACATTATAATACTTGCTGATTTCTTTAATTTTTTCAAAATTAGGTTGCAGTGCATGTAATTGTATTTCGCTTTTTATAGGAATTAAAATATCTTTTAAGCCCGTGGAGACAATTTGAATTGGGTATTTATTGTCTATATCTTTACTATCAAAACAGTCGGTGAACTCATTTGGAGATACAACATCATAGAATATCGGTTTATTTTGTTCCATGAATATGATGTCATCTGTTATGGTAATAGTAAGAACACCGCTGTTCGTTTCAATCGTATAGCGATTCCTGAAAAGTTTATTTAAATGCATCAGTATCGCGAAAGAGCCAATTGTGGCATGACCACATAAATCAACTTCTTCTTTTGGAGTAAAATACTCAAATTTATAATCAGCAATTTCAGATTCTGATATAAATGCGGTTTCCGCATAACCCAGTTGTTTGGCTATTTCCATTTTTTGAGTAGTGGTCAATGTATTTGTATTCTCAATAAATACCACTCCTGCTTTATTTCCGCCTTTATGCTCCTTGCTAAATGCACTTGCAACATAAACAGATATTTTCATAAGACATCTTCCTCACTTATAGTAAATTATAGTATAGAAAGCACTACATATAAATTCCATTGGATAAATTATCCCTAAAATAAGAAACAAACTATTTTTAGCATTTGAACTCTCCAAAAATAGTTTGTCTACAGTCTGAAAGCTCTTCATTTGAAGAGCTTTTTTTATATTCGCTTCATCGAAATCGTTTCACGTATACTTTGTAAATTTTTTAGAGTTTCCTCTTGTCGCTGCAACGACAACCCTACATACAAAGTATCTAATAAGCTTAACTGTGCTAATCGTGATGAACTTGCTTCTGTGCGGAATTCAGTCTCACGTGTTGATGTATATAACGTTATATCAGCAAGTTGACTTAATGCTGATTTCTTATAGCTCGTAATCGCAATAATTTTGGCCCCTCTTGCTTTCGCTACTTCTAACGCTTCAAGTAATCCTTTATTGCTACCAGAATGAGAAATACCAATAACAACTGAATTTTCCGAGAGTAAACCTGCTCCCATAATTTGAAAATGCGAATCAGTATGAGCGATACAAGAAATACCCGTTCTCATAAACTTATGATACGCATCCATTGCAATAATACCAGAGCCACCATTTCCATAAAACTCAATTCGACTTGCTTCTTGTAAGGCTCGTACAGCCTGCTCAAGTGCCGTTTCATTAAGCAAATGTAAAGTATCTTGCAGTCCTGTAATATGCGAATGAAAAACTTTTTTAGCAACAGTTACCATACTATCTTCTGCTGATACCTCTTCATGGATATTTTGCATCGGTGTATGTACAATTTCACGAGCTAATGTAATCTTTAAATCTTGAAAACCTTGCAAACCAAGGTTTTTACATAAGCGGAATATCGTAGCTTCGGAACTATTCGTAACTTCAGCTAATTCTGTAATAGATTTATGTACAACATCTTGTGGATGTTTCAAAATATGTTCAGCAATACTTCGCAATTTCGGTGATAAACCATTTAACGAAGCCTGAATCTTTCCAATCCCACTTCTTGTACCAGGCATAGCATATCCTCCCCTTCCATCGTAGCTTTATCCTGTAAAAACCGATTAGTTAAACTAATCATCAGTGGGGATGGTCCCCCACTGATTAGAGTTTCACTTTATTGTACCTAATTATCGAAAGAAGAAAAACCTATATTAGGGATTACTATAAATTTTAATTGCTCCTATGTATTCTGTCATACGATATAACAGAATTATTCATGCTTATGAATAATTCTCTCCATGTTTCACTGCGTATAATGCAGCTTGCGTACGATCATCCACTTCCAATTTAGCTAAAACGTTTGAAACGTGTGTTTTCACAGTTTGTTCTGTAATATGAAGTTCTGCTGCAATCTCCTTGTTGCTTCTTCCTTTCGCAATTTCGCGAAGTACCTCTTGCTCTCTTTTCGTTAACATTGAAAAAGGATTTTCTATTTCCTTCTTTACTGCGGTACGCCCCATTAATGCAGGTGTTACTTTCGGGTGAAAATTCGCATTTCCTTGATGTACTGCAATAATAGAAGCGACAAGTTGCTCAGGTTGTACTTCTTTTAATTGATAACCATCTGCTCCAGCTTCAAGTGCTGGTATAACATAATCTTGCTCTGAAAAACTACTTAATATAAGTACCTTTATCGTCTCATCGTATTGCTTTAGACGTTTTGTTGCCTCAATTCCATCCATTTTCGGCATCGATACATCCATTAGCACGACATCCGGTCTTTCTTTTTGCACGAAATGTAATGCCTCTTCGCCATTTTCTGCTTCCCCAATAATTTCAAATTCTTCTCTCGTTTTCAAAAAGAATACAAGTCCTCTTCGAACGATATGATGATCCTCAACTAGTAGCAATTTAATCTTCAATCTTATTCTCCCCTTCAAATCGGCAATTGAATTTCTATTTTTGTACCCTTTCTCAGCTCTGTTATAATTTGAAACGACCCCTTCATTAACTGAATACGTTCCTTCATACTTTTCAGGCCAAGTGCTGACTCCCTTACTTGCTCGTGTATAAATCCTATTCCATTATCTTCTATGTAAAAATGTAACTGGTTATTTTCTATTTTCAAAAGAACATGTACCTTTTCACACGAAGCATGCTTTTTACAATTATGTAGCGCCTCTTGGCTAATACGCCATAAAACTTCTTCTATTTCATCCCCAATTGAAACCATCCCATCAATTCGAACTTCCACTTGAACTCCTAATAACTTCCCGTAATTTTGAATTGCTTCTGCTAACCCTTTCTCTAATCCTTCAGGTCTTAATTGCCAAATTAATAGAGTCATCTCTTGTAATGCTTCTTGTGATAATTCTCCAATATAACTTAACATCTCTTGCAATTCTCTATCTTGCGTCATATTCAG
The DNA here is from genome assembly GCF_051916445.1 of Bacillus cereus group sp. MYBK220-1. Taxonomy (NCBI): domain Bacteria; kingdom Bacillati; phylum Bacillota; class Bacilli; order Caryophanales; family Bacillaceae; genus Bacillus; species Bacillus cereus group sp. MYBK220-1. The sequence continues at coordinate 78,732 of NZ_JBQAGQ010000006.1, read as the reverse complement.
AGTACCTTTCGCTGTTAGCATAATAGAAAATAACAATTGTTTTACTGAATCATGTAAATCACGTGCAAGTCGATTTCTTTCCGCTACCACTACATATTTACGTTCTTTCTCAACTAACTGAATACGTTGTATTGTCGTTCCAATTTGAAATGCAATTGATTCTAATAACGCTAACTCTTCCTCTGAAAAATGAGTCTTATGAGGCGCAGCCACATTTAGTAGACCAAATTTTTCTGATCCAGACCTAAGCGGAATTGTCGCATGATGTGTAACATCTTCTGTCTCTCCCCAATTACATTCAATTGCATCTTCTATTCGCTTACATTCAATAATATTAGTCGCTTTTTCTAATCTCCCATTCACAAAACGTTCTACACACCAACAGTTTCCTTCACACATTGGCTTCTTCTCTTGCCACGTAAGAGCCTCTGGTAAATTTTCGTCTACAAGCATGCTGTGCTTTCCACTTTCATCAATAAAGAATATCCATCCTGTTTGTAAATTCATTACTTGTAACAATGTATGCAACACTTTTTCTAACATATCCTGTAAGTTTGTCGCTTCATTTAATAATTCAGCAATTTCTTTTAATGCTTCTAAACGATGCATCTCTTTTTCTTCAAAGTTCATTCTCATCACCAACTACAATTATAACATTAAGAAATTTCTAAATTCTATAAATAAAAAAAGAACCGAATTCCTTCAGCCCTTTCTTTATATCAATCATTTTATTATTGTTATTCCATCCAATGTTGGAATCAGAATTTTTGTTAACAAACGATTCTACTTTAGCTGTCCGATAAAGATTGTCCACCATGGATATGCTGTAAACTTTCAGTAGTAACAACCATATTCGCTGCTGGCATTTGCACTTGATTCTTATGAAACATAGACATTAATTCAAATCTTACTTGTCTAGATGTTTCAAAATAATCTTCTGGCTTTATTAAACCTGTAATACAAAATTCATAGCCAACATATTTCAAGTTAGGATTTAAGTCTGTAACACCGACGTATTTAAATGGTTCAATAGCGTCATCCTCTACTCTATAAAGAGTTTGATCCAATTTTTCATTGCATATAACACATACTTCTTCTAACAATTCCTTCACTCTTGTTGGATCTTCCTGATAACTTACCGTGATGCGTTCAATTACACGCATCCATCCTTTATTAAAATTTTGTATCGTTCTAATCTCTCCGTGCGGGATGGTAAGTAGTTTTCCTGACCATTCACGTATTTGCATAAAACGAATACTAATCTCTTCAATAGTTCCTGAATTTGTTCCGTTAAAAGTTACAAAATCACCAACTCGAAACTCTTTGTCCGCTAATCTTGCAAAGCCTAATATAACATCTTTTAGCATCTGTTGTGCTGCAAAACCGATGACAACTCCAGCTATCCCTGCACCTGCAATAATACTTTTTATATCTACAAATTGGCTAATTAAATATATGATAAGACTGATGATAATGATATATCTAAAAATAGATCGAATTACACTTTGAATCGTCTGCTCTACCTCTTCATCAAAAAAGCTTGATTTCCTAAAAAACCAATCAATAATACGGTTTATTACAAACGAAATAATGATTAAAACTAAAGCAAATAGTAAAAATCTTAAAAGTAAAAACTCTCTTACATAATTAAAAAATTCTTCCGTATACGTTAATAAACTCATCTAACCACTTCCTTACTAATTAAAAAATTCATAATCGCCTAAGCTTGTTCCAGAAAAATCTATTATCCTAATCTAAAATGCCACTACCCTTACTATGTATTTTGACTCTATTACTAATTCACCTTAAACAGTATGTCTAGCTGTTCTTTTTCCTTTCCCTTTAAATATACCCTTTTTAATAATCTAAAGGGAGCAAATCGTGAAATTTTTTAAACGTTAAAACTTTATTCATGTCATTACGATTTCAACTCATTTATTCATTAACTACGTAAAAAAAGAGCTGAATTTATCAGCTCTTTTATTCGATATTAATTGTTGTCTTACTGCTCTTTTCTTCTTTCAATTTTGGTAATTCAATTGTCAATACGCCATCTTTATAATTTGCTCTAACATTTTCTTCCTCAACTTGTTTAAAACTAAAGCGTCGAGTTACAGAACCTATAGAACGTTCTTTACGAATATATGTGCCATTCTCATTTTTTTCTTCTACTTCATTATGGTTAGTTGCTTGAATCGTTAATACATCTTGTTCAAAATCAACTTGAATGTTTTCTTTTTGAAAACCTGGTAAATCTGCTTTCACAGTATATTTATCAGATTGCTCATGAACATCTACTTTAAAAGTATCCATGTTCAGTGGCTTAAAGAAAGCATCTGTCATCCCTTCTAATAAAGAAGGCCCAAAATCAAAAATGCCATTTTGACGTTTTGTTATCTCTGGAAATAAATTACGCATATTTTTTCCTCCTTATTATTTATGAATGAAAGATTATCTCTTTCTGCCTTTATTATAACATTTGGTCAAAAAAGGTCAAAGTTTTTGTTTGACCTTTTTTGATGTATATTTTACCAAATAAAACAAATAAGTTATATGTCATCTCTCCCCTTATAAAGAGGAATATATCTACATAATAACGAATAGTTTATTTGCTCTTATTTTTTCTTACGGAGGTTACATACAATGGGATATATTGAAGAACTTAGAAAAGTTGTCGGATCAAGACCACTCAATCTAGCAGGAGTTGCTGTAGCTGTTTTCAATGAACAAGGACAAATAAAAGAGACCTTTTTTAAAGGCCTCTTTTTTCACTTCACTTCTGCATGTAAGCATGACTTAAAATGTCCAAGTGCATATTCATGCCCTTGTGCATTAAAAGATGCAACCGCCTTTTCATAAACAACAATTTTAAACCCTTTATTATAAGCATCTACTGCTGTATGAAGAACACAAATATCGGTACAAACACCTACAAGATGAACTTCTTCTATTCCTCTTTCTCTTAGCTTCATATCTAAATCCGTTCCAGCAAATGCACTATACCGTGTTTTATCCATATAATATACATTCTCTGCATTTTTATATATTTCGTACACATCTTGTAATTCACCAAACAAATCTCTTCCACTTGTACCAGCTATATTATGGGGCGGGAATAACTTTGATTCTGGATGATATACATCATTTTCTTCATGTTTATCAATAGCAAAGACAACGTAATCTCCATTTTCAATATATTGCTTCGTTATATGTACAATTTCCTTCTCAATTTCCTGTCCTGGTTTCCCGCAAGTTAAAGCCCCCTTTTCCGCTACAAAATCATATGTATAATCAATATTGATAAGAGCTCGTTTCATAACCACTATCTCTCCTTCTTCTGTTTCACAGTAAACAATAGAAAATTTGTTATTACGACATCGTATGTACTATTCGACATTTCAAATGAAATACCTACATTTTTCTTCTGAAACTTACCTTAGTCCGAGTTTATCATATAATAGATAAACAATGGTAAAACAAATAACTCCTATTAACAAGTCATGAATTTGATAATTGAGCGTTATTTGCATAAACTCTTGTATCGTAAACCAAATTACTGCCATCATTAGGCTAATCAAAATGATACGAATACACCAATTCACGTATTCAACCTCTTTCTCTGTCATAGTAGTAACAAGTGATTACTTCCTATTTAATCGTATTAGAAAATGAAATAAGTTATTCACTCTTGCACACTCTAGTCCAAACAAAAAAGCACACTACTTTTTGAGTAATGTACTTTTTATTCTTATTAAGACGCAGGTTTTGTCTCAAATGTTGCTTGATTAAAACTAATAACCTTTCCTTTCGGATCATTGTTTTCATACTGAACTGCAGTAATTGTATGACTACCTGTTTCCAGCGTTTTTTCTTTTAACTGCACTGTTGTCTGCGTTGTACTAGTTACTTGATGTTTATCTGTATACATTTGATCTACAAATACGAATGTTTCTTTATCACTTTGAAAATTAGAAAGTTCTAATTCAACTTGCTGAATTAACGTATCCTTTTTGATGAATACAGTCGGTATATTGCCGTTTTCAGAAGTACCATCTGGAGTAATAACTTTTACTTTCCCTTCTCCAATTGACATTGCTCCTTCAGGAAATACAACCATATTCTCATCACTTGCGTTTACAACTTGTTCTTCCTGTTTTGATTGCGCGTCCTCTTTTTCCTGTGGAGCACCGCAACCAACTAATAACAATACAGACAATCCAGTGATTATGAATTTTTTCAAAATTCATCCCCCCTGTAACTTCATTATAATTTATTATACAAAAATAACTTTTAAATTTTGAGACTACATTCAACACTTTCATGAACAAATAGAATCCTGCTCACGATTAATGTATCATACTTTCCTTAATAGAACATTAATTTTTTTTATGAAATAAATAGTAATTCCCTCTTATCTATCATTTTAGCCCAACATATGAATTACATACCCTCAAAAATAAAAAGACATTGTTAATTCAATGTCTTTTCTATACAGCAATTAAAAAACAAACGTTGTAATCTCATCTACTTCTTTTCTTGGAAGTTTCTTCGGTTTATCTTTCGGAAATCCGAGTGAAATAACCATATTTATTTGTTTTTCAGGCTCAATTTGTAAATATTGGCGCAGTTCATCTTGAGCTAGCAATACTGGCCCTGTCATTGGACAAGTACCAAGTCCCTTTGCATGTGCAGCTAACATTAAGTTTTGTGCCGCTAAACAGCTACTCTTAATGCCTTCTTCTTCCCAAACTGAATCTGGAACAAAAGCAATTGGATCAAATATCTTTTCACGGAACTTTGATTCATATGGTGTTGCCAAACATACGATTAATACTGGTGCCTCCGAGAAAGCTGTTGCATATGGTCCGAAAGAACGTGTAAGTAATTTCCCTGCTTTCTCTTCTCCATTTTCTGCTGCTTTTGCCGCAAGTTTATGTAATGCATCCCATGTCATTTGTTCAATTTCTTTAATCTTCTCTCGATTCATGATAACTAAGAATTCCCACGTTTGTGAATTCGTATCACTTGGTGCGTAACGAGCACAATCAATTATTTCTTTTATATCATTAGTAGATACTTCTTGATCTGTAAACTTTCTAACACTTCGTCTTCCGTGAATTACTTCTTTAAAATCTTCATAATTCATATATTAAATCCCCTTTTTACAGCGTTTTCAAAACTTGTCCTATGCTTGAATTATATCATGAAAAAAAGCTGGAAGAATACCAGCTTTTTTCTTCATGATTAATTTATCACTTTCAACAAACGAATCCTCTCTTCGTATGCAGCTTGTAGTTTTTTCGTAATTGTTCCTCTTTCACCAGCCCCGAACTGTTCATCACCAATTTGAACGACTGGGAATATTTCAAGTGGCGTCGCTGTAAAGAAGCACTCCTCAGCCTCATATACTTCTTGTAATGAAAACTCTCGCTCCTCTACATCGATATGTAACTCTTTCGCTAATGTAATTACATAGTGACGTGTAATACCATGTAAAATGAAATGATCCGCTGGATGTGTAATCAACTTATTATTCTTCACGATAAAGAAATTGGAATGACACCCTTCAGTCACAATACCATCTCGTACTAATATTGCTTCTTGATACCCTTGTTCATTTATTTTGTTTTTGATCATGATATTAGGAAGCAAATTTAAAGATTTTATATGGCAAAACTTCCACCTGATGTCCTCTTCTACTGTCACCTTAATCCCTGCCTCCATTGAAGCAACTGGTCTTGGGAACGAAACAAGATTTGCAAAATATGTCGGTTGTAAATCTGATTCATATAAATGATTGCGCGGTTGTGCACCTCTTGATATTTGTAAATATACATTCCCATCTTCTTGAAATTGATTTTTTTCAATCATTTGATATAACTCTTCTACTAATTCTTCCTTCGTAAATGGTGGAATTAGTTTTATTTCTGCCATAGAGTTAAAGAATCGTTCCAAATGTAAATCTAATAAATGAGGCTTGCCATCGTATAGTCTAAATACTTCATAAATCCCATCACCAAATTGGAAGCCTCGCTCTTCTAATGCTACCATCGGCTGTTCTTCTTTCGTATTAATCATTCTCCCATTAAACAAGATCCAATCTTTATGAATAGCTTTCATTCTTCCCCACTCCTTTATCACATGATTGATTTTATTGTACAACTTATGACACCCTGAAAGAAGGAATTTTCTGTATTTTTACAAACTAAAAATACATCACTTCGTAAAAGTGATGTATTTTATCATTTATTTAAGGAAATATTTTTCAATATCATCTAACATAAGGTTCGCAGCTTTAATACCGCCTGCTGTATTCCAAATTACCTCATCTACTTGGAATACTTTATTATTTTTAGAAGCCTGTAGTTGCTTAAAGAGTGGATCTTCTGTCCATTCCTTCGCTAACGAATTTCCTTCATTATTCTTATCTGCATCTTTATCAGACGTGAAATAGAATAAGTAGTCTCCGTCCATATTTGGAATCTGCTCTTTTGTAATTCCTTTTATCGCAAAATCATCTTTATCTTGTAATGGTGGTCGTTTAAATCCAATATCATTTAAAACAACGCCCGAGAATGAGTTTTTTTGATAAATACGAACATCACCTGGCACGAAACGAATAATAGAAACTTTAGAATTCAATTTATCGCCTAACTTCTCTTTCATTCCTTCAATGCGTTTTTTATAATCATCAAGAGCTTTTTGCCCTTCTTTTTCTTTATTTACAGCTTTTGTATAAAGTGTAAAGTTTTCTTTCCAATCACCGCGTAATGTTTCTGCATAAACAGTTGGTGCGATTTCTTTTAGCTGATCATATATTTTTTCATGACGCATTTTATTTCCGATAATTAAATCTGGCTTAAGCTTCATTACAGCCTCTAAATTAATATCACGTTCAGTTCCTACAACTTCCGTGTTTTTTAACTCTTTCGCTAAATGAGGATACCATTCATCACCAGCACGTGGTTTCGTAGTCCCCACTGGCGTTACGCCCACAGCTAGGAGAGCCTCTGCGCCTTCATTTGTTAAAACAACAACTTTTTTAGGTGTACCATTTACTGTCGTTTCACCCATTGCATGCTTTACCGTATATGAATCTTTTGCTTTCGCTGATATATTATTTTCTTTTTCCTCTTCTTTACCACATCCTGCAATTACAACCATGAGTATCATAATGCAGAACATAATTAGTTTTTTAGTATGTATCATATGTCCTCCCTAGATGAAATCGATTATCATTAACATTTAAAGATTAATGTATCTTACATACATTGTCAATGTATATCAGAAAACTTTTTTAATATATACTATTTAGATTCTATCCGCTTTTCTAATGTTTCTTTTTAAAACATAGTGCATAAGTATGAAAAAAATGTTGTTATTAAAATGCGTATCCTTGTTATACATAACAAGGATACGCATCCATATTGCACTATCATTTCAATTCCTAATATTGAGTATACTTAATATACGCTGGGTCATTATATACCCACTGATTTCCACCAAGGTTTAACCAACCATTTTCATTTATATATACTAAATAAGATTCTGGAGAATTTAATTGGCGGATAACTGCAGATGTAGTTGATGGACCACTTCTTAAATTTACATTCATCCCTTGTATATATGCAACCCCAATCGGGCTTCCATCACTATTGCTTGTCTTTACAAAATTAATGTAAGAAAAATCATTATACACCCATTGTCCATTCCCCAAATCTAGCCATCCGTTACTTTCTTGATATACAACGTAAGATTCTGGAGAATTTAATTGACGAATAACTGAGGAAGAAGTTGATGGACCATTTCTTAAATTTACATTTTTCCCAAGAACATAAGCGATTCCCTTCGTTTGAGGTACCGGTTGTGGGTTAGGAGGTTGTGGATTTGGAGTTACTCCAAAAATAGCTGCTATTCCATTTGCATACGCTTGACTTAGATCTTCAATAAATTGTGGATTTTTTAATAAATTTGCATCAAAAGCTGTATCAATAAAAGCAGTCTCAGTTAAAATTGCATCCATTGCGGTTTCTCTTAATACCGCATAATTTTCTTTTTTTGCTCCTCGATCACGAAGACCATATTTTGTTAATACAGGATTGACAGCTGTATGCATTTTTTGTTGCTTTGCATATGCAGTGCTGCTATTGGATAACGCATTATAAATATAACTTTCAAAACCTGTACCCCCGCCGCTATTAATATGAAATGAAATAAAATAATCCGCACTGAAAGCATTAGCAATATTAGCACGTTCAGATAAAGAAATAAACACATCACTATCACGTGTCATTTTAATTGTAATTGGGTAATTTACCGTTAAAATGTCTCGAACGCGTCTAGCAATTTGAAGTGTTAAGTTTTTTTCTACTAAACCATTACCAACAGCACCAGAATCATATCCACCGTGCCCTGCGTCTATAACAAGTTTCATTTTATTGCCCCGCCCCTTTCTTGTAATATGTTTGCATTTCTACTCGTCCTATTTTATGTGAAATGTACAAGTTCTGTTACAATTGCAAATAAAAAAACCGCCTTATGTAAGGCGGTTTCTATCATCTTGCTTTAACCAATTTAAAATAAATATATACGATTGATAGTGAACATAACGTATGCAAAATAAAATAAATAAAAGTGCTATTCCAACACCACTATAAAGTAAACCGAACTTTAAAAAAACATTTATAAGTGGTGGAAAGTTTGTTAGATTTTGTAATGTACTAAGCATACAAAACATAATGAAAAAGACAGGGACGTATTGTAATTCATACGGCTTTTTTTTCTTAATCATTCTTTTCCGAATGATTATATGACATAATTCTGCTACTATAAAGCACCCTCCAATTAATACAAGACCAGAAGTCATCGTCATACATCCACCTGCCTTATATTTATTGTATCGCATAAATAATCATCGTTATATTTTCTTTACATACTCTTCATCTTCTGAAGTAAAACCAAAACTCTCTATGAAAGACTTCGCCTTTTCTGTTAATTTCTCTTGTAGCACTTTTATTTCTTTCACATTTCTTTGTTTCATCATTTCTTCAAATGTAAAATACGTATTTGTACCATAACCGTAACCTTGGTAATCAAAATGAATAATTAGCTGTGATAAAACAGCCCGTTCCTCTTGTACACTATAATCTATTACACCAATATATGTATCATCAACTTTCACACAGTACTGTACCTTTTTCTCACCTAAACTATGCGATTTAAACATTTCTTTAACAACGCTTTCATTTTCTACAGTAACTTTCTCAAACGTAATCATATGTTGTCCATCCTTTTACTATTATTGTATCAATAATACTTCCTATTTATGAAAAAAACCTTAAGACCGTATGCGATCTTAAGGTTTTTCTAATTAAACTAAGCTATACGCACGTTTTGTTTCTTCATGGAACTTATTCGTATCGTATTTATGCTCAACATAAATTTGGTGCCATACCATAAACGCAAGTACAGTCCAAATTTTACGGCTATAATCGCCTTTATCTGCACAATGTGCTTCCAGTAAGTTTAATACATACTGTTTGTCGATTAAATGCTCTGTCTTACTTTCGTTTATAATATTTATAGCCCAATCATGCATTTCGTCTTTTAACCAGTGACGAATTGGTACTGGGAATCCAAGTTTTTTACGATCTAATACGTGATCTGGAACGATTCCGCGTGCTGCTTCACGTAAAATAGCTTTCGTAGTTCCGTTAGCAATCTTAAATTCAGTTGGAATTTTAGATGCAACATCGAATACTTCTTTATCTAAGAACGGTACACGAAGTTCTAATGAGTTTGCCATTGTCATTTTATCAGCTTTTAATAAAATGTCACCGCGTAACCATGTGAACATGTCAATGTACTGCATTTTACTTACATCATCATAATCTTTAATCTCGTTATACAATGGTTTCGTGATATCCATATAGTTAACACTTTCATTGTAATACTTCATTAATTCAGCTTTTTCTTCTTCACGGAAGATTTTAGCATTTCCATAGTAACGCTCTTCAATTGGTGTACATCCACGCTCTAGGAAGCTCTTACCTTTAAATCCTTCTTTAAGAGCACCACTTAATGCTTTTAGAACGCTCTTACCTGGGCTAGGAATGTAAGAGAACATTTTTAGTGAATTTGGCTCACGGTAAATGTTATAACCACCAAATAGCTCGTCTGCGCCTTCACCAGAAAGAACAACTGTTACATGTTTACGTGCTTCTTTCGCAACGAAGTACAATGGTACAGCTGCTGGATCAGCTAAAGGATCATCCATATGCCAAATGATTTTTGGGAACTCATCCATAAATTCTTTCGCTGAAATGAATACGTTATGGTTTTTAACGCCTAATTTCTCAGCAGTTTCTTTCGCAACATCAACTTCACTGAAACCACGTTGCTCAAAACCAACAGAGAATGTTAAAAGATTTGGATTCATTTCTCTTGCGATAGAAGCGATGATAGATGAATCGATACCACCAGATAAGAATGAACCTACTGGTACATCACTACGCATATGCACTTTTACTGAATCATATAACACATCACGAATTGCTTGGATATGCTCCTCTTTCGTTGCACTTGAAGCGTTGAAATAAGGTTTCCAGTAGCGATGGATTTCCATCTCTTTACCGATTTCTTTTACGAAATAATGACCAGGCTCGATTTTATTAACATCAATTGTTAAAGTTTCTGGCTCTGGACCATATTGGTACGTAAAGTAATGTTGTAGTGACGTTGGATTAACGCCTTTATCTTCCATCACATGCATAATACTTTTCTTCTCAGATGCGAAGAATGTAGTATCACCTTGTTGTGCGATGTATAAAGGTTTAATACCGAAGTGGTCACGTGCACCGAAAAGTTTCTTTTCTTCACGATCCCAAATCATAAATGCAAACATACCACGAAGGTAATCTACACATTTTTCTTTCATATGTGCATACAATGCAATGATAACTTCTGTATCAGATTGCGTTGCAAACGTTGCACCTTTTTCAAGTAACATTTCACGTAATTCTACATAGTTGTAAATTTCACCATTAAAAATAATTACATATCGATCATTTTCATAAGTTAGCGGCTGATGTCCTGCCTCTAAGTCAATGATGCTTAAACGGCGGAAGCCAAATTGTACATGTTCATCACGAAAATATCCTTCGTCATCTGGACCACGGTGGAAAATCATCGTGTTCATATTTTCAAATTGATGTTTTTCTGTTTCTGAAAACTCTCTAGGGTTTTCACATAAACATCCTACAAAACCACACATACTTCTTACCCTCTTTCAGTTTTCATTCTGTCTCTATACTACTATATCAACCCTATTTATACTAGCATAATCAACTGAATAAGGCGACCAAAAACTATAAAAAAATCACTCCATTTCACATTTTTAACAATTTTTTATGAAAACATGAAAACTAGGCACTCACCTTTCTCCGCTTTTGTCATATGATATTGCAAATTGATTTCTAGGAGGGAATACCATGAGTGAAGAAAAAAAAGATTCTTCTCGCCCACCGGTTCGTAATTACTTAAAGCAAATTGATGATTTCTTCGAGCAAACACCTCTTCGCAATGTAATCGCTGATTTAAATCATTTTTTCCAAAAAGGAAACCGTTTATTAACATTCCCTGTAGATTTATATGAAGTTGGTGAAGAACTCGTTGTTACAGCTGAACTACCAGGTATACAAAAAGAACAAATCCAAATTGAAATACAAAGTGAATACTTAAAAGTCTCTGTAAAAGAAGAGATACTTGAAGAGGAAGAAGAACAAACATCCCATAACTATTATCGCCGAGAACGTTCCATTTCAGAAGCATCAAGATTGATTAAATTGCCGTATTCAATTAATAAAAAAGCGGCAAAAGCTTCTTATCAAAACGGCGTATTAGAAATTCGGGCGCCGAAACTTCCCCAGCAACATGACATTTTATCGATAGACTAATGCAAAAAAATAAGGGTGCTATGCACCCTTATTTTTAACCCACTAATCGCTTCATATCACGTATAATGTCTTCGTATGGCGTATTACTAATGCCACTATACTTTTTCATTACTTTTCCGTTTTGATCAATTAAATAAAATGATGTACCATGCATGACCTGACCGTTCTCCGGCTTATCTACAAGTGATTGGAAATTATCTTTTGAAAACTTTGTAATATCTTCTAACGAATACCCCGTTAATAAATTCCAGTTACTAGTATCCTCTGTAAACTTTTGAATAAAAGCTTTCAGATTTTCTGGCTTATCGAGGTCTGGATCTACACTAAATGAAACAAACTGAACGTCTAATTTCTCTTCTTTTGCCATCTTTTGAAGCTTGGCCATATTTGCAGTCATTGGTGGACAAACTGTCTGACAATTTGTGAACATAAAATCTGCAACCCAAACTTTCCCTTTTAAATCTTTTGTACCAAATTGCTTTCCATCTTGATTTGTAAATTGGAAGGTTTCTAAATCCCAATTTAATGGTTTACGAAGCTTTGAACCTGATTCACTACATCCAGCAAGTACAAAGAGACAAAATACAACCATAAGACCAATTATTTTTTGATAACGCTTCATTTATAAACCTCTTTTCTCTATCCTAAATTTAAATAGGTTATGTTTATAATAACAAAAGTTAACACTACGAGAAAATTGTTTACTACATTTGTTCACGAAATCGTACGAATTTACGTATGTTACTTCTTTATTTCAAGCGAATTACTAGACAAAATATATTTTTTTACTATTATTTCTATAAATAAAAGTGATAAAACTAATTTTATTGTTACTTTTGTAAATACCTCTCCCTATTTTTTAACAATTCCTTAAACATTAATCCATGTTTTACACTGTATTCCTTAACAACATTTCGGTACAATACAAATACAACGATTTTAAATGAGGTGATGTTCATGGCAAAGCGCTATGAAAATATGGATAATGTTAGTACAAAAAAATCAATTCGCTCTTTTTTACGCTGGCGTAAAGAACGAAAGCAAAACAAAAAAGATTTTTCTTTCTTAGTAGAACAATCACCCGTTAAACAAAGTGCATTTTTGCAAAGTAATGTTGAAAAAACGACTATCACATGGATTGGGCATTCCACTTTTCTTATCCAAACGAATGGACTTAATATATTAACAGATCCAGTATGGGCTAATAAATTAAAGCTAGTTCCAAGACTTACAGAACCTGGACTCTCTATAGAAGCACTACCTAAAATTGATATTGTCCTTATTTCACATGGTCATTATGATCATTTAGATTTTTCAACTCTTCGTCAGTTGAATGATGATGTTCTATATCTTGTACCTATTGGATTAAAAAAATTATTTACTCGTAAGAAATTTAAACATGTAGAAGAGTATAAATGGTGGGAAAGTACGATAATTAACGAAGTTTCTTTTCACTTCGTACCTGCTCAGCACTGGACGAGAAGATTCTTATTTGATATGAATACGTCTCACTGGGGTGGATGGATTATTGATAATGAAACGACTATGGAAACCATATATTTTTGTGGTGACAGTGGCTATTTCCAAGGTTTCAAAGAAATTGGTGAACGCTTTTTAATTGATATTGCTCTTATGCCCATTGGCGCTTATGAACCAGAATGGTTTATGAAAGTATCTCATGTTTCACCTGAAGAGGCCGTGCAAGCTTATTTAGACTTAAACGCTACGCATTTTATACCAATGCATTACGGAGCTTTTGCACTCGCCGATGAAACACCTCGTGAAGCAATAACTAGACTTCGAAATAATTGGAATTTGCGCATGTTACCGTGGGAACAACTGCATGTACTCTTTTTAGGTCAAACTTTTATTTATAGTAACGCAACAAATAATAAGCAAATAAACGAAAAAATTGAAACTTTACATGTGTAACGTAATGACTGATTTTCTATATCCAACATATAATATAGAAAATCCTATAGTGAAAATTTAATTAGTGGGTTTTCTTCATCCCCACTGATTATTTGCCTTCACCAATCAAGCTTTTACGGGCAGCCCGCTACCTAACCTCTTTGCTCCAGCTAAATTTGAGGTAGAGAGTTTTACTGTCCGCAAATAGCGGGATAAAGGGTGTTTTCTATGAATGAATATTTACAGACTCGCTATATCATTAGCGGTAGTGCCTGTGTAGCTCTTCTTATTTCTTACTTTCTATTTACATAAAAAAGCTACTTGAAATATATTTTCAAGTAGCTTTTTTATTACTCTGCTAAATACATAAATCCGATTGCGCCCGGACCTGTATGAGTACTAATAATAGGCGTTGTATAGAAAATTTCTGATTGAGCAAATCCACTCACTTTTTCAACCGCCGCTTTCATACTTTCAGCTAAAGGAATTGCTTTCGCATGCGGAATTGCAACAGCTTTTACGACTTTTCCAGCCGTATCTTGCTCAAATAACTTAGCTAATGTTTTTACAATTTGGCCTTGGCTACGAACTTTCGTTACAGGATTATAAACACCGTCTTCAAGACTAGCAATTGGCTTTATATTAAGTAGCGAACCGATAAACGCTTTTCCTTTACCGATACGTCCACCCTTCACTAAGTTTTCTAATGTATCCACCACTACATATAAACGAGTATTCTTTCTTACTTCATCTACACGTTTTAAAATTTCTTCTAGTGAGCGTCCGTCATTTGCCATTTTTGCAGCTTCAATTACTTGATATGCTAAAGCATGTGTAATAAATTGAGAATCAACAACTGTTACTTTTGTATCAGTCATTGATGCAGCGCTATTTGCAGTTGCTACAGTACCGCTCATTCCACTTGTCATATGGATAGAAAGGACTTCGCTTCCATCTTCCCCTAGCTTGTCATACATTTCTACAAATGTACCCATAGCTGGTTGTGATGTTTTTGGTAATTCCTCTGATTTAATCATTTCTTCAATAAATTCGTCAGGTTGTAAATCAACGCGATCTAAATATGTTTGTCCATTTACAGAGATTGATAATGGTAAAACATGAATGTCATACTTTTCGATTACGTCTTGTGATAAATCTGCCGTTGAATCTGTTACAATTTTAATTTTTTGCATACTATACTTCTTCCCTTTCCAATACGCTCTCCTTGTTATTATACTAGTATTCCCATTGCTTTCAACAATTTGGAACGAAATTTCATCAAATTAATTATATTTTCATATCTAAAATGAAAAAGACAGAGTTTACTAACCCTGTCCGTACTTCGTATCATGCATTTTTTTCAAGGGTATTTGTTTTATATACATTTAAATAATCATTCCACTTCAAACAATTTTGTAAATATTCACGGAAAGAATACGAAAATCTTGGGTGTTTTTGTTTTTGAATTTTTGCAATAAATAATTGAAGACGAGACTGAATTAGAAACGATAATGGATGCTGTGCCTGTAGGACAGGGATTTCAAATATTTTAATGCAATCCCCTGTTGAATGAGTGAAATAAAAACTTTTCGTAATCACAATATCAATCCTCTTTTTCATTGGATTTTTGAACTTCCTCTACTTTGCGCTGTAACACGTTGTTTAAAGTGGAGTAAAATCAGACTTATATGATTTCTGTAGTCCTTATGGCTAGAAGATTTATACTCTATTCATCTCCACCTAATTCACCTTCCCGTTCTAAATATCTCTGAGACGGGAATCTCATTATCCATCAATTGTTTAATACATTTAGTATAAGCTTATAAAAGCGCAAAGTTTGTCTAAATTTTGGAGATTCTATAATTTTTTTCTTCTATATATTGTATACGTTTATAGCTATAGTATAACAAATAAATAAAAAAGTGCCTTTATAACGAGGCACTTTTCGACTGCATTTCTTCTCTTTTCTTTTTCCTCTTACTAACAACCTTTGATAACGCAATACTTACTTCATAAATACAAATAAGCGGCACTGCAACTAAACTATGAGATAAAAAGTCTGGCGGTGATATACAAGATGCAATGATAATTAATGCTACGTAAGCATACCTTCTTATTTTTATTAAAAATTCCGCCGTAAGTATTCCAATACTAGTTAAAAACATTACAACGACTGGCAATTCAAAAATCACAGCAAATGGAACTGTTAAATTAAGTACAAAATGAAAATACTTTTCTGTCGTAAACATCGTATTAAACATTTCATTACCTATCGTAGTTAAAAAGTGAAATAGAAACGGCATTACAATAAAGTATCCAAAACATAAACCTGCGATAAATAATATAGACAATACCGGTATATACATTATTGTCATCTTTTGTTCATTTGGATGTAAACCCGGTTTTACAAATAACCAAATTTGTATAGCAGCAAAAGGAATTGTACAAACGATAGCAAATACTGTAGCAATCGAGAAAAAAATCCACAATACATCACTTGGACCGAGAACAGTTAATTTCATTGGTAAATCTTTTACAAGCCAAAAATAAATATCCTTTGTAAAAGTAAATCCAATAATTAAAAATAGTACAAAGGATAACACCGTATATATTACTCTTTTTCGAAGCTCAACAATATGTTCTACTACGCTCATTTCCCGATTTTCCATCTCGTTCACCACACTTTATTTATCCATTACAAGGAAAATACACTACATTTTTTCTTTCTTTTCCTTTTCTTGAAATGCGTCATCTGTCAATTCTTTCGTTGATTTTTTAAACTCTTTTAACGTTTCCCCTAAAGCCTTCCCGATTTCCGGCAATTTTTTAGGTCCAAATAAAATGAGTACTGCTACTAAAATTAAAATTAACCCTGGAAAGCCAATATTTGAAAACATTTCCCCATCCCCTTTATTAGTAGTTTCCTTGTCCTACTATTACATAATTTTATTTTGTCAAAAAAGTTTGAAAACGTCAACAAATCCATTGTCTTTTGTCAAAAAAATTCAAAAATATAATCAATTATACAAATTTCATTTTCTATTGCTCTTGTGTATGATATGGTAAGGGAAATGACATATTATTTTATGATAGTAGAAAGGATTTGCATTATGACTGAAAAAATGACACGAATGACCCAATTTGTAAAAGAAGAAATTGCAAATGCAATTACACATGGTATCGGTGCCATTTTAAGCATCCCTGCCTTAATCATATTGATTATTCATGCTTCTAAGCACGGTACCGCATCAGCCGTAGTTGCATTTACTGTTTATGGTGTAAGTATGTTCTTACTGTACTTGTTTTCAACATTGCTACATAGCATTCATCATCCTAAAGTAGAAAAAATATTTACTATTTTAGATCATTCAGCCATTTACTTATTGATTGCTGGCACGTATACTCCTTTTCTACTTATTACACTTCGTGGCCCATTAGGATGGACGTTGCTTGCTATAATATGGACACTAGCAATCGGAGGTATCGTCTTCAAAATTTTCTTTGTACGTCGCTTTATAAAGGCTTCAACTTTATGTTACATCATTATGGGATGGCTCATAATCGTTGCTATTAAACCACTTTATGAAAATCTAACTGGACATGGTTTTTCACTACTTTTAGCAGGTGGAATTTTATATTCTGTTGGAGCTATATTCTTCCTTTGGGAAAAGCTACCTTTCAACCATGCCATATGGCACCTGTTCGTTTTAGGTGGTAGTGCGATGATGTTCTTCTGTGTACTCTTTTATGTCTTACCTACAGCATAATAAAAAAGGATTCAGCTTACGATAAGCTGAATCCTTTTTTATTACTTATGTAATTGTGAGGCAATAACTTCCTGTGTATGCTTCGTTAATTCTTTAATATCCATATTCGCATAATCTTCAGGTGTAATCGGCTTAGAAATTGTTACTGTTGCATGAGCTGGCTTCATACGATTTCCATTCGCTTCAAACATCTTATATGTACCATCTAATGTTACAGGTAAAATTGCTACACCTGACTTTACTGCCAGATGAAAACTACCAGCCTTAAACTCTCCAACTTCGCCACCCTTACTTCTCGTTCCTTCAGGGAAAATTACGATAGAATGTCCATTCTTTAATAGTTCAATTCCATCTTTAATCGCTTGAAGAGATTGACGACGATCGCTACGATCCATAAATACACAATTCATCAGTTCCATCCAAGTTGGTACAACTGGGAACTTTTTAATCTCTGCTTTTGAAACGAATCCAATTGGTTTATTTAAGTAACCTAGTAAAACAGGGATATCCATATTACTTTGGTGATTACTTACAACTAGTACTGGCTTGTCTTTCGGAACATTTTCAAGTCCTTTCACTTCTACTGCCCCTCCAGCTACACGTACCATTTTCTTACCAAACCAATTTGTCGTTTTATACACAGCATTGTCTTTTTCTTTTGGCGCCATCGTATTTACTTGTCTTTTAAGACGCCACATTCTCGGTGTAATCGCAATTACGATTAAAATTAAATAAAAGATTTTAAAAAACGTTTGAATCATACAGAACCCCCACCTATTATCATTCCGACCTTCATTATACTAGACAAACGAAGGAAAAAGAAGAAAAAAAGTCCAAACAGCAAGTGTTCGGACTTTTTAAGCATTCTATATTAGAAACGTTTTGCTAATTCACGAGCATTAGCAATTGCTGCTTCTTTAATTTCTTGTGCTTTTTCAGGGTTTGCATTCATACCTTCAACTGCAATATATTCAGTATCATTTACACCGACAAATCCTAATACAGTCTTTAAGTGATTGCGACCGAAGTCTACAGCTGCGTATGCTCCTTCAGAATATACGCCACCTGTTGCTTGAATGTGAAGCGCTTTTTTACCTTCTAATAAGCCGACTGGACCATTTTCAGTATATTTGAATGTTTTACCTGCGATTGCTACGTTATCTAAGTATGCTTTTACTACTGGTGGATAGCTAAAGTTCCACATTGGAGTTACGAATACATAACGATCTGCATTCATAAATGTTTCTAAGTTTGTGTTCATTGCTGCTACTTTTTGTTGTTGAACTTCAGTTAAAGCTTCAAAGCCTTCACCTGCTGCAAATTTACCCCAAGCAGCAAATACATCTGCATCAATTGCTGGTACTGTAGTGTTGAATAAATCAATTGTTACAACTTCGTCTTGTGGATGTTCGTTTTTATAAGCTTCGATGAAAGCTTCCCCTACTGCCATTCCGAAAGAACCTTCTGCTGAATTTGGATTTGCTGTGATAAATAGTACTTTTGTCATTGTATTCTCTCCCTTTTTTCTCTTTATCTTTAATTCAAGATTTATTTTTCAAAAGTTAATAACTTACCTTATGTAAGTATAATACAAAAAGTTTTAATCAATGTCAATAAAAAATAGCTACTTTTTTTTCGTAAGTTAATGATTTACTTTGTTTCCTTAAAATTTAGTATACGGATATTACAAACTCTTTCATATAAATAGGCTACCTCTACAACTTATAGAGATAGCCTACTATTACATATTATTTTTGAAATACATGTTTTACTTTTTCAGCTGGAATATTACTTCCGCCTCTACCTTTTACATCTTCAATCATCATTGTAATGACCATATCTGGGGAATTTAAATCAAATGCAGCGAACCAACCTAGTTCTTTTCCTTCGGCCTCTTTTGATACTTTTAATTCCGCTGTACCTGTTTTTCCAGCAAGAGTCATGCCATCAATTTTAGCAATTTTCCCTGTACCATCTGGATCATTAATTACTTTCGTCATTGCAGTTTTTAATATATCCTGATTTCCTTTAGAAATTACATTTTCTTTCCAAGCTTTTGGTTGTTTATCTGTTTTAATAATATACGGTGACGGAATCGTTCCATCATTTACAATTGGCGCATACGTTAAAGCTAAATGAAGAGGAGTCATTAATACTTGTCCTTGTCCATATCCCGTATCTGCCATTTGAATATCATTTTTAATGCCGTCATTTGCAATTTTAGAAGCAGGGAATCCATATTCAATTGGTAGTTTCTCATCGAATCCGAATTTTTTTGCTTCACTCATAAACTTGTCTTTTCCGATTTTCAAAGCTTCTTGTGCGAAGTAAATATTATCCGAGTATTTCATCGCCTTATCAAGATCAATCGGATTTGCATCTTTCACACGCGTTACATAGTAATTACCCCAAGAAGAATCTTTTGTCCATTTTAATCCTTCAATTTTCAACTCTTCTTTTGGATCAATCGTTTTCGTTTCAAGACCAATTGCAGCTGTAATAGGTTTAAATACAGAACCTGGTACCGACAATTGTGTAAAGCGATTTGTCATTGGTTTTTTCGGATCATTATTCCAAGCTTCGCGTTGTGCCTTCGATGTCCCTCGTGCAATTATATTAGGATCATATGCTGGACTACTTACTAGTGCAATTGTTTCTCCACTTTTCGGATTAATTGCTGCACTTGAACCAGCTTCACCCTTCATTTCATTATACGTTTTTTCTTGAACAGCACTATCAATAGTTAAAGTTACATTTTCTCCATCAACAGCATCTGTTTTTGCCAAGTTTTTAATTTCTTTTCCTTGCGCATCTTCTACAAAGACACGGCCACCTTTTTTACCGCGTAACTTTTCCTCTAATACTTGCTCTAAACCAGCTTTACCAACTGGGTCATCAGCTTGATAGCCTTTCTTTTGTAGCGTTTTTAAATCTTCAGCATTTACCTTTCCAATATAACCAGTCAGATGAGCTGCCGCTTCCCCTAACGGATATGTACGAACATTTACAGGTTTTGTTGAAACACCTGGTAAATCAATGTACGTATTTTGTGTTGCCCCTTCAGGCAAAATTCCAATTGGTACGAGATACCCTGGTTTTACCCATTTAGCAGCTAATTTTTGATCAATTTCTTCTACAGACATATTTAATAACTTCGCTACTGTTTCTTTCGTTTGCGGAGCAGTATCGCCTAACTTTTCAGGAATCAATCCGATTTCAGAAGCTTTCCCATTCGTTGCAAGACCTTTTCCATTACGATCGTATATTTCACCACGTTTTGGCTGTGTTGTCTGCATACGCACTTTACTATCTTTCGTCATGCCTGGGAAAATAAAATCAGGAGTCCAATCTATTTTCCAAGATTCTTTATCTCCATCTTTTTCTTTCACCATTTTTGCTTCATGACCAAATGTAATTTTACCACCAACTGTATCCATGCTTACTTTAAAAGGAACAGGACCTTCATCTTTTTTATCTTCTTTTACTTCCCCTGTTTCTACCTTTAAGTCTTTCACTTCGATACCAGAATAAATTTTTTCATATTTCTCAGTAAACTCTTTCTTTGAAATATCTTTTTTTGCATTTTTTGATAGTTGATCATACATATCTGCAAATTTTTGTTTATTCCACGCTTTTACATATGTATCAAACGCTTCTTGTGGTTTTTCTTCTTTACCACATCCAACTAACATGAATGCTAAGCAAAGAAAAAGAATCCCCCATATCTTTCTCAATCGATTCTCCTCCTCTTTCTATATTAGTACTTTTGAAAATTTTAGCATTTTTACATGCTACCTATCATTATAGCACTATCGAATCTCATCTATAAACTTATATTAGTGAATATAAATAAAAAGATTGATGCGAATTCTCACATCAATCTTTTTTATTATTGTTGTTTCTCATATACATGGTAATAATACGTATACGGGTTTTTTTCATCCGTTAAACCTTTTTCTACAAAAATCTCTTTCCAATTTGTCATATCTATTTCTGGGAAGAATGTATCTCCTTCAAATGCATGATGGATTTTTGTTATATATAACTTGTCTACATAAGGTAAAAAGAGATCGTAAATTTGCGCTCCACCAAAAATAAAAATCTCTTCTTCATTTTTACATAGTTCGAACACTTCTTCTACAGAATGAACAACTTCACAGCCTTCAACATGATACCCTTCATTACGAGTTACAATAATATTACGTCTTCCAGGCAGTGGTCTACCAATCGCTTCATAGTTCTTTCTTCCCATAATAAGCGGGTGACCCATCGTTGTTTTCTTCACGTATTGTAATTCACTCGGTAAACGCCAAGGTAAATTATTATCTTTACCAATTACTCTATTTTCGTCCATAGCGACCATAAATGAAACAATCATTTTTTCATCTCCTCTACAATTATACTGCAACCGGTGCTTTAATTGCTGGATGCGGATCGTATCCTTCAATCGTTAAATCTTCCATTTCAAAATCGAAAACAGATTTCACATCTGGATTTAATGTAAGTTTCGGGAATGGACGTGGTTCACGTGCCAATTGCTTTTCTACTTGTTCAAAATGATTTGTATAAATGTGTGCATCACCAATTGTATGAACAAATTCTCCCACTTCAAGTCCGCATTCATGTGCAATTAAATGTGTTAGTAGTGAGTAACTTGCAATGTTAAATGGAATTCCAAGGAATATGTCACCACTTCTTTGATATAACTGACAAGAAAGCTTTCCATCTGCTACATAAAACTGGAATAGCGTATGACAAGGCGGTAAGGCCATACTTGGTACATCTTCTGGATTCCAAGCAGAAACGATTAAACGACGTGAGTCTGGTGTTTTTTTAATCATTTCAATTACATCTTTTAATTGATCAAGTGTCTCACCAGCTGTCGTTTTCCAAGCACGCCACTGTTTACCGTAAACGTCTCCTAAATAACCATATTTATTTGAGAACTCATCATCTTCTAAAACGTTCTTTTTAAACAATTCCATTTGCTCGTCGTACTGTACTTTAAATTCTTCATCTTGTTGTGAGCGAAGACCAAAATCAGTCATGTCAGGACCAGTATACTCATCACTTTCTACCCAGCTCTTAAAAGCCCATTCATTCCAAATGTTATTATTATGCTGCAATAAATAGCGAATATTTGTATCACCTTTCATAAACCAAAGCAGTTCACTTGCTACAAGGCGAAACGGTACTCTCTTTGTTGTTAATAAAGGAAAACCTTTACTTAGATCAAAACGCATTTGATATCCAAATACAGATACAGTGCCTGTCCCTGTACGGTCTTCTTTCTTCGTACCATGTTCCATTACATGGCGGCATAAATTTAAGTATTCATTTTCAGCATGTTTCATATGTAGGAAAACCTTCTTTCAATCGTATATGCAATTTATCATAACATGAAAAATGATAAATTTAATAATCCTAATTAATAAAATTTCTTGCGCTAATTCTTACAAAATTATTAACTTTCCGAATATAAAAAGGTTTTCATTTTCTATTACCGAAAGTATAGTGCGGTAGAACAAAATTTATATTTGGAGGTTAGAAGTATGTCTAAAATTGAAACGCCTGTTATGACTTCTTTACAAACAACGGTTGAAAAAATGATGAAGGATTTAAATGTTCCTGGTGCTGCTGTCGCTGTTATAAAAGACGGTGAAGTTATTATTTCAGAAGGTTTTGGCTATCGTAATATAGAAACAAAAGAGGCTGTTACACCGAATACTCGATTCGCAATCGGTTCCTCAACGAAAGCATTTGGCACACTTTCATTAAGCTTGTTAGCACAGCAAAAAAAGTTTAATTGGGATACCCCTATCCAGTCTTATATACCTAACTTTACTTTATCTGAACTACTTGCTAGCTCACAAGTTACAGGACGGGATTTAGCTTCTCATCGAACTGGAGTGAGTCGTCATGAGGCTCTTTGGTACAGTTCTTCCTTATCTCGAAAAGATCTCGTTGAAAAAATAAAACATTTACCACTTGATGCACCGTTCCGAACTGCATTTCTATATAACAACTTAATGTATGCAACAATTAGCTACATTGTTGAAAACATTACAAATCAAACGTGGGAGCAATACACTACAGAACATATTTTAGAACCTTTAAATATGAGACATACAAACTTCTCTGTTAACGATTCACAAACTACAGATGATTATGCTTTACCTTACATTGAAAATGACGGTGAAATAAAAGCAGTTCCATTCCGTAACATCGATACAGTTGGCGCTGCTGGGTGTATTAATTCCACAATTGAAGATATGGCAAATTGGGTACTTCTCCACTTAAATGAAGGAAAATTTGGAGATCATGAATTAATCTCCTCTGAATTATTACAACAAATGTATACACCACACAATTCAATTCCAGACCAACCGGTTTTATCACTCCCTGAATCTCCATTAAATAGTTACGGTCTTGGTTGGTTTATTAGCGCTTATCGTGGTAAAAAAGTGATTCATCATGGCGGTAATATCGATGGATTTTCAGCGCTTGTTTCATTCATACCAACAGAAAACATAGGCCTTGTCATTTTAACGAATGCTGGAGGAACATTACTTCCTACTTATCTCGCTAATCAAATTTATGACGAACTACTTGAATTAGAATCCATTGATTGGCATAAACGTGCTGTAGAAGATACTAAAAAAATGAAGGAAATGATGAAAGAAGCAACTGAATCCCTCCCTGAACAAATTAAAGGGACTACACCTTCGCACAAGTTAGAGGATTATACTGGTACTTTTGAACATCCTGCATACGGAACATTACAAGTATACAAACGAGATGATTCGTTATATGCACAATTTATGGAAATGGATATTCAATTAGGGCATCATCATTACGACATCTTCTCTGCAAAAGTTGACTTATTCCAAATGAAAATGAGCTTATTATTCGCTTATGAAATGAATGTAAGTGGTGAATTCCCATCCCTTCAGTTACATGTACCAGCTACATTAAGTACTCAGCCGCTTACATTTAAGAAAATTAAATAAGTATTTTGATGGTAAAAAATAAAGGTAGGTGCGAATCACACCTACCTTTTCTATTTCATATCAATCTTATCTGGTTGAAACCAAATTGGCTTCGATAACTCAAAGTTATTATGATCCTCTAAAACTATAGTAAGACGCTCTAACATATCCTCTAACATATGCGGTGCTGCTCGTAATGTCCAGACAACTGAGGAGAAAACTGTCATACCAACGTACACTGTGTATAATTTCCAGAACTCCTCTGGTATTTTCCTATTAAAGTATCCTTCTATTTGTCCGATTGAATACGGAATACTAATGTCCCTTGCAAACAGTGCAATTTTCACAAAATCATGAAGTGGGTCGCCCCAGTCGTAGCCATTAAAATCAACAACACCTACATATTTTCCATCCCGTACAATTATATTTTCTAAATGAAAATCATCGTGTTGAAATCGATTTGGGCGGTTCTTTAAAGATATTTCATTTTCTTCAATAAACTTTATGATTTTATCATCATTTTTTATGTTTATTCCACATGTTTTATATGCCTCTAAATATTTACTATGTTTTTTCATTGCTCTTTCATACCATGGAAGTATATTATTAGGAGCTTCATATGTATGCATTTTTGCTAAATCTTTTCCTGCCTCTATACCAATATCATATTGTTCTTTTGGTGAATACGTAGGCAATAGCTTCTTCGCATCCTCCCCTTCTAAATATGAAAAAATGCCATAGCATAAACCTTCTTCTGCCAACAAACCCATTTCAATTGGTTTTTGTGCTTGCACACTACGATTTTGCATTTCATTTAAAATTTGAAACTCTATTTTCTTTCTTTCATACTCTTTTATATCGCCTGTCCGCAATAAATATTTTTCATTATTCGTACTCGTAATTATATATTTCTTATCAGGCGAAAAACCTTTAGAAATTTCTTTAATATCCACTGCATCTTTTACTATTTGTATATTATTTTGCCATGCTGTAATTATCTTCATATCTATTCCCCTT
The DNA here is from genome assembly GCF_051916445.1 of Bacillus cereus group sp. MYBK220-1. NCBI lineage: Bacteria > Bacillati > Bacillota > Bacilli > Caryophanales > Bacillaceae > Bacillus > Bacillus cereus group sp. MYBK220-1. The sequence continues at coordinate 53,094 of NZ_JBQAGQ010000006.1, read as the reverse complement.
ACATTTCTGCATTTGGTGTATAGGCAACTTCTACAATAAATCCATTCGGATCGTAAAAATCAATCGTATAATAACCTTCCGAATAATGATTCATTTCAATTGGACCACGTATTACCTTCACTTTCGTACTAGAAAGAAAATCTGCTACTTCATCAACTACTTCTCTATGAATAGCTTGATAACAAATATGTCTAGGCCCTAACGTCCTTACAATTTCCTCATCTACTTCTTTAAAGTATATTTCACTTTCTCCTGTGCTATATGCTACTTCATTTAACTTTCTCCACCCAATTATGGAAAACAACTTATTATAAAAAGAAATGGATTCCTCTAAATTTGCTACCCAAAATTCAATATGATGAATGCCTGCTCGCAGTGTATTCATATTAAGAATACGCTCCTTGTACTACTTGCACAATTTCCATCGGCTTATGAACCATGTAATCTGGTGCATCTTTTTTCACTGTTTCAATAACATCATATCCCCAAGATACCCAAATTACGTTCACTCCAGCCTTTTTACACGCTGCTACGTCTCGCTGTTCATCACCGACATATAACATATCTTTCTCTGTTATTTTTTTTGATTTCAAAAATCTTTTTATCATTTTATCTTTACCAAACAAATTTTTAGAACAATACACTTCTTGAATATTTTCGATACCATTCTTGTGTAAAAACGCCCGAATATGCTCTTCTGAGTTCGATGATATGACTGCAATTCCGTAGCCTTTTTTATGTAGTTCATCTAATACTTCTTTCATCCCATGGAACAAAACGAGATTTTTTATAGCAGGCTGATATAATTTATAAAATTCCAACGCTAATATCGGTAGTTTATACAGTGGTACATTAAGTTGTTTACATCTCTCTGGCATCGTTAATTTACGTAAATGTTCAATTTCGTCTTCCTTTACTGCTTTATACCCATGTTTTTCAGCAAGTTGATTATAAATCGGTACAAATATATTTTGTGAATCTACTAATGTGCCATCAAAGTCAAAAACAATATATTTTTGCATTCCCATACTCCCTTTGCTTCTTTTTTCTAAACCTATGTTATTCAACAACATAGTTGTCTGTCCCTTCTATAAAAATAAAAAAGAACAAGATTTTCTCTTGTTCTTTTTAAGACAACCATTTCGGTGGTACATTCGTATTCCAATAAATATTTCCTAACTCATGATGTCCAGAGTATCCATCATCAAAACGGTGGTAATGGAAATTAAAATAATAACCATCTTGCGGTGGATGATCTCTTCTTACATGGAAACGCAATAAATCATTTCCAGATTTCGTATCGTAGACGTGAAAAATCTTCTCATTATTTCCACCAGCTGGTTTTTGAGAAATCGCTAATGATTGTAGTGAATCTTCTGGTACATCACTAGCAAGCTCAGCAATTGCCTCTTCAATTTTCGGTAATATTACATCTTTAAACTCATCTTCAATTACTGGACCAATTTTAGTACCAAACTTTTGCATCGACTGCTTCTCTGCTTCTTGCATTGCATAAGTAATAAAAGTATCGGTGGTTAACCTGTCATTCGTTTCTTCATATGTATAGGACGTGCTCTCCAAACTTTGTTGCCCAGCTGTGCTCGTAGGCTTGTCCGCAGCTTTGGCATTATCAAGTAATATGGAAGGAGGCGTCACTAAACCAAATGTAAACACGGTAATTAATGCGACTAAGGTTTTTCTAAACCAATTTGGCATTTATGTTCCCTCCCCTTTCACTCATTATTTTTTATATAACGGTGGTTTCTTCTATTATACAAAATGATTGTAATTTTTGCACTTTACATTTTTGTTAACGTTCACATATTTTTCACTTGAATATGAAATTGTAAGATTTCATACAATAAAAATACAACAACAATAAGGAGGCGATCAGATGACTTTAGATGTCATGTATTCCGCCGCAAGTATACTCGTTTTAGTATATTTTATTTATCAATGTGTTACAGACTAGAAAAAGAGCCGTCAATGGCTCTTTTTTAATGGTACAAATACAATCCATACAATTAATAAAATAAAAACAACGCTGCCTACCACAGCTGGCAATAAATAAAACTGTGAAAGTATAACTATTCCATATAAAAGTATTGCTGGTAGTAATAAATAACGATCTGCCTTCCATCTTAACAATAGTAATTTCCCTTCATCACAATATAAACGAAGAAACATCTTATTCGTAAATTCATTCCAATAATCACGTGCATAGCGAGAAATTGCAACTACAGCAAATACGAGAACAATAGCTGCAATCCACCTTGGAGTCATAATTATACTTGCAGTACTGATACATACAATTTGAATATAAAATATTCGTGCAGTACTTGTACGGAAAAATTCTTTCAAAAAAGATTCGACAATACGAGAATCAGCTTTTTTCCCTAAAAGTCTTTTAGAGCGCGGAAACATCCACGGTTTTTTATTCGAACTACTCGGTTTAGCCGCATGACCACCAACTTGCATAATTCCGCTCGTCCAGCGCATGCTTTCCTCCTTTTCTTTCTCGATTTCTTTAAAAAAGAACTTTTTATAATTCATTTTCTCTTTTACTAATACACTACTTAAGAAAATTACTAGACCGATAAATAAAATTGAATACAACGGATTTTTATAAATAAAAAATAAACTAATTCCAAAAAAGGACACGCTCATAGAAAATACTACATTTTTTACAATCCATAAAATCCATCGTTTCCCCACATGTACATGAACAAATCTCGTTAACAACGACAACATAAATCGAAATATAGTAAAGAATACCCAAAATAATAGGACTTGTATCTCTGTTACTTCGATACTTTTCATCAACACCGGTAACATAATAACGACTACTATTATATTCGTTATCGCTATTCGAACAACTGTGTACATCATGCCATACTGGACTAATTTTCGCATATGTGTTGCATACGAAATTAAAAATAAACTATCCGCTTGCTCAAAAAATGAACGAACTCCTCTTGGATATGTTACTAAATAAAATGCGAGTAATCCTAATCCGAAATAAATCGTCTCTTCCGTTGATAATTCATTTATCCATAGCGATCGATAATAGATTCCCATAAATATAAGTGCTGGAATAATAATATATAATGCGACTGTCCAATCTGTTACCGAATATATAGACTTCCATTTCCGCTGGAGTTCATGGCGTAATCTCTTATAAAATTGTTGTTTAATCATGTTGTTCACGCCTTACAATTACATCAAAGCAGTCTAATAATGAACTACCCGGCATTTCCGCTAATATTTGAATAGATTCTAAATGTCCATCTGCGACTAATGTACCTTGTGAAATGAGTAAAAATCTTTCACAAATTTTTTCAGCAGTATCTAATACGTGCGTACAAAGTAAAATTCCTGCCCCGCGCTCTTTTTCTTTATATAAATAATTTAAAAACTCTTTCGTAGCTACTGGATCTAAACCGATAAAAGGTTCGTCAATGATATAAAAATCTGGCTCAGTTAAAAACGCCAATATTAGCATCGATTTTTGTTTCATGCCTTTTGAAAACTTTGATAAATACTCATGTTTATGCTTATTCATTCGAAAAGTATGTAATAATTGTTCCGCTCGTTCTTCCAAACTTCCCATTTCACTTCCACGAGCTGCCATTAATAATTCAATATGTTCCCAGAGCGTCAAGTAATCATAGTATGTTGGATGTTCTGGTACGTATGCATACGGATTTTTCTTTTCACCGAATGATATTTCACCGTCCATATTTACAAGTAATCCGAGTATCGTTTTAATCGTCGTACTCTTCCCAGCACCATTTGCTCCAATAAGAGCAACTAGTTCACCTTTTTCGATAGAAAAAGCTATATCATGAATTATTTTTTCGCCTATTTCATATCCAGCTGAGCGGATATTTACTTTTAACATGCATTCCCCTTCTTTCCATTTCTAATACAATCAAGGAAAAGAATAACATATAGCTATCTATATATCATTATAAAATATTTATTTTCATAGCAGGAAAAAACATTTTTTAACAGAATATTAAATGTTTGATTACATTTTATTGGAGTGGATAATATGTCTTTTCAAATTCGTGAAGCAACGATAGATGATATAGACGCACTTTGTTCTTTAACGAAAGAATTAAAAGGTTCCTCTATTTCCTATGAAGATATGAACAACCGATTACAATTCGTACAAATGAGTCCGTTTGATTTTTTATATGTTTACGAGGAAAAAGAAGCTATATTTGGATTACTTGGATTTCGTATACGTGAAAATTTAGAAGATGTAACACGTTATGGAGAGATTTCAATTATTAGCGTTGATTCTAACATACGACGGAAAGGCATTGGACAAGTTTTGATGGATTATGCCGAGCAATTAGCAAAGAAACATAATTGCATTGGCACATGGCTAGTTAGTGGAACAAAAAGAGTAGAAGCTCATCCTTTTTACAAAAAATTAGGATATGAAGTAAATGGCTACCGATTTGTAAAATATTTTTAAACTACTTTATAAAGTGAAGGGACTATAACTATGACAAACATTAAAGCAATTTTCATTGATCGTGACGGTACAATTGGTGGTGACACTACAATACATTATCCAGGATCTTTTACATTATTTCCATTCACAAAAACATCCTTGCAAAAACTAAAAGCTAAAAATATAAAAATTTTCTCTTTCACAAATCAACCCGGTATCGCAGATGGAATAGCAACTGTAGCCGATTTTGTACAAGAATTAGAAGGCTTCGGTTTTGATGATATTTATGTATGTCCTCATAAACACGGTGATGGTTGTGAATGCCGTAAACCAAGTACAGGCATGCTGCTTAAAGCAGCAAAAAAACATGGACTTAATTTAACACAATGTGCTGTAGTTGGTGATCGTTGGACTGATATTGTTGCAGGAGCAAAAGTAAATGCGACTACGATTCTAGTCCGAACAGGCGCTGGGTATGATGCTTTGCATACGTACCGAGACAAATGGGCACATATTGAACCAAACTACATTGCAGATAACTTTGAAGATGCAACAAACTGGGTTTTAAATCAACTATAATACAAATGAAAATTTTGATTCACCCGAAATAATTTAAAACATAGTTAAAATAACCTTTTTGGCAAATAATTGTATTCCACAAAACAGATCACCTCAAAAGGTAGCAAGTTCCCTTTTGATACGCAAACATTGCAATTCAAATTATATTTTTTATTAGTAACAGCAATTAACGTAAAGAAGGAATAGCTTAGTGGCTATCCCTTCTTTATTGACTTCTATTATTTACATTTGTTATCTGTTTTTATTGAGTATTCTCATCGTTTTTATACTCCAAAATATCCCCTGGCTGACACTCCAAAGCTTTACATATCGCTTCTAATGTTGAAAAACGAACCGCTTTTGCTTTCCCATTTTTCAAAATAGAAAGATTCGCCATCGTAATTCCAACCTTCTCTGAAAGCTCCGTTACACTCATTTTTCGTTTTGCTAACATGACGTCAATATTAATAATGATTGTCATATCCGCCACCTCAGACCGTCAAATCATTTTCTGATTTTATGTGAATTGCTTCTTGTAGAAGTCGTTGGAGGATAGCAGCAAAAACGGCGATAACGAGCGAAGCAAAAACGATAATGAGTCCCACTAACCCAATAGGAGGGTCCATTTTTTTCGCTATAAAATAAAAAAGTGGCAAACTTAATACATACAAACCACTGATTGTAATTGCACAGCGCTTTATATTCTTTAACGCCTTTACTGATAATTCCGAGAACGCTGTGTTCTCATCAATGTACTGTAAAAGATTGAAAGCCTGATAAAGAGCAACATAAAAAGGCACAGCTGCTCCATACATCACAATGAAAACAAGATATTTCATCGGAGCAATATTAGGATACAAATTTGCTGCGAAATTCGCCATTTCCGGCACTAAAAATATGCATAAAGCAAGTACTGAAATTCCAGCAAGAAAAATAATTACTTTTAAGAACGTTGTTGAACTTCGTTTAAGATTCATTTACAATACCTCACTTATTTAATGGCAACATAATTTTATCACAACGTTTATCGCTTAACAATAAATAAATATCGTTTTCATTAATGTATTTTTTAATTTAGGCAAAAATAAAAAAGAATTTCTCATTACAAAGAAATTCTTTTTCTTGAAAATGCCTCTTTCAACTTAATTTTTTAAAACGTTAATTCGTAATGGAAATAACGATTATCTCTCAAATAGCCATTTTCAGCGTATAATCGTTGTGCTGATAAATTATCAATCTCTGTTTGCAATTTTACACCTTTTGCTCCATTTTCTAATGCGTATTCTTTAGCAGCTTCTAATAATTTTTTACCTGTTCCGGCTCCACGCTTCGCCGCTTGTACAAATAAATCATTTAAAATCCATAATTCTTTCATTGAAATGGAAGAAAATGATGGATATAGTTGCGTGAATCCAATATATTCGCCGCCTTCAACTGCTACGAAAATAACGGACTCTTTTTTCTCAATTCGATTTCGTAAAAATACTTTTGCACCTTCTAAATCAGAATCCTGCCTATAAAACATGCGATAGTTATTAAAAACTGATGCTAGTCCCTCTAAATCTGCAATTGTTGCCTCATATATTCTCATTTTACTCCATTCCCCTTCCAATACTGTCTCATTATATCCGTTGCCCATTTAGGCTGGTGTATTTCTTCTTTCGGCATAAACTCTTTCATTATTGGTTTTATATCCAATATAGGAGTACCATTAATAGCATCTAATCCCTCAACAATAATTGATTTACCTTCTCTTTTGATCACCTTTACAATTGTTACACCTATGCGATTCGGGCGATTTTTTCCGCGCTGTGCAAAAATACCTACTTCAGGATAATCCTTATTATTTCTAGGATGTCTAGCAAAATACTGAATTTGCTCGTCAGTTACTTTATGAAAATAAAAAACAACTTCAATATGAGAAAAATCTTCAATCCCTTGTATACTTTCTTCTGCATACATTTCAGTTAAAGTTATACGGGATCTTACTTCTCCCCACTCATCATCTTTTATTTCCTTTCTTTCATTATGTACAAATGCGATTGGTTGAACTGAAAACATACGCATTCCCCCTTAAATGTAACCACTTACATTATAAAATATTTTCTGAATGTTTTCCAGATATACGAATTAAGTTTACATAATATAATTATAATCTATTTATCTAAAGCTACCTTGACTGCTTCAATTGCATGTATATGGGTCGTATCAAATATCGGGACTGATACGTTTTCTTGCTTTATTAATAAACCTATTTCCGTACAACCTAATATAATTCCTTGTGCTCCTTCTTGTACTAATTCTTCTATAACCCTTTTATAATACTCTCTAGATTGAACTACTATTTTTCCTAAACATAATTCTGTATATATTACTTCGTTTACTTTTTCTCTATTTGTTCCTGATGGTACTATTATTTTTATATCATGCTCTTCAATACGTGACTTATAGAAATCTTGCTCCATTGTATATTTAGTTCCAAGCAGACCAACCTTTTGAATGTCTTTTCTTTTAATTTCTTTTGCAGTTGCATCAGCAATATGTAAGACTGGAATATCAATTTTCGCCTTTATTTTTCCAACTACCTTATGCATTGTATTTGTACAAATGATTATAAAGTCTGCTCCCCCCTTTTGTAATGAATATGCCGCATTCCCTAGAATTTCTCCAGCACCATCCCAATCTCCGCTAGACTGACATCGTTCAATCTCTTCAAAATCCACACTATTAATCAAACATTTTGCTGAATGTAGCCCTCCTAATCTCTCTTTTATTTCTTCATTAATAATTCGATAATATTCAGAAGTTGATTCCCAACTCATACCACCTATAAGACCTATCGTTTTCATATAAACACCTACCTAAACTATTTTTATAAAACTAATAACAATGTTTTATTATGTATATTATACATAATAAAACAAGACTTTAAGTTTGGAATATAAAGTCTTGTTTTAACGGAAAATAAAGAATAATTCTACTTTCATTTCCAAGGAAATTTTTATAGAATATTCTGAAATTAACAATCTGATGTTTTTATAAATTCTTTATACTTATAATTAAAACACTCTCGATACAACTCTTTGATTTCATCATATGATGGAACACGTGGGTTATTAGCTGGGCTACCACTTTCAATTGCATCTGATGCCATTTTAGAAATAGCATTTTCAAATTCAATTTCATCGATTCCGTATTCTTTTAAATTTGGAATACGAAGATCAAAGCAAAGTTTTTTTATTTCACCAAGTGTGTAGTCTGCTACTTCCTCATCAGAATTCGAATACAAATCCTTATTTAAACTACGTCCAATTTTTGCTAACCTTTTCATTGCACTTGTTTTTGTAAACTCTAACACTGTAGGTAATAGTATGGCATTTGATATTCCATGCGGTACATGAAATAATGCTCCCACTGGCCTTGACATTCCATGAACTAATGTAACTGATGCATTAGAAAATGCAATTCCAGCTTGTAAGGAAGCAATCATCATCGCTTCTCTTGCCTCCATATTACGTCCATCTTCATATGCTATACGTAAATATTTCATAATACTTTCAATAGCTGAAAGAGCAAGTACATCTGTAAGTGGTTGTGAAACTTTAGAAATATACGCTTCAATCGCATGACATAACGCATCTATTCCTGTTGCTGCCGTAATTTGTGGGGGTAACGAACTTGTCAAAACTGGATCTATAATTGCTACTTTCGGTATAAAACTAGGATACTTCATCATCATTTTTACATCTGTTTTTTTATTCGTAATTACTGCTACACTTGTAACTTCCGATCCAGTACCAGAAGTTGTTGGAATTGCAATAAGTGGTAGTGGATTGTTTTCTATTTTAATATCCTTTTGGACATAATCCTCAACTTCTCCACCATTTGTATATAAAACCGCTACCGCTTTCGCAGCATCAATACAACTTCCACCACCAATACCGATAATAAAATCGCACTTTTCCTCTTTACAAAGAGATAACGCTTCTAATACGTGTATATTTGTAGGCTCAGCATCCACTTTATTATATGTACTAACAGTAATACCTTTCTTATTTAATTGTTGCATACACTTTTCAACATATCCTAATTTTTCCATAATTGTATCAGTAACTATAAAAGCTCTTTTCCCTAACTTTTTTGATTGTTCTCCCAGTTTTTCAAGCGAATTCCTTCCATATAATACCGACTTTGGCATACGAAACTCAGAAACCTCTTGCAAGTCCCCCACCCCTTCTTATCCTAATTAATATTTTATAACATAAATTATCGATTTGATGAATCTTTACGATTCAAATTTTTTAATAGAGTCCTGTTAAAGTATAGAATGCGATAACTAAAAATACAGCAACCGTTTTCAAAATTGTAATAGCAAATATATCTTTATATGACTGTTTATGTGTTAATCCTGTTACTGTAAGAATAGTAATAATAGCCCCGTTATGTGGTAGTGTATCCATTCCTCCTGATGCCATTGATACGATACGGTGCATAACTTCTAATGGAATATCAAATTGATTGGCCGCTGCAATAAATTTATCTCCCATTGCACTTAATACTATTCCCATTCCTCCTGATGCCGAGCCTGTAATTCCAGCTAAAATATTCGTCGTTACTGCACCATTCACTAACGGATTTGTGAAAGTAGCAGAGATGCCATCTCTCATAATTGCGAAACCTGGAAGTGCTGCAATGACACCACCGAATCCAAACTCAGCTCCTGTATTCATCGTTGCAAGTAGCGCTCCACCAATACTTGTATTCAATCCAGCTTGGAAACCTGTTACTACTCGCTTCCAATATAATAATAACGTTGTTAAGATCCCTATAATAAGTGCCAATTCTACAGACCAAATTCCTACTACTGCACTTAATTCTACTTTTCCAAATGCTTTCATACCAATTGCAGAAAAATCAAAACCGCTTGGATACCACTTCGGTATCATAATAGTAAACACTTTATTCATTACACCTACTAAAATAAGTGGTATAAATGCAATAAGTTGTTGTGCTCTTGTGATTTCAATGTTATTAATTAATGGCATATTTTTTTTTTCTACTTGCAAAGATGCTGCCATTTCAGTATTTCCATCATTAAAACCAAAGTATCCTTCACCTGCCGCTTTTGCCTTCTTACGTCTACTCTCTAAATATAGTAAACCTAATGTAAGAACAAAAATTGCTCCTACAATCCCAAGTATCGGTGCAGCATAAATATCCGTTTTAAAAAATGTTGTAGGTATTACATTTTGAATTTGTGGTGATCCAGGTAACGCATCCATTGTAAACGTTACTGCTCCAAGAACAATCGTTCCAGGGATTAAACGCTTTGGAATATTAGCTTGTCGAAACAACTTAGCTGCGAACGGATAAACAGCAAACACTACTACATACACACTAACACCACTATACGTTAAAATAGCCCCCATTAATACAATCGCTAATATAGTACGTTTTTCACCAACTAACTCAATAATCGTTTTTGCGATAGAATCTGCAATTCCTGACATTTCCACTACTTTCCCAAATATTGCTCCTAATAAAAACACAGGAAAATATAATTTTATAAATCCAACCATTTTCTCCATAAAGATATTAGAAAAGAAAGGTAATACATAACTAGGTTCTGTCAAAAATACTGCAAATAATGCAAATATCGGCGCGAATAAAATAACAGAAAAACCTCTGTATGCTACGAACATAAGTAAACTTAGTGCTAATAATATAATAACTAACTCCAATTTTACCCCTCCATTAAACAGAATATTCTAAATTTTATTGATAAATTTCTACTAACCTTTTAATTCTGACATCCCTCCTCTTATTCATACAAATTTTTATGCTAAAAATGTCTAATTATAATTATTCGATTACATATGAAAAATCCCTTTAAACAGAAACGAATTCATCGTCATACGTTATAAAGGGATTGCTAGAATCTATATTTACTGCTTTATTAAACTTTTTTCTACACAAAAATGATACAGTTCTTCAACATCTTTCACTATGTAAGTCGCACTAACTTCAGTCAGTTCTTTCTCACAGCCATAGCCATATAAAACACCAATTGAAGCAATTCCATTCTGATTCGCACCTATTATATCGTGCTTTCTATCACCGATCATTATCATTTCTTCTTTATTTAGTTCTTCATTTGTTTGTAAAATATGAGCAATTATTTCATCTTTTTTTATTCTTGTACCATCTAAATTACTTCCAATGATATCTTCGAAATAATTCGTCAATTGAAAATGCTCTATAACTTGTTTCGCAAATACAGTGGGCTTTGAAGTTGCTACAAATATGCGATTCCCTGAACTTTTTAATTGTTGCAAGAGCTTCAGAATCCCCTCATATACATTATTTTCAAACAATCCACGCTGCTTTAAATACTCACGGAAATAAAAAACAGCACGTTCAAGCTCTCCTTCACTCATATTATATCTCTCTATGAATGATTGCTGAATAGGAGGACCTATAAATGAATCTAACTCACTTACATGTACTTCTTCAATTCCTACTTTTTTTAACGCATATAAAACCGAGTTTACAATCCCTTCTTTCGGATCCGTTAAAGTTCCATCTAAATCAAATAGAAATGTTTTATACATGTTTCATTCCTCCACTTAATTTGCTGTATAAATAACTGCTAACATCTCTTCCACTTCTCCCTATTATACTATCATTATCTATTTTTTCGAAAAATCAATTTCCATATGTCACATACTTTCAGTTACAAAATACGATAGATATGATACAGTAAAAAAGTTACAATTATTTTAATAGAAACTGGTGAAACAAATGTCAATTACGTTAATTTTTATAATGGCTTTCACAATTGTAATCCACGCAGTTGAAACAAGCTCTTATAGTATTCGATTAGCGGGGGTTCGTTTAAAGAAGATTGCTGTCGCATTATCCGTCGTAGGAATCGTATTACTCATTTCAAGAACGTCAAACTTACTACAAGCCTTTTTACTTGGCGGGATTGTGGACGAAGCAAAACTAGATCCTTCTATTGATTTAGAGCATATTATACGTCTTGTACTATTATCTGCTTCTATCGGTACATTGCTTGCGATTATACTGTATCCAACTTTGACAAAACTATTTGGATATGTCATTCAAAACTTTGAAACAGACGGTTCTTTCATTCGAATGATGAAAACGAATAACATTCAAAAATTAAAGTACACAAAAAAATATGTCCGCTTTCCAAAGTTAGAAATGATTCATAGACTGCGTATCGGCGGTATTCCAAAGCGTATAATGCTTATTAACATGTTCGCTACTGCAATTTATACAGCGGGAGTTCTTTCCGCACTATATGCTTCTTTTTTAATTCCAGCTTTCGCAACAAAAGCCACTACAGCTTCTGGTCTTATTAATGGTTTTGCTACTATTTTATTAACAGTGCTACTAGATCCACGTATTGCTCTTTTAACAGAGCGAGCTCTTCAATCAGAAGAAGGTGCTGAAGCAATGAGTAAAATGTATGCTTGGCTAATGATTTCTAGACTTTTTGGTACATTACTTGCTCAACTGTTATTCATACCAGGTGCTTACTGGATTACATGGATTATAAAGCTTATGAATTAAATTTACTCTCTAAAAAAAAGCAGGTGAGATAACAAATGACTATACAAACAGAACAAGATATCATTCGCTTAATAGAAAACGACGAATGGATGATGAATGTATTACAAATGGCAAAATCACTAGAGTTACCTGATTGGTGGATTTGTGCCGGATTTGTTCGTTCTAAAATTTGGGATACTTTACATGACTATGAAGCTAAAACGGCTATGCCTGATGTTGATGTAATTTATTATGATAGTCTACATCAAGATGAGATATACGAACAATCATTAGAAACGAAATTAATGAATATTGATGCTACTATCCCTTGGTCTGTAAAAAATCAAGCTCGTATGCATGTAGTGAATAATATGCCACCATATTCTTCTTCTGTTGATGCTATTTCTAAATTTCCTGAAACAGCAACGGCATTAGGAGTTACACTTGATGAACTAAACAACGTCATATTAACAGCCCCATGTGGTATTGAAGATGTCCTTTCCTTACAAGTGAGACCAACAGCTCATTTTCTTGAATCGAAAGAACGATTACATATGTACAAAAACAGAGTTATAAAAAAGAATTGGCAAAGTAAGTGGCCTAACATCACAATCACATATCCAGAAATATAGAAAGGGTGCCTCTCATTTATAGAAGCACCCTTTTCTTCATTTCAAAAAATGTATGACTGTTTCTGCAAACCTATCTGCTTCCTCATAATGAGGTGAATGACCGCTCTCTTCAAATACGATATACTTGCCGTTTCGGGCATCTTTATTAAATGTTTTAATTTGTTCTTCACACGTTACTACATCATGTTTTCCTACAATTAATAACATTGGATTCTGTACTTCTTTTATTTTATATAATAATGATTTATGACATGCACCCTCTAATTTTAATCTATCAAAATGAATTTGAGAGCGATTTGAAAATACTTCCCACTCTTCATCGCTATATAAACTATAGTCTGTCTCATCTTCCTTATAATTGTAAATCTCCATTCTTTTTTCTTCTAATTCAGCGCTTAATCTTATATAGGCTTCTAACAACTCTTCTGAACTAGCATAGCTAGATGAATAAGCAAAGCACTCTTTTGCTACTTCTTCTTTTTCATGCTTTTTTAATAAATGCCCTGTCTTTTGTAATAAAGCTCTACTTGTTAATGCAAAGTCGAAAGTTGGCCCTTCAAATATTATTTTCTCTATTGAACTTGGATATATCGACGCATATAACAATGCTAAATAGCCACCGAAAGAATGTCCAATTACAGACCACTTTTCAATTTGTAATGCTTTTCTTAGTTCCTCACAGTCTTCAATTAAATCATTTAATCCAAAAGCTTCATCCTCAGTAATTTCTTCTGAGCGACAAACACCCCTTTGATCTATCATAATTACATATAGAGAATCTTTTAAACGTTCCGCTTGATGAAATGAAAAATCATAGCAACTCTCTCCTGGTCCACCATGCAAATATAAGACTGGTTTATCTTTAGGATTTCCATGCGTTTCAACGTATAGCTTTTTCCCTCTAATATTCATGTATCTCCCTGCTTCTATCAAATTTGCCTTTATGATCATCACCTCCCCTTTTTTACTGAATATTATAACATTTAATGTTAAATAATCCCTATTACATTTAAGAAGACGATAATTATTGCAAGTGGTGCTACAAATCGAAGTAAAAATGCCCAACAAGTAAATACTTTCTTTCCATAATTACCACCTACAAAAAACTCTGCTTCTAGTACCTTCTTCTCCATTTTGAATGAAACGAAAATACTAATAAATAGTGCTCCAAGTGGCATTAATATATTACTAGATAAAAAGTCTACCGCATCAAAAATATTCTTTCCAAAAATCGTAATATCACTCCATACTCCAAATGATAACGCAGATGGTATACCTACTAAGAAAATACAGAAACCAATGATCCATGATAGTTTCGTTCTTCTTTCTTGTTCACCATTTGCTAATGCTGAAACAACAGTTTCTAGTAGAGAAAATGCCGATGTTAATGTCGCAAATGTAAATAGTGCAAGGAATACTGTTAAGAAAAACCCACCAAATGGAATTTGACTAAATACAGATGGTAATACGATAAATAGTAATCCAGGTCCTTCTGTCGGCTCCATTCCTAATGAAAATACGGCCGGAAAAATGGCAAGACCCGCAAATAAAGAAACAAATAAATTCAATCCAACAATTGTTATTGCTGATTTTGGTAAACTTTCTTTTTTATTTAAATAGGAACTATACGTAACCATAATTGAAATCCCGATACTAATTGCAAAGAATGATTGCCCCATTGCGAACAAAATACTTTCCGAAGTAATCTTTGAGAAATCTGGTTGTAAGAAAAACTTCACACCTTTCATTGCATCATCAAGTGTTAACGAACGAACAATAAGAGCGACAAATAAAACGAACAATGCTGGCAACATATATTTACTTGCTTTTTCAATTCCGTTTTGTACACCCTTTGATACAACCCATATCGTAATGAACATAAAAGCGAAATGTCCCATAATAGCCCAAGCAGGATTCCCAATTGTTTCAGTAAATAACGCACCGTAATTTTGTCCTGGAGTAATCAGTTGTCCAGTTATTCCTCTGAATAAATAAATTAATACCCATCCACCTACAACACTATAAAACGAAAGTAGTATAAAACACGTTCCAACGCCAAGGCGTCCGATCCAGTGCCATCCTGTATTTGGTGCGATGCTTTTAAATGCTCCAACTGCTTGTTTCTGCGTACTGCGTCCAATCATAAATTCAGCTATAAGTAGCGGTAGTCCAATTAAAACAGTAAATAATATAAAGATTAAAAAGAACGCTCCTCCCCCACTCTTCCCAGCGATATAAGGAAACTTCCATATCGCACCAAGTCCAATTGCTGATCCGGCTGCTGCCATTATAAAACCTAATTTCGAAGTCCATTGCTCCGTCTGTTTCATCTCATTTTCCTCCTAATTAAATCTTTTTATATAAATAAATAAATTTTATAGACCTATCCAAATATACCCTCCATTTCTTCTTCCATATAATAAAAAAATGGCCTAGCATCTCTATATAAAGAGACGCTAAGCCATTTACTTAACGCGGTACCACCCTTATTGATTCCATTATGAATCCACCTTAGTAGTAATCGTTTGATTACAAACCTAATATCGAAGGTTAACCGTTAAGATTTACTAAGAATGTAATTCCGTTCCACCTTACTGCTCCTAGGCGAGTTCAGGATGTCATTTGACTATGTCACACCAACCCATAGCTCTCTGTACAAATACATGACCTTACTACTCCTATTCAACACATTTTAATATTTAGAATATATTTTCTTTTGAAATTAATATGAAGTATATCTGTTATATTTGTAACTGTCAAGGGGTATATTATTTTTTTGTCGAAATGGTTCATATTTCAACTGACTTTTACTAAGCTTATTATAAAAAGAAAGAGTCTATATTTTCACCTTTTCAAACGAACTATAAAAAAGAATCTTCGCGATAATCGCGAAGATTCTTTTTACGGTATAAGACGAGTACAATCTCTCGGAAAAGCACTCGCCTCTCGTACATTTGTTAATTCTAATAGTTTATATACAATCCTTTCTAACCCAATTCCGAAACCTCCATGCGGGGGACAACCGTATCGGAATGTATTTAAATAAGATTGAAATTTCTCTGGGTGTAATCCTTTTTCTTTAAACGAAGCGAGTAACATTTCATAATTATGAATTCGCTGTGCCCCTGACGTTATTTCTAACCCTTTATATAATAAGTCGAATGAATCAGTAATAGCTGGATTCTCTTTATTTTGCATCGTATACATCGGTCTCGCTTCTTTCGGATAATGTGTAATGAAAACAAATTCACTATTATATGTTTCCTTTACATATTTCCCTAGTAACTTTTCACCTTCTGTATCTAAATCCCCTACAGGAGATTCTTTACGATACTTACTTTTCAAAATTTCTTGTGCTTCTAACAATGTAATTTTAGGTATTTCAGTAATAACAGGTACTTCTATTTGTAATAGTTGTAGTTCTATTTCACATTTTTTCGCTACTTGTTGAAATATATATCGTAAAACATCCGTTTCTAGTTGCATCACTTCATAAAAATCATGAATAAATCCAAGTTCTACGTCTAACGAGATATATTCATTCAAATGACGGGAAGAGTTATGATGTTCCGCTCTATATACAGGTGCAATTTCAAAAACTCGTTCTAGTCCACCCGCTACCATCATTTGTTTGTAGAACTGTGGTGATTGTGCTAAATAAGCTTCTTTTTGGAAGTATGGAAGCTTAAAAACATTTGCTCCTCCTTCTGCCCCTTGCGAAACAATTTTCGGAGTAAATATACGTGTGAAATCGTTCTCTATTAGAAATTCACTAAAGCTCTGAACGAGTGTAGATTTCACTTTAAAAATCGCTGCAGTTCGCTCATGCCTTAATGATATTACCCGCTCATTAAGTAGTTGATCTAAGCCAACTTGTAACTTCTTTTTATTTATTTCAAATGGAAGTGGCTCTGCACCGTTTATTACTTTCACTTCATGAGCAAGTACTTCAACACCCAATTCCGTTTTCGACGTCTCGACTATCTCACCGATTACATGGACAACACTTTCTACATCAACTTTATATCCGGCCAATTCATTTTCTAATACACATTGAATTACTCCTGTTCTGTCCCGTAATAATAAAAAACTAACATTTCCAAGGTGCCGAATTTTTTTTACCCATCCTTGAAGTAATACAACCTTTCCACTTTGCTTTGTACATTCTTTTGTGAGTGAACGCTTCATTATTGAATCCATTATTTTTCCCTCCAGTAATTTTATATTTATTTACGTTATTGTTGTCATCGTCATCATCCACGGTCACTCACCCCCTTTCAAAGAATACAAAAATCCGCCCCTATAAATAGGGACGGATTTTTTCCGCGGTACCACCCAAATTGTCATATTGACCATCTTAGCCCTGATAACGGTAGGTACCGTTTGCTTTTACTAATAATCACGTTCAAAGCAACACTCACAGGTGTCTTTCCATCATGCGGTATCGCAACCTTCCCAGCAATCGGCTGCTCTCTGTAGACCTTTGCACCATGTACTTTTCCTGATCATCACTTTTTATATTTACAGAGTATTCTAACTCCTCACCTTATAAAACGCAAGCTTTTTTTGAAACATTCTGGTTTTATAACTCCTAACTTCTTCTAAATTGTGAAAAGTTAATTTTGTAATACATATTCTTATGTATTAAATCCAAAATTACACCTTTAATATTTTCCAATTTTTACATAAAAACTAATTCATTTACGCATATTAATAAAAATTTTAAAGCGAGGTGTGTATATGCAAAAAGCAATTAGTTTCTTTCTCCTTTTGTTTTGCTTAATTGTAGTAAACGAAACGTATGCCTATTCACCAAAATCTTTACCAATCTCTCAAAACTCTGATCAATGGCAAGTGAATATTGATAAACCGAAAAAAACAAACAAGAATATGCTTCAAGCTAAAAAAGATGAATTTCAAACATATCATTTTTCAGTAAAGAATGTCGGGAATAGTGAAGTATATAATGTAAACGTCGAAGTATTCCGCAACGAACCAAATAAGAAAACGAAATATGAACTCTTTTCCCTAAAGGAAAGTCGTTTGGCAAGTGGAAAAACTGGATTTGAACACGCTAATTTACCCGTTGCTACAAAAGCAGATGAAGTTGATGTTATTATTACATGGCAAGAACACCCATTCCAATCGATGCGAAATGGTCAAAAAGTTGAATCTAGAAAATTTAAAGAGCATTTTGTTTTTAAAGAAGCTAAAAAGTAAATGGGATACGGATATATTCACACTATCATTGATATAGCTTTATTTACTAGTACCAGTTCGTAAGCAAATTAAAAAGTCGTGGCTTATAATGCCACGACTTTTTATATTAATTCGTACTAATGCCTCTCGCTGCCCAAATGCGATCGATATCAGCAGCATGTTGTCCGCCATATAAAAGAGCATCCGCTTGCTTAATCGCTTTCGCTCCATCACTGAATTTAGAGTTTGGTGTTAATGACCAGTGTGATTGTAAAATGATTTTTGTTGCTACATCACGGCCAAAAGCTTGTGCCATTTCGTATTGGCCTTGAGCCCAAATTTCACCATCATCATGCACTTCATTCGTTATATCTTTCGGATATACTTTATTCGTATCTAATCGGCGTAAGCATGTTGGATCTGAACTAGAATAAGCTGTCGCATCCCATTCTCCAACACATGCTTTACCATATCCAGTAGTCGATACTGCATCTTCATATGTAGCACCTAAGAAGTCGCCAAATCCTTCTCCCATCGCTCCACCTTCTGCTGAACTACCAAAGCCAGGAACTTGGTTATCTTGAATCGAATGCCCATATTCATGTGCGATAATACCAGCATCTTCTGCATCATCAACACCGCCAGTACCGAAAGTCAAAGCTTTTGTTGATGGAGAATAGAATGAGTTATCATCAGTTGTACCATTAACATTCACTTTTATCGAACGGTTATTAATATTTTTAAAACCTAGACTTTGAATGTAACGTTGCAATGTGTCGATATGATAGTACGACATAACATCTTCAAAGCTATCATTTGCGCGTGTATAGTTAAATTGTAAATTCGTAGATTTTGTTTTCGCTTTTGAAGAAATCGTTACATATTCTCCAATTAAAAATCCTGTTCCATCTAAACCTTTTAACGTAACAGTTTTCAGTTGGTTCGTTAGAGCTGTTGAATCTGCATCGTTATTATCTTTTAAGCCTACTTTACTACCGCTAGATACGACTGGGTTAGGTAAAAATACTTTTCCTGACCCTTCAGCTTTTCGGTTTATATCAACCTTTTTAATTAACTTTCCATTTTCTGCATCAATAAATGTTTCCCATGCACCAAATGGATTATTAGAATGGACTACAACTTTATATACTGGACGAGCAATTCCTTCTTCAACAATATATCCGAACTCTTTATCTGTAGGAGCCCATAAATTTTGCTCACTTGCTTCTCCAACATACGCCATTGATTTTTGTATTGCATCTTTTTCACTAATTTTTGTCGTTACTTCCTTCACACCTGTAACAGGCTGATAATCAGAAACAGCGAGTACTCCCTTTCCCTCTCCGTTAAGCGTAACTGTTATTTGTTTTGAAAATACAGGTGCACCATTAACAACTTGTTGGAACCTAACATATGAAGCTACTGACGTTTCTGTTGTAGAAATATATTGCAAGTCTGAAAGATCTGTTTTCAATCCATACTGCGCAGCATTTTCTTTTAAATATTCAGTTGCTTTTTTCTGTGGCGAATAAGCTTCTAACTTTACTTGCTGTTGTTTTTCCAATGCCGAAACCGTAGAAATTGTCCCCATTACTAACGGCACAGTCATTGCCATTGCCACCATTTTTTTATTAAACATAGAACCACTCCCCCTAATAAAGTAGCTCAACCTTATCCCATTACCACTAGGCAATGATTCCCCGCAAAACGGATGGATAAAAATTGAATCTACGAGTAATTCTCTATGAACACTTCTATTACCTTTCCATTTAGGGTAAGTGAAATTTTCTCAATATTTATGTGTAAAGTGAACACAATACTTTAGAAAGAAATTTCTAAATCCATTCCTTATCCCTAAAGCTTTTCATATTACTGTTTAAAAAAACAGGCTATTTTTTACCTAACGGTAGGTTGAAAAAATCACTTGTAAATGATACGATTTAAATAACCTTTTTTTAGGAGGATCTATATGAGTAAAAGTGAAGAAACACTCTCTTCAATAATGGAAGCAAGTTATCGCCTTTTTGCTACGTACGGTATTGTTAAAACAACTTATACAATGATTGGTGAGGAGGTTGGTATCGCAAAACCATCTATATATTACTACTTTAAGTCTAAAGATGCTTTAATTGAATGTATTTTTACTGAATTATGTAAAGCTATGCAGTTCTCTTCGTATTTCCATACAGAAGAGTTTACAAAATCAAATTTTATTGAAAAATGTATTGCAATTGGCCTTAAAATAATTGATGAACAGCGAAACGACCCTTATTTTAACCGAGTGCTACAAGAATATGTATTACTATCTTCAAGAAACAAGATGTACAAAGATCGATTACTAACTGTGCAAACAGAATATTTACATGGATTTGAAGTACTCCTTACAAAAGCAAATGAACTTCAATTAATTGAAAATAAAAATCTAGTTTCAAAAGCTCATATGTTAGCATTAGTGCTTGATAATATCGGAAATTTTATGATGATTGATGCAAAGATAGATTATAAACAAATTTGGATTGAAGCTGTAAATAACATTTTTGAAAGAAGGGGTTGAAGTGAATATAAAAAAACGCATTATCGGCTTAGATTTTGCTAGAGCTTGGGCGATGTTTGGTATGCTACTTGTTAATTTCATGGTGATAACAGGTGCAGAAGGAAATGGTCCCCCTTTTTTAATAACCTTCATGTCACTATTTGAAGGTAGAGCCTCTGCTTTGTTTGTTATACTTGCTGGCATCGGTATAACTTTAATGACTAGGTCAGCCGTTGCTAGCAATGAACAAATAAAAATTTCTAATAGCCGAAAGACCATATGGAAACGATCACTTTTCTTATTTATTTTAGGATTACTACTATATGTAATGGAGTGGACTGGGGATATATTACACTACTATGGTGTTTACCTTTTCGTTGCTGCATTACTCATGACAGTACGCAAAAAACTATTACTTTTTCTTTCTATCATTATTTTATTGTTCGCACAATCTCTTCAGCTTACTTTCAATACTTTCGAGGGTTGGGTAGGTCCAACTCCATTTATAAATTATGTAGACTTCTGGACAATAAAGGGTTTTCTTCGCAACTTATTCTTTAATGGCTATCACCCTATTTTCCCTTGGTTCTCGTTCTTCTTAATCGGTATGTTAATTGGCAGGTTAGATCTTCATAATAAAAAAATAAAAAAAAGATTACTCTTACTCGGTATTACAATCACAATATTGACAGAACTTTTATCAAAAGGACTTACACACTTTTTTATTCCATACATCGGCAGAGAGGCCGCCACATTTTTATTTAATACAGGACCCATCTTACCAAATGTATTATATATTTTATCTGCTACAGGATCCTCTATTGCTATATTAATCATTTGCCTCTATATCGCTGAAAAATATAGAAATAATTGGTTTGTCACTTCCATTGTACAAACAGGACAATTAACATTAACTCATTATGTCAGTCATGTATTTATCGGTATTGGGACATTAATTCTATTAAATAGAATGGAAAATCAATCACTACTATTCGTTTTATTATTTGCTACTGCATTTTTCATTTTCAGCATTTTAATTAGTGTGTTATGGAGAAAGAAATTTTCTAGAGGTCCTATCGAATGGATTATGAGGAAATTAGCCGGATAAATTTCCATCATACAAAAAGGAAGTTGGAATCATTCCAACTTCCTTCTCCTTTAATGAGCCGCGCTTAATTTAATTCGAACTTTCGTTTCACCTAAAGAAAGTTCATCGTCTTCGTTCGTTAAGTGACCAAATGTAAATTGTTTAACGAGTAAGTTTTCTTCCAATAAATCTTTATGGTTCGTTAACGTTCGCTGTAGCTCTACTTCTGTATCAAGAATAACATCCACTCGTAAATTAACTGGTAAATTCAACTGTTTACGATATTCTTGAACCGCACGAATGAATTCACGCGCTACTCCTTCTTGCAACAATTCTTCCGTTACATTCGTATCTAACATAACCGTATATTGTCCGTTAGTCGTATTAGAGAATCCTGATTTTGCAACTTTCTCAACTAACACATCTTCAGCAGTTACAACTACTTCTTCTCCTGGCGTTGCTTCGTAAACTGCTCTTCCTGTTGATACAAAGTTTTGTACTTCTTCTTGTGATAATTGTTTTAGCCAACCATTCACTGCATTCACATTTTTACCGAATTTCGGCCCCGCTGTTTTAAAATTAAGCTTCAATTGATATGATGTGTATTTTGTTTCATCGAGTTCAACATGGAATGCTTTTACATTTAACTCATCCATAACGATATCACGATAAGATTCCCAATCCATATCATTCTCGTTATGCTCAAGTAATACAAGTTCTGCTAGCGGCTGTTTTACTTTTAAAGAATGCTGATTACGGTTACTTCTTCCAAGTTCAACAACTTGTAAAACAGCATCCATTTCCGCTTCTAATTTCGGTTGAAGTAGTGATTCATTTACAACTGGATAATCAGCTAAATGAACGCTGCCTCCTTCTAAATTTAGATGAATGTCTTCCGCGACAAACGGTGTAAATGGTGCAATTAATTTACTAATTGTTACAAGCACTTCATGAAGTGTCTCATACGCAGCTGCTTTCTCAGCGTTCATACCAGATTCCCAGAAACGATTACGTGAGCGTCTTACATACCAGTTACTCACTTCATCTACAAGTGCTGCAATTTCACGAGCTGCATTCGTAAATTGATAATCATCAAGTGCAGTTCTTACTTTTTTCGTTGTACTATGCAATCTTGATAATACCCATTCGTCTAATTTTGTAAGCCTTACATCATACGTTTCTTTCGGATTATATTCATCTAAATTTGCATATAAAACGTAGAAGCTATACACATTGACTAATGTATCTACAAATTTAGATTTCGCTTCCAGTACTGTTCTTTCAGAAAAACGCTTCGCATTCCACGGGGCACTATCAACAAGTAAAGCCCATCTTAGCGCATCTGCACCAAACTTATCTACTAAATCAACTGGGTCTAGTGCATTCCCTTTACTTTTAGACATTTTCTGTCCTTCTTCATCTAAGACATGCCCTAATGATAACACTCGTTTATACGGTACTTTTCCTGTATATAGTGCTGAGACTGCTAATAAACTATAAAACCAGCCGCGTGTTTGATCAATTCCTTCTGCAATAACATCCGCTGGAAACTGCTCTTCAAATAACTCTTTATTTTCAAATGGGTAATGATATTGTGCAAATGGCATAGAACCACTATCAAACCAAACATCAATTACTTCTGGTGTACGATTCATTGTTCCTCCGCATTTCTCGCAGCAGACTTGCACTTCATCTACATACGGCTTATGCAATTCCAAATCTTCCGGTGTTTCTTTCGTACTATGCTTTCTTAATTCGGCAATGCTTTTCGGTGCGAACTGATGATCACAACTTTCACATTCCCACACGTTTAATGGCGTTCCCCAATATCTATTTCGGCTAATATTCCAGTCCACCATATTTTCTAAAAACTTACCAAAGCGCCCATGTTTCATATGATCCGGATACCAAGTAACAGAATCATTATTTTGTAAAAATGTATCTTTAATTGCAGTTGTTCGGATTAACCAACTTTCTCCTGCATAATAAAGTAGTGGTGAATCACAACGCCAGCAATGCGGATAGCTATGTTCATATTTTTCTTTATGATACAGTAAACCTTCCTTCGCTAAATAACGAACGATATCCACGTCACAATCTTTTACAAATTTCCCTTTCAAAAATGGTACTGCCTCTGTATACTCACCTTTTTCATCTACAACGTGCAAGAATGACAATCCTTCACTTTGAACAACTCTATAATCGTCCTCTCCATATGCTGGAGCAATATGAACAAGTCCTGTACCACTATCTCCCGTTACAAAATCTGCTGCAATAACGCGGTAACCATTTGTAACTTCTTTCATCGGAAATGGCGCTGTATAAGATGTGTTTAATAATTCTTCGCCTTTATGAACAGATAATACTTCATAGTTCTCTTTTAATACTTCTTGTACACGTTCTTTCGCAACAATGTATACATGACTTTCTTGTTTTGCTTTAACGTATTCCATATTTGGATGGACAGCAAGCGCAACGTTTGCTGGAAGTGTCCAAGGTGTTGTGGTCCAACCTAAGAAATACTCATTTTCACTATCTTTCACTTTAAACTTCACAGTTGCACTTAAATCTTTTACTGTTTTATACCCTTGTGCAACCTCATGTGAGCTCAATGAGGTTTGGCAGCTTGGGCAGTATGGTGAAACTCTATGTCCTTTATATAACAATCCTTTTTCATGGATTGTCCCCAAAATATGCCATACACTTTCGATATATGGATTCTTTAAAGTTACATATGGATCATCCATATCTACCCAATAACCAATACTTTCAGTGAATTCACGCCACTGCTTCTCATATGTGAAAACACTCTCTTTACACTTTTGAATAAATGGTTCAATACCATATTCTTCGATCTCATGTTTACCAGAAATACCAAGTTGCTTCTCAACGCCTAATTCTACAGGTAAACCATGTGTATCCCATCCCGCTTTTCTTAACACTTTATAACCAGCCATCGTTTTATATCTTGCTACTAAATCTTTAATTGTTCGTCCAAGTGCATGACCTACATGCGGTAGTCCGTTCGCCGTTGGTGGTCCTTCATAAAATACGAAAGACTGTGCGCTTTCTCGATTCTGAATTGATTGTTCGAAAATATTTTGTTCGTTCCACTGTTTGCGAATTCGCATTTCTCTTCCTACAGCTGATTCTTTTACATCTACTTTTTCCATATACAATCACTCCTTTGAATATTTTAAAGCACACAAAAAACCCGTCCCTATAAAGTAGGGACGGGTTTACCCGCGATACCACCCTAATTCTATTAGCATTTTCACTAATAGCACTTAGCAACGTACTATCATACGTGTTCTTTGTAACGGTAGACATCCGTCCGGGCTTACTTACTTTCAGCCTCGGCTCCTCGGAGATGATTTTCAAATAACGTCTGCACACCGGCTTTCAGCAATATACCGGCTCTCTGGAGAACAGCTCACTATTTTACTCTTTCTCGTCTTCAGATTTGTATACTTTGTTAAAAGTTATTTTATGCCATTTAGCAACTAATTGTCAACTAATTCAAAATATATCCTTATCTTTTTTCCCTATTCTTATACAATTACTTTTCAAATTCTCGCAATGCTGCTAAATTTTCATCATCCTCAATAAGTTCAGCAAAGAATCCCGATTCATCCTCACGAAGGACAAATTCAAGCTCTTCCTTCGCCTCTTCATTTCTATTTAACTGCGCTAAATAACAAGCACGATCATATCTTGCTAACAAATCACTCGCGTCAATTATTAATACTTCATTTGTTATTTTTTCTGCCTGTATCGTTTGGCCGGCACCATGATATGAAGATGCTAAAGAAAGAAGAATTGCTGTTTCATTTGGATGATGTATAGAAGCATTTTCTAATACATGAATTGCCTCTTCAAACCTTTCTTGACTTTGATATATTTCTCCTAAAGCAAGAAATGCTCTACTTACAAACGGTGTTTGCTCTGTTAATTGTAAGATAATCTTTTCTGCTTTTCTTTCTTCCCCTGCTTTAAAGAATACTTGTGCTTGCAGAAGAAGAGTATCATAATCATCTGGTAGTTCTCGAACCATTTGTTTCGTTAATTCCAAAGCATCTCTTAACATATCTTCTTCCTCGCACTCAACGAAAAGATTTACAAGTTGCTTCGCTACGTCATAATCCCATTTATTTTCTAGTGACGTGTGCAGAATCTCTATTGCTTCTTTATCCATCTCTACATTCTCATAAAATAGCGCAAATCGCTGTGCTGCCATACTATTTTTCGGATTTAACTTTAAAGAGATTTCATATAAATCAATTATCATAGTAACCATTGAAATTTCTTTCGCACGATTTTTCATACGATAAAAAGCTCTCGTAATGATAGATCGTTTTGGCTGTTCATGCAGCTGGCGTTCAATCCATATTTCCGTAACCGCAGCTGCAGCATACATGAATGCTGTACTCCTTTCTGCTTTTTTCACCTTTAACGTATGAAGAAAATCTCGTATGTTAGACAATTTTTTATGTTGCTCTACTGCTTTTACATAAACATCAAATATACGTTCATTATCAAAATCTTTTTGTATTACTTTCATTGCAACTTCAATTGCTTTTACATTTCTTTTTTTCACTAATACTTTTGCATAATGATATAGAACTTCTATATGCTCACCATCTAATTGTAGTGCGTATTCAACCTGTGCTTGTTCTTTATCTATTTCATTCATCGCTCCGTACACATATGCAATCGCATCTAAACGCCATATTTCAGGTACTTCGTCCGCTAATTGTTCTAGTTCAGTCAGCAATTCTTCCTGAAGATTCATATCTACTGAAAGCTGTGCTAAATATTCCATATTAATATGCAACGGCTCTTCTTTCATCGCCTGAACCATATGACTTTGTTCTTTAGAACGGTTTTCTTCTTTTTCGTATATTTCCGCAAGCTGTAAATGTACACCTACGAAATTCCCATCAAGCTCTAAACATGTTTCATACGCTTGTTTTGCTTCCGTCAATTGCCCTAATGCCATAAGTGTTTCACCAATTCGGTAATACGGTAATGCCGTTTCCATTTGTTCTATCGCCTTATTATATCTTTTCATCGCTTGGCCGTACTGTCCAATAGATTCATATAAAATACCTGCATAACAACCGTACTCACTTACTTCATTTCTTTCTTTGTGTAACGTTCTTAAAAATGCTATACCTCGTTGTACAAATTCCGTTCCTTTAATTCGATTCACATATTCATCTAACGCACTTGCTACATTATAATCACTTTTCTTTATACCCTTTTCTAACTTAGATAGTGCTACTTTAAACCCTTCTTCATTTCCACCAAGTTCAATTTCAGCATCCCATAAAACCATTCCTGCATTCATGAGGAAATCTTGGCTCTTTTCAATTTGCTTCTCAAGACCAAGTATATATTCTTTTGCTTCCTTATATTGTTCTCTTGCCATATAAACTTGTGTAAGTCCGAAGTGAGAATAAACATCCTCATCATTTTCTTCTAAAGCACGCTTATACAATACTTCTGCTTCTTCCAAGCTATCATTTTGAAAATGATAATCACCTAATTTTACGTAAAGAGGTGCTTTATCATCACAATTCTCAATACCGTTTAATAAAATTTCTTTCGCACTTTCCTCATCCTTCAAATCAGATTCGTATATTTCCGAAAGTTTCGTATAAATGTAAGGTGCATTACTATCCAAATGAATTGCTACTTTAAGCCCTTTTATTGCTAAATATAATTTCCCTAGTTGATGTGCACATCTCGCTCGTTCATACCATACATGCGCTTCATATTTGTACTCTTTTAACAAGTCATTAAAGATTTCATATGCTTCTTCATATCTTTCTAAATCTATTAATATTAAACCGTGATTTGTTAAAGTGAACCTTTCAGGACTACGCTCTAACGCAACTTGAGAGTATTGCAATGCTTTTTCAGATTGATCAATATACATATAGGATAAAGCGAGAAAACTCCAAGCAATAGGCTGATCTGCGTCTAATTGTAACGATAAACGAAAGCTTGAAATCGCTTCTAGATAACTTTCCTGTTCAAACGCATATCTTCCGTTTATTAAATGATATAAAGCACGATTATTTTTCTTCTCAACGCTTGTCAGCATTTGCTCCGCTTTCTCTACTTCCTGAAGACGAATAAAACACTGTGCACCATGCAATTTAACAAAGTCCGAGTTCGGAAACTTTTCCATTAACTTATCGATACAATATAAAATAAATTCTTTATCTACTTCAACATCTAAGTGCTTTATCGTATATAACCACGTATTTGGATTATCACTCGTTTCTTTTAAAAATTGTACTAAGTTACTAATTCCCTCTTTGTCATGTTCATCTAAATGATCCGTAAGAGAAAAAATAGATTTAAAGTAACGATTTTCTTCCTCACTTAGAAACGCTAGTTGCTCCTTCTTTTCTTTCGGAACAAACGTGATTGCTAAACAGCCTGTATAACGATATTTTTCTTGTAATTTACTATATTCCACAAGAACTGGTTCTATAAAGTTTGGATCTTGAACATAGAAAGCTTGCAATGTATCATCATATCCAGATAGAACTTGTACGTGTGAAGCATGCTCAATATCTATACTTAATAAAACAGGAATTCCTTCGTCAATCAGTCTCTTATAATTCTCTTCATTCCCTTTAAAATAACGATATTCATAACCTAATTCTTCTAAATAAGAAACAGTATCTGAAAACTTCGATCCTGTCATATCAAAAATAAACTCTGCTATTTCATCTTGTGTACGTTTCTCTCCCCATATACGCAACATCATCTCTAAGCTTGTCGGAACACAATAATTATCCTTTTGTACAATAGGAACTATCGGCAAGTGAACCTTTTTTCCATCCAGATTTTTTTCTAAATTATGATATAAAGATTCTTTTAAACTCTTTTCTTCTTTTAATAGTTTTTGTAAATCTGCAAATTTATTCATTTTGTACAGCGCTTCTGCACGTAAATGTACAAAGTAAGTATTATAGGCATGATATGGCAGCTGAGTATTTATATTATCTATTACCGCTAACATCTCTTCATATTGCTCTAAATCTAATAAATACTTTATCTTCTCAAAATGAAAATATGGTACTTGTGGGAATTTTACAATCGCATCATCGATTAACTGTATCGCGCGTTTTTGTTCTCCTTTATTCGCATACAATTGTGATAATAAATAGGTAGATAACTCTTCACAATCTTCATGCTGCATGCCAGCAATAAATTGTTCTTCCGCTTTCTCCCATTCACCTGTATGCATATAAACGTAGCCCCATTTATCAAACACTGCGCGCGCACTGTACTCCTCTGCTTTTTGCATATACATTAACGCTTCTTCGTTTCGTTTCATTTCTAAAAGACATCGTACTAACGTAAAATATGTTTTCGCTAAAAAATCTGCATCTATTTCTTCTTTACTTAACTCTTCTAAAGAAGATTTTAACAACTGCTCTGCTTCAAGAATTTTCCGCTCAT
This sequence comes from Bacillus cereus group sp. MYBK220-1, assembly GCF_051916445.1. Taxonomy (NCBI): domain Bacteria; kingdom Bacillati; phylum Bacillota; class Bacilli; order Caryophanales; family Bacillaceae; genus Bacillus; species Bacillus cereus group sp. MYBK220-1. The sequence continues at coordinate 23,560 of NZ_JBQAGQ010000006.1, read as the reverse complement.
CAATTAACTCATCACAATATAAAGAGAGCGTTCTCATATTTGGGAATTTTTTATAAGCGTAACGAATGAGGAATGAACTGTATTGGTGCATAAGCCCTTCATCAGTAAGGCGAATTAATATATCGAACTCCTTATGCGAAGGAATATTGGCAAGCCAATTCTTCACATAGGATAAAGTATTCGTTTCTTTTATATATGCAATTTCATTATTTATTTCCTGTAATCCATCTACAAATCTCTTGTCTTTTAAACAAGTTTCTAATTGCTTAAAATCTAGCATGCATTCACCTCGAATTTATATTTAAACTGCTACTTGCTTAGATTTTACACACCATATAGTATGTATTCAACTAAAATCTCTTAAAATGGATGGTATTAATTAATATTATTCAAATTTATAACAAAATATAGTAAAAACGATTGTTTTTCTCCGTATTTTGTTTAATTATATGGAATAACGTAACATGCGGTTTTTATCTTGTAGAAGCTGAAATTAGTACATAAAATTATATCGGCCATAATTCAAATATATCAGCGATTCTTTCATTTTATCGGCGATTTTCAAATTATATCGACCGATTCTTAACATTTATCAGCGATTATATGTCGAATATCGACTTATCGACATTAAACGACAATCCTTATACATCATACCTTTTAACAAACTATGTCACCAAATGTAATTTTCATATTGGGAGCGTATACAAAAGAAGAATACACATGAAATATGTTAAAAAATCGTAGTTCAGCTTCATATTGAGCTAGCGCATTATCATATGTTAATCCTCTGGCTATTAAACGTTCTACAAATTGTTGCTTATCACCCGGATCACCTGCAATCCCCTCTTCTTTTAATGATTGATACAAATCGTTTTTATCATTGTGATGCATATTTGAATCTAAAAAGTTCACTTTATCGCTTACTCTACATTCAATATTTTTCACACCTAATTCACTTAAATATATCGGTATTTTCATGCCTATATTGCCATCTTTACCATTTCTTTGCGTATCACTTTCAAATAATTTCTGCAAAACACCTAGCTGAATAAATTCCGATTGTTTCTCCCCATCTAGTAAATAAGAAGCCATATTAGAAATCCAATGTGGTTCAAAACAGATTATTTTTCCACCCTTTTTAACTGAATGTATCATTTTTTCTAGCATTGTTTCTGGAGTAGTCATATGTAATAAGAAAGCATGACAGATTGCTATATCGTATTTATCGTTCAGTTCAATTTCTGTAGCATCTCCTTCAAGAAATTCTGAATCATACGGAAGTAAACGAAACAACTCTCTGGCTTCAGCTAATAATGTTTCTCCACTATCAATACCTGTATACTTTGAACCTTCTGGGAGTAATGGCATTAATACTAATCCTAAATAACCATATCCACAACCGTAATCAACGATATGTACAGGCTTAGTAATCTTCCAAACTGTATTTACTAAAAAGCTTACATAATCGTCGTTGTAATATAAATCTCTCGTGTTTTTTAAATATGTTAGTTTATTGTTCCAATTATACGTTTCCAACATCTAACGCCTCCTTTTATATACAAAACTAAAGTTCTCTATATAATAGCCGTATTCCTACACTTTTCTTAAAATTTCAAAGCAAAAAAGCTAGTGTATTTTTAATAATACACTAGCTTTTTATTTGGAAGAAAAATTTAACAAGTACAATCACAATCAAAACAATCCGTACAGTCTAAATCGTCACAATCTGCTTTTCTCTTTCTTTTGTTTCTTTTAAGATAATAATACAGTAGCCCAAACAATAGTATACAAATAACAAAAGCTATTATTGCTTCTGTATACTTATTTTGAATCATAAAACCAATTCCACTTCCGCCTGAAATAAAAATTAGAATTAAGTAAATCCAGAACATCTATGTAAATACCTCCATTACTATATATCTTAAGATAATATCCATATAACACTAGAGGAAATGAATAATCCCATACCATTACCGCTTAATACACCAGTAGTTATTCTTAGCAAATTTGAGCTACTTCTCCATTTCCACTTTTGGGTGAACCCATCGATAAGTAACGGAATTTGAGCGAAAAATGATAGTATGATTGCCAAAAGAAATGAAGGTGTCATATAAAAATAAATTGGAAACATTAAAATACCAATAAGCATGCCTGTACAACGCGCACATAAAGGTATGTACTTTTGTAGTTTAAAAAAACTCCTATCTAATCTTCTATGACAAGGAATTTGTAAAATAAAAGTTCGAATCAATATGAATCACCCTCTCTAAAAAGATTTTAATTGATTTTGCAAAAAAAATATATATCCAATAAAAAAACAAACCAGGTTTATACTAGACCCAGTTTGTCAGTTTACTACTATGTTACATTTCCTCAGGTGCCTCCACCCCAAGTAAACGTAATCCTTCTTTTAATACAACCGTCACAGCATAAACCAATGCGAGTCTGCTGTCTTTTTCTTTGCTCTCTTCTAATATACGAACATTACCGTAATATTTATTGAATGATTGTGCTACATCTAATATATATTTCGAAATAATCGATGGCTCATTTTTATTGAAAGCTGCTTCAATTATTTGCGGGAATTTATTTAGTAATTTTACGACACTCCAGCTATGATCGTCTTTTAAAGCAAATGTACATGTTTCAAATTCTACACTTTCTTTTCTTAAAATAGAACAAGCACGTGCATGTGTGTACTGTACGTAAGGTCCTGTTTCTCCTTCAAATTTCAGCATATTTTCTAATGAGAATTCGATATTATGCATACGCTCATTTTTTAAATCGTGGAAGATGACTGCACCAACACCGACTTGCTTTGCTACTTCTTCTTTCTGTTTTAAGTTTGGATTTTTCTCTTCAATATTTTGTTTTGCAAGTTCGATTGCTTCTTCGAGTACTTCTTCAAGTAAAATAACTCTTCCTTTACGTGTCGACATTTTCTTACCATCTTTTAAAATGAAGCCAAACGGTACGTGTTCCATACCATCAACCCAAGTATAGCCAAGTTTTTTTAATACGGTGAAAAATTGATTGAAATGTAAGCTTTGTTCTGGACCAACAACATATAGCGCTTTATCAAACCCATAAGTGTTTTGACGATATAAAGCTGCCGTTAAGTCACGCGTTGCATAAATCGTCGCACCATCTGATTTTCTAATTAAACAAGGCGGCATTCCTTCTTCTTCTAAATTAACGACTAATGCACCTTCTGATTGTTCAAGCAACTCATGTTCTTCTAAAATCCCAATAAAATCTTCCATTAAATTATTATAAAATGCTTCTCCCTGAAAATTAGTAAATTCTACGCCGAGAAGTTCATAAATGCGAGAAAATTCTTTAAGGGACTCATGACGAAACCAATTCCAAAGTTCTACCGCTTCTTCATCACCTTCTTCTAGTTTCTTAAACCAAGCACGTCCTTCTTCTTCTAGTTCTTCGTCGTCTTTTACCTCTTCATGGAATTGGACATATAACTTAAATAGCTCACGTATTGGATCTTCTTTAACTACTGCTTCATTTCCCCATTTTTTATAAGCCGTAATTAACTTTCCAAACTGTGTTCCCCAATCTCCTATATAATTAATCCCTACAACTTCATAGCCACATTTTTCAGCGATATGTTTCAGCGAATTTCCTATCATTGTAGAACGTAAATGCCCCATCGAAAAAGGTTTCGCGATATTAGGAGAGGAATAATCAATTACTACTGTTTTTTCACAGCCAAAGTGGTTTTGACCGAACTCTTCTTTCTCCGCTAAAACTGTTTTTAATACTGCATCACTTACAGTTTCACGATTGAAAAATACATTTACATAAGGACCAACGGCTTCTACTTTCGTAAAAAACGGATCATTGAATTTCTCAGCAACTTCCTTTGCGATAAGAGCTGGTGCTTTTTTATATTGCTTCGCTAATGAAAAGCATGGGAACGCTGCATCTCCAAATTCATCTTGTTTCGGTGTTTCAATTAAATCTAAAATTTGTTTTTGCGTTAATTCATTCGTGAAAATATTAGATAAACTTTCCGCAAACTGCATTTTATAATCCATGATACAACCTCCTTATTTTTTAAAACACAAAAAACTCGTCTCTAAAAAAGAGACGAGTTTTAACCCGTGGTACCACCCTTGTTGTTCGTTACGAACCACTTTCCCGTTTATAACGAGGACAGGGGGCCTCGGCTTTCTCTACTATTCGTTCAAGAAGCATCTCCGAAGTGCGCTTCATCTTTTTCTTCCGTACTAGGCTCACACCATCCCTAGCTCGCTTTCCTTCTAAAAAAGACTACTCTCTTCATCACAGACAGTATATTTAATTAATTATTGCTTATTATACATCTTTTCAAACAATTAGCAAGGGTCAATTACACCAAAGTGAAACTTAGCACTTTTTCTTTTGTATACATAAAAATTGTGTTTTTCAAATCTAGAACTACGAAAATGATCTTTTAAAACGACACGTTTTCTCGCCACTCGTTTTGCCTCCGCAATTGTTTCGTCAGTAATATCATGATACAAAGCGAAGTGTTTTAATCCTTTAATTCCATCGGATTCTATGACAGTTTCTTCAAACATCGGATCAAGGTAAACGACATCGTAACTATTGTCTTCACATTGCGCTAAAAATGAAAAATGCTCCGTTTGCTTTACTTGGATTCTTTGCATTGCTTCATCAATTTCAGAAACAGATGAAGACCATGTTTTCAAACCATTTTCCATAATATAAGCCATATACTCATTGCCTTCAAGTCCTGTTACTTTTCCGCTTTCCCCAACAACATAACTAGCTACAATACTATCTGATGCCATCCCGAGCGTACAATCTAACACTGTCATTCCTCTCTCTAATTGCGTGGCTTGTACAAACGGATCGTGTTCTCCACGCATTAACCTTTTCACACGAAACATCGCTGAGTTCGGATGAAAGAAAAACGATTCTTCCGTACCTTTTGGATAAATAGCTAATCGGTTCTTCCCTACGACAAGCACATCTTGTTCATACTGCTCATGTAGCTTATGTACCGGTATGTCATTACGTTTAACGAAAGAAGCATTTAATTCTGCTGCTACCTCGTTTGCATAATCTGTCATTTCTTTGTTCGTTCTTCCTGCTGTTGTTACGATCATTGTTTCACCTCTATATAAAGAAAAGAGGGAGATTTACTCTCCCCCTTCTTTAGCAATTCTTTTCGAAAGCTTGTTCTAAGTTCGTAATAATTTCGTCCATAGTTGCACCTTCAATTTCATGACGGTGAATGAAGTGAACAACTTCTTTTCCTTTTAATAATGCCATAGATGGTGAAGATGGAGGAATTTCTCCGAAGTATTCACGCATTTTTGCAGTAGCATCTTTATCTTGACCTGCGAATACAGTTACAAGATGATCAGGTTGTTTTTCAGCACGAACAACCGCTTGACCTGCTGATGGACGTGCTAAACCAGCTGCACAACCACAAACAGAGTTTACAACTACTAAAGTTGTACCTGATGTATTTTCCATAAATTCTGTTACAGCTTCTTCTGTAGTTAACTCTTCAAACCCAGAACGCACTAACTCTTGGCGCATTGGGATTACCATTTGGCGCATGTATTCTTCATAAGCATTTGACATCTTGTAATCTCTCCTTCAACTTTCATTCCAAATTCATCATATCACGCTCTATTAATAGGTGCAAAAGAAAGATAACGATGATTTCATTTTTTTGTAGGGATTTCACAAACCCCATCGCGGCAATGTCCCACTGGAACAAGTTTTCTATTATTAGCGATATAATCGTATACTTTACTTCCAAAACCAAGTACGATAGATAGCTTTATAAAAGGAACTGCAAACCAATAAGATGGAACGGCCTTTGCTAATACATCTATGCTCTGAATACCGTCATACCACTTATTATTTTTAAAAATATACAGTCTTTGTTCCATCTTACTTTGTAGTTCTTGAGAAAGCTCATACTTCTCAACTACATCTTCATTTCGAAATGAAACAAATTTCATCTTACCCTTTTTATCTAATTTTTTCGTACGTTCTGCAACGGCCGTACACATCGGACACCAACTATCATAGAAAACAATCATACATTATTCCCCTTTACGAGACTCCGTCATTTGTTTCCATACAGAACCTTTTGCTTCTTCTCCGCCTTCAATACGCTCTAATGCTAGACGTGCTTGCATGGCTACTTCAAACTCTGGATCATCTTGCGCTGCTTTTAATGCTGGAATCGCACTTTCATCTCCAAGTTCAAATAAGAACATCGCTGCACGCCAGCGTACTAATTTACTTGGATCTTTCAGAGATTTAATCATAACGAACATCGCTGCCGGATCACCTACATCTGATAAACAATCTCCTGCAGTACGGCGAACACTTACAGAGCGATCTAACAAAGCTTTATATAATAACGGTAATACTTCATCACCTTTTACCATACCTAAATAAGCTGTTGCTAAACGGCGTATTGAAACTTTTTCATCATCTAACGCCATCTTCAACACTGGAATATCTTCTTCAGTAGGATCCATTTGTTCTAATGCTGCAAAACGATTTTTCCAGTCAGAATCTTTCATCATCTCTTCTGTTACTTTATATGGCTCACGCTTTTGAATCGTTACTTCAACAGCACCTGCTTGATTTAATAATTCTTTAACCGTTTCATTTACACGTTCTTCTGAATAAGCAGCAACAATCTCTTCCACTACTTCTTTCCCAATTTCTTCAAAATTACCGTAACGTGTACTTTGTTCTACCCATTTACGCTCTTTTACAACGTTTGGTGCAGACATTTGCACTTTCATAATTGATTCTTTAAAACGATCTGGTAAGCCAACACGTTCTTCCGATGTTCCATCTGTTAACTTTACTTGCATTGGAATTGTAAAGAACATTTGAACAAACACTTTCACTTCTCCAAAATGAGACAGTTGTTGTTCTTCACTTTCTTCCAATACTTCTTCGCCGAAAACAGCACGAACTTGTTGTAATAAAACTTTCCAGTCATACTTCGCATTTCGCTCCACTGCTAAAAAGTCGGCTACATGATATACACCTTTAATGCCTTCAATTTTCAAAATTTCTTGCACTTGCATTGGTGCTTGTTCTTTATTTTCATTTGTATAATTATTACGTGCTCCTGATGGTAATACTTCATTCAAAATAACTTTCATTGTATTTGGACTTGGCGTCGGTTCAATTGCTTTAATCTTCACGTAAAAAACTCTCCTTTATTGCGTGTTCTTAGCTGTATTGTAACATGTTATCACTCTATACTCCTACTGGGATGCTTAATTTTACTACTTTCTTCCCGCTACCATACTATTTCATTCTTTTTACATTTTAAATTAGGAACGGGATTTTAAAAGCTTTCGTTTCCGATGATTTTTATTTTTTATCCATTTCTTGAGGTACCACCAGTATAAAAAAAAAAAAACACGCTAAGCAAAAAAATATATTAAGCTATCCATATGGATAGCTTATTTACATAATTTTCGTTATTGGAAGACAACTATTTTTATAAATACAAAAGGCAGAAAAGTATATAGATTCTACAAAATATTTTGATTGTGATACATTTACAGAATCTCTTATTTTGTAATTAATGTCTTATTATTTTTTGGAGGGAATTCGATGAAAAAGTTTGTTTTGATATTTGGGCCACAAGCAGTTGGGAAAATGACAGTTGGACAAGAACTAGCAAAGATGACTGATTTAAAATTATTTCATAACCATATGACAATTGATTTATTGGAGCCATTGTATGGATTCTCTTCGGAAATGTGGCGATTAACACATCTTTTTCGAAAGGAAATATTTCAATCATTTTCAAAGAGTGAACATTATGGAATGATTTTTACATACGTATGGGCGTTTAATGAAAAGAAAGATTGGGATGATGTTGAAAGTATATGTAATATTTTTCGTTCCCAAGGGGTTGATATTTATTTTGTTGAATTAGAAGCTGATGTAGAAGAAAGACTTCAACGAAATAAAACACCTCATCGACTTGAACATAAGCCAACGAAAAGAAAGATTGAACAATCTGAACAAAATTTATTAAGCACATTTGAAAATTTTAGATTAAATTCAAGAGAAGGAGAAATTACAGAGAAAAATTATATAAGGATCAATAATACGAATTTAAATGCTACAGAAGTAGCTGAAATTATAAAGAAAGAATTTCAACTATAGTTTTTTTTAACAAATTGAACAGTTCGGATTTTATGAATATCGTATACATTTCTAATTAACATAACGTCCTATTATCGGTAGCAACAAAAAGGAGGATTCCTTACTCTCAGAAGGAATCCCTTTTTTATTTTCTATCACTCGATTCATCTTTTTATACATTCCTATCCTGTGATGGGTTTTACGGTTCTCGTTTGTTACTGGATTAGCCAAAAAACGTTATAAAATTTTGTATACTCTTTACTTGTTTTTTCAAAAAAGCTGGCGGTATCCCCTCTTTAAGTTTATTAAAATACTTTCCACAATTTTTTCCGAAGCTATTACTTCAAATCACCTTTTATTACGATGCCCCCTCCCGCCTTCTCTCCAAAAAGGTAATACTCTCAATCACAACTTCAGTTCTATATATTCTCTTGCCTTGTTCATTATCGTAATTACTAGTCTGAATACGCCCTGTAATCCCAACGAGTGATCCCTTTTTACAATATTCAGTTACATTCTCAGCCGATTTGCGCCAAACGACACAATTAATAAAATCGACTTGTTGTTCACCTAAACTATTTCGAAATCCTCTATTCACCGCAACACATATTCGTGCATAAGCGACGCCTTGTTTTGTGTAGTATAATTCTGGCTCCTTTGTCAATCTACCGATTAATACAACTCGATTCATCATAAGTTATACCACCTCACATGTTTTTCTTCATTGTAAGGAGAAATGTTTGAATGGTAAAAAGCACAAAATGATATATCCGTAAGTAAAAAGTATTATTTTAGACCTTACAAAACAAAAAAAGAAACCATACATAGTTCAAACATGTATGGTTTCAAAATTTATTACACTTCAGTACAAGATATGTAATATCCTCCGCGAGCCATCTTTATTTCAGCACGGTACATTGCATTTTCTAAGTAGAAAGTAATCGGTTTAACTTTACTCTCAAATTTTAGTCTTTCATTGCATTCAGCTGCATATCCTTCAATCGCTGAAGTAATAACTTTTGATGATGGATACGTTAAAGCTTCATCTAGTTCTATGAAAAAACTTTTAGAAAATAGTTTTTTCATAATCCCCTTCTTCTCTTTCATCATATTCCATCTCCTTCACTTCAAGTTGCTATCATCCATATTATACCATACATTCAATATATCTTTGAAAATAAAAAAATCCTGCATTTTTCATGCAGGATTTTTTTATTAGTCATTTTTCGTAAAGTAAGAAACGAAACGAAGAATTTCTAAGTATAACCATACTAATGTAAGCATTAGTCCCATCGCAGTATACCACTCCATATATTTCGGAGCTTGACTACGTACACCATTTTCGATTAAATCGAAATCTAGTAATAAGTTTAATGCAGCAACTACAATAACAACTGCACTAATAATAATACCGATTGTACCACCTTGGTGAATGTATGGAACAGTTACACCAAACATATTTAGTAGGAATACGACTAAATACATAACCATAATTCCAAGTGTTGCTGCCATCACGCCTGTACGGAATTTATCCGTTACTTTTACTACGCGTGTTGCATATAACACTAACATTGCAAATAGAATTGAGATTGTTAGTAATACAGCATTTAAAACGATAGAATCGCCAAATTTCATTGTATAAACTGCTGAAATACTTCCTAACACAACCCCTTCTACCGCTGCATAGATTGGTGCACCAAAAGGTGAAATACGTGGGAAGAACATAGACGCAAATGCGATGATTGCCGCAACGATTAAAGCACCAATTAATACTGGCATCTTCATCGTCCCCTGCATCATCTGTATGTATGAATAGACAGACGTTGCAAGTAGCAAGATAAGCATAATGAACGTTTTGCCTACTGTTCCGCCAATCGTCATCGCAGAAGCACTTGCTCCCTCTTTACGGAATGCCTCTTTTTTCAACATTGGATTAGATGTTCTCATTTTTTCCCTCCTAAAATAGGTTCTACCAATAGTGTAAAGTTTTTCTCTTTACTTTTCAATATATGCAGCTTGTTTTTATTTTAATCCTTCAACGATGTCTGATAGTTCACTCCATCTTTCCATCTTTTTTTCTAGCTCTTCTTCTGTTTTCTGCTGTGCTTCAGATAATTCTTGTGCCTTTGTGAAGTCAGATCCAACTTTCGCAAGTTCTTCTCCAATTGACTCAATTTTCTCTTCAAGTTCGGCAATTGTATCTTCAATCGTTTCCCATTCACGCTGTTCATTGTATGAAAGTTTACGTTTACGTTGTTGTTTTGGCGCTTCTTCTACAACTTTTTTCTCTTTTTGAACTTCCGCTTTCTCCATAAGTTCTCTCGTTTTTTCCATTTCTAAATAATCTGTATAACTACCTAGAAACTCACGCACTTCGCCTCCGCCAGTAAAGATGAACAGTTCATCTACTACTTTATCTAAGAAGTAACGGTCATGCGATACAGTTAAAACGACACCTGGGAAATCTTCTAAATAATCTTCTAGTACTGTTAATGTTTGTGTATCTAGATCATTCGTAGGTTCATCAAGTAAAAGTACGTTTGGTTCTCCCATTAAAATACGTAATAAATATAAACGTCTTCTTTCACCACCAGATAGTTTACCAAGCGGTGTACCATGTGAATGAGTCGGGAATAAGAAACGTTCTAACATTTGAGATGCACCAATTACTTTTCCATCTGTCGTATGAATAACTTCTGCAATCTCTTTAATGTATTCAATCATACGCTGATTTAAATTCATCTCTTCATTTTCTTGCGTATAATAAGCAACTTTTACAGTTTGTCCTACTTCCACTTCACCACTATCAGGAGATAACTTACCTGCAAGCATATTTAATAGGGAAGATTTCCCGCTTCCATTCGCCCCAATAATTCCGATACGATCACCCGGTTTCACAATATGATTAAAATTATGTAATACCGTCTTATCGCCAAATTTTTTCGTTACATCTTTTAACTCAAGTACTTTCTTTCCTAGACGACTTCCGCTTAGTGCAATATCAACTGACTGTTTTGCAGCTGGTCCTTCTTGTGCCTTTAGCTCATCAAAACGCTGAATACGCGCCTTTTGTTTCGTAGAACGGGCTTTTGCACCACGACGAATCCAAGCAAGTTCACGACGATATAAATTTTGGCGTTTCGATTCTTGTGCCAATTCTTGCTCTTCACGAAGTGCTTTCGCTTCTAAAAATGTACTATAGTTTCCTTCGTAGCTATATAGTTTACCATTATCTAATTCAAAAATACGATTCGTCACACGATCTAAGAAATAACGATCATGGGTTACAAGTAATACCGAACCTGTATATCTCGCTAAATATTCTTCTAACCATTCAACTGTCTCGTGGTCAAGATGGTTCGTAGGCTCGTCTAAAATTAATAAATCCGGTGTTTCAATAAAACATTGTGCCATTGCGATACGTTTTTTCTGTCCACCAGATAAATTCCCAACAATTGCAGTGAAGTCCGTAATTCCTAATTTCGTTAAAAGAGATTTCGCATTTGCATTTGCTTCCCATGCACTCATTGCATCCATACGTTGCTGCACTGCAAATAATTGTTCCTGTACTTTTTCATTACTTGGATCTTTTTCAATATTTAATAGTGCTTTTTCATAATCACGAAGAAGACGAATTAAAGGTGTATCGCCATGGAACACTTGCTCTAATACTGTCAGTTTTTCATCAAACTCTGGTTGCTGTGATAAATAACTAATTGTATACCCACGTGAATGCGTCATATCACCTGTATCAGGAGTTTCTAATCCCGCAATAATTTTTAATAATGTCGATTTACCAGTTCCGTTTACACCAATAATTCCGACACGTTGTCCTTCTGTAATACTACATGATAATCCATCAAATAACGGCTTTTCTCCATATGATTTTGATAAGTTCTCCACAGTTAACATTTTCATATTTGTGCATTCCACTCTTTCATAAATTGTTCAATAAACTGTTCCATATAAAGATGACGAATTTCAGCCTCTTGTTTTGCTGCATTCGTATTCATTAAATCTTTTAATTTCAAAAGTTTTTCATAAAAATGATTTAAAGATGGATCATTATTTTTTCTATACTCTTCTTTCGTCATTTCTTCACGCGGCGGAATAGTTGGGTCATACATTAATCTCCCTTTCGCCCCGCCATATGCAAATGTACGAGCAATTCCTATTGCACCAAGAGCATCTAAACGATCCGCATCTTGAACAATTTTCCCTTCAAGTGACTCTACTGTGCCGCCATGGCCACCTTTATAAGACATATTGGCGATGATATGAAGAATATGTTTACTTTCCTCTTCTTCAACACGTAGCTCTTCTAACCAATCAGAAACTTTTTTCATTCCTGCTTCTTCACTTTCATTTAGCTTTTCATCTGCCACATCGTGAAGTAATGCTGCCATTTCAATTATAAAACGATTTCCACCTTCTTGCTCAGATAAAGAAATCGCCATTTTATGTACACGTTCAATATGATACCAATCATGCCCACTCGCATCTTTTTCTAAAATATGTTTTACAAAAGTAATTGTTTTTTGAATTTTTTCTTGTTTTGTCATTTTATCTTCACCCAGTTACTTATTGTAACACGCCCGCATTTTTTCATCACATATTTTCTTGTCCGCCCATACACTAGGTGGTAGGCATCATCATGAAGGAGGAATAAACATGTTCTATAATAATCAACCGCCTTATCCAAGGCAACCATTGTATCCTCAACAACAAGAACAGAGATACACAGAACAATACGAAGAACAAGAGTTACAACAGCAAGAGCAACAACATGACGAAACCCCATATGCAACAACGCAAAACCAAGAAACTGAATTTCAACAAAATCCATATGACACACGTCCAAATTATGAATATCCTCAAAATCCATATGCAGCACCACAAAATCAAGAACAGCGATATCCTCAAAATCCATATGTAATACCACAAAACCAAGAACAACAATATCCACAAAATCCATATGTAGCACCACAAAACCAAGAACAACAATATCCACAAAATCCATATGTAGCACCACAAAACCAAGAACAACAATATCCACAAAATCCATATGTAGCACCACAAAACCCATACACAACTCAGCCACAACAACCGCAATATCAACAACAAATGTATCAACCAAACTACGACGCACGTGTCTCACCACCTAAACCACCAACAATAGATCCAACTCAACCACAAATTTTACCGCCCGGACCAACACTAGACATTACACAACCACAAATCTTACCACCTGGACCAATTACTGAACCAACACAACAACAAATTCAACAAGTTGTCGGTACACAATTTTTACCTTTCAAGAAACCTGTACTAGATTTCGTAAAACCATGGGTAGATTACGGTTTAAATGAAGCAAAACATACATCACACGAACACGCATTAACAGAAGTTGCTGCGATTATGTTTTTAGTTGGTAAAGGCTTCAATCCGACGATTGCACATTATATCGTTGAATCTTGGGAGAAGAATGAGCAGTTTTAGGGTTGTTTATTTGATAAAATATAAAAAACACAAAAGTGCCAAACCCCTTATACCACAAGGGTTTTGGCACTTTTTAATATCTAAAACAAATTTTATTGAAATAATTATTTTTATAGATTTTCATACTTTTTTATATAGTACGTGAACATATACAGTACAAAAATACACCTTTGTATACACATTTTTAGAAACATCTTACGTTTATCAAACAATAACCAAAAGACGTACCTGCAACCTCATCATATAAATAATAGATATTAAAAAGAGGACACTATAAGCGCCCTCTTCCTTAGGTTTTAAATATGTTCTCCATGATCCATAAACACTTCAATTGCTTCGTTTTGTGGTATGTCTTTTGCATTAGTAAGACCAAAAGTAAAAACAGCGGATAACATCATCATTAATAAGATTGCTTTTTTCATTTTAGCGCCCTTCTTTCTATGCTCTTTTTGTCTGCATCTAAAGCGATGTGCAAATACTTGCTTGCTTTTCTATGATTTTCTGAACCATAGAATATTTCACCTAAAAGAGAAGCATATTCTTTTACCCAATCATATAATTCTTCTTTTTCAAAATACGAAATACCTTCTATAACCACATTTTCTAATTCTTCTTGCGGTACATAGTTATGTACTGCTTTTAAAATTCGGAAATGATGACGATAACATAAGTCGCTAATCTTATAGCCATTCTCAATATATTCATTAGCGATATCACTATAACCTAACTTAAAATGTTCTCTTGCTAAAAGAAACATAGTTTTAGCGTTATTTTCTAATGAATCCTCTAAGTGTTTAATTGCTAACTCTGGCATGTTTTGACTTGCGTATAAAAGTCCTAAATTATGCTTAACTCGTTTAATAAGAAGTTCATCATTAGATTTTTGGAAGGTACCTAGTGCTGAAAGTAAATATTCCTCTGCACTTTCGAATTCATTTAGTCGAATGTGTGCCATTCCTAAAGTATTTAAGCATGCTGCAGTTTTTAATTCATACCCTGGACTAATTGAAAATACTTCATTCGCCTTTGTAGCAAATTGAACTGCTAGGATCGGTTTTAATACGTGATAGTAATGGACTGCAAGCCAATAATTAAATTCTGCTTTTTCAATTTCATCATGCATGTATTCTAAAAACGTTTCAGCTTTTTCAAATTGCATTCTTGCTTCACTATGGTTTGCTTTATTAATAGCGTAAATTGCTTTAAATAAATGATGATAGTACTCTAAAAATGTTTCTGTAGACTCTGGTAAAGGCTCGATTTTGTCCAGAATATCTTTTGTACTATCCATATCCCGAATTAGCAGTTTATACCGTGCATTCAATAAAGCGTAGTAGACTAATATTGTTTGGTCTTCCTTAATATTATTGATTTTATTTGCAATATCTTCTTTTATTTTCTGAGACTGTAATACACGTTGTGAAATCATAGCTTGATACCAGTCGTTTAATAATTTTGTGATTTCTTCTTTAGAAATAATGTCAACACTCATCTACTTCTACCCCCTTTTGTTAAATGTTATCATGACATGCTTGTTTGCATAAATAAGTTTTTGAATATTCTAACTTGAAAAATTATTTTTGAATATTCATGTTAACAAAATGGTCCCTTTTCAAACCAAAAAAGAACACACGTTTGTTTGTAGTGGAGTTAAAAAAACAAAAGTGAGGTATTACATCATGGAATATAACGGCTTTCCTGTAGTACGTGGAAGAGGTATGGTGAAATGGAATCCGTTTGCTTCAATACCGGAGCAATACGAGGAAATACATAGAATGTTTGAGGAACAATATAAAGTACCTAAACCTTTTTTAACACAAGATACTATGGAACGAATAGAAAGAGCGTTAATGCAATCTTTTCACGAGGAAGAAGAAATACATATCTCATACTATCGTGATGGAATGGTGCAAGACATGTACATAAATGTATTACATATTGAACCGATGACGAAAACTATATATTGTACAGATGCTTTTGGTTTGAATACTAAGTTTAAGTTTGATGAATTGGTGAATATAAATTAAAAGAAGCCGCCCGACAGGACTGAAGTGGCTTTTGTACGACAAAAAAAGAGCTCTGCTATACAGCAGAGCAAAAGAAAAATATATAACCCTATAAAAATAATACAAATTATTGATACTTTCAAAAGACGAAATTTAAATTTCCATCACAATAATACCTATGTTTAAGTATGAAACATTCTACCTTCCCTATAGCTATGAATATTCTTATTTTAGAATTTCATAGTATCCAAATAGCTCTTTGAGAAATACCTCAATACCGAACTTCTTCAAAGAATCTTTTCTTTATTCAAAGAGAAGTTCTAAAACTTTTTTCTTATCTTTGTCTCTTCCATAATGAATCAACCTATGACAGTTCGGACATATACTAACTATACTTCCAACAACATCTAAACTATTTTCAAAATCATGTTGCATTCTTAACGGTATTAGATGATGGGCCTCCATATAATTTTTTCAGCTGGCTTCCGATACAAATGTTTCATGTGTGTCATCTATTTCACATTTAAATTCTGCCTGTTTAATAGCTTGTTTAGCTTTTTTCGGATCACGAGGCCATACTTCCCTACCAGATTCCATTTTAGTTTTTTTTCGATTTTCCGATTTCTCTTCTTCTGCAATCTTTACTTTACTAAAATCCGAATCAA
The DNA here is from genome assembly GCF_051916445.1 of Bacillus cereus group sp. MYBK220-1. Taxonomy (NCBI): domain Bacteria; kingdom Bacillati; phylum Bacillota; class Bacilli; order Caryophanales; family Bacillaceae; genus Bacillus; species Bacillus cereus group sp. MYBK220-1. Next base: position 7,221 of record NZ_JBQAGQ010000006.1, on the reverse strand, counting down.
TATTAGTAAATCCTTGTGGTGTATGGTTCAATTTGTAGCCAAAGAAAGCTGCGAATTCGATTGCTTTAATGTTTACAGGTTTTAGGTCCTTAATAAAATAGATGTATTCCCAAGTTTCATCATTATCGTTTGTTTTCTAAATTTTTCTAGCCACATCTGGGTTATGAGTCTTAGCAAAAATTGTCCCGAAAAACTTAAATTCCCCTTTAGAATATGCTAAAATCCCGTCACCCTCTTTTAACTTTTCCCATCTATCAACATTTGAAGAACCAGGAGTTGCTCCCCACATACATACATTCTCATGTAATTCATTATCTTTAAGTTTAGTTACTGTATCGGCATCTAAATCTGCTAAACATGTAGAAATAGGATATGTTTTTTCAATAGTAGCTTCCAAATTTTTTATAGCACTATCATTACTTGCAGTAAAAAGATATAACATATTTAATTCCACCTTTTTTAAATTTCATTATATTTCTTTTTAGAGTCTCGAGATTTCTCTACTGGATATTTTTTATTATTTTTTCTATTTTGTTTATAATAATCTCTTCTAAGTCAATATCCAATTGATCTGCCAACTCATCTTTCATGTCTTCTTTTTTTGTTTCTACAGCTTCCTCACTGCTTTTCCACTGAAAATTCTCCAACAACTCACTCGCCTCTAAAGAAAGAGAAATAGCTAAATCTTTAGGATTGTGGAACTGCTTCCAGTTCCTATCATCCCGAAATTTTAGGACTTTCTCTAAAATAGTTTGATTCATTTTTTGAATCCCCCAGTTACTTTTCATTGGTAAACTCTTCTATTTATCAGGTAAACTATCATAAAAACGTTCAATGGCCGCTACTAAAACTAAATCTTCTAAATGAGCAGTTTTAGGGTTGTTTATTTTTAAAAACATCAAAAATACCAAATCCCTTATATCACAAAGGATTTGGCATTTTTAAGTATCTAGAACACACGCTAAATTTAAGGAGAAATTAACAGACATGCGTCCGGCATAATGCCGTGTCCACACCCAAGGATCGGTTACATAAAATAACGTATCTAACATGGGAAGTCTATTGGTCTTTTCCCCTTATAGTAACACTCTCTTCTACTAAGACCTTTTCTTTCTAGGACCTACAATTAATTTAATCGCTGTTCTTTCTTCATTATTGATAGAAATCTCTTGAAATGCTGGTACGAAGGCTAAGTCAATACCACTTGGAGCGACGAACCCTCTTGCAATCGCAATTGCTTTAATCGCTTGATTTATAGCTCCAGCCCCAATCGCTTGAATTTCCACATTACCACTTGTTCTTAGCACTCCTGCTATTGCACCCGCGACTGAATTTGGGCTTGATTTTGAAGATACCTTTAATATATTTTCCATGTAAGTTGCTCCTTCTATTATTTAATCTCTCTTTCGTTACAATTTTAAATATTTTAGCGTATCTTTAATTACTATTCACACCAAAAACAAACGATGCTTCATATGTACATTTATTCTATATTTTCTGACTTCTTCCTGCCCAGCTACACAAATAAAAAAATAAACTAAATAATCTAATATATATACGATTAAATATCATAACTTCACCAAACAATAACATCCATACAGCAAAAGATAATATTGCTGTTTGTCAGACGAAATTAATATAGTAAAGTGAAACTTTACTCAGTGGGGGTTTTGTTCATCCCCCAACTAACTTCTTTGCTTTCACTGAATTTTGAGGTGGGGTCTTACTGCTCGGAAAATAGCGGGATAAACGTTTCCTCGTTACTTTAATCCATTTAGAAATCCCATTCATTTTTCTATCAAATCATGAACCTTATCATCTTCAAAAAGTGTTACAGGTAATACCCCAATACTATATTTCATCATTTGAGCACTTTATATTCCACATCTATCTCCTTTTATAGTACAAGCATACACGCCAATTTTGATTCATTTTCATAAACTATTATGTGTTTTACATTTATTAAGAATAGGAGGTAATATATTGGGTTCATACTATCATTCTTCAAACTCGTATAAAAAATGCTCATGTAAATCTTCTTCCAGTTCAAATAAAAAATGTTCATGTGACCATTCGCATAAACGAAGCTGTCCTGCATACGGAACTTTTTGGCAAACTGAATTTATAACTGTTCCTTTTGGCAACCCTTTTCCATTTAATCACGTTGGACCTTTAGCAGGAGGCGTTTCCTTACTAAACCCTACTACTATACAATTTAGACAAGCTGGTGATTATAGAGTTTCGTTCATTTCCAGTATTAATACTACTTTAAATCCTGTATTTCCACATATCCCAGTCATAACTATATTTTTAAATAACAATCCACTTGCTAATAGTCAAGGTGACTTCGCTATTCAAATGAATACTTCATCAAATAACGAATGTCTTCAACTCATTGGCGAAACGATTGTTACAGTGCCAGCTAATTCAACTCTTCAACTTAGAAATAATAGTGGCTTTAATCGTCAAAGTATTGTAACTTGTGACAATGGTATAAATTCAGTTGAATTAACAGTTACAAAACTAAGTTAATATTATTTCTTTACATTCAGATGCTATTTCAGCATCTTTTTTTATTGAATAACAGTTTTCTTCGACTTTTATTATCTTTCATCACGCAAAAAAAGTGCAGAATTCTTTCTAACACAAGATTTCTGCACTTTTATATTATGCTTATTTATTCTTCCTTATTTCTCTACATAAACCGACTTAACAATCGTACGATTATATGGTTTTCCTTCTTTATTCATCCCTTTTATATCCATCGTAACGTTATATACTCCCGGTTGTTTTATATCTTTCAAAGCACCTGTAAATGTATTCGTATTAACATTTTGTAATTCATTAAATTCAGAGACTAACTTACCTTCTTTATTAACGACTCTTACTGTTATGGAAAGATCCCCTTTCATTTCAGGTGCCACTGGTGATTTTTTCAGTTTATACTCAGGTTTATTTACTTTAACTTTTGTAGGCATTTGAAGAACAAATGGCGCGCTATTATTGTAATCGCTTACAACTAAATATGCATCTTTCGACTGCTTCGCCATCATTTTGATTTTCCATTCGCCTACTTCCAATCTATCAAACTTAAATGTTCTAATTGTCGCCCCATTAAAGAAAGATTCGCCTTCACCAGTAGTTATAGCGCTATCTTTGTTTGCATAGATTTCTCCTTTTGGAGATACCATTTGTACTTCTACATCAGAAGAAGCAGTTAGTACAGAAACTATTCCTTCAGCCTTTTTATCAACAGAAATACTTTGCTCTATCCACTGATTTTGTGGTAATTCGCCTCCTAAAATATTTTGATTTGAAGTTGTATTTAATTGTTCTAGATTTTCATTTGAACTAGTGCTGGATGCTACTAAAGCTGGTAACCCCACATTTGTCGTACGTAAATATGGTTCAATTCGTGCAAAAACAGCTGATCCTTTTCTTATATTGTCATGATCAAATCTGGAATCTGTAAATAAATGTGTACCGTACGATAGCTTCGCACTCCATTCATTTACTAGTCCATCATTTGAACCGTACGATGATAAATATAACCCGCCCATAGATAATGCAGAAAATATTGGTCCCCAGCTAGTCCCAGTAGCCGTATAGTAACGGTTTAATTTAGCTGCTGGGTTGTTATCTATTATTGAACGAAACTTTGCCATTTCACCTATTTGTAACGAATACGTACCATCATCTTTTTGACCTAATATAGAAGCAAGCCACCCTGCCCACCAACTATATGACAAATCTGCTAAATTTGAGCCATGATGCGGTGTAGCAAGTGTAATAACATTTCCAACAAATCGATTCGCACCATATTCAACTAATGCAGCTTGTGTATCAATTCCACCTTTACTATGCGCTACAATATTAACTTTCTTACCGAAATGATTATATATTTCTTCAAGTTTTTGTGCCAACAATTTTCCGTTATCCCACTGACTAGCCGAACCTTTCCCCGCTGCATCATACAATTGTATAAACACTGTTTGATAGCCTGCTTTTAAAGCATAATCATACATATCATTTATATCATGATATACTGTCTTTCCATACCAACTATCAGCATTACCATTTCTTCCTTGTACAAAGAGAATTGGCGGTTTATTCTCATCATAATTAGCAGGTTTTTGGCCTAAAAACCATTCTCCAGGTGTGAATACTTCTGTATCAGGAAACCCCTTTCCAAGCTCTTTTACAACTTCTGCCTGTACATTTGTGCTAATCGTTGGAGCCATGATAAAAAATACAATTAGTAAGGCCACACATCTTCTCATCAGTCGCATATTACTCCCCCTATTTTTTTGAAAGAAGGTGTTCTTTATAATATTTTATATTTTCCCTTCCTTAATAATAGCTAATCTTTTATTTTTAAAAGATGTTAGCCCTATTTTTAGAAGGTTACTAGTTGTATACCCTCTTCCTTAACTCTCGTTATTCTCTTTGTTTCTACCTCTTCCTTTTGATAGAATACGACAAAAAAGTTTCTCAATAATTGTTAACTTCGCTACACCCAGATATTTTTTAAATCATTATTGTTTATATAAAGCATACAAATCTTGAAAAAATTTTAGTAAAAAAACATTTTATTACTAGTTAGTTATTTAAAAATATAATAAAGATATGTACTTTCTTTTCATTAAATACAAACTAATTTTAAAGGAGCTTGTATTATAAGACTTTCCTACGATTAAAAATTAAACTGAAATTTCCGAATAGAAAATCATATTTCCAGAAACATATATTATGATAATTTCCGCACACTTGAATTAACTTTTTAGAAGTACTAACCTATCGGTGAGCAGAAGAAAATTCTGTAAAAAGAAAGGAGAATACTTTATGATGACCAAATTACAAAAGGAGTTTTTTAAACGCTTAGAAATTCCTGCAAAAGAAATAACATTTGATGATTTAGATGAAATTCTCTTAAAAATGGGAATGATTCTCCCCTATGAAAATCTTGATATTATGGCTGGTACTATTAAAAATATCTCAAAAGATAACTTAATAGAAAAGTTACTTATTCAAAAACGAGGTGGACTTTGTTATGAATTAAACTCCCTATTGTATTATTTTTTAATTGATTGTGGGTTTCAAGTATACAAAGTAGCCGGTACTGTTTATGACCTTTACGATAATAAATGGAAACCCGATGATGGTCATGTCATTATCATATTAAGTCATGAGGATAAAGATTATGTTGTGGATGCAGGTTTTGCATCTCATCTCCCTTTACATCCAGTCCCTTTTAACGGAGAAGTCATCTCCTCTCAAACAGGAGAATATCGAATTCGTAAGCGAAATACTCGAAAAGGTACGCATATTTTAGAAATGAGAAAAGGAGCTAACGGGGAATCTACAAGTTTCTTACAATCTGAACCTTCAAACGAATGGAAAATAGGCTATGCTTTCACTGTAGATCCAATAGATGAGAAAAAAGTGAATAAGATTCAAAAAGTGATTGTAGAGCATAAAGAATCTCCTTTTAATAAAGGAGCTATCACTTGTAAATTAACTACTTATGGTCACATATCATTAACAAATAAAAATTATACAGAAACCTTTAAAGGCACCAAAAATAAACGACCAATAGAATCTAAAGATTATGCTCGCATTCTTCGTGACTCTTTTGGAATAACGCAAGAGAAATATGTAGGAAAAACACTAGAAAGAGGCTAGTTGACTACAAGTATTTCATAATAAAGCAGATTCTATATTTAGAATCTGCTTTATTTTATATTTTGTTATAAATTAATTTAATTTTGTTGTTACCCTTTAATTTTCAATTATATACTCATCATCATATTTATCGTATTGTAGCCCTTTCCCTATCTTTGACTCCGTAACTTGATCTCTTAAAAACGGTGCAGCATCCATTTTACTAGTTGCAATTTCAATTCCATATTTTTTCGTTAAATGAGCTAACTCTATTAAAAACCACTCTCTTCGCAATGTAACTGGAATATCCAATGTTTTTCTTTTCATATATAATAGCACCTCTTTTATTTTCATAGCTTAAAAATATCACTGGATGCACTTATTAAAACTACCTTTCACCGCTAACATCCAATGAAACATTATAGTATATGCATGTCCATTTCAAACGTGCTATCACAAATATGATATTTAAGTTTACATAATTATATTATGTAATAGTAGGAAAGGAAGGCATGTCCCTTCCTCTTCTACTATAGAGATTTAAATTAAGAACATCTTGGTACACCTAAAGCTAAAAATAAACCTGCTACTCCCGCAGTAATCGGTACTTTTAACGTAATAACATCATCTACCTTCGTTACTAAAAAGTAAGCATTACCTTCTTGTAATATACAAGTTACCAACAATTGAAATTCCATTCAAATCTCCTCCTTTCAATCGATATACTATAATTTATGAAATCTCTTTCAAAAAGTAATAGGAAATATATCCATTTTTCCTTATATATAAAATAAATGTTTATGAGTCTATTAAAAATATTAATTTTCTAAATTTATACAAAACGTGTAATATCCAATAAATTCCTATATAATCAATAAGAAGAATCTTACAAATGGAGGTATGAAAATGTCGATTTTAAGTAATATTGGTGCAGCTTTATTTTTTATTGCTTTTATTCTTTTAATCTTATGTATCATTTCATTCTTTAAGAAAAATGGAAAAGCAAAACAATATGGACGTCCTACCGTTATTCTTTTTATGATTTCTATTATATTAATAACGGCCGGTACAACAAAATCGGAACACCCCGTCGTCGAGTTTTTTTCTACTTTAAGTTTCATTCTATTTATATTCTTCCTTGTTCTAGCAATCTTATCTGTTATTAAGAAAACAGGTGTAGCGAAAAAACAATTTATTATTACAGCTGTATTATTTGTCATTTTTGTTGCGTTATTAGGTATTTCAGCTCCTTCTTCTGAAAAAACGACAGCAACTAGTACAAAAGTTGCCTCTAATAATGAAGAGCCAAAAGATAGCGAACAGAAAAAAGAGCTAGAAAAGAAAGAGGCGGACGAAAAAACTCAAAAGCAAGAAGATGAGAAGCGTCTAGCCGAAGAACAAGCTCGTAAGCAAGAGGATGAAAAACGTCAGGCTGATGAACAAGCTCGCAAACAACAAGAAGAACAAAAACGTCAGGCTGATGAACAAGCTCGTAAACAACAAGAAGAACAAAAACGTCAGGCTGATGAACAAGCTCGTAAACAACAAGAAGAACAAAAA
>NZ_JBQAGQ010000005.1:0-250951 GCF_051916445.1 Bacillus cereus group sp. MYBK220-1 | reverse complement strand
GGCAATTTGCTGAATACGGGGACGAAGATCCTCTATCATACGTGGTGTAAAGGCTTTAGAGACTAGACGACGTAGGCGAGTATGATCAGGTGGATCTACCGTAAGCATATTCGGCATATTCATCAACCAGTCAAACAGTTTACTCGCAGCTGTATTTTCCGAATTTAGATGCTGCTTATCATGGGGTGATGTGAATTTCCGTAAATCTTTGATAAAACGAGAATCTTTCAGAATAGTAATCACATCATCATAGTGTAATGCGATCCATGTCCCTCCCATGCCATAAAAGTCATCAATTTGAAAAAAACGCTCTTGTTGCTTGATGAGGTTTTTATAGAACATAATGGGATTACGCATGGTTTCCGGCGAATTCAAATCCTTAAAAGTAAGTTTTTTCACTAATATCCTCCTTATCATTATAACTAATGAATGATCTGAAATTACATGTCTCTTTACCATACTATTCTATAGTCATTCATAATAAAAAATAACACATCCGAACCCTAAACTTGTTTGGTTGAAAATATATTCCTAAGCAAAAAAACACTAATACATTTCCCTTTATATCTCTTCCGTAATATACAAATATAGATTCTATAACAACCTATATGAGTCACCATACATGTTAAGAAAATAGATTTACCCAAAAAGAAAAAATGAGCTTTTTTATTACAAGTTAGCACAAAATTTCATTTTTAGGGTAGTTGTCTTCTCTAATATAAAACAATACAGTTATTTAATTTTAAGACTTCAAACAATCATACCCCCCGTTCTGATTTTAGGACGGGGTTAAAATATTAGTTGTTTAATTTTTGATGTAAAATACTTTACTGCACTTGAAAATATAACAATAAAGTCATTTAAATTGAAGGGGTCTTCAACAATCGCTCCCGATTCTAGAATAGTACGCTGACTTTCTAATTGATTATAATTACTTTTTTAAAATCGGTATCCATATTTCGCTTTTGAGAGTTGGTGAGGTTACATCTTTATTCTCATTCCACAGGATTTCTGGACCTTCTATTTGTTCATAATTTGAGGATGGAAACCATTCGGAATAAATGCGTCCCCATACATCTTGCAGCGTATCTGGAAATGGTCCGATTGCTTCAAATACAGCCCACGATAAAGCAGGAACTTCAAGCTGTGTTAGGTTATCAGGACACGCTTTAGTTGTTGCCACACCAATATAATGGTCAAGCTCCCCTTTTTCCACCATCCTGCCTTCAGAAAAGTTCGTGGATGCATTAATAAGTCCCATAGGCTCGACTTTAGAAAGTTTTTTTAATTTATTTATCGTTTCGCTGTCCAAATTTCCCCACATAGAGACGATTTCCGGATTAACCCCTTTGAAAATAATAGGAACTCTTTTCTTAATACCAACGATGCGAAATGCCTCTTTTTCTTCAATTCGATAGTTCATTTCACTTCCTCCTTTGATTGATAAATGGAAGGTCATTCGTGGGTAAGCTTTAAGTGAATGGCCATTATTTCTAGCTTCTGACGGTGTTATGCCATGCAAACTTTGAAAAGCCCGTGCAAAAGAATTTGGTGAATTGTAGCCGTATTTCATTGCAATGTCAATGACCTTTACTTTGCTACCTTTAAGCTCAAATGCTGCCAGAGTAAGCCTTCTGCGACGGATGTATTCCGATAGTGAAATACCTGCAAGGAAGGAAAACATCCTTTTAAAATGGTATTCGGAGCAGAAAGCTAGCCTTACTACTTCTTTAAAGTCAATATTATTGGTAAGATTTTCTTCAATGTACTTTAATGCTCCATTCATGTTTTTAAGCAAATCCATTTATATGACCTCCTTTATCAAAAGAATAGCAGGAATTGAATGTATCCATCCGACTTTTCATGCACAATTATGTAGGGTTAACTCATAAGTAATAAAACATGTTATTTAATAAAATGTCGCGATTGTGAAATAACAGAATGAGGATTTTTAAATAACTTTATTGTAAATTCACATTCTCTTAGCTTGATAGCGATGTGGCGGTACCCCATGTCCATCAACTTAAGAATATTCACTATCCTAAAAAATAAAAAACGTTATTCTTTCTAAACAAGCTAGATTATTAGAAAGGATAACGTTTTTTATTAAGTTGCTGGGTATAGGTGGCACTCCTATAATAACGAATACATACTTTCACAATTCGTGTTAGTTAAATTAATGTTTTATCCGTTGTTTAATTTCTTTAAAACGAGCATGTATAAATTTCTTGATATCCAGGTGATCCTTATATAAGGTAACGGTATACATTATGGAAGATGCAAGGATAGTAGACCATATTAACCAATCTCCAGCATGAGAAAGAACTTTAATTATTTCATTCGTAAATTGTTCATGTCCTGCATGAAATCTCGATATGAGAGAGTTAAGGTCGAATAGCAATAAAATAACAATTCTTCCCAAAAGCATAATAATCCATCCGATAATATAGGTATAGCCTCCAACACTACATAATTGATTGTTATGATGAAAGACTTTCACCCTCTTAGCTTGCCAATAACCAACTATCGCTCCTAAGATAAGCAAGCTAATTAATTCAATTGTAATTATAAAGTCCAATCTATTTGGAAGACCAATATAAGTTCTGATTATAGCCATGATTGGTATACCAAGAAGATCGAAGCTATCTACTCTCTTAGGGATAAGCTGCCTAATGATCAATACAATAACGACTACAAGAATAATAATGAAAACTTTATTCATGCGATTAATCCCTCTTTTTTTCTTTTAAATAATACTCAATAAGTTGATTTACTTTTTCTTCTGAATATGATTCTGGTGTTTGAAGGACATGAATTACTAGTCCATCGATAAATCCGTACAGTATCTCCAATTCAAGATCTCTATTATAGCCTGGTGTGACGTATCCTAGATCCTTCATTAAATCTAGAATTATTCCCATAAGATACCTCGTATGGTCATCCATTTTCTTCCGAAGTTCAAGAAGCTCTGGGGAACTAAAGGATATACCCAGAAATATAATCCAAACCTTCCCTTCCAACATTTCTTCTTTATTAGTAGGAATAATAAATTTCATTAATCTTCTAAGTGCTTCTTCTTTTGTTCCCTTAAAATCACTTGTACGAGTTTTTGCCCGTTCTTCCATTCGATTCAATACTAAATTCATTGCATAATGAATTAATTCATTTTTAGACGAAAAATGATGCTGAACAAGTCCAACCGAAATGTTTGCTTCATCAGCGATTTGCTGTATGGAAGCTTTATCGATACCTTTTTCTAATATTACACGCCAAGTAGCGGTGGCTATCTGATTTTTCCTTTGTATTTGATCAACTATTTTAGGCATTCATATCCTCCTCCTTTTTTATAATATGATTATATTATAAAAAGATACCTAAAACAATATGAACATATTTCTTTAGATGTAGTAGGGGGCACTGCCCATCAACTCAGGAAATTTTAATACCCTCAAATACCAAAAAACGTTATCCTTTCTAAACAAGCTAAATTAGAAAGGATGACGTTTTCTTATGAATCTCTCGATTCAAGATGAACTACTACCATTTGCTGAAGAATTACAACGATATGTCACACCTGTATTCTTAGAAGAACTTGCAAGAGAAATCGGATTTATAAAGCGAAAACGTAAGTTTTCTGGATCAGACTTAGCTACTATTTGTATTTGGATTAGTCAACGGGTCGCAAGCGATCCCTTAGTTCGATTATGTAGTAGGCTTCATGCTGCGACAGGTACTTTACTCAGCCCTGAGGGCTTAAATAAACGCTTAAATACAAAAGCAGTTTTGTTTTTACAACATATTTTTTCTTTACTGTTACAACAAAAAATATGTGAACAAACACCGATTTCTAACCAACTCTTCTCTTATTTTGAGCGAATTCGTATCCTAGATGCCACCGTATTTCAAGTGTCAAATGCTTTAGAAAATGTATATCCAGGGTCTGGAGGATGTGCCCAAACAGCTGGAATCAAAATTCAATTAGAATATGATCTGCACAGTGGGGAATTTCTTAACTTTCAAGTAGGATCTGGAAAAAATAATGACAAAACATTTGGTACGAAATGCTTAGATACCTTACGACCAGGAGATTTATGTATTCGTGATTTGGGTTATTTTTCATTGGAAGATTTAGATCAAATGGATCAACGAGGCACATACTATATTTCTCGTTTAAAATTAAATACAAATGTATATGTGAAAAATCCAAACCCAGAATACTTTAAAAATGGTACCATTAAGAAACAATCGGAATACATACAAATTGATGTGAAACAGCTTTTAAACCAACTACAGCCCGGAGAAACATTTGAATTAAAACATGCTTATATTGGTGATAAACAACAACTTTTTACACGCGTTATTTTTAATCGATTAACAGAAAAACAACTTCAAAAACGACGAACGAAGATCGCAGAAAAAGAAAAATCACAAAATAGAATGTACTCAGAGAAAAGTAAACTGGTAGCGGGATTAAACGTCTACGTGACGAATATACCTTGGGAATGGGTTCCGATGGAACAGGTACATGAATTATATACTTTGCGTTGGCAAATAGAGATTGTTTTTAAAACGTGGAAATCACTCTTCAAAATAGACCATTATCGCAATGTAAAACAGGAGCGATTAGAGTGCCAATTATATGGGAAGCTAATCGCTATTTTCCTGTGCGCCTCTACTATGTTTAAAATGCGTCAACTTCTTTTGAAAAAGAAGAAAAGAGAATTAAGCGAATATAAAGCGATTGGAATGGTTCAAGATTATTTACATCTGTTGTATCAAGCTATACAACAAAACACTCAAGAAATAACAAAGGTTCTCATCCGCCTGTTTCACCTCCTACAGAAGAATGGACGGAAATCTCACAGATATGAGAAGAAAACTGTCTTTGATATTATGGGTGTTGTCTATGAATATAGTGGATTGAAAAAACAAAAGAAAGTTGCATAATTTTTAAAAAGGACACCTAATTAGGTTTATTTGGCATGCCCATTTTTAAGGATAAATAGTGTTTTAAGAGTTTTTTAGTTTATTTGAACGAAAGTTCATTTAGTTTCCGTTCTTAAGTTGATGGGCATGGGGTGACACCAATACAATAGATTGATAGGTATGGGGCAGTATCCATATCTATAAACTTCGTTACACCTATATTCACTACTGAGTTACATAACTTTAATCAAGTGAAAAACAAGACTCATTTTGTAAAAACTGAAACCAACGTTTTCTAAATTGAACCTGAGCCATATCTGCATGAACATGGGCTTCCATTTTTAAAGCTTCTGGTATAGGCCTAGGGTGTTGACTTTCTACAATGATTTGATCCTCTTTTAGTACTTTTAAACTAAATTTAGCTAAGATTTGGTCTAGTAAAGGGAGGTTCTTTAAAAATGTCCTTCCGGTATATCCCATAATTAATGTCTTTTCTTCATCAATTGGTGTAAACGTAATGTACTGAATAAATGACTCATTCTCCCGTTTTCCACTGTGAAGCATCCATTGATGTGGGAATTTGTATTCAAGGTAAGCATCACCATTTGAGAATATAAACTGATCCAGTGTTCCCTCCAGCTTATAATTAGTTGATTCAGCTTTTGTTTTTCTACCTATCGTTTTTTTATGTACATAAGCAAGGTGAGCAATATCCAGCACAGATTCGATTGATCGAGTAAGGTGAGCATTCCAAGTGGCGTGGAAGGAAGAGAGTTTAAAAGGAGTGTTCTCCATTACATGAAAAGTTTGCCATTCAGGTGGAGCTTCCTCACTATCGGGGTATATCCAAATCAATCCAATCTTTTCCTTTACAGGGTATGAGAAGGTATGAGCAAATTTCGGGATAGGTTTATTGGGTTGGGATGGAATTCTTACACAAGTACCACAACTATTGAATTCCCAACCATGGTAGGGACAGACTAGTTTGCCATTTACTACTTGTCCTAGTGATAAGTCAGCGCCACGATGGGGGCAGTAAGGGGATAAAGCCTGAACTTCGCCTTTTTCATCCCGATATAATACAAAATCTTTGCCAGCAACTCTTTTTTTTACTGGCATCTTTTTTATATCTTTTGAATAACTCACAGCATACCAATTACGTGGGAATACTCTATTTATATTTAGAGTCATTTATTTTCTCCTTCTTTTTTATTCACGTAGTAGATTCTACTGATGTCTACTACATATTGTCTATTCTATGCTATAAAATATTTTAAATGTTCGTTTAAAATTAAGAAATCTACAGTTTGATCTAATCATTATGAAAACGTGTATAATCTCTCTAAATGTAACAAAAGCGACTATAGTACAATATATTTTAAAAAGGAGAAAGTAAATAAATCCAGATTCACTGATAAATAGGATCAAAAAGAGAGGGAATTATTTTTATGGAACGATAGAGCATTTCAGATACAGTGACACATGTATAACCATTGTTTTTAAAGTGGATTAGGATGCTTTCTAATGCTTCAACTGTCTGAGATGTCTGAGAAAATTCGCTACCATTCCAATCATGAAGTAGAATGATATTTCCAGGCTGTACACCTTTTATGATATGCTTTGAAATTTTGTTAGCTGCTGGACTTCTCCAATCTTGGGGATCCTGATGCCACGACCATAAGATCACAAGTTTTCCGTTTTGTATGGCTGTATTAATAATTAAATCATTATGTAGCCCTCCAACTGGACGATACAGAGTTGGTTTATAACCAGTAATTTGTTTGATAACTTCATCCGTTCGATTTAATTCTGATGTTAATTTAGCTGCAGTCATGTTTTTATCATAAATGTGATTATAAGTATGATTAGCAATTTCATGTCCTTCTTTTACTTCCCTTATTAAAATAGCAGGAAACCTTTTAACTTTATTACCTGCTACGAAAAAGGTTGCTTTTGCATTGTATTTAGCTAATATATCAAGTATTTGAGGGGTGAAAATAGGATGAGGACCATCATCAAATGTTAGTGCAACGATTTTTTCCTTTGTATTTACCTCCCAAATTACTTTCCCTGTTTTTTCATATTCCTTACGACTATCTGTAAAAGCGTATATGGATATTGGTTTTGAACAAAGAGAAATTATAAAAAAAATGAGGAATATCGAATTTTTTATCACAACTAATACACTCCTATGAGATACAAGTAAGTTTAGTTTATGGAATTATTATTAAATTATTTAATAATAAATTAAAAAAGAGGAAAGTGGCAAGAGGGGAAGGTTAGAACTATCATGTTGTTCTCAGTTCAGGATTCAATTTTATCATTTTAGCCAATTCATCTCCCACCTACTCACTGGGCTGTGACCCTTCACGCTCCTTGAGGAAGGAGTCTTCTTGGCTAAAATGATAAAGAAAAGTTGCTATTCATTATGGATAATTGTAGGAAAGAGTGGCGTCTTTTTATGAATCTTTCGATTCTTGGGATTTTAAACTATCGATGAAGAACTACAACTACATATGCCTCCTCATGCTTTAGAATACCTAGCTAAATAAAAAGGGAAGATTAACTTAAAACTGTTTGCTTGCTTTATAAGTTAAATATTTCTAGGGAGAAATCGGTATAGAATATATAATCGAAGGTTGGCAAATAAGTTTAGAAATTTAATAACCCTTTTTATTTAATAAAACAATATAAGTATATTAGCTAAATATCCCGAGGCAGAAATCTTATTTTATTGAAAATTGAAATATTAAGCAGTATTCCTATTGCGATTAAATTAACCATTAAAGAACTTCCACCAAAACTTATAAATGGAAATGGAGTACCCGTAAGAGGAAATAGTCCTGTAATACCACCTAAATTTACAACAGATTGCAAACCGATCATGCATCCTATACCAATTGCTATAAAACTGCCGAATGGATCTACACATAATTGTGCAATTTTTAAGGAGCGAAGTACTATAGTCAAAATTCCAGCCAATATAATAAATACACCAATAATTCCTAGTTCTTCAGAAACTATTGCCATTATAAAATCAGTGTGTGGTTCTGGCAGATAACCTGTTTTTTGTATACTATTTCCAAACCCACGACCAGTGACTCCTCCAGAGCCAATGGCAATAAAAGAATTTACAAGCTGGTATCCATTTCCTTGCGCATCAACAAACGGATTGAAAATCGTAGTAATACGTGTCTTTTGAACTTCTGACAAACTATATTGAATCAAAAAATATAAAATAGGTAACCACAAAATAGAACCGATGGTAGTTCTTTTGATTAGTAGATTTATATTTATTCCTGAGCAAAGAAATATGCTAAAACCTATACCTAATATTAAAAGTGCAGATCCTAAATTTGGTTGTTTAAAGATAAGAAAAAAAATTGTAGCTAAAAAAAATAAAAGTTTTCCGATATCACTCCAATTATTTTTAGCTTGTTCTTGTCGTAATGCAAAAAAACGGGCTGTTACAAGTATTGTTCCTAATTTAAGAAATTCAGCTGGCTGTATTCCAAAGATCCATGATTGAGCATTATTTACCACTTTTCCTTTCCATAAAACCATAATTAATAAAAAAATCCCCCCAACCATAATACAGATTGAGACTATTCGTTTTTTCCATATTTCATATGGGAGTAAAGCACAAACTATTAACCCTATTGTTCCTAAAAGTAGCTTTGTTAATTGAGAATCAACAAAATGTCTACTGTTATAACCGTAATGTTGGACAGCGACAATGGAGCTTGCACTATACATCATGATAATACCTAAAGTACATGTTATGAATAGAGGAAGGAGCAATAGATAATCGAGTTTTAATATTTTTTTCATTTTAATATCCTCCTGATTTAAAACAAAACATAATATTACATTTGCTTATGAATAGAATCTTGTTCTCGTCAATTACTAAATATGACTTTTGTTTAGGAAGATTCTATCGCTTACTCCCTGTTTTTTTACGCAAAAATCCCCCTAGTATGTAACTAGAGGGATTCAAAATGGCATGACTAAATAAGGCTTTTTTCCCCCTAGTAGAGCTTTGGCACTATACAACGTAAAGTAATGAAAATTCATTACTTAGCTATCTTAAGAAGAGCCTTAATCCGACAATTCCTGTTCTACCCATTGGCGTCTTTCGACATTTTTGGGCAATAGCCTGTGTTTGCATAGGAGCCTCACCTAACAGGTTAAGCAATATAAATTTTATGTGTTTGTTTCGTGTAGCAAGCATAAATATATTTTTTTTGCTTGTCAAGCAACCATATTGCTAATTTTATTTGTTTTATTGCTTTATAGTCCTTTGAGAAATGATTTGAAAAAATGTATGTAATCATTCCGTATAAGTACATATTTTTGACTTGTAGTGTATCGTTTGATTAAGTAGTTTAACCATATAAATTTGATAAACAGTAAAGAAGATTTTAATCATAAAAGAAGATTTTTTTATGAATGTTCTTTTGATATACAGAATGACTAATTATTCATCTTTTGTTATAAAATTGGAATTTGATTAAAAACAATAAATTTCATATGTTTTATTACGTTTCTTTGAATTAAATCTATTTGAATTCTATGTTTTTTAAGGAGAATTTTAAATTTAAAATAAAATATAATTTCATTTTCTATAAAAGATTTTTTTATGAATGGAATTGAAAGTCAGTTGACAAATATTAAATTCTGGTTTAAATTTTGAAGTAATTCAATAAACTTTGTTAGGTGAGGCTCCTGTATAGAGAAACGCTGCTGCCCAAAAATGTCGAGAGACGCCAATGGGTCAACAGGAACGGTCGGATTAAGGCCCTTTTTAATGTAGCTGGTTATAAAAACCTATGCTATACAGTGCTAAAACTCAACGAGGGAGTGGTATACGATTTGATAGAAAGGCACCTCTGTGATTTTGGTAGGGCGGTCTTAATAATCATTTATTTGTATTGTGAAAAAACCTTTACTCCTTTTTGAGTAAAGGTTTTTCTGTTTAATTTTATTTATTTTTATCTGGTCTATATTCAAAAAGGAGGTAATTCTAACTAATGAATTTATTGCAATGTAACTATTATTGCTCTAATAAAAAATTTAAGGCAGATAAAATAAAACAAAACCACTCATGAAACTCTAGAGTCTCCCTTAGCAATATGAGGAGGAGTTAACATGAAGAAATTATTAAAGGAATTACTTGTAACCAAAAATAACTTGGATGCAGAGAAAGTTTTACGTCATCCATCGTATGATATTGCACAAGAAGTAAAACAGTTTTCAATTGAAAATCAAGTCATATTGCTAAATACGATTCCTGTATTAAAAAGCTCTAAAATTCTTCAATATATGGGTGCAGAAGAAAAATATAATATCTTAATTCACTTATCTGAAAACAAAGCTAAAAAGTTACTAAATTTACAACCGATTGATGAATTAGTAGATTTACTGCTAGCGGTTCATCCGGAAAAACAGGCTAAATTAATGGCGTATCTAGATAAAATCACAAAACATAACGTGAAAAAATTGATGACCTTCAAACCTGAAACGGCAGGAAGTCTTGTAACAAGTGATTTTGTTGCAGTTAGAGGAAATTGGTCAGTAAAAATGACATTGAAGTACATTAGGGAACATTCTAAAAATGTAGAATTAATATCTTATAGTTATGTTCTTGATAGTCATGGTTATCTTGAGGGAATCGTTTCCATACATGAGTTATTACTAGCAGCAGATGAAGAGATATTATCTACTATCATGATTCAAGAGGTAATTTCAGTACACGCTGAAGTTGACCAGCAAGAAGTTGTAAAAAAGCTACTGAATTATAATTTAGCAGCAATACCTGTCACAACAGCAAATAATAAAATGATTGGTATTATAACATTTGATGACGTAATGAATGTTATGGAAGCAGAAGCTACAGAAGATATTCAAAAGTTAGGCGGAAGTGAACCATTGAATCAATCTTACTTTGAAGCTAGCATTTGGAGTATTTTCTTAAAACGTCTACCATGGTTATTACTTCTTTTTGTTGCTGAAGCATATACAGGTACGGTATTAAAGTATTTTGAAGACGAAATTGAAACTGTAGTTGCCCTTGCTTTCTTTGTTCCATTATTAGTAGGTACTGGAGGGAATACAGGAACACAGGTTGTAGCAACAATTACTCGTGCAATTGGTATTGGAGAGGTGAAATTTAAAGACATTTTCCGTGTAATGAAAAAGGAGTTTGCAATTGGTATGCTTCTTGGACTTGCACTTGGGATAGCTGGGCTCACTCGCGCTTATATGTTAGGAGTTGGAACAGAAGTTGCACAAGTTGTAGCAATCACTTTATTATTTATTGTTATTTGGGCCTCTCTTGTTGCAGCTGTTTTACCTTTGATTCTAAGAAAATTAAAACTAGATCCTGCAGTTGTTTCAGGTCCATTTATTACAACATTTGTTGACGGGACAGGATTAGTAATTTATTTCATGGTTGCAAAAACGTTATTAAATTTGTAAGTATACACTCAAATAAATACGAAATGTAAAATAAGTATTTTGCATTGCTTGCTAAGACTTAGTGGGGAACTCGGGAATGAGGAAAATCAACGCTTTTGTCTTTATTAAAAAATATTTTAAAGGATTCATTGAATGTAATTAATACCGGAGGATAAAACTATGAAACATCTAAGAAAAATCTTCAAACGAATTTTGCTTCTATTTTCTATTTTCATGCTTATTGGCATAGGAATATTATTTGGTACTAGCTATGGCCGAGAGCTTCGTATAACAATCGCTGGAAGTATACTAACTTCTCAGCATCCACAATATGCGAAATATACATTCCTAACCCAAAAGGAACTAGATAAACTGCAAGATAGAATTAATCATCCGAAATGGTCAAACAGTGATGAGCATATTTATAAAAAAATAGCAGGAAAAAGATTAGAAGAATTAAAAAATCAGCCATTAGAAATTGATGTAGAAACAATTAAAAGCAATAAAGATAGTCGTTTTCTTTTCGAAGGAAGGTTAGTTACCATAAGCAATCCCTTCAATGTTAAACTTGTTAGTCATCTAGGAACACAGGGCGCTAACAGAGGAGAAAAAATTAGTGTAATGGCAAAACGTAATCATGCACTTGTTGCTGTGAATGCAAGTGGATTTGCTGATGAAACAGGGAGGGGTGGAGGAAATGTGGCAACTGGCATAGTAATAGAAAATGGGAAAGCTATTGATACGAATATGGATAGAAATACCCCTACAATTATTACGGGTTTAACAAAGTTTGGGCAAATGATAACAGGAAATTATTCTACCCAACAACTTTTGGATAAACAAGTTGTTTCCGCAGCTGGATTTATGCCACAGTTAATTGTTAATGGAGAAAAAATGATTACAGAAGGAGACGGTGGTTGGGGTTCGGCTCCACGAAGTATTATGGCCCAAAAAGAAGATGGTACAATTATGTTTCTAGTTATTGACGGTAGACAGACGCATAGTATAGGATCTACGTTAAAAGAGTGTCAAGACATCCTATATGAAAAAGGAGCTATAAATGCAATGGCAATGGATGGAGGTTCTTCTGCTACGCTATATTTAGGGGGAAAGGTTATAAATTCGCCTTCCACATTATCTCATGAAGATCGTTATTTACCGAATGCTTGGGTGGTAACAGCAAATTCTAAGCAAAAAATACAGATGACAATAGATGGGGAAAAGGTAAATCCTAAAACATTAGATAATATAGGTACAAATATATAAATCCATGTATGAGCTACTTATATAAATAAAAAAATTTTTTACAACCGTAGAATGTATTAAATCATAAAATCCGTGAAATGAAATCAATATACAAAAAGGAGAAATGACCTTAGACGAAGTGACTGCGTTCATTTTAACACTATCATCTGGATTAAGGAGTAAAGCCTAATCATTTAGATATAGCTTTACTTGCCCTTCCATAATAAATACTATTTCTTCTCCTTTATGTGCCACAGCCTCTATAGATGAAGCCGTTTGAGGTAATAGATTCCTTAGAGCCAATTCCAGTGATACATCTAAATTAGGAGATAATAACTCATATGAAACGTTACCGCTTTCAGGGAAAGTTATCTTTTTTCTTTGATTAGTCCTTGTACTGTAACAAGACCTGAAAGTCTAAACTTTTGTTAATTTTTTTCATTTTATGTTGATGGGCATAGGAAAGGATTAAATATAAAATAAGATTGACATAGAGAGATTACAAGTGTAATATTCAGTTGTGGATTACACTTGTAATCCAAGGAGGTGTAAATTTAACTAATGAAAGAATTACCTAAAATTTCGGAAGCTGAATTAGAAGTAATGAAAGTACTGTGGTCAAAATCTCCGCAAACGGCAAATGAAGTGATTGAAGAGTTGGAGAAGAATATGGATTGGAACCCCAAAACGATTCGAACGCTGATTAATCGATTAGTCCACAAAGAAGCAGTTGCTTACCATCAAGATAAAGGACGTATGTATGCTTATTATCCTTTAGTTTCACAAGATAGTTATTTACAAGTAGAAACAAAATCTTTGCTTAAACGTTTCTATGGTGCAGCATTTAAGCCCTTGCTAGTAAATTTCCTGAAAGAAGAGAAGCTGTCTTCAGAAGACATTAACGAACTTAAACGTATCCTGGATGAGAAGACTGAGGAAAACCAGAGGAAGGATAGATCATAATGATAGAAATGTTTATTAATGTCTATCTGCCTCATTTTTTCGATTGGTTGATAGAGACCTCTATTATGGCGAGTATATTAGTGGGACTAATCTTATGTATCAAGGTCTTGTTTAGAAATAAGCTAAATCCACGCTGGCAATACATGCTATGGATCATATTAATAATAAGACTTGTATTACCTTGGTCGCCAGATAGTTCCTATAGTATCTATTCTGTTCTTACATACAAGAATGATAATGCATTCATTTCTAGCCGAAACCCTGTAGCTATTTTTCTTTCAAAAGAACGCATGCAAGAATTGAAAGGTATAGACGATACAAAGGTTCTCACAAAAGAAGATACTTATACCCCAAGTTCAACACAAACTAATCAGGCAAACAAGACACAAACACACAATAATGAAAAGCAGGATGGTGAGACGGTTCCATTCTATACAATCTGTATATACATTTGGCTTACAGGTGTTATTCTTCTAAGCTTTGCTACTTTTATAATGAACAGGCGTTTATTACTTTACATAAAAAAACAACCGGTTATTACAGATGAGAAGATTGTCCAGATTTTTGAAAAGTGTAAGCAATCAATGTCTGTTCATCGAGATATCCCTCTACTTGTATCTGGAAAGGTTTCCAGTCCAACAGTGTTCGGATTTATTCGCCCGAAGTTATTATTGTCAACTGTACATATGAAAATATTAGATGAACAACAGTTAAGATATATTTTTCATCATGAATTAGCTCACATCAAACGAAGAGATGTTGGTGTGAACTGGCTTATGCATGGCTTACTCATTTTAAATTGGTTTAATCCCATTCTATGGTATGCCTACTCATGTATGCGGGAAGATCAAGAACTAGCGTGCGATGCATTAGCTCTTACATGTATAGATTCAGAGGAACAAATTGCATATGGACATACTATTATTAGTCTTTTGGAACATTATTCAGGTTATTATCAAGTACCCGGTATGGCGAATTTTAGTAAAAACAAAAGAATGTTAAAAAGGAGAATTCTAATGATTAAAAAATTCCAAAGAAAATCATATCGCTGGTCTGCGCTAGGAGCTGTGGCAGTTATTGCAGTATCATCTGTATCCTTATTAAATGCCCGTGCTGATATGCCAACTAACTCTACGAAACAACAAATAGAAGAGAAAAATAGTATGAAAGAATTAAAAACACAACCCGATAACTCTTTGCAGCAAATAGTTGAAAAAATGATTGGTACAAAAGAACAGGCAGAAGCAGAATTTTTAATTACCGAAGGAGAGTACAATATTTTCCTTACAGAACTTGGAGTGGCGCGAAACCTGTTTACGAAAGAAGAATTTAAACGGTTTATTGAATTAGAAACAGAGTCATATACTTTGAGTAAAAAAATAAGGTTAGTGGGGAATCCTGACAAATTAGCCCCAGAGGAACAGAACAAATTTAAGGAAAATGAAAAAGAAATTGAACCATTTAGAAGGAAAATTTATTCGGATTTTAGATTAACTAAAAAGGAAGCACAGAAGTATCTTGATTTTCAAATTAAGACACCACCTGTTGTAGTAAATGGGTTTAAACTAGCTGGTGAAGAAGTTCAAACTTCGTTGTTTCCTGGTAGGAAGAATCCCGTTATTGTTTCTGAATATCACAGAGGAGATTCGTTGTCTTGGTATGTTGTGAATCAATCTGTAGTTAGAGACAAAGAAGAAAATCCATTTTACGGGATAATGGAAGAGAGTGAAAAGATAACAAATTATGAATTAGAAGGTGCAAACATTACTTTTGCTGAATCGTCTGAAAGTAATACGAAATATATGGAAGCAATTGTTCCTGCAAAAGGAAAGAATAGCGATTATCAAGTCATAATACTTGCAAATGATGTTAGTAAAGAAGAATTAGAGAAAGTTATGCTGTCCTATATAAACTAAAAAATAGAGTCTGAGGATCCTGTTCCTGAGGCTCTATTTTTTAGTTTAAACGAAACCTTTAAGTGAAAAGAGAAATTAGTAGAGTTTATATAATGAAAAAATAAGATGAAATTTAGGCTTATCTTCGAACTTCATAGCACTATACCTCTTTATAAAATTTATTGAATCAACCCATATATCATATAAGATTATACATTAGCATAAATACAAGATTAACATATCCCGTTCACCATCAGATCAAGAAATTAGTTGGTCCTCAAAATGGAAAAAATGAGCTAAATTGTCATAAATAACTGTAAAATATTCGTTTTTAGGAGAAATGTGTTTCTTTACTTGATGGGCATGTGATGTTACCCATCGCTATCAAGCTCAGACTTTAAAGTATCCCCTAAACGATAATTTTGTGTTTTTTACAGCGCCGAAGTTCATTTTTATCGTTTTGGGGCAACCTTTTCTATTAGGTTGATAGATATGTGGCATGACCCCTAAATGCATTGAAAATCCTAATTGAATTAACACTAAATAGAATTCATTTCCAATGGCCCGCCGATTATGAATTTATTTTTCACATAACAGACGACCCAAAAGCACATTTAAAGATTATTCATGGCGGCGGAATTTATTTTGCTAAAAATAGCAAAATAAATGATTGGATCGCATATTGTGATTTTTTATAGAATTAGAATATAAAGTGACGTTTTCTCATATAAAATCTCGCTTAGCTTATATTCTCGTTAAAATATTGGCGATATGCCTATAACTACAAGCTTTAATGGAAGAAAGATACTTCCATCATATATAATGTACCTCTACATTTAGATGTTCCAAATAAATATAGCTGGGATGGCACCACATGCTCTGGGGTAATTGACTAGAAGGGTACCAGCAGCATTTTGGAAAAAAACAAGCTAAGAGTATGCAAGATTTTATAAATTTTTTCGACTCATTTAGTAACAAAGGAGGGCCTAAAATCCTGTCATGATAGGAAAGTATAAAAAAATGCATAGAATTATAGGAAAAGAAAAAGGCAAATTTCTTGTGAGAATAAGATTCCGCCTTTTTCCTTGCCACTGATAATGATACGTTATGTTAACCTTACATGTATGGAATATACCCCAAAAAATCCAAACAAGTTTCTTCTTTTGAATGGTACAATAAGGAAAAGGAGGAAGTATATATGGAGAACTAATTTACAAATGACGAAATTATACTCTCCCATTGCTCTCCAAGGTTGTTTTCAAGTACAGGTGTCTCTATTCCAACGGACTATGCTCCATCTAATGGCACAATTATAGGTGCTATTGATTATGGAATGGATACTTTTATGCTTCATATGAAAAAAGGAAAATATTATTTCTATATCAGCAATGCGAAGGCATTTGTTAAAAAAGTACAAGACTTTTGCATTTTTGCATAATGAAGATCTCTCTATTCTGGGGAGGGGCTTGCTGTAACTATGAGAGGGGAAATGATAATGAGCATTGCAGTTAAGTATCAGAATAGAATCAAACAGGATTTAGAACAGAATGAGCGAATTATTGATGTAGTTGCTGGAAGAACGGCACCTACTACTTGGGTAATGAAACTACTTCCTGAAATCTCTTGGCTTACAAAAGAAAATATGCCAATGTTGTTGGCAATTACAAATCAGAGGCTACTTGTATATAAACAACAAATCAATTCAGAGATTCAACTTTCCATAGGTATTCATCGTTCTGACATAATAGAGTGTAAAGAAGCAAATGGGGTTCTAAATGGAGCAATTCAAATTACATTAAAAGAAAACCAATCATTTAAATTTGTTTTCAAAAAGGAACGTGTACAAAACACTCTTACAGAAATAAATAAATATGTATAAATGATATAGGCATTTATATGTGACGAGACCATAATTCTCGTTAGCGTATATTTTCTTGGAAATGTTGTTGGTATGCCAAAAAAGAAGGAAATTCCTTATTAAAGGATTTTCCTTTTCAAATGAATGAAAACAAATAACAGACTACTTAACCACTAAAACTATATATAATTATTTGACTAGCAATATTTAAAAGATAAACTAGTACTGATATTAGATAAGTTATAGTTTTCATAATATTTATGCGAGGGAGGGTTGTAATGAGCAAATAAATTAAGGTAACACTGGAATAATTAGAACAAGCTACTAAAACCGTAAGAAATAAGGGATTACCATATAGAATATATACATAAGAATTTATACTCTCAAACTGAATATATAGCATCTCTGTGGAACAGAGCAAGCAGTGATCGTTTCTATCATATGTTTAATGAAACAAAGCCTATGATGTTTAACATTTTGCAAGAATTAGATAAAATTGCAGTAGAATGAGAACGTACAGCTGTTAAATTCCGAGAAGCAGATGAATTGTATGGCTTAAATTTAGTTGACTTTGATATTCAAGAAGGTACCATGTGTGGAAAACTCCCTCCAAAATCAGAAGATTCATTTTTCAATAAAAACGATTTAAATGCTACGTGGATTGGTATTTCTACTAGTTTTGTAGATGGTGCAGTGGATGCGTGGATAAGTGATAAAGTAACCTGGCTAAATATGCGAGATGTGATTGTAAACTATGAGGAAACTATTCTTGCTGCATGGAACACTGTATCGGATACATTTATGAATAATTTTTGGAA
This sequence comes from Bacillus cereus group sp. MYBK220-1, assembly GCF_051916445.1. Classification (NCBI taxonomy): domain Bacteria; kingdom Bacillati; phylum Bacillota; class Bacilli; order Caryophanales; family Bacillaceae; genus Bacillus; species Bacillus cereus group sp. MYBK220-1. The sequence goes on along the minus strand of NZ_JBQAGQ010000005.1, from coordinate 232,790 downwards.
TGGGGATCTAGAAAGCAGAGAACATTCTGCAGCTTATGCAGTCACTACGCTACTCACAGGGTTTCTTGGTAGTAATGGTCTAGATAAGGTAGCTGCTATTAAGGTTTTACTAAAAGAAAATCACTTGTAATTAATTCTCCGGCATACGGTAATGCATTACATATATTAAACAACTATGAATTCAAAGTTGGAAATCATCTTTCATATGCGGGAGTCGGAAGTATTCAACAGTACTTGCAGAAAGCAGCTCCATATACTTATGAGGGTCCAAATGGTCCGAAAACAATAAGATTAAGATTGAATGAGTTAGCGAGAAATAAACATTCAGTTGCAGGCATTCCGTATGATTTAGATGGTTTCCCTATTTTTAAACCTGTTTCTGAAGTTAAATTAAAAGCAGCTGATTTTAAAAAATCTAGACCAACACATGATAGGATATTTAGTAAAGCATTATTCGAACAAATAATGAAGGACCCTAAGTTAGCTGCAAAATTCACAGAAGAAGAAAATAGAGTTATTTAAGCTAGGTGAGGTACCAGAGAATTATACATGGCATTATCATCAAGAAGCAGGACGAATGTAACTTGTTGATGATGAAATACATAGGAAAACAGGTAACACTGGTGGATATAAAATTTTGGGAAAAGACAGTGATAAGTAAGGGGGGGGATATATGATCAACGTTACTTGGATTGGAGTAAATAAAAAAGAAATTACAGATGAAAACATTCAGAAAGTAGAACAATATTTCAAAATTAAATTCCCTATGGATTTTGTAGAATGTGTAAAAAAATATGATAGTGGTTATCCAAGACTAAAAATATTTGATGTAACCGGACAGGATGAGAATGTATTTAGTAAGCTTTTAACTTTTGATTTAGAAAGTAGAAATTCAATCATTCAAGTTTATGATGATATAAAAGATAGATTACCAAACGAATCCTGAATCACCAACAGTGGTATTTTGGGAGCATGAGGAGGAAAACATAGAGGAAGCAATACATCCTGTTTGCTCAACATTTACAGAATTGCTTGCTAGTCTACGTGATTTCGAAGAGAAAGATTGAGGGAACTAAACTTGAAAAAACAAGAGACTAAGTTAAAAATATTAACAGTAGCTTCAAGACTGTTTCAAAGACAAGGATACCATGCAACAGGTATAACTCAAATTATTAAAGAATCAGGTTGTCCAAAGGGCTCCCTATATCACTATTTTCCCAAAGGAAAAGAACAATTAGCCATTGAGGCTATTAATAGAACAAAAGATCTTGCAACTGAGCAACTAAGATTCCTATTCTCTCAGCATGATGATGTAATAAAAGCCCTTGATGAATTTTTAAATCAATTTTTAAAATTTGATCCAAAGGCTGCACATGATGGGATTCCATTAGCATTAATGTCCCTAGAAGCTTCGCATATGAGCGAACAACTCCGCTTGGCATGTAGAGATGCTTATGATGCACTTGTAATCATATTAAAAGAGAAATTTATTGAGTCAAATTGGTCTCACACGGCAGCAGAAGAAAATGCGTATTTATTCTTTAGCATGATAGAAGGTGCTAGTATTTATGCATTAACGTACCAATCAAAGGAACCGATAAAAATAATAAGTAAAGCAACAATGGAAATTATCAGGAGAAGGTCAAAATAAAGGGAAAAAGTGAATAAGGGTATGATTATGCCATTAGATAATATCTCAAGTAACCAATATTATACAAACTAAGATGTGCTTGAGATTTGTTAAAATCATATATTTATTCATTTTTTAATAATTGAGAAGAAATGTTTAGTGGAAATATCTTTGTAGGTTATCAAGGGAACTCATTATATAAAGAATCATTTGGAAAAGCAAATTATGAATGGGTTATATCAAATACTGCTATAACTAAGTTTCGTATGGAATTAATAACTAAAAAGTTCACTACAATTGCAATTTTAATGTGAATTGAAGAAAAAAGTTGCAGTTACATGATATTGTAGATACTTTTATTTCGAATATTGTAAAAGGCGATCAAATTAATATTAAGCACTTACTAACTCATACATCTGAAATCGTTAATATTACCGCCCCTAGCCCAATTTTTTATATACCAATTAAATTAGAATTTATACTATGTATTTTTTATATAATAAAATCAAATAGGATGAGAATAATATATGGAATTTAAAAGGGGAAGGAAAAGAATAAAAGTTCAGCAATTATATATCACTGAACTTTTATTCTTTATTCTTTCCAATTCTTCCTAAACTATCTTTAATAGTTGTTTCTCCAAGTTGAGTGTATAACAAAGCTGTATCTTGACTCGTATGCCCAAGTTGCTGCATCACTTGTAACGAGTCTTTTTCTTCCATGTATAATTTATTTGCCAATGTGTGTCTTAATTTATGAGGGGACATTTTTTTACCATAGGCTTTAGTATATTTTTCTACTATATCCTGGATAGCTCTAACCGAAAGAGGTTGTGCAGTATGTTTATACTTTGATAAAAACACATTTTTTAATTCTTTCCCTGGAGCGTATTTGTTATCTCTAATTTCCATATACTTTTCTAAATCGTTCAATGCGATTGGGGTAATCCATACAGAATCTTCTTTGTTTCCTTTTCGGATTACATCAATTAGCCTTTCTTTTAAGTTTATATCTTCCATGCGAAGATCGGCCAATTCACTTACTCGAATGCCACTACCAAGAAAAAGGGAGAGGATTGCCACATCTCGATCTTTATCTCTTAGGAAATAGAACAACTGATGTTTTGTTAAAGATTTTTCATGCTCATACTTAACGTAATTTAAAAACTCTTGATCATCATCATTATGAAATATTTTAGATCTCATACGTTTTGCACGGGCATTTAATGTTTCTTTATCTTTATGTATTTCTATTTTAGCCATTACATTTCTATAAAAATAACATTCTCCATCTTCATTCTCTGATAGAGAGGTAAGGTACTTAAATAAAGATTTTAAAGCTGAAATTTTTCTGTTAACAGAGGAATTCTGCATGTTTTGTTGTAGTTTTAGAAACCTCATGAAGTTCTCAACATCTTTTTTCTTTAAATTCTCCAAATCAGAGAAAGATATGTCTTTAATGGGCTTTAATTCAATAATTTGTTCAGATAATAGCCAATTAAAGAAGACTCTAAAATCATATACATAATTCAGTAGGGTGGAGGGAGAGGCATCATGCAATTCTTTGTATTCCACAAATTCTTCTATGTAAAAAGGCATTTCATTTAGATTTTCGTATAATTTTTTACGATGTACGGATTTTTGACGTTGCTTGCTGTAGTCCATAAAAATCACCTCATATATAATATAACAGAAAACAAAAGCGAACACAAGTTCGCGTTAAATTCAATTTTTACACAAACTTATTTACATAATTAAATTATGAAATACTAAAATATGCTCAAAACTGAATGGTATAGTGTAGTTAGTCAAATGAAAATTATAGCTAACTAATTGATAATTTTGTATAAAACCATAAAAATTAGTGCAAAAACTACATATAAATGTATGTAAAATAAAACAATTAATATATATAAATTCATGCAAAAAATCAATATATGAAAACAGTTTAAAATTCGTTATCTAACATGAATTGGTTAATTTAATCATAATTATGAGGAGTTAATTAGATCACCATAAGAAAAAATCCTATATAGTAAAAGGTAATTTACTATGAATATTTTCAATGAATTGTTCAGTATTTAATGATTCCTATATAAAATATGAATTATATAGACACATACCAATATACTGAGATTCATGCAATTGAGCTAGAAATCCCTAAATACTGTATTAGATTTTTATTTATATATCTTATTGTTCGTAAAATTGGTATTTCGTGCGAAGTTGTTAGTGATTATTTTTCCAAGCTTTTATAAAGGCATCATATACCCTACCTTTCATCAGTATAAATATCTTTTAGTTTCTGGTATGTTCAGCTATACATATTAATATTATAAATGATTGCTTATAGAACATATCTAATATATAACATTTTAATGCGAAACAGTTTACTTTAACTCCTTAAGACTAAATAGATGGTGTATTTTACAAAATTTAATTGTTGTAATGTCGAAATAGAGCATTTCCTTTAATTCTTTTTATTATAGCCGGTTTAGCTAAACGTTCTGCTAAATATTATTTAAATACAAATTTCAAAATGTAACTACTAAATTTCTCTTTCCGTCTCAATGATATAAGTATTCTTTTCGTTTTGAGATTTATTCACTTGTTTTTTATAAATCCCTATTAGATATGTTATGTAAACTGATTAAAAGTGATTTATTGTAAATCCCTTTATATAGCCGTTTTTCAAGTGACATTCCCCCCCTACTTTACCAATCGGTGTAACCACATTCTGTGTACTTTCTGCTTCATGTAAGTGCAAATCCGTACATCAGTATTCGCACTCATCATGATAATACGATGAAGATTTAATTCCTCAAATCCAAATGTAATCAGCAACCTTGTTACTCCCGTTGCAAGTCCCTTTCCCCAATAATCTGGATTTATGTTATACCCTATTTCTCCATCCCTATTAGTAAAATCTCGAATCGTAATCGCACCTGCCCCTACCACTCTTTCGTACTCCAATTCAACTAATGCAAAAGAAAATCGACTTCTCGGGACCTTACTTGCATCTTGAAGAGCTTGGTTTACAAATTCTTTTGTTTCCGCTTCCGAATTAGGGCCCCATGCTTGGTATCGGCACACAATGGACTGTGTTGTGTATATCCTTCCAATCATTTTCTTCGATTTCTCGTAGTTTGAATCTATTATGTATTATGTTATAAACCATCCAATTCCCTCCATTCACTTATGCCTTTTATCACACTAAATTTCATCATAGTATTCCATTAACTTATCTTAATTACAACATGAAAAAATCTTAAATCCACCGATACTATTTATCTAGTAAAAGAGAATCAGTACATATAACCTTTGTACGTTTCTTCAAAAATCTTACTCGAAATTGATCCTACATATTCGAATGTTCCATACCAGAAAATAAGTTCTTGTAGAGATTTATCAAACACTGTACACTGAATACGTGCCGTCTTTGCCCTTCTCTTTTTAGAGGAGGTGACAATAGAACGTGGAGAATACTAGAACCACCCGTAAACGTTCAGAGAGAGAAAAGAAACGTAAGCGTCTTTTTTCTTTTGGCACAATCGTTACAGCATTCAGTTTCCTTAGAAATATACATTACTTTTTCACCAAAAGTGAAATAGGTAAGGGTATAACTGAATATGTAAGACATCTTCTTAAATAAAAAAGTGCCGCTATAAGTAGCGACACTAAGACCAGTTTGTAGTTATGATTGGGTTCCAAGGTGAAGTACTGACCATACTTTCATTGCACACGACCAATGCAGTATCATTTTGAAGTGCAAAGACGTTGAAACCCAGATTACTACTCTATATAGTATTGCGACATGCAGTGCTTTTATTCCTGTCTGCGTACGAAAAAAAGCCTTGGTGACCAAACCAAGACTTTTCAAAAAGATTACGACCTATCAATAGAACGAGAATCAGAACCACCCGACTTCTTGTTCGTTATAATCTAGCTTACACCCTTATTGTACTATACGTTTTTTATATTTTCAACAGTCTGCATTCCTTTCACGTAATATTCATACTTCTAATACTGAAAGTTACCTTACACGATCTCTATCCATTGAAGATTCACGTCACACTTTACATACTTCATAGAAAAGATACGATAACATTACTATTTTTATAGTCTGCAGCTTGGTATACAATAAGAATATCCATATACTAGGAGTGATCAGGATGACAAGTACTTTACTACTATTAGCTCTTACTTTGTGTGGAATAAGTGGACTATTCTCCCTAATTAGGAAGCTAACTACGCCAAAACAAGATAAGGCTAAACGTTTAATTATTATCGAATCATTGTCTATATTAGGAGTTGCATGGATAGGTATTGGACTATTCTTGTAACATACTTACACATTACTTTCGTTATGATTGAATAAAACTTATTATTCCGTCAATACTAGGGGTAGGCATTAGCCAAAACTCATTTGAATTTCTTAGTCTTTCTCCTTTCCCCTTGGAGATTCCTTGACCTGGAGCAGTTAGCTTTACTAACAGCTCCTTTTTTGTATCTGTAAAAACATGATTTGCTTTGCATTCCTTCGAATTGCATACAAAATGCTTTCCTATAGCAATCGGTACATGAAATTCCATTCTATATGAAGACTACTTCGTAATGTACCAGCAACTCCAGCTCATGCATTTACTCTTTTAAACTAGATTATGTTTTCACTACACCTTCTCTACGAAACTCATCCCAATTCACTATACGATCCAGTTGCCAGGCATACGGATATTCTTCATTATGTAGTTTTGTAGTATGTATTTATTTTCTTTTTACCTTTAATTCTAAGTCCATATGTCGACTCTCCCATATATGCGTATTGAATGTTTCCTGTCTAAAATCAATCTACTACTTTGAAATCATTTGAGTGCAAATTCTTTTTATCTAGTATCCAGTCCCTATGTGATAATTATAGGTTGTAGTTAGCTATAGGCATTCCATTTATCACTTTGATATAACGGTTGACCTGTGTTCCAGTCGCACATAATCCATTCCACTGTTCCACTCCCAGCATCTTTAAACTGCATTTGAACTTCTAGCTTATCCGTTGTAACATGAAAAATATCCATTGCCCTTCTCTCAATTTGTAACACGTTCTTCCCAGCTTCTTTTGGATATTTCTTCATCATTTTTTGTATGGCTACTCTTGCCATTTCCTCATTATATGGTGAAGCATGATCATTATCCTTCACTTTATCGTTATCGTTTTCTACTTGACCGACAGCTTCTTTATTTGTGTTTGCACGACTCTCTGATTCAACCTTTAATTTGTCTTCGTTTGAGCATGCTGTTAACAGTATTCCTAAACTAACAATATATGACACTACTTTTTTCACTATTTATACACCCTTTCATTATCAGTATGTTTCTATTATTAAAATCTATTAAATAGTATATTAATATATAATTATATATAGTATAATCGTATCATTCAACATATCTGTAGGAGGAAATTATGAAAAGAAATATGCTTAAAGCAAGTAAGAACATATTATTAGCAGGTTGTACGTTTAGCTTATTGGTAGGTTGCTCTTCCAACAATTCAGAACCAAAAGAAGGAAATAAAACAACTGCATCTGCGAATGAAAATACAACTAAAGACCAAGTGGCCAACGGGTCAAAAATAGGAGAAACTAGTAATTCCGATTCGTCTAAAAAAAATACAAATGCCAAAGACCATAAAGAAATTACTATAGATCAATTCGGCGGAGAAAGTTTTTCTAATTTATTAGACGATAGAAAAGTGAAAGAACTTGGTGTTGCTCGAAAGGGCGATTACATTTATGTCATGTTCCAAAAATACATCCAAGAAGAGAAAAAAGATAAGACTTTTGTATCAATCGGCAAATTAGACGATAAAGAAGGAAAATGGATCATAAAAGATCAACATTTTTATAATGGAGAAGACGGCGTATCCTCTACACTCTTTGGAGATGCACACATCATTTCAAATGGTTCCGTAGCAAGAACTTCTCTTATGGATGAACAAGCTAAAATGGTAGAGATTGATACCAACCTAGAAAGTTCCTCTTTTAATAATATTAGTAATAGCCAAAATACAGCCAATACATATCATTATGTACAAACCTCGAACGGTAGCGCTCTTTTAGTACAAGAAGGAGAGAAGGTCTTCCTGCATTTAGATGACGGTTCAAAAAAGGAGATACAAAATCTGAAATTAAAGGATTATGGCACTAACAATATCTATATTGATTTAAAACAAAACTTACTATATGATGGCTCTGGAAAAACAGTATTTGATATAAACAAGGGCGATTATGTGTATGATAAACAAGGTCAAAAACTAAAGTATGGGATAAACTACGGTCAAACCCTTATCGCTGCAAATGCTAAATACGTCATTGCTAACACAAACAATGGTTCAAAATTAAATTTTGACGTGTATAATACTACTACTGGTGGTAAAGCAATGAGAAGTATTGAATCAGAAGCAATTCAACGCGCGGGTGTAGGGGGGCTATTAGGTGGTTCTGAAAAGCATTTATACCACTTCAGTTTGACAGGCGACTATATTCACTATGTAGGGCTAATCGAATACAAAGGTAAGCCAAGCATTCAATATAAAAAGATATATGCTGGAGAATAACCATTTCTAAATGCATTACTTTAATTAGTAATTATTCCAACTCTAGTTATCCTAGCACGATTAAAAAGAGAACCTGATGAGGGTTCTTTTTTATTTTTAAGTACTTTTATACAATACCCAATATCATATAGAAACGATTCCAAAAGGGACCTGCCAAGCTCTATCGTATAAAATATGTAAAATGAAGTAAAAAGGAGGATGTCAAATGGATTTTTTGAACAAGATAGAGCCTTTCGTACGTCAACTTTTTCTTGTGCCAGTTTTCGTTATCGGACTCGGCGTTTATGTTTCATACGTTACAAAACGCATATGGGTTGCGCCTGTTCTTACACTTCTGTTAAATAACCTATTGGAGTCCTAGTCTTGGATGATGCACTTCAGGCGTATCAATACATAGGACTCTCACAACTTCTACCTTACCGTTTGCTAACTTCACTCGAAACGTATCACCGTCGATATGATCCAGTATCGTAGCTTTGATGATTCTATTAGCATTTTGTTTCTTACTCTGCCCAGGTACTAGGTTCATTGCCTGCTCGACCAATTCTGGATACTGCAGTTTACCCGTAAACTCTTCTTTTTTTACAGGTACAGACGCTGCTGCCTCATAACTATTCTCTTCTTTCTAATTTTGCTTTGTTTCTCTTTATTTCTCTTCTTTTCTGCTGGTTTTTCTCCGCTACATTTCTTGTAACGGAAATTCCAGTGTCATCTTTGCTACTACCCCCTGTTACCAATCCTAAAATCATGCAAAATGTAGAAATGAACCATAAAAATTTCTTTATCGTATGCCTCCCTCTCTTCTTGTTTTTCTTCCCTTACATCATAACGAGATTGGAATCAGTGTTTGAAAAACTATTGACTTCTATGATTGGACAAAGATTTATGTATAAATCCATTGCTTAACTCCTCTATTCTTTCAAACGGAATTTTTATGATATGTATGCAGGATTCCCACATACATGTAACGAAACCCCAATAGGGAAACATTCCACTAATTACCATTCTTATTTCATACCATTATACATTTGGAGGTTAAACAGGATGAAAAAAAAGAAGTTACAAAAATCAGCACTTTCTTTTACCTTACTCTTTTCTTTAGGTGTTTCTTCTTTTCCGCTTACAACTACGATTCATGCGGATACACAAGGGGCACAAACTGCAGAAAAGAAACAAGTCTCTTTACCGGAGCGTACGTCTTTATTTTTTGACTATCTCCAGCAAGGTAAATATGCAGAGGCACTTCAGTTGACATCTGCTGCTTTTCAATCCAAGTTTACGGCAAACATATTACAAAGCTGGTGGACACAAAGTGGCGGGAGTATGATTACAAGCATGGGGACACCTGTTATTAAAGAACGAAACTTAGTCCATCAAACGGTTGAAATTCCAGGAGCTATCGAAGGAACTACTATTCCACTACTCCTTAAATTCACGCCTGGCGGCAAAATTGATGAAGTTGGCGTACGGACGACGCCACAGAAATCTTATACCATCCCACATCCTAGTTATGACCAACCTGATTCCTACCAAGAACGTGTAATCGTAATTGGAAATACTACATACCCATTACCAGCCACATTAACGGTTCCAAAACATAAACCTGGCGAAAAAGTACCTGTTGTTGTTCTTGTTCACGGTTCTGGTCCACAAGATCGTGACAGTACATTTATGGGAGCTAAAATCTTTAGAGACCTTGCAGCTGGTCTTTCATCAAGCGGTATCGCAGTGCTACGTTACGAGAAACGTTCCTTAGAACACGGTTTTAAAATGAGTGCAGAACCTGCTACATTAGATCGCGATACTACAGATGATGCCATATATGCAGCAAAATCAGCAGCGCAGCAGGAAGGTATTGACCCAGGTAACATTTTCATTCTCGGACATAGCCAAGGAGCTGGCACCATGCCGCGTATACTAAGCAAAGCACCTTCATCACTTGTAAGAGGAAGTATTTTAATGGCACCTCCTGCACGTCCTTTTACTGACATGCTCCTTGATCAGTATCAGTACCTCGGGGCACCTAAGGATTTTATTGATGAACTAAAAAAACAATTCGCTTATATTAAGGATCCTACTTTTGATCCAGATCACCCACCAGCTGGTTATAATTATCCTTCTCCACATTTCATGTATGATGTGACTCGTTGGCGTCCAGTTGAGGAAGCGAAATCACGAAAAGAGCCATTACTGATTCTGCAAGGCGCACGTGATTATCAAGTAACTGTAAAAGACGAGTTTACGAGATGGGAAGAAGGGCTTTCAAGTCGCAGTAATGTTCAGTTCAAAGAATATCCGAAATTGAATCACATCTTCACGGAGGGCGACGGGGAATTCAGTCACCCTAGTGAATACGAAGTCCCTTCCAATGTTCCTGCGTATGTCATCCAGGACATCGTTACATGGGTCAATGAGACAAAGAAATAAGAAAACAACAAAAGCCATCATGCAATCATCATTTCGCGATGGCTTTTGTGATATTAAAACATGTCATATCAGAAATTGATCGCTTCTATGAATTGATATTTTTACAGCGCTTATTTACTTCATATCTTGCTATTCCTGGTCCGTCAGTGCAAGAATACAAAATTTATTTCGATATGTAAGAATGCATATTATTTCTCTTGGATGTTATGATATACTCTCTTTGTGAGCTGATACAATATTTCTTTAGATTGGAAAACTAAAACCTCATTAACCCAAGTTGGGGGCGCCATTTGGCGTCTTTTTTTAGTTTTGCTCCATAGGCATTTAGCTTAGATATTGAAGTAACCCTAAAACAAAAAATAAGCTGCCCATTTGGAAAACTTATGTACATCATTTTCAAATGCGGGAGTTCCATCTTTCAAAACTAACCTATTAAATAAGGTTAGATGTATAAACTATATTAGTATCGGAATACTCTCGACTTGGGGTTACCGTAAATGCTTTCTCCCAATCATCCATATCGATAAATGACTTACTTCTGATCAATTTGCCTTTGTAGTTCTTCGTTTAAAAGGAGCTAGTTTTACATACGATAAAGCACTAAAAAACTGTGCACAAAAACCTGCATGGTAACAAGTTTTTGGCACAGTTCTATTATTTAATCCCTTTCATAAGTACCTGAATCTTTGGAGCCATGAAATATAAAATAACACTTAAAACAATGGATATTCCGCCAATTACACCGAAATAAATAATCTCTGTTTCAGGATTATATAATCGAACAAGCTGCGCATTGATAGCTTGTGCAGATGCACTCGTTAAGAACCATAAACTCATTGTTTGAGCAGAGAACGCTGCTGGTGCTAGTTTTGTAGTAATAGATAAGCCGACAGGTGATAAACAAAGTTCCCCGATTACGACTAAAAGGAAGCTAATGATTAACCAAATTGGGCTAACAAGGGATTCGGTACCATGGATATATGCAGGAATAATCATCACTAAGAATGATAAACCAGCAAATAATAAACCGATAGCAAATTTATTTGCTGTACTTGGTTGGCGTGCATTCAGCTTTACCCAAAGCCAAGCAAATACTGGTGCTAGTAAAACAATATAAATAGGGTTTAAAGATTGGAACCATGAAGATTGAACCTCAAATCCTGCAAAGTTTAACTGCGTACGTTGATCAGCATAACTAGCTAAGATGATTGCTCCCTGCTCTTGAATCGCCCAAAACATTGTAGCAGCGATAAATAGTGGTATGTAAGCAATTAAGCGAGATTTTTCAACTTCTGTGGTCTTTGGACTACGGTACATAAAGACAAAGTAGCCTGTTGGAATTAGAATACCTAAGATACTTACAAGCAAAGTAAATCGATCAATCGTTAAAATACCTGTTGGAATTGTTAACACACAAACTAGTGCAATTGCGATAATACCAATACTAAACTGTATAAGAACCTTTTTTCTTTCCTTGTCTGTTAAAGGATTTGGTACTTGCGTTCCTGCTAATCCTAGATTTTTCTTTTTCGTAAGAACATACATAATTAATCCAAATAGCATACCAATTGCTGCCACACCAAAACCTAAGTGGAAGTTATACTTTTGACCAAGTGTTCCAATCACAAACGGTGATAATAGTGCTCCTAAATTAATACCCATATAGAAAATACTGAAACCTGAATCACGACGAGTATCTGTTTCACTATATAAATCACCAACAATACTAGATACATTTGGTTTTAATAACCCTGTTCCAAGTACTAAAAATACCATTGAGATAAATAATGTACTAACCGTTCCTGGTAGAGCTAAGATGAGATGACCAATCATTATTAAAACTCCACCCCAAAATATTGTTCTACTTGAACCTAATAGGCGGTCAGCAATCCACCCACCAATAATGCCTGACATGTAAACTAACGAACCATAGATAGCCATAATGGATGCAGCTGTGGCATGATCCATCCCTAAGCCACCTTTAGAAATAGAATAGTACATATAGTAAAGTAATATTGCTCTCATTCCATAGTAAGAAAATCGCTCCCAAAATTCTGTAAAGAATAAAGTAAATAGTCCTTTGGGATGTCCAAAGAAACCATTTTGCGGAACGCTGCGAATAATATCGCTTTTGTTAAGCTTCTCCATAGAAATACACTCCTAATATACAGATATAATGATTCTAATTAAGTATATAACAAAAAATAGAAAATTTAAACAAATATTAATTCGTTAAATGATTAGATTTTTTAGAAAAAACTAATTTATATATTGTTTTTAATGTTGATTTCATTTAAATTATATAATATAGATATAATAATTCGAATGTTAATACTGTATAAATATAAATACAAATGTAGGAGGATTTACATATTGTCAATGAAAGTCATTGCCATAGAAGATATTTATCAAGAAATATTGGATGGAAAACGGAAACGATTCCCTCCAAATACTTGGAAAGAAGATATCGATAATAAGCTAGCCCGCAGAGTAATCACATATTTATTACACAGTATCTTAAAATGGGATAAGGAAGACATCAGAAAAAAATGGAACACTCAATTACTTGTAAAGTATAAATTACGAGGATTACTCAAACATAGATACGAAAATAGCCCTTTTAAAGCAATAAATGATTTATACCCAAGTGAGTTTAAAGAATGGGAGTTTGGTATGACTCCTTTAAATTTTTGGACGAAAGAAAAGGCATTAACGATTTTGAGATGGATGATTGAAGAAAAAAAAGGTTTATCGAACGAAAAGCTCTTACGCGTATACGGCAAAAAATGGTTGGAGAAAAACAAACTTAGTGCCCCTCTGGCTATGTACTGGAATAGTAGTCCGTTTGCAATGATTAACGATTTGTACCCTAGTCGTTTTAAAGAATGGGAATTTCTCATGACGCCCAATAACTTCTGGACAAAAGAAAAAGCATTAGAAGCATTGAAATGGACCATTGAAGAAAAAGAAAAATTAACGCCCGAACAAATACTGGATGTATACAGTATAAAGTGGCTAAAGACTCACAGATTAGCGTCTCCATGCCAATTAATGTGGGGAAATAGTCCATTTAAAATGATAAACGACTTATATCCCGGTCGCTTTAAAGAATGGGAATTTAAAGTTACACCAGTTGGCTTTTGGTCCAAATGTAAAGCACTAGAAGCATTAAGATGGACCATTGAAGAGAAAGAAAAACTGGATGAAAAACAGCTATTAAACGTATTTAATCAACGATGGCTCATAAAACAAAAATTACGGACACCCTTACAACGCTATTGGAAAGGAAGCCCCTACGGGATGCTTATTGCTTTATATCCAAATCGTTTTTCTAAAGGTATGTTAAAAGGGTATTGTAATAATTAAAGTGGAAATGTAAGTATGCAGAGACGCCCTTTGGTGTCTCTTTTTGAAATCCTATTTGACACTCCCACGGCTAAAGCCGCAAGTCCTACACCTTACGGTGTAACGGATGGGATTCTTGAATGACTAAGCATTCGCAGTCCATTTCTGTTTTGAACAGCCTTCAAGATGAGGGTGTGCCATCACCCCTCCTAAGACAGACCATATAGGTTCTTAGGCTGATTGACTATTACCGCCAACCACAGTTGCGTAGCGAATATTCATCGCCCCAACGATATCACGATGTTTCTCAAATCCACATTGGCACTTGTATTTTCTGTCTTGTGCCTTGTTCTTTTCAGAACATTTCGGACATGTTTGACTTGTATAAGAAGGGTTCACATATTCGACCTTTATGCCAACTAATGTCGCTTTGTACTCGATGAATTGTGCTAAACGATGGAATGACCAAGTGTGTAGATTTTTTTCGTTTTTACGGCTTGTTCGTGCCGTCTGTCTAATGTTCGTTAGTTGCTCTAATCGAATGACAGAAATATTATTATCCGTTGCAAAATCAACGATTACACGACTTACTTTGTGGTCTTGGTCTTGCATCCATCTTTGTTCTTTATCCTCAAGTTGACGAAGGGCATTCAGTTTCTTAGCTTCTCCTAACTTCTTGCGAACACTGCGAAACTTACGTTTCATAAATTTGTTTTGCCTACCGTTCCCGAAGAAACGAACTTTATCATCATCTGTGATGGCTACCGCAGGAACTTTAAGACCTAAGTCTACTCCTAAAATCTTTGTTCCCGTTTTTTCGTTTGTAGGAATCGTGACAGATATTTGAGCAATCCATTTAGCAGATTTCTTCGTGATACGGAGTGTACCTAACTTGTGCTTCAACAATTCAAAATTGCGATTATATTTGTCTATTAATAAAGCGCGAACCTTTAAACGAGTTGACTTTCCGTTTACCATAAACGGAATTGAAATGTGCGTGAAGTCAAATGAATAGTTTTGGTTATTCCATACACAAACAGGTCTTTTTAGAATCGGAACGATTTTGTATTTACTCTTTTTCACCTTTGTAGAAAACACACTTTTCGCATCTTTAATTGCTTGATTTTTCACCGCACTTGGGATATTGGCTTCAATATCCTTTGTACTTTTCTTCGTGCTTTTCTTTGATTCAACCATTTCAGATACAAGGGCATTAATGACTTTTATATACTCGTGGCTACTTTGTTCCAATAGCATGATTTGTTGTTTTGTTGGAAGCAATTTAACTTTAACTGTGATGGTTTGTGGCACAAGTTTCACCCCCTCGTTTTTTGATTTTCAACATAATGTTTTATTGTCTCACTTGATACATTTCCAGCAGTAGAAACAAAATAAGAACGCGTCCATAGGCTCGGCAAGTGTTGAAGATGAGGAAACTCTTCTCTCAAACGTTTTGATGTCACTCCTTTAATTTTTGCCATTGTATCAGCAGGACTAAGTGTTGGTGGTGTATTTAAGAACAAGTGAACGTGGTCTTTGTCGCATTCCATTGCAACAATAGAAACATCCAATTCTCCGCATATTTCTTGAACCAACTCTTTGAAACGTTCTTCTACTTTTGTATTAAGAAAAATCTTTCTTCTATATCGTGGGCAAAACACAAAATGATAGTTAATTAATGACACGGTTGTTTTAGTTCTTCTATAATCATTCATCATGTTTGCATTGTATCAGTTTGATTATAAAACTGCAACAAGAAAGAGAAAAAAATAAAAGATACCAATATTTTGGATACTTAGAGTGCGACAAACCTTGCGGTTTTTAGTAGCACTCCTTATCCAACCTCCCTTTCATCCCCTGCCTAAACGCGAGGGGCTTTCTCGTTCGGGAAGGGCTGTAAAGTCCTATTGTTATATACAGGCAGGGGTGGTTTCACAAAATAGATTTTTGGATTTACCCATTTATTAAGATTTAATTTTATACCAAGAATAAAAGATTTATCGGATTCAAAATCATTTACAATAGATAGAGCAATATACTCTCCCTTTAGAAAAATGAAACAATTCCGCCTTAAATTGACTTTGTATAATCTTAACTTGATAACAATGTCGCGCTAGCCAAAATACAAATATCTTCTTCAAAAAAAGAAAAGCGGTAACTAATGTATGACTGTGACCTAGTTTTACCTAACTTGGATTGAACCCCCTTGTTGTAGATTTTTATTTTAATATTAATAATTTCGGTACATGAAATTACTAATATTAAAATAAAAAAAGGCTCCCCTCAAAGGAGCACATTACATTACAAAACACTTAAGAAATTCTTCTAATAACAGCTCTACTTAAGATTTGGAGTATGGTTATAACTCATCCACCCCTGTTTGTTACGATAAATCATTGGCCGAAGACTATTCTTTTTCTGTATATTATTTCAAACTCTTTAGATTTTTTCTTTTTGTGAAATTTACCTCAAAACAAATTAACTAGATAACAAATTAACTAGATAACAAAACGTAAAATAACAATGCAGCTGCCTCTTGTCGTTTCATACTTTGTTTTGATAGATAATCTGCTGATCCATCTTCATTATATATAACCTCAGGCCCTACTAAACCATGACCTACAATGTTTTTCACAGATTCTATGGCCCAATCATCAGTTTCTCCCTTTAATATTGCAACTGCAGATGGCGCTCCTAACATTTTTAAATACTGCCAGGTAATCCATGCTGCTTCTTGTCTAGTAATTGCACGGTCTGGATGGAATTGTTCCCCTTCTTTTTCATATAAAATACCAATTTCATATAACTTTTGAATATGTGGTGCATACGGATGATTTTTCACATCAGAAAACACTGGTTCTTTTTTGAAGGTGGCGTAAAGTAAGCAATTTGAGATAACCAATATGCAAATTCTGCTCGTGTAAGAGAAGATCCTGGAGTGAAATCCCTCTCCTTATTTGCTTGTAATCCCTCGTATTGATGTAAAGGATTTTTGAACTACCCCCACTTTCACTTCGTTTAGAAGTGAGGGATTCCTAAGTAAAGAGTTCTATCGAACTCTAATTGATTAGGCTAACACCGCAGTCCTTGCGGTTAGAAGCCTTATTGCTTCATTCTTAAAAATAAAAAAATGTGAAATTTTATATCATTATGTAAGACATTTAATATCAAATATATTACATTCACTATGAAATTAGTTTATTTATAGGATTTCTATAGATAAACAAGGTACTAAATTGACTCTTAAGAAGTCATAACATTATATTTGTCTAAAAATTGAAAAAACATGTGTAGATATATATCATCTTAAATACATATATAATTAATTTTAATGCTCTGACATAATTCCACATCATTCTTAAACCAGTTTTTTGTGCATTATGAAATAAAATATTACACAATGTCAGTCTTTAAAAGATTATATATCAAAACTTTTAGAGAGGAAGAAAAACTATGAAGATGAAAAGGAAAATCATGATGACAACAGCACTTGCAGCAACATTAGCTACAGGTGCACTACCTACCACATCAGTGTTTGCTGTAGAAAAAGGGGCTCCTATCCAACAAAACGAGGAACAAATGGGTATTCAACCATTAGCACAAAATAATTTAGAAACAGCTGTTAATGCTGCCTTAAATGGTCCAGAAGTCAAAAAAATAAAAGTATTCGAGCATGAATTTAACGTTAAAGAAATAGAAGTAGTAAATCTAGGTGCAGGAAAAAAATATGTTAAGGGACAAATTTCTCATCACTTAAGTTTCCGTCCAGATGATCAATTTTATTATGAGTTTACTGTGCAAGACGGAAAAGTAGTAGATAAGCCTGTATTTAGTATTGATAGAGGTGGTTGGACACCATTTGCTGCTCCACTTTTATCAATTCTTGCTGCTTATAATGGAATTCCAGTTAATCCAAATGATTTAAATACACTTGGTCAGCAGATTGGTAAAGTTATAGATGGAAGCTGGGAACATGCAGCCCAATCAATCGCAACTGTAGTTAGTCTAAGTTTTAATGAGTAGAATTTTTCAATTTTTATTAGCATTATAGGGATTCATTTTTTGTAATCAGCCTTGTTATAAGAGATTCTAAAACAGCTATTAATAAATTTTTACCACTCATTCACATTATCTTGATTTGTTTACAACCTTATCATTCATTATATGTCACAAAATAGAAGTCTTTTTTAGGACTTCTGTTTTGTTTGTATACAATGCGATAAACAGGTGTTTTTTGGAGGCTATACTTCGATTTTTCAAGAATACGTTTGCTATTAGGTACAATTCATAAAAACAAATTATTAAAGTCCCAAATAACTTACTCCCCCTATTTTTAATTATTTTCAACTCTAAAAATTTATTACCTTAAGAATGAAAAACAATAAATATAGGAAAAATCATCTAGCATTATTTAAAAGTCAGGAGAGATCAAATGAAGAAAATAAAAATGAGAAATTTCATTAAAATTAGCATCCTCACTTGTATTACACTAGCAAGTTTAAGTACACCATCTACTATTTTAGCTGATAGTCATTCAGGTTATTCCTATGAATCCAATATAGGATATCAAAATCCAGCGTGGATGTCGAAAATAGAAGATTCTACAAAATTAAGTGAAATATCTATTCCAGGGACTCACGGTACAATGGCTTTACATGGAGCAAGCTTTCTTGATGAAAATTTGACAAGAAATCAAACTATGAGTCTATCCCAACAATTAAATTCTGGAATCCGATATGTAGATATGCGTGTTAAACGTGTAAAAGATTCTTTTGCAATGTATCATGGCATTGTAAATCAAAAAGCTGTGTTTGAAGATGTATTAAAAGAGACAATTCGATTTTTAAAAGATCATCCAACAGAAACAATATTAATGCGCCTAAAAGAAGAAACTACTCCTGAAAGTGGATCTCAATCATTTGAGGAGATATTTTTAAAATATAAAAACGTTAATGCTTCATATTTTTGGGATCCTAATTCCGTACCAACTTCAGATAGAAATAACCCTGCTTTAGGAGATACCCGCGGGAAAATTGTAATCTTACAAAACTTTACATCCACTCAATTGTACGGTATTGATTACGAAGGTTTGAATATACAAGATAAATTTGAAATTGGAAGCGGACCAGACAAAATATATGCAAAATGGATTGCGATAAAAACCCATCTACAAAATGCAAATACTAATTTTAATAATGGAAAAATTCATCTCAACCATTTTAGTGGTACGGGAGGCGCAGCAGCATTTTTAAATAATGTATATCCTTGGTTTGTTGCAAGCGGAAAAGAGAGCAGAAATACTGATAGTAGTCCTAAATTGATTCAAACGAATTCCACAAATGCATGGAGTGATTTCCCTCGCGATAGAAACGGACAAGTATACTATGGGGGAATGAATACACTTGGGACCGAACTCTTACAACAAGGCATAATTAAACATTCTGGTATCATCGCAGCTGATTTTCCTGGTCCAGGTTTAATTGATAGTATCATTGAATTAAATGGTATACATTCTAATGAAAAAGAAATATTAATTTCGCAAATACCATCTGAATCTAGTCCTTTATCCGGGCAACAAAATCGATCCAGTCAAAATTTTAAAATTGATAGCTTACCTGTAGGTACCAAAGAATTAAAATGGGTTATTGAGCCTTCAGAAAAGGATTATCCTTCTACTATCTCTTTCAATGTAATGATTGATGTTTCCCTAGGAATAGATTCTACTCGTTGGAAAAACATTTCACATGGATCTAGGACTGAAGCTTACACAAATACTAAATATTATATTGCAAGTCCAATTGGTGCCACTAGCAAATTCACAGTGAAAATATATGCTATTACAAATTAGAATATAAAGAATCCAAATGGAATTCCTTTTTGATGGAATACCATTCGGATTCTTTTTTGATTTTAATTCGTAAACATTAGGATGATGATTAAATTTATTAATATACCATTTAAACCATTAGATAATTCATGTTTGGAACGACCCTTACTTTTTAAAGAGAAATTCAAAATTGTTAACTACCTTTTCCATCTTATCATTTATTCAAAACTGGCTTCCAAAGCGATAAGGCAAAAATCCAATTTGAGTCACCATTTCCTTGATGATCTTGAACCGCTTCATACACTTTTCCCTCATGTACTACTCTATCACCCTTAGTATATGCTTTTCTTGCATCCCATTTTTCATATGTGGAATCCTCTGATTTTGTTGTTACATTCAAAACATCACTTCTACTAGATTCATTTCCAGCTAAATCAACCGCCGTCACTACATATTTATACGATGTATTAGCCTTCAAATCTTTATCCATAAAGGATATATTAGCCGCTGTCCCAATTTTATTCATAACCCCAGCGCTTTCTCTATATACAATATAATGGTCAACACCTACATTATCTTCAGACGGACTCCACATCAAATCAACAGTTGTCGCTGTTGTACCCATACTATGTAATCCTTTTGGTTGAGTTGGAGCCTCTATATCTGGGATTGCATGTGTTGTCTTAACCTTTAGTTTTTCACTTTCTTTTGATATGTTTCCAGCAGAGTCTAATGCCTTTATTGTATAGGTATATTCCGTATCTGCTTTTAGTTTTTTATCAATAAAAGTTGTACCTGGTACCGTATCAATTACTTCGCCATTACGTAACACTTGATATTCTTTTACACCTATATTATCAGTAGAGGCCTTCCATGTTATTTCAACACTATTGGCAGAAACTTTAGAAGCATTTAATTCAGTTGGTTGACTTGGAGCTACTGTATCGGGAGTTTGATTATTTACTAGATTTACATCAATTACATTATAAAACGCATTTGACGTATCTGCTACATCCCATACAGCTAAAATAACATGATAACCATTGCGATCAGTTGGTACATTAATTGTATGTGTTAAATTATTTGATGCGGCAGAACCATCATGTTTCACAGTTCCAATTGGTTCTAATTCAGCACGTGTTAATGGTTTATTAGGATCCCATCCCTTTTTTGTAATGTAATAATGCCATTTACTTGTAGGATGTGCAGCTGTATATTTCCATGTAAAGGTATTTGCTCCACCCTTAATCGTGTTTTTGAACCAGCGATTTGATGTTTGTTGGTCAAGAATTCCTCCAAACAGTCCTCCTGCCGAAGCAATTTTTCCATCAATCGGTCCCCCATCTGGGAATCCTTTAGGTGCTTCTAGGCTTTGAGGTTCGTACATTATATTTCCACAATTTAAATTCAATGCTCCATAATTCTGACTACATAAAGCAGCACGGCTACTTGGCTTTTCAACAAATCCATGTGCATAAGCACTTTGAGGAATCATAGTAATAACCGTTACCCCTGCAGCCAGAACACAAGCACTAATTCCTTTTTTACTTTTTCTTAATCTTTCCAATTTAGATGTTAATTTCAAATTCATTCTTGTCCCCCCAATATATTATTGTTATCGCTAATATAATAGCAATATAGGGATAAACGAACAAATCACCAATTAATATATTAATATCTCTCATAAATTGGTACATTTATTATTATTTTTAATCTCCTATAAAAATAAAGTAAATACTATTACGCTATTTTGTAACATTATGTATTTAAAGAAGAATAAAAACTCCGTTTAATTTCACAAAAAATTCAAATATTAAAACAGATAATTAAATCATGTAGGAAAAATATTTTTTTATATTACAAAAAAGCAAAAAAAGTCTGAAAGAAACCGATTATATCCGTTTCTTCCAGACTTTCACTTCTTTTATAACACTCACAAATCCTTTAACCTTCAACATATACACTTGAGGTTAAAACTCACATAACTAATATAACCTATATGTTGACTAGCTTCTAAATGTTAAAATTCATAAATTAATAGTAACAGACCAATTAAAACAAGCCATTTAGCAAACACATATAATATTCTTACTAATTCAATCTAACGCTTAATTACTTATAAAATGACTTAAGGTATCTAGCTTAACTGTATTTTCTTTATTAATAACCATTGTCTATCCTGCATTTTCTTACTTTAAACAGATTATCAAGAGATTGTTAATATTTAAGGAGAAAGATTTGAAAACCCATTTTTCATTATCATATTCTAAAAATTTATTATATTATTTTTATCTAATAAGGCACAGAAACAACGGGTAAACTTCAGTGTGCTTGAGAAACGTTTTTAGGGTGAAACGTTTAAAGGGTACTTTAGTACTGAGTTTTTATTAAATGTTCCTGTACCTAATATTTAAATTAACGTATGTCAAAATATTTTACAATACGAGTGTTAAACGTTACATATTTCTATATAAAATGATACATTTCATCAGCACGCCTCCCTAATATTTATGCTAAATATAGAAAATTCAGCTCGTTAGGATTTAATTTTAGAATTCTCATAAAAGCATATGATAGATTAGGCACATAATTGTCACAAATTAATAGTCTATCTACTTTTTAATTACCTATGAAAACTCTATTACCGCTTTATTATTTACTCCTAAACCAAAGCACATCTATACCTACAATTTCTTAAAACTCTTTTAGATAATATTTCAAAAGAGTCGATAGTTTTATTTTTTTATTTTTTTATTGTACATTTGTGCATTTGATGTTAGGATTATGCCTATTAAAATTGAATCCTAACGATTCTTCTTTATAATTTCCATATTTTAATTGTTAAATAAAAATATAGATTCTGATATATATTCAAAATCAGACCGAAAATATCTTTATTTTACAATGATGTCGTAGCATACCTTTAGAATGGAAAGATATATGCAACAACGTGTTAAGGGGTTACAGGAGGAACAAAAATGAGAGACTTTTTTGATGATAAGTACAAAAATATTGAATTAAAAAGGAGGTTAATCAATTTAATAAGTGAAATTAGCGAATTCAAAGGAAAATTAGCTGCTTATCAGGAACAAAACCCTGACATATTTAATAGTTTAGAAAAAACTATACCACTACATTACATAAAAAATTTCACAACTATTTATGAGGATATAAAAGTTCCTAATAAAAGATTAAAAGAACTTATTTTAGATGATATATTACCTCAAAATATTTCTGAAGATGCTATTTTTTGTTATTATCAAACACTTTCTTTTGTACATAAAAACTCCTGTACTTTATCAATTAATCCAGCAACTATACAGGAATTACATTTTCAACTAATACATTACCTTACCTCTGACAGTGCCAAATGGCGTGAAAAACCTTTTATTATTCCGGGAGTTCCAGAACATGGAATGCACTTGAATAGTTACCGCATTCTTCCGCATGAACTTATCCCACGGTTTATGGAGCAATTATGTGATCAATACAACTCATTAAATACTAGCAAGGGGCTACATTCACTTTTATTAATAGCTCGTTTTATATTAAATTTTTATTGCATAGTCCCTTTCAATCAAGGTAATAACAGGCTGGCATTTATGTTAATGCAATTGCTGTTAATTAAGAGTGGACATACATTTGTAAAATATGTATGTTTGGATAAATATATTAAGAAAAATGAATCTGATTATTACAATTCGATTTATAAATCTTCCGTGAATTGGTACTGCGAGGAACATAATAATAGTTTTTGGTTAAAAACGTTTTTAACAATTATATTAGAGGCTTACAAAGATCTTCATAACACAGTTCTAGATTCTATATGTAAACATACTAAAGTTGAGAGAATTCAGGATTTTATACTTAAACAAAAACAACCTTTTACTAAGGAAAGTATTCGTAACACTTATCCAGACATTGCAGAAAGTACAATCAGTAAGGCTTTAAATTCCTTGCAAGTGTTTGGCCATATTAAGCTAGTTACAAAAGGAAGAAACGCAACGTGGATTAAGATTTGACCATATTTTCAATACACATGAGGTTTAAAAATTCAATTATAACCTTATCATTGAATTTCATTTTAATTTTAAGCTAATATTACTTTTTTAGTTATTTCTAATTCCAACAAAACATTTTATAGGAAAAGGTCCGCTTTCCCCCGCCTTTTCCTATAATAAAATGAAATATAAACATAAAATAATTGTCGAAAAAAGTCTAATTTTAATATTTTTTCTTTATTTTCTGGTTGTAAACGCTTCTATTTCATGTTACCATCTTAATCAAACAATAGATGGTCATAAAAATGAAAGTATTTCTTTCCCTTAGAAACATATAAACGTACGGTAATCTCAAGAAAATAAGGCCAAAGCAATATTTGATACCTACCAAAATAACTAATAGGAATTTTGCGCATATATTTTTCTGTTAATTCAGAAAAAACATTTTGTCCCTAAACAAAATTTGTTAGCGCGCAAACTTTAATTACACTAGAACACCCAAATAAATATAATGTCTTTTTAATTGAGCATTAAGATATTAAAAAAGAATTCTTCCTACAAAATTCAGCTGATGAACTTAAAGACATCTAAATTACTACCTTAAACGCCATCTATTGTTGACAATATATTTATCAACTATGAAAAAGAGCCTATCAAGGGTTCTTTTTTGTGATAATCATTCAAATTTCAATTCTATCTTGGTACTTAGATTCCCCCACAAATCACCTCTACTTTTTTGCTCTCAATTATTAATTTCCGTTCCCAATTTGTTTAAATTTGTGAATAAAATTCCATCTTATAAAAATAATAAATATAACTAATCGTTATATATTAAAGAGGTGTCAATTTTGTCTTTAAATGAAGAGATCTTAGAAACTAAAACAGATAAAAACATTGAAAAGATCCAAACAAGTAACTTAAAAGAACTTAAAAATACATTAGATAACATCTTTGATATTAGTGCAGATTTAATTGAACACCCTTTGCAATTAAAAACAAATACGAATATTCTACTATATTACTTTGAAGGCCTTACTGATGGTGTTGCTTTAAAAGGCAATGTTGTTACACCATTATTACAAGAAGTAAATGAAGACAGTCAAATATTTAATTCTAATATTATCGCTACTCATACCAAAATAGTATATACCTGGAATGAAATTAAAGAAGGATTACTTGAAGGTCAATGTGTACTATTTATGGAAGGAGAAAATCGTTCACTTCTAATAAATACAAAAGGCTGGGCAGAGAGAGCAATTCAAGAACCAATTTCAGAAGTTACTATTAAAGGATCGCATGATGGATTTATTGAGAATGCCACAAAAAATATAGGCTTAATTCGTCGATATCTTCCTTCTGCAGAGTTAAAAATCAAAAAGCTGACGATTGGAGAACGAGCAACTTCTGTTGTTTATTTAATTTATTTAGGTGACGTTGCGAATGCAGATGTAGTTCAAGAAATAGAAAACAGGATCTGTAGAATTAAAACGGATGCGGTATTAAGCATTGGTGAACTCTCTAATTTTACAAAGGATCAAAATTGGTCTCCTTTTCCACAGGCTTATTTAAGCGAACGCCCAGATGCTATTTCAAACCATATACTTGATGGAAAAGTAGCGGTGTTAATGGATAGATCCCCTGGCGCAATGATTGTTCCAATGAATTTAATTGGATTCTTTCAAACTCCAGATGATTATAATATTCATTGGCTCATTGCTTCATTTTTTCGCTTATTACGATTTGCAGGATTTATTATAGCTATTTTTTTACCCGCATTTTATATTGCTATAGTATCTTTTCACTTTGAGATCATTCCTATAGATTTATACACTTCTATTGCAACGTCAAGAGTTAAGGTCCCCTTCTCTCCCTTATTGGAAGCTTTTATAATGGAAATTACACTAGAAATGCTACGTGAAGCTGGTATTCGCTTACCACAACCTATTGGACAAACTATTGGAATTGTTGGAGGGATTGTAATTGGACAGGCGGCTGTTCAAGCTGGACTTGTGAGTAACGTTATGGTTATTATCGTATCTATTACAGCAATTGCATCATTTATTGTTTCTAATTATGATTTATCAAGTTCTATACGCCTTATCCGTTTTCCAATGATGTTATTGGCATACTTTTATGGCATTGTAGGTATTGTTAGTGGATTAATGCTCTTATTTGCTCATTTTGTTTCACTAACTTCATATGGTTCACCATATGGATTGCCAATCGCGCCATTTCGTCTCCAAGAGTTAAAAGATTCTTTTGTAAGATTTCCTATTTCTATGCTTACCAGCCGTTCGAGTACAGGGCAGCCGAAACAAAGAAAGAAAAAAGAAGGTGGTTAACATGGGGAATCTTAAATTCAAAAATATAACTTTATTCGAATTTATTATTTTCATCCATTCGCTGCAACTTGCATCTGGTATGTTAATTATGCCAAGCCCACTTGCTACTACTGCTGGTACAGATGGCTGGATTTCGATCATTCTCGGATGGATAGTTACTTCTATAATCGGTGTAATTATTATATTAATGTTACAAAAAAATCCAAACAAAAATTTCTCACAAATCTTAAAAACATACTTTGGTAAATGGATAGGAACAATTTTTTTTCTTTTATATGCCTGTTATTTATTTTTTGCTGGATTTAATACTTTATTAAAGGCAACTGATATTGTAAAAGTGTGGATATTCCCTTCCACTCCTGCTTATCAAATCACCATATTATTACTATTACCTTTTATTATTTTAACCCTGAGTGGGTTAAGGGCTCTTACTAGTTATTCTATGCTTGTTTTCTTCTTCACTACTTGGATGCCACTATTTCTTCTGTTTTCACTAAAGACTAACTACACCCCTTTACACCTACTACCTATTTTTAAAGATGGATTATACCCTATTATAAAGGCAACAAAAGAAACCATTACACCTTATGCTGGCTTAGAAATTGCATATTATATATACCCGTTCTTACAAAAAAAACAAAAAGCCATAAAAGGACTACTAATAGCGAATACTGGAACTATGTTTTTCTATTTATATGTGACTATTCTTTCTTATATATACTTTAGTCCAGAGGGGATAAAAGACGTAATCTGGCCAGTATTTCATCTGTTAAAAGGGGTTCGTTTTTCTTTCATGGAAAGATTAGAAATTATATATATCGCTTACTACTTGATTGTATTTTCCACTACAATATATCCGTATTTATTTTTCAGTTTTGAATCTATGACCATATCACTTCAAAAAAACGCCCGAAATTGGGCGCTGCTTGCTTTTATGTTATTTATAGTTGGGCTATTTATTTTCCTAAATCCCGATGTGGATCAATATTTGTTTATATATTCTCTTATGGATATCTTAAATGTCATTTTCTTTATTCTTTTACCAATCTTATTTTTCGCTTACAGTATTCTTTTTACTTGGGTTACTAGGAGGAAACAACTTTGATTCGAAAATGGATATGGATTGTAATTTGTTGTGTGTATATAATTGGTTGTAGTCAGAGAGTTCCTCTTGAGAAGGTTTCATTAATCCTTTTAATCGGCTTGGATAGAACCTCTAATGGAGACATAAAAGTTGGAACAAGCATACCACTCTTTCATCATAAGCAGCAAAAAAGTACTATAGAGCATTGGACACAAGCATCAACTGTATATAATGGATTCAGTAAGATAGATACGAAGTTAACGGGATATCTGACAGCTTCCAAAGCTGAAATCATTTTAATTGGGAAAAAATTAGCGCAAGAAGCAAACTGGTTGCAGGAGCTTGATTCTTCTTACCGTGATCCTTACGCTACCATTAATGCTAAAGTAGTACTTGTAGATGGACCTGCAGAAGAAATTTTTAAAATTCATAAGCCTAGTAAACCATCACTTTCATCTTATATAAATGGTGTAATTGAATCGTCAATTCAAAATAACCAATCAGTCTCTTCTACAATTCAACAATTAATGAGAGAACAAAATGAAGAAGGAATGACGCAAACTGTTCCAATTATCAAAAAAACAAAGGATGAAATCGACACAGTAGGAATTGCATTTTTAAATCGAAAAGGGAAATATTTGACTCATATCCCTAAAAAAGATGTTAAATTTTTCAATCTTATAAATAAGCCAAAAAGTAACGGGCGAATGATACTACACCTTGCACTTCCTCCTAAAAATTCCAACAAAAAAACAAATACTTCTATCTTCGTACAGAACACGACAAGGAAGGTAGATGTAACTTTTCAAAATGGAAAGTTTGTATTTAATCTCGATATATATGCTAATGTAGCTTTAATAGAAAAAACTAATCCGAATTTAATTAAGGGGTACTATGATAATAAAAAAAATATAAATAATTTAAAAAGTGCTATTCAAAAAGAAATTAATAATAATTTACAAAATATGTTGTATGAAATACAGCAGAATAAAATTGATCCAATCGGATTATCCCTATATGCTAGAGCATTTCAATATAAAGAGTGGAAAAAAGTAAAAGGAGATTGGTCGCAAGCGTTAGCAGAGGCTAAAATAAATGTAAAGACACACGTCAAAATAAAAGATACTGGGACCATTAGAAATTAATCTAGCATTTAATAGCATTTCTCAAAGGAATCACATATTGTTTTAGTGATTCCTTTGAGAAAATAATGCTTTGCTTTAACAAAAAGACAGTATATGCAATTATTCATTTATTTGTTCTAGTTATGAAAATATCTATTCTTGTCAAAAATGCTCAGTTCAAAGAAAAAATCCTTGTCTTCTTCTACTTATCCTATCCGAAAAAGAAACAAGGAAAAGTTTCGATAATTACGTTTTGCTTTAACAATTTTTAACTATTCCCCTTCTTGTAGCTACTCCACTAAAGCTCCTGCTTATATAATAAAAGCTCAAAAAGAGAATTCACTTTTCAAATCCAACCTATCGAATCAATTATTGTCTAATAATACCACACCATCTTTATCAACTCATTTTAGAATATTTGAACAATAATTTTATATACAAGCTCTGCATAAATTATTCATTTTCATTTATATAAGGCCTACATTTTTACTTCTGATAAATTATCAAATATTGAATTATTATACACAAACCTAAAAACACGAGGTATTTTGTAGAATTTTGTCTATCAATATGTATGTACACCCTTATGTAGTGGATATAGACTGTGAGGTGTAAGGAGGTACCTTACAAAATAACGAAAAGGAGATTATAAAATGATTAGATTAACGAAAATCTCAAAGTTAGCATTTGCAACATTAATTGTGGGAAGTAGTTTAAGCGTCTTTATGTCGTCACACAGTGTACAGGCTGACACCTTAGATCATAATTACCAAGACACTCAAAAATTCATACCACCTTCTAGTGCTAGACAAACATTGGAACAACAAAACACTATTGTTCCAGAATCAAAAGTTATTAAAAACCATTATGTAAAATATTCTAAAGCGCATTTCCAAACTAAAGAAAGTATACCAAAAGAGATTTATTATTCTTCAGAAGGCTTTAAGGGCTATATACAAGCTAGTACCGTTTGGGATATGGGAGATCATTTCGCAACGCTATATTCCGGAACCGTTATTCGATGTTAGACTTTTAATCCCTTCTCTCCTAATGCTTATAATGATCAATTGCTCACTGCCAATATCGTAATATCTATTGTTCAAAAAATAAACCACAAAATCTTTCGATTTCATGGTTTATCAAATATAAAGATAATGCTAAACGAATACTCTAACATTACCTTCCCCAAAGTTAATTATAGAGTATTTTCAAAAAAAAGACACTCTTGTAGTGTCTTTTTTATAAGTATTTAAAAAGAATTCCGCCTACTAACACCTTATTGTTGCGGCTATTCATTTATTTCAATATGATACTTTTCCATCTCGTATATGCAATAGACAATGATAGCCAAACTCCAACTGACACCATAATAATTATGTGTGTAGAAGTCATATCCCGCCTTAATACCTTTCTCTATTACAACCAATGTAAATCCTAAAGCCACCCATTTGTTAATTTTCATTTTAATAAACGTTAAAGAGATAATTATTAAAAATAAAATATTTGTAAGATGATTTATCATTAGCTCATATTTTTGAATGTATACTGCCATTATACAAGCAACGATATTAGTCGCAATGCCAAAGGCAACCACCGCTCCCCAAATCCTGTCCGAAAGTCCCACTCCTGAGTCAGTCCCTTCCTAAACAAATATCCCTTTCTTTAATTCGTTCCTACACCCTATTCAAGATATGCTAAATTATCCTTGTCTGATGAATATCTATTTATCTTTTCATATAGAGCAAACAAAATCTTTACTCATAATTTTTTCTTTATTCTTGATATAAAGACTGTTTTTATGAGCATTTCGTATAAGTATGATGTAACTGATTAAAGCCATTTTCAAAGACGACATATCGGCGATAATTTATGTCTATTTTATATTGGTGTTAGCAAGTTCGTTTGCAAACTTGTTAGCACTTTTTTATTTAGATAATACACACACTTTCTTACATACTGATTATTTTCCCATTGAAGTACTTACGTTCTAAGGATATACCTTTATTTCATGTAATTACATTGGAAAAGTATAGTAAAGTGGAGGTCATTCGTTTCAATTCCGGAACAGTTCATTGGAAATAACGAGATTCTTAACTAATTAAATAAAGTTCCGAAATCACTAGTTACAGATGATACATAAGAACAACTTGAGCAAGAACTAATAGATTCAATGCAAATTTAAAAAGAAATATTGGTTTCACATTACCGTAATAACTGTATATCAATACGAATACATAAACATTATCCATATTGATATACAAATTTATCTTAGCTAGAGAGAGAAGCTCCTACATCACCAATCCCTTGAATCATGTCAATTTTTACGTTAATTCTGTTTGGTGATCCTATAAGATTATCTGTTGAATTGCTTTCTACTTTTATATTTGGTCCAATAATAGTAACTAGATCTTTGCTAATGTGCAGTATAAAACCTTTGATATGAATATCTTCTAAAAATAATATAATGTATAAATTGGTTAGTTGATAATCACATAGTAATTTTTTAATTTCAGTTGTTTTTATTTCAATATTATTAGATGTATCTATTTGGTAATGAGATTCTTTTTGACTATATAATAATTGCGAATTATCTTGCGATAGTATGAATTTTTTAGGGGTTGGTGGATTTTTAAAAATATCACTTAATCTTAATAAAACACGAGAGGATTTTGGGGTTTTTAATGGTTTTGCAGAAGCATCAGTGGATTCTTGAGGTCTTATTGGTTTTACAGAAGTGTCAGGTGATTCTTGAGACCTTATTCGTTCCGTTGAAGTATCAGGTGATTCTTGAGACCTTATTCGTTCTGTTGAAGTATCAGGTGATTCTTGAGGCCTTATTGGTTTTGTGGAAGTATCAGGTGATTCTTGAGGCCTTATTGGTTTTGTGGAAGTATCAGGTGATTCTTGAGACCTTATTGGTTTTGTGGAAGTATCAGGTGATTCTTGAGACCTTATTGGTTTTGTGGAAGTATCAGGTGATTCTTGAGACCTTATCGGTTTTGTGAAAGTATCAGGTGATTCCTGAGGCCCCGATGAATATGCAAAAGTTTTTGGTGGAATAAAAAACGGGATAGGTTTTATATCAAATAATTTAAATTGAGTATTTTTTTGATTTGAACAGAACTTACACATATAATCCCCTCCTATAAAAGTTTGTATTATATTGTAAACATGACTTGTATAAAAGTGATAGTGCAATTACCTAAAATATTAATATTACTTATATTTTAGGTAATTGCACTATCACTAGGCTTGTATGTAATTAAATTCAAATTCTTCATTTGATAAATCATTTATACAAATTTTATATAATATTAAAAAAATGCACTAGGATTACAAATACCTAGTGCATTTTTAAGCTTGCTAATTACGCTCCTCGATCATCACTAACTGATAAAATATCACTAATTTTCACACTAATTTGGTTAGGATTTTCAAGTGCATTTCCAGCATTATTACTTTCTACTTCTACGCCTTCTCCATTACCACGACGAAGCGTAACAAAAGTTTCTCCGATTCGAGTAATAAGACCTTCTACGTGGAATGAAGGTAAAAATAATACAACTCTTGCTCCTACTAATTGAAATGCGCGTAACAAAGTACGGATTTCATCTTCATGATGTTCTGCCATTTTCATCAACCTTTCCTTTGGAATTTATAAAGTAGTGAAGAAGTCTTTTTGAATCAAACCTACTTACTATATAAAATGAAAACTAGTAAAGTAAATCTCATCTTATTTTAGAACTACCTCACTGCTTTATAAGATAGACTATGTTTTTGATTACAATTTGCTTAGACTTGATCACTATTGATATAAAAACAAACGTCCCCCTATTTATTCTGAAAATTCAGATAATAGTTTTAGAGGATTTTTCTATGAAAAATCTTGATACTTTCCTCACCAAAAATTACGATAATTTTCTATTTATTAAATCAAATAAATTAGAATAGCAAACAAGAATATTCCTCCTTATAAAAATGAATTTCTCTTTACTGCACAGCAATTAACTTTGAATTTGCTATGATATAAAACATTTAGCCTTTAGAGTGTGTCGCACCATTGACATTTTTAGCCATTGCAACATCTTCTAATGGCTTTCCTACATCATTTGTAGGTCCGTGATATCTAATTTCATAAGAAGGAGTGACTTTCATTTCTTCACGCGTCATTCCAAACTGCCTATATAAACGTACACATTCCAGAACACCTTCTCATTTTTTCTACGTTGCTACTCTATCGATTTTGGATAAGAAAGATAATTGTTTAGTCATGTAAGACCACTCCTTTTTATTTTTTATTACTTTTGTCTTAATGCTCCGCGTCTAGGTTCATAACAAGATCTATCCCTCCCCATTAAATACTCGATTTCACGAGTGCTTAATTTCTCTTTTCGTTTTTTCTTAG
Source organism: Bacillus cereus group sp. MYBK220-1 (assembly GCF_051916445.1). Lineage (NCBI taxonomy): Bacteria > Bacillati > Bacillota > Bacilli > Caryophanales > Bacillaceae > Bacillus > Bacillus cereus group sp. MYBK220-1. Next base: position 199,996 of record NZ_JBQAGQ010000005.1, on the reverse strand, counting down.
TTTTCTTTTTTGTCTGATCCGATTTCTTTTTCCATTCACGTAATTGATCTCTTAACCCCTTCATTTCCCCATCTCCATCTCCCTTTTCAAAATAAAAAGGACACCTATTCCTAAAACAGCTTTCATTGCTGCTTTAATGAATTGGTGTCCTCTAGTTTTCTAGCCAGACTGAATTTATTTTATGATACTTGACTGCATGAAAAGATTCATCCATGCTTTATCTAATCTGTCTTTCTCATATTTTTGTATAGCCTTTGCGCGACGAGAAATTGCTTTTTTTAATTTCTTCTTTTTTAAATTAGTCAATCCTCTCACTCCTTCGTATGGAACGGTTTACTGTCCATTTTAGGGCGTTTTCATTAATTTAATACCCTATTACATTCAAAAAACTGCTCAAATGGAAATTGTACCTATATAATTTCAAAATGATTATTTTGTTTGAATTTTCATAAAAATTTTTAAAAATTCCTCAATATTGGAAATAGCTATATAATAAAAATGATTAGATGTTAGGAGTGCTATAAATGCCTGATATAATTAAAGTCTGTATTGTAATAGTCGTTGCCTTATTTTTAATGTTTTCCATAATATCAGAGTTTAAAAAACCTCATAAAGGTGTGTTTTGGTTCTCGATTGACGTAATGTCTCTCCTTGTAACTTTTTTACTAATAAAAGTCTATATCGTCAAACATATAACGTAATCACTTTAATAAAACTCAATATTCCTTCAATACTATAGACAACCCATTTTTCAAACCATATTCCATGAACCAAGCAGTTAGCTTTAGCTAGCTGCTTTTTTATTAAACGGATAAAATTCAATATTCTAACAATAATACTCATAATACAACTTGAGAAGTTAACTTTTGTTAGCTGCTCTTTATTTGTACAAGGTACTCAATTGACTGGCGCACATATAATATCCTGAGTTCCTTTCTTTATAAAATAGTCGTTATAAAATGAGACTCGTCACGAGAGCACTTTACTAAGTGCTCTTTTTATATTCCAACTTAATACAAAATGAAAGTTTGATTAAGCTTATTTTTACTACCGCATAACATGTTTAATTCTGCTTATAATATAGTTGTAACTTAAAGTTACATATCATTTACTTGTAGGGCCTAATTTTCTTTTGTACAACAAGCAGTTAGCTAATTAAGCTGGCTGCTTTGTTGTGCAAAAAGAAGTTTTTATACGATTTTAAATACATTTAAAAATAAATTCATATGATATTACGTATTCCTCTCTTTTACAAAATGGTTTTTGGTCAAAAGAGCACTTTTATGAAGTTCTCTTTTCTCATGGAATTAAAGCTCTACAAAATAGCGTTTTTGTTTAGTTTCAATCTAAAAGTAAAATTTTCATTTTTTTCATTCCACTGAGTTCATAACATATTCTTTTCCCCCGATAAAGTAATGATTGGATGTCCCATGCGCACTTTATCCACTGGAAATAATACCTTTCACGTACTTACGTATTAGAAACTTCATTTTTGCTTCTTCTGCAATAGCAATTTTGTTCACTTTTTTGATACATTTATGAAACATTCACATGTTATCTTCAATATGTTCTATTCTTTTTGAAAAACCATGTGAGAATACCAAAACAAAAAGCCCTAGAGCCCTAATTCTAGGGCTTTTTGTTTTCAAATAAGGATTTTGTATTAAATCTGCACCAAGTTTAAGAAGCATACATACCATATCTTGTGCACCTTTTTTATATAAATCTTGTTCATTGGGCGCCTTTAAAAGCGCTCTTTTTTTTGAAAAACTACACAAAGAGAAAAAAAACGCATACAATGTCACGTATTCTTTTTCATTGTAAGTTTGGGTGGAAGAGCGTCCTCCAGGACGCTCTTTATATTTGTTTATAAACAAATAATTTACTTAAAAATACTCACAGTTTGTATAAACCAAACATATATTTACATAGACAAGACATAGCTTTTTATTAAACATGCACAATTTTTGTGCATGTTTTTTTATTTAACAAAAATTACATATTTTTTAGTTCAGATTATGTTAAGATTTACTTCATATTCGAATTATGGTTTCGTATCTAATTCAGCAATATGTGAGCTGTTTACCTAAAGAAAAGACACCCAAAAGGTGTCTTTTCTTCTTTTAACCTGAAAAATATTTTCCTTTTCAGTAAGATCCAATTATCCCTCTAATCTAAACCTCATATTTAGAAGGAATTTAATCAAGGTATTCAAGAGTTTTCATCTATTTCAATAGGCCTATAATTTAATTTCAAATCACATTTCCAGCACTATATTTGCTTTCTTACATATTTTCTATCTTGTTCTTAATTCTGTCAAAATCCTCATGTAGCTATACAAAGAATATATGCTATTATAATTCTAAGAAACTATGTGTTCCCTTAACCCTGTATTTTTACAGGGTCTTTGTTTATTTTATTTACTTTTATTGGCTTATAAGAGTTAATACACAACCATTTTCAATTAAAACCGTTTAAATGTTAGTTAGAATTTGAAATAATATATCTATTAGCTTTTTTAACAAATGAAATCTACTATTAGATTTCTAAATGTATACTGTACTAAGCACCGATTAACACTATACAAATAGTGTTAACTATGTTAATTGAATATTGGTAATAGTAAGTATAAATATTATCAATTTACTATATCTTACATTTATGTAAAAATAGATGTATGTTAAGCTTATTCAAAATCTTTCCCCTAATAAAGATTTGAAGTAGCATTTCATGATTCTCCTTACTGTTAATATGCCTTGAAAAAGAACCCTATAGGGTTCTTTTTCTTTTCATTATAACCTCAGTAAGTCCTTATTTAACATGTAAAAAGGACTGCTAATTACCTGCAGCCCTTTACACTTTAATATACACTTGTATTAAATACTTAACACTTTATCGTTTTCCGACAGAAGACTCCTTCTTCAAAAATGTGAAGGTGTGAAACACCAATTTTAGGTGGGAGATGAATGTCGGTTGGCATAAGCCAACATGTTTGTTATCATTTACTTATACAGATTGCTCTTCGAAAACTGAAGATATGAGGTTGGTTGCAGAAAAACGTTGCAACCGTAAAATCTTCAACGTTCTATCGCCCCATGCTTGCCGAAGTTGCGAAAACCAAGCTAAAGTAGGGAGTGTGGTGCGTTAACGTACAAGATACTTATGTTCTCACCGTAGGGACTACGGGTAGAGCCTGCTAAGATAACCGGTGGATACACCGGTGTTCGCAGGAATCTCCCACTTCAAAAAGTCCGTAAGGGCGTTAAGTGGCGAGTAGTTCAATGTATTAGACATTCAGACATACTAAACATGCCATTATCATTTAGACATATAACACTTCAAAGTTTAGAAGTATACAATAACAAATCTTTCCCAGCTTCCAGCTACATAACTAGTAGCTGTTAATTCTCTACCACCATTTGCTGATATATACCTACCATTACTGAGTGCTTGTAATACATATATCCTATTGTCTCCACCATTATATAAGATAAACTTTTCCCATGCCCCAATTGATGTACGATCTGCTACTACTCTACCATTTGGCTCAAACGAAACATACTTCCCATTACTTTTGGCTTTTAAAGCGTACGTATATAATTCTCCAGTCGGAATTAATTCAAATTTCTCCCATTCATTAACTACATTACGATTTGCTGTTACATTTCCCAAAGGCTCAGCAGAAACATATTGTAAATTTGCCGCCTGTATAGCAACTGTCCAACTTCCATTAAATAAATTCACGCCTTTTAGTGAACCTGCTTTTGATAGATTCGCTGCCGATACATCATTCGATGGTGTAATCATCAATATCATTAAAACCATCGGCAACATCATTAAAACTAACTTTTTTGAGATTGTATTACCACTTGCACGTGTTATGAACCTCTTCATTCCCATTCCTCCCTTAATATACATAGTACTCATATACATCATACCGAATATGTAAAATATTGTAATGCTCGAGAGGGTTTATCAACAAATACCTTACTATTCTGTTTCTTTTTTCTCAAATCTATAGCACTTAAACATGTATCAATTCTCAAGCACATTTTTAAATTCCCCCCCCTGATAAACAAATGTAGCAGTTGATGGCAATGAGAGTATATACAAAAGAGAGAGTATTTTCGTTTCACTTTTCTTTGAATAAAAGCCAAATAGCCGTTCATAATGAACGACTATTAGCATCTAACGAGTAATTAGAATGTTTTTCATGTTAATCTATTTTGTTTAATCCCGTTGAAGTAACTTGATAGGTTCTTTTTTTGCCTATATATTCGTGTTTATTATTCTCAAGATTAATAAGTGTAGCGCGTATCTTTTCCTTTACTGCTTCCCCTTCTATATGGGTAAACTCAATGTAATCTCCCACTTTTACGGGCACAGTTTGGCTTTCAGCATTTTGCTGTCTATTTCCCACGATTTCCTTATTGTACAAAATACTACCGGTTGAATTCTTTACTGTAATACTTGCATACGTATTATTAAAGTAAGAATGTGGTACGCCCGCTTCTAAATTCACCTGCATTTTCTCTGTTGTCTTATTATAATCTACTTTTGCGATTTCTCTATCACTATATCCTTTTAATGACCACCCAAAATGATTTCCATCTAAAACCGTTGTTTCTGGCATTTTCTCTACTTTCTTCAAGCCTTCTTTTGTAACTTGATATCTTGCTGTTTTTCCAATGGTTTCATTTTTGTTATTTTCAAGGTTAATTAAAGTTGCTCGCGTTTTTTCCTTTGTTGCTTCTCCTTCTATATGGGTAAATTCAATGTAATCCCCTACCTTGACGGGCACAGTTTGGCTTTCAGCATTTTGTTGTTTATTTCCCACGATTTCCTTATTGTACAGAACGCTACCAGAAGAATTCTGAACCTTAATACTCGCATACGTACTAGCAAAATAGGAATGTGGTACACCTGCTTCTAGTTTTACCTTCATCTCTTCTACCGTTTTATCATAATCTACTTTTGCAATTTCTCTATCACTATATCCTTTTAATGACCATGCAAACTTGTTTCCTTCTAAAATTGTTGCTTCTGGCATTTTTTCTACTTTCTTCAGGCCTTCCTTTGTAACTTCGTATATGGCTTTTTTTCCAAAGCTCTCTTGTTTACTATTGTCTACATTTGTAAGAGTAGCTCTATGTACACCTTCTAGATGTGTTAACTCTATATAATCGCCTACTTTGACTGGAACTTTTTGCGATTCAGCATTTTGCTGTTTGTTTCCATAAATCTCTTTGTTATAGACCATTTTACCTGATGTGTTTTGCACTTTAATACTTGCATATGTACTATCAAAGTAGTCATGTGGTACACCTGCTTTTAGATCAATTTGCATTTCTTCTGTTGATTTATTTAAATTTACTTTTGCGAATTCAAAATCTCCAATCCCTTTCAGCGACCATGCAAATTCATTACCTTCAAAAATGTTTGGAGATTCATTTTTGATTTGTACCTTTTTCTCAACAGTTTGATCAAATATATCCGTTAATACAATTTTTGCATAAGCATTTGTTGGTAATGATATAGATTGACTGATTCCATTTTGATAAGATTTAATATCATTAATTATGTTAATAGGTTGGCCCGTCATATTTTCATTGTTATAAATTTCAATTTTCCCCTTAAATTGCGGAGTACTATTTTCTTTTAGTTTCCAAGATACATTTAATTTTTCATTTTCATAATATATAGATTGGATATCAAAATCTAGTTTTCCTATTTCAGGTTGAGTAGGTTGATTTAGCGTGAATATTTTTCCTGACCCAATAGTAGACTGCGTATTACCTCCTGCTTTGACCCATACATATTCTGAAGTAGATCCTCCATCATATTGATAAGTATTATCATGCGTTCCAGAAATACTTTGATTATTCCAAGAACTCCATTGTTTATCAACTAATTTTCGGCTATAACCATTTTTCAGGCGCGCTTCTCGAACATTCTGTCCACTATCAGCCCAGTCTTCTTGAAACATTCCTAATCCATGATTAAATGCAACATTAGCAACCGGAAAGTCCATAATTGCAATTTGATGCCATTTATTCTTTGTTACATCTTTCATCCATTGTCCAAATTTAGTATGACCATTTTCTTGCCATGAACGCATTGTCATTGTGTACCAATTGTAGTCTTTCCAACCATAAGTTGTTTGAACCTTCATTCCTGTTCCTTCTCCTCCAAAGGGTCCAGCTTGCGAATTCGGAGATAAGTATTCGGCCTTTATTGCTTCTTTAGAGGAAATTGGATCCCATAAGGCAAAATGTAAAGTACGTTTTCCATTTTCATCAAACCCACTTTGTTGTTGAAAACCAGCATATCCTCCAGCCTCACCACCTGCATTCCAGTTGTGTACAGCCCAGTACGTATAAGGTGGTGTCTGAACTGGTGACCAGTCTATACTAATAATATCTGAGGCAGGTATATTTTGGGGACTCACATAAACTGCTGGAGCAGCTGAATGTGTTGCAGCTTTAGTGTGCAAAATAGACGTTCCAAACATAGAAAACATGCTACATGCTGCGGTAATTATAATAACTTTATTAAATCTTTGCTTTGTTTTCTGACTAATCACTAATCTACATCCTTTTCTAATTTTTATTATTGAATACTAACGTAGTAGAGAAATCTATCAAAATTCAAACAACATCCAGTAATTCTTTAAAATACTGGATGTTGTTCTATCTTTACATCTGATTCTTACATATTAATTGATTGTAATTGCTTTCCATAACGATAGTGCAAATATCCAATTCGGGTCACCATTTCCTTGATGATTTTGAACAGCTTCATACACTGTCCCTTGATGTTCTACTTTATCGCCCTTTGTATATGCCTTCTTTGGATCCCATTTTTCATAAGATACATTTTGATCTTTGGTTTTTACAAGAAGAATTTCACTTTGGATTGATGTATTCCCAGCTGCATCTACAGCCTTCACTGCATATTTATATTCCTTATTAACTGTTAAGTTTTGATCAGTAAACGTCGTTCCTTGTACCGTTTGAATCAATTGTCCATCGCGTAATACCTGATATTCTTTTACACCTACATTATCTGTAGAAGGATTCCATTTTAGCTCTACACTGTTAGAAGTAAGGTTGCTTGCATATAATCCTTGTGGCTGTGTTGGAGCTTCTGTGTCCGGTTTCGGATTAACAATTTGATTTACTTTCTTCAGACCTTCCTTTGTAACTTCGTACATGGCTTTTTTTCCAAAGCTCTCTTGTTTACTATTATCTACATTTGTGAGAGTAGCTCTATGCACACCTTCTAGATGTGTTAACTCAATATAATCTCCTACTTTGACTGAAACTTTTTGCGATTCAGCATTTTGTTGTTTATTTCCATAAATGTCTTTATTGTATACTACTTTCCCTGTTGCATTTTGTACTTTAATACTCGCATATATTTCATTAAAATAATGATGCGGTACGCCTGCTTTTAAGTCTACTTGCATTTCTTCTGTCGATTTATTGAAATTAATTTTAGCAAACTCGAAATCACTAATTCCTTTTAGTGACCATGCAAACTGGTTTCCTTCTAAAATATTATTTACATTAGGCATATCTGGTTTAATTGGATTAGAATCCGTCCCCTTCCAAATCTCTGCTGTTAAAATTGGATATCCTAATGCAGCTACTTTTTGAATGGTATCGTTATTTGGACGTAATCCCCACTTCTCAAAGAAAGGAATCAAATTTTGTTTGGCTACTTTTGATGCTGAAATCATAAATAATTGTTTTTTATTTTCATCAGTTTGTGGAAGTTCACTTGAAGGCATGTCTCTATACAATTGATGCAATTTAGGATAGAAATCCTCTCCATACGCTAACTGTAGTTGCCAAAGCATAACAAGTTTTACAAAAACATCACTAATTTCGTCATAGTTTTTATTCGTTTGTTCTAGATATTGAAACGCTTTTGGATAAACTCCACTTTTCTCTAAGTTGGATGGTTGATTAAATGCTTTTTCTACAGAAAGGCTGTATATATTATTTTGTACTTCTGTCATATTATAAAACTTCCAGGGTGATTGTTGTCTCAAATGTCCTGCCTCATGCCAAGGACCCCATCCATCTGTTACAAATTTATTAATATCTAACACGTATTGGATTGCATCTCCTACATATGCTGTTCGATAAGAAGTTGCATACATATAATAATCAGGAGAATGATTTTCTTCTACGTAATGAACATAATGTTTATCTACTTGTTCTTCAGATAATCCAGCTACTTTGTCTTGAATTCGAGTAGCTTCATCCATCTTTTTTAAGAGTTGTACAGGATCTGTATTAGAACCCAACAAATATTTCTTAACACGTGCAGGGCTGGCCGTAATTAATACACGTTCGCCTTTTAACTCCACTGCATGTGCATTAGGATACTGGTCCAGCATGTTTATTAAATCTTGTTTCGTATGCTTTCCTAGTTCAAAGAAAGGCGTAGTCGTTCCACCTGCTGTGATTGTTGTTCGAATGGTACCACCTTGTTGTTTATTATAAAAATAAATCATCCCCCCATTTGGAGATTGGATTGTGTTTATACCAGGTTTTAATGTGAATGATTTTATCTTAGAATCTTCTCTCCAAGAAGCATCATACGAATACGTTCCAATATATACCTGAATATCTTGATTACCTTCTACATTAATCGTTATTTGTTCATTTAGCTTTGCATATAAACCAGTTGGTTCATATGGACTAAATGCCATATTTTTTCTTTCCTGTTGTTTCAGTACCTCAACATCCCCTTTTCCTGGGACTGTAAATGTTCTATTTTCTGATTTGACTGACTTTTCACTTTGCGGTGATGTCGATAAATTTTTTTGCTGCTCCTTTTGCTCCGCAAAGACATCTGATGAAGAAATCATTCCAGTCGCAAGCATAGTTACTGTAGCAGTAGCTGCAAGTATTTTTCTAGTTTTATGTTTTGAATTATTCCCCATATTAACTCCCTCATTTTTCCTTATTACTCTTAAGGATTTTTTGTTTTCTTCTTCATGTTTTTACAATCTAAACTATTCATACTATTTAAGTTGTGTCTATTACTCTATATTTTTTCATAAATATCTCCTTTTCTTTATGTATTATTGTATATAAATGTTATTTGATGACACATTAAATAACAACTTTACGATAAACTCATCGATAACAGCCTATTATGTTTTGATTCTGTATTCTAAACTTCCATCCAATTAGAGAAATATATCCAATTGGGGAAATAAGTAAATAAATTACAACATTTAAAAGTTGGGATCTCACGAAAAATTCATAAAACTTATTTACTTTAAAGGTTTAAACAATTGTGACCACATTTGTTTGAACCTCCACAATTTTTTTCTAAGCTATTCTCTAAAAATCTTATTTTTCGTTGTAAATAAACCTGATTGGTACTCTTTATGCAAAAGAAAAGATGGAATCTTTAATTCAACTCCACCTTTTTTCGAAATAAAAAGCATCTAATTCTATTTGAATTAGATGCTTACATTTAGTCCTTAAGCCTAATATTCTAAACTATTTACGCGTTTCTAAATCTTTTTTTATTACATCCCAGATTGAATTATCTTGACGCATCGGTTTACCCTCTTCATCCCATTTTATTTTTTCTGTTCCCAATTCATAATTCATCCCTGTCCATGTGTCTTCACGGAATGCATAGAATGATTTATGCCATCCTTTTTGGTTAAAGATAGAAATAAGATCTTGTATGTATTGGGTAGCACCTGGAACAGTACGGTTAATTCCAAACTCCTCTGCAATAATTCGATTAGATGGTACATGATTTTTCTTAGACCATTGTTGAATTGGCTTCAAAAACTTCTCTAATCCCTGCTTATTCCACATTACAGGTTTCTCTAAGTCTCCTACTTTTATTAATCCTGGATATTGATATTCTTTATTTTTCTTTTCACCTTGACTCGTTAATTCATATGGTTCATACATATGAAATGCGTAAAGCGTTTTTTTATCCTTTACTGGCTTTAAGTATTTAAAGGCCCATGGAGTAGCATATAAACCTGAATCTAAAATAACCGGTGTTTCTTGGTCTACTTCACGAATGGAATTGATTACCTTTTGATAAAATCTGTTTAAATCCGCTGTCGTTCCCTCCACTTTTGCATACCATTTCTCGTAATCTTCCGTCCAAAAATCATTATATCTATTATTTTTAGCTGTTTCTGGATGTGGTTCATTTATAATATTATAACCAACCACCGCGGGGTGATCTTTTAGTTCCAAAGCGAGGTCCTTCCAAAATTGACTTGCTTGATCTTGATACTTCTCTTCTTCCCATATTCTGTCGTCATTCTTATTATTATTAAATTGGCGCCATCGATCACCAGGTAAGGATAACATTGTAAGAACGACTTTCATTCCTTGTGATTGTGCGGCATCTAAATCCGCCTTTAATTTTTCTAGATCTTCCTTTACTAATCCCTGGTAGTTATCTGCATTACCTATTAGAAAATCCTTTCCAGAAGTATCTGGTTTATCTTCAAATAGAAAATCTTTATCTTTCGCCCATTTATCAGGTGCTAAACGAACATATTCAATATTAGCTTCTTTTGCACTTTTATAGTTTTCAGGTAATGACGTACTATTCATGAAATTAGTACCCTTTCTTTTCGAATCCCAAAAACTAATTTTTGAATCGCTCTTATAATGGGTATCAGCTCTTACATTCATTTCCTGTACTCCAAAACTCATCATGCCTAATAACGCAACAATTGGCAAAATTTTTTTCACAACTTTTCCTTCTTTCTCTTTATATTTTACACACATAACATACCTTTGTTTTGTTACAGGAATATGGCAATTCCCCAAAAAACCTTTTATGTTTATAAAGTAGAAGTTCATTTATACTAAAAAAAGATGGAGATATTTACAAAGTTGTTTCATTTTCTAAAAAACAAAAAAGGAATCCTTTACGAATTCCTTTTTGCCTTGCACTCTTTTTCAAATAGTGCATCTTTGCACCCAATTTTATTATAACTTATAATTCGCATAAGATAAATAGGATTAATTGGAATTCACTTCTATATTTTCATAAAACATCATAATTCCTTATAATTTTACAGATAAAATAGCATATTTTTAATACTCATCCCTTGAACATTCCTTTAGTTGTTCCATAGCAATCTTTTGCGCATGTTCCTTACTATCTATCAAAGTCAATCCTTGTGATATATAACTCCAAAATTCATATCCACAATCCTCCATCCATCTATACGCTTCTGTTGTGTAAAGACCATCCTTCCTTTTAATTATTTGAACCTTATAGTTTTTACTTGAAGAAAAAAACTCTTGTATAACCCGCTCCATTGATGCAATATCCCCCTAAAATAAGAGCTAGGCTTTTTCACCTAACCCTACTAATATATTTACCCTTGTTTAATCAATCTCATACGGATATCTTTCTTCCGCTACCGTTACTTTTTCTTTTGCTTTCTTTTCATAGGGTGTTTCATTGTCCCCTATTGATTCTTTCTTCTTGTCTTTCTTGGTGTCTTCTTCCGTCTCTATACCCTTGTACTTGTCATTCTCTTTCTTCTTCATTTCCTCTTCATACTTTAATTGTGCTAACGCCATTCTTAGCTGTTTCTCAATTTGTTCATCGCTATAATGCAACTGTTTCATGTCTTTTATCATCTTATCTGCTTTAAACTCTTTATCTACTTGTCTGAACTCTGATTGTGTAAGTCCATATGTTTCGGTTGTACAACCTGCTAATAACATAACAGGTAAGGTTAATGTTACAAGTATCTTTGCTTTCATTTTCTGCTACCCCTATAAAAAGCAGCAACTATACAGTTGCTGCTTCTAAAATTTCTTTTTGTATTTCAACACGCTTAACTTGGTGGGGGTCTTTTGAAAGAATTGTAAATGCATATCCTTCACTAAATAACGTTTGTCCTTCCTGGATATCATAATTCTGCATTAGAATCCAACCACCAATTGTATCAACATCACTATCATTCATATGTAATCCTAACAAATCATTTATTTCACTAATACGCACTTTACCTTCTACGACAATATGATCATTATTCATTTGTTGAATTGGTGAAAGCTCATCACCATCATATTCATCACGGATTTCGCCTACAATTTCTTCTAGTATATCCTCAATTGTTACCAAACCAGCTGTGCCACCGTATTCATCATATAACACAGCCAATGGAATACGTTTCATTTGCATTTTTAATAATAAATCATGTATTGGTATGGTTTCTATTGCTTCAATTACTGGACGCGTATACGAGGAAATAGAATTAAATTCTTTTGATTCATTACTTATATAACGAATCAAGAAATCTTTCACATTCACCATGCCGATGATTTCATCTTTGTCTTCTCCAAATACAAGGTAGCGTGTGTACTTTTCATTACGGATTATATTTATATGATCCGCTAAAGAATTCTCTACATGAAGCCCTATAATTTCTGTACGAGGGACCATTATTTCTTTTGCAATACGATTATCAAATTCAAAAATATTATTTACATATTTATATTCAGCTTGATTAATCTCTCCACGTTCATAACTTTCCGAAAGAATCAATCGTAATTCTTCTTCTGTATGTACGACATCATGCTCTGATGCTGATCTTAAACCAAATAGTCTTGTTATCATCCTTGCAGAGCCATTCAACAATCGAATAAACGGATACATGATTTTGTGGAACCAGATAAGCGGAGCTGAAAGCAATAAAGTAACCTTCTCAGCCTTTTGAATCGCAAATGTTTTGGGTGCCAATTCACCAACTACAACATGTAAGTACGTCATAAAAGTAAAAGCAATTCCTAAAGATAATACACCTGCAATGGAAGGGTTGATATTCCACTTATCAAATAAAGGATATAAAAGTCTCTCAATGGTTGGTTCACCTAATGCCCCTAGTCCCATTGCTGTCACTGTAATACCTAATTGACAAGCCGACAAATATTCATCCAGGTTTGACGTTACTTTCTTAGCTGCCAACGCACCCTTCTTTCCTTCTAATATAAATTGATCAATCTTTGATGCTCTTACTTTTACAATAGCAAACTCAATTGCCACGAAAAACGCGGTACATGCGACTAAAACCGCTACCATAATTAAATTAAATATGTCCAACTAATCCCCTTAGTTTTGTAAAAACTAAAGGATTCACCTCCTAATATATTTTCACTTTCCCTACTTACTATTTATTAACTGCGTGTAATATAAGATTGTTTACAATCTACATTCTCAAAATAATAAGAGGTACTCTAAGAAAATCGAGGTTATTTAGCCAACTATCCGAGTCAACGTCTGAGTCCAATACATATCCACCGCCTAAATTAAATTATCTATATGTTAGCATAGGTAATAAATTACAGTCAACACTTATATTTCAAATACTTAGAAAATGATTTAAAGAACTTCCCTCCCATCATTTTCTTCCTGTACTACCTAATGTAGATAACACTGTTTATAACCTAAACACTCCAACTACATTAGGCCGCTACCTCTCTCTTTCATTCTGCGTATTTTTAATTCATATAATAAAATATTTTTTCAAAAACCACTTCATAAAAGAACGTAAGTTCGTGTATAATAAGAACGGATGTTCTTGTTATTAGGAGGAATTATGATGTATGACTATTCAATTTTACCGAATAGAATCATTTTATGTGTTGATCTTCGTTGCTTTTATGCTTCTGTTAGTTGCATCAAAATGGGATTAGACCCACTTCATACAAAATTAGCTGTAGTCGGTGATGTGAATAGGAATGGGTCCATTGTTTTAGCCGCAACTCCACCTTTAAAAGCAATGGGAGTAAAGAAGTTGGCAAGGCTATACGAGATTCCTCGGCAAAAAGATATCCTTATTGTGAATCCAATTATGGGAACCTATATTAAGTGCTCCAATTACATAACGAAGTTAGCTCTACAATATGTTCCTATTGAAGACTTTCATCAATACAGCATCGATGAATTTTTTATGGATATTACCGATAGCATCCATCTATTTGCCCGAAATCCAAATGAATTTGCATTACAGTTTAAACGTGAAATATATGAACACACACGAATTGAATGCACAATCGGGATTGCACCTAACCTATTGATGAGTAAGGTAGCTTTAGATATTGAAGCAAAGAAAAATAAAGACGGAGTCGCTTATTGGACATACGAAGATATACCTACAAAATTATGGAGCATACGGCCGCTGAGTAAGTTTTGGGGTATTTCGCATAAAACAGAAACAAAATTAAATCAAAAAGGAATACATTCTATTGGAGATTTAGCTAATTATCCTCTTAAATATTTAAAACAAAGCTTCGGTGTGATTGGAGAAGAATTACACTTACATAGTAATGGGATTGATTTTAGTCGAATTTCAGAGAAATATGTTCCGGTTACAACTTCTATAGGAAAAAGCCAAATTTTAATGCGTGATTATACAATAGAAGAATTTCCAATTATCCTACTGGAACATACCGAAGAAGTTTGCTATCGATTAAGACAACAAAACAAACTTGCTCGAACCGTTCATTTCTCTGTTGGTTATAGCAAGGATAATGCAGGTGGCATTAGAAAAACACATAGTTTAAGCCGTCCTACAAATTTAACAATGGATATTTATCATATCTGTACATACTTTTTACATCAGCAATATACTGGTGAACCCATTCGTAGCATAAACATATCCTTAACAAACCTAATTCAAGAAGGGGAAGAACAAATTTCTCTTTTTGATGATGTCACAAAACGAGAACAAGAAGTGAAGTTGACAAAAGTAATGGATGAAATACGCACAAAGTTTGGGAAAAACAGTATTTTACGAGGGATTTCCTACACGCATAGCGCTACAGCTAGACACAGAAACACACTAATAGGAGGACATAAATCATGAGTAACGCCAATATGCCAAAAGGAAGAGGAATGGTCAAATGGTCTCCGTTCGCAGCAATGCCAGAACAATTCGCCGGAATACGTGAAATAATCAAAGAGAAAAATAAAATAGCACGTCCCATTTTAACCTCTGAAGAAAAAGAACTGATTGAGAACATGCTTTTATGTTCCTTATTATCCGAAGAAGAAATACTAATTACATATTATGAAGGCGGCTATTTACTTACTAACTATATGACCATCATTGATATAGATCCGTTAAATAGCGCTATCATATGTACGGATGCTTTCTCTAATAAGTTGACACTACAATTTTCGGATATACTGGATGTAAAATAGAATAGATTTAAACGTTTGGATTGTTATAAAGGAGTGTATAAAATGCAAGGGAATCAGATAAGAAAGAATACAGCAAGAACAGTTATTCATAACAATATAAATAACTATCCCTATTTAAATATACCTATGATTATTAATGAGAATGATGGAATAACTTACGAGGTTTTAAGCACGGGTTTTCATAATAATGATGCAGTAGCAATAATAACAACGGACGGTTTCACTACAACTAGGGTAAATACACCAATCGTAACAGTAAAAAACGATGATAGTAGTATCCAAGTATTCCGTTTACCCTTAGAATTGGATTATTGGGTGCTTTCATGTATGCGTGATGCTTCAAGAGGAAAAAATCCATTCCCATGTAAAGTTGCTTTTGGAATCATTGATACTAAATGTCATGTGGAATTCAAGTAAAAAAGGAGTAAATTAATTTGTTCCTTTTATAATTTTGGGGACATTTATTTTTCTTAAGTTGATGGGCATGTAGCGTTATCCCTCACTATTAAATTTCAAATGCATGAAAATGAGAAAAAGTTTAAAATAATTTATATACAAATGAAATAATCCAGCGAGAGTATCAAACTGTATACAATTTACCTTTTCACACTAAAAAATGATACTAAGGTCATTGAAAGGCACCTCAGGGTGTCTTTTTCTTAATTCTAATCCGCGGTAACAAATTCATATTTTTTATATGAAAAGCGAAAAAAATATTTTATAATTCTATTTAGATTAATATTACGTTTTTAATATAAAACTTATAGAAAAATGGCGGTGATTGATTTTATGTTTAATATTTCAAAGGGTGCGATGATAGATACAATAAACAATATGATTTACAACATTGCTCTTTATGTCTTTGTATTTATTATTTGCATGTGGATTTTAGTATGTATTGTTCGATTATTTGTAAGGGGATTATCTAGAGTAATACCTATAACGTATACACCTTCGTTGCAATCTAAAGGAAATGGAAAAAGAAAACAAAATAAAAAAAGGAATGCGTCTTATAGAGTTCAATCAGTTGGAAAGAAAGCAAATACAAATAAAGTTGTAAATTCTGATTTGGATGATGAAGATGATTTTAACGACTATTATGACGACTATAGTTCCCCTAGCTATTATAGCTCTTCTAATAGTTCAAGTTCTGAAAGTTCATATAGTAACTCCAATTATAACAGCACTTCTAGTTACAAAAATGAAGATTCCTCTAGGTATGATAGTCCTTCTTATAATTCTAGTTATAATAGTAACTCAGATGAAAATGATTACCAATAAAATACTAACTTGCATGATAGTGCATAATCTATTTGTCATAGAAATGCACACATCCATGTATTCAAAATATATTAAATTGCAACAATCATTTTGGTTAGGAATCTTATGCTTAACATTAAACTTAAGATGGTTCCATACGGAGAAAGGCGCCTTTGGTGTCTTTTCTTTGTATGGATCAGTACCAAGCTTCTAATATATTACGTAAGAACTTGACGCTATTTTCAATGGCTCAAAAAATAGACAATGATTTTCACTTCCAACTTCAGAAAACAATTTTCCCTTTTTGATTTGCTCTATTTGACGATGTTCATGCAAATTGAATCATTCTATCCACTAAACAAGAAATAATTCTCCAAGAGCTGAATATATCAATCAATAAAGCAATTTTTCATATAATTGATTTCTTGTTTCATCTAAACCTATATCTTTAGACTTCTACGCTTGAAGTATCCTTTACGGATAAAACATTCCTTCACTACTACATCAATTAAATCTATTCTTGCTGCAGTAGTTTTTCTAATTCATGAAGAAATGTATGAGTTTTCTCAACATCCTTTAAGATATCCTCTAGGTTCTCATTTGCTACAAAATCTCTAATAGAATGGTTAAAAACCATTAACCTACCATATCTATGCTCTATTTCTTTAAACCACACTTCTTTTTCCAAAAGCTTAAAATTTTTACGAATGACTTTTCCCCTTTTTGAAGGGATGAACATAAAGAGGCCTCCTAATACATCACCAATTACATCTCCCATGTGAAAACCTCCTTTTTCTCTATTTTAACATTTAGAAAAAACGATATACATTAGCATTTCCAATACACTTCAAATAAAGATTTGTTACCAATTAGAGTGAACGGTAGAACTTGCGTTATTGTTTTTTCTTATCTCGACAGAATACGACATCACCATTCACCTTAATTTGGTATAATCATCTGTGGAATTTTACAATTTTCAAAATGGAGGAATTAAACATGTTCAAAAAGTTGAGTACCATTGCATTAGGAAGTGCTTTAGCGATGAGTCTAGTTGCTTGTGATGATTCGTCAAACAAAGCTTCTACAGAAAAGAAAGATGAACCAAAACAAGAGGCTAAGAAAGAAGCAAAACAAGACCAAAAACAAGAAACGAAAAAGGACGATAAAAAGAAGATAACGGTTGCCGATGTGGATACTATTAAAACTGGTGATCCTGTAACTGGTGAAGGCGGAGATAAATACGAGGATCTAGTTGCTAAATATGGCGAACCTGACATCAAATCTGATTCTACAAGTAAAAATGTAAAAACGTATACTGCTAGTTGGAGTAAAAATGCAAAAGGTGGCACAGGAGCTAATTTCACCGTTAGTTTCATTGAAAAAGATGGTCAAAAATTAGCAGTAAGTAAAACTCAAATAGGGATGGAATAAATAAAATATTTTTAAAATCATCCCTAACACAAGGAATATAGATACTTATTTTACTCTCAAAGGCTGAAACATAAACATAACTGCATAACTACTGAAAACAAACATAAGAAAGACGTTCAAATCCATGTGGATAGAACGTCTTTTCACTTTACTTCATACATATATCAATTTTTCACTTATTCATTTTGCATTACAATTAAAAAATCGATAAAATCATCTTCATTTACAGGTTTACTGTAGTAATAGCCCTGAATTAGATAACATGCATTACGTTGTAACACTGTTAATTGTTCCTTCGTTTCTACCCCTTCTGCTATCACTTTCATGTTTAAAGTATGAGCAAGTGAAATAATGGTTTGTATAATTTCATCTCCATCAGTAGAAGTTCCAATCCTATTAACAAATTCTCTTGGAATTTTCAAAGTATCAATTGGATAAAGAGGCAGATACGCTAGTGAAGAATAACCTGTGCCAAAATCGTCAATTGATAAATGTACACCAAATGATTTTAATGCTTTTAACTTGGATAAAGTTTCTCTTTCATCTACCATTGCAATTCGCTCTGTTAATTCCAAATCAATCGAATTAGCAGGTACCCCTATCTCTTCTATGGTAGATATAATGGTTTGAACAAAATCTTTCTGTTCAAACTCTATAGCTGATAAATTTATCCCCATCTTTAGATTTGAAAAGCCCGCAGAATGCCATTCTTTCAGTTGTTGACACGCTTTCTGTAACGTCCACTTCCCAATTGAAATAATCTGCGTCGTTTCTTCTGCGATAGGTATAAACTCAAAAGGAGAAATCAGCCCAAGCTCTGGATGTTGCCAACGTATTAAAGCCTCTGCACCAATAAACTTACCTGCCTTACTATCAATTTGTGGTTGATACAATAAAAACAACTCATTATTTTCAATTGCATTTGGTAAATCCTGTTCTAATCGTAATCGACGAGTTACTTTTTGAGATAATGTCTCGTCATACATACAAACAGCATTGTTACCTTTTTCCTTTGCGCTATACATAGCGATATCAGCGTGTTGTAAAAGTGTAGTAGTATTTATTCTTCCAAATGGATATACTGCTATTCCTATACTAAGAGATAAGTAAAAACTATGCTGATTTACTACAAATGGTTCTTCAGTTATACGAAATAGAGTTTTACACAAATCCAATAGCTGTTGCTCTGTTTGGTTATGGACAATGATTGCAAACTCATCACCACCTATTCTTGCTAGAGGAATGGTCGGTGACAGACATGTCCTAAAACGTTTGGCAACTTCTTTTAAAACCTTGTCACCAATCGAATGACCCAATGTATCATTAATAGTCTTAAAGCGATTTAAATCAATATACAGGAGCCCAAATTTATCCTGTGTTTTTTGTGCACGCTTAATGGATCTATCTAATTCTTGTTGGAAGAATATACGATTTCCAATCTCCGTCACCGTATCATGGAATGCAAGGTAATTTATCTCTTCCTGTTGTTGTTTCATCCTCGTTATGTCTTTTACCATTACATAGCTCCCAAAGGTTTGTCCTTCTATCATAATAGGAACTATAGTGACATACCAAAAGAGTATATCCTTCTCATTGTTATTTTTTACACGTAACTGTAGTGAAGATGAACTACATCGTTTTCCTTTCTTTATAGCTGCTTCCAATTCAGATTTATCTTCATCTAAAAAAATAGAGAAGCACTCTTTCCCTATTAATGCAGCACTTTCTTTTCCTAATAACATACTTCCAGCCTGGTTTATATTTAATACGATACCGTTTGAATCAATCGTTAAAATAGGATCCGGATGATACTCATATAATGACTTAAATCTCTCTTGATTTTTTACCAAATCATTAGATTTATTTATTAAATCCCTTGTTCTTTGAGATACTGTTTGTTCTAATTGATTATTAAACACTTTTAATGTTTTAGTTAACTCTTTGTTTTGCATTCGTACGATTGTATGACGAATCAGTACAAATACAAAAGCAATACAATTTCCCGTAATTAATGTAGCTGAAGAAGTTTGCTCTTTCAAAGTAAAGCCAATTAAGACTGCAACTGCAAGATACGGGAATATACCAAGAAGTTTCTCTCCAAATGTCGGATTAATAATAAAATAATTTCTTTTAGAAGACGTATTCTTTGGGATTGTAGCAGCAATAGCGATAAATAATAGTAAAACTCTATACAAACACCTTAAAAATATAACTGAACGCTCTGACAAATCATCCTGTAAGTAGAAATACAAGTAGTCCGTAATAGCCAATCCAGTTAATACTAGGATAAAAATAAACAATTTACTTTTTGCATTGAAAATAGCAGGTCTAAAGATTAGTGTAACTCCAAGTAATAGAAGTAATAAATCTATAATCGGAAAAATAAATGAGAGAAAAACATCTCCAATTGATAAGAATAAGATATTTGCAGATGGTTTATTAAATAGGTACCACTCTAATGTAAAAATAGCAGTAACAACAATGCATAAATCACAAAGTAAATACGCTTTCTCCCATTTGTTACATTCCATCATAATTTTATAAAAGAACGCAAAAAGAAAGAAGAATAAAAAAAACAACAAAAATACATCAGAGATATTAAAATTTTGGATTGGTAATTCTACATTAAGTACTTGAAAAGCAGATATGAAATTCCCTATCAAGAAACACCCTATCGCAATAGTAATACAAACCCAGAATACTCCTAACTTAATTTTTCTGGATAATATAGAATACAGTAATGAGATAAATACAGTAGTTTCAACAACTAAAGATGATAGCCGGATATTAAAATCTGATACAAAATAAAGATTCGGAAAAACAAATAAAAATATAACGCAAAAACTTATATAAGCTATTAAAGCCAATAGCAATACATAAAATTGCACATATGCATGTTTACGCAATGAGCTCACCTTCTTGAGTTTTTTCTATACTTTTATTAAAAAGGTCTTGATAGTGGCACAGCTCCTACTAATTAAAATGTGTGCAACCTATTATGTATATTATGACCTTTTTTAAAAGGTTTCTTTCTACATATAACAGTCTTGTTAACTTTTTGTAGATGTTTACAATTTTCAATACTGAGGATTCCAAATAAGATACGTTGAAAAATGTAGTTTTTTAAAGTATTTGAGCATCGTAAATTTGGATAGTACAACTTATCCACTCTTTAAATACGAGATAGAATCTAATTCTCTATTGGATTATAGTTAACCCCTAACTGTAATCATTATAGTTACAACATAGATTCATGTCAATTTCATATTCGCTCCTTTTTAACGAATTTCCGGAAAGAATTCTCCTTCCTCAAGCGTGTGAAGGGCTTAGCCCAACGGTAGGTGGGAGATGAATTTCGGTTTGGCGTAGCCAAAAGGTTTTCCTTTTTATTTTGCCTCTGATATAATCAGTCTTATAAATGATAAAGGCTGGTATATAAATGAAATTAGATAGTAATAACCATTCAGTATTCTTGTTATATTATCACCTTGTGTTGGTCGTGAAATACAGAAGAAATGTGTTTGATGATGATATGTCAGACTATGCAAAAGATATGTTTGTTCGACTATCTGAAAACTATAACATCACGTTAGTTGAATGGAATCATGATGTAGACCATGTTCATATTTTGTTCAAGGCACACCCTAATACAGAAATGACAAAATTCATCAATGCTTATAAAAGTGCAAGTTCTCGACTTATTAAAAGAGACTTTCCACAAGTGAAAAAGAAACTTTGGAAAGAGATGTTTTGGTCAAGAAGTTTTTGCTTGCTAACTACTGGTGGTTCACCAATAGACGTAGTAAAAACATATATTGAAAATCAAAGTGAAAAGTGAGGTGAAATGATATGACAAAGCAGAATAAAGCATATAAATTCCGTTTGTATCCAACAGAAGACCAAGCACATCTTATGCGTAAAACCTTCGGTTGTGTACGTTTCGTGTATAACAGAATGTTAGCTGAACGGAAAGAAGCGTATGAAAAACATAAAGATGATAAGGATCAACTAAAGAAACAAAAGCTTCCCACTCCTGCAAAATACAAAGCAGAATTTGAGTGGTTAAAAGAAGTGGATTCATTAGCTTTGGCAAATGCTCAACTAAACTTGCAAACTGCCTATAAAAATTTCTTTCGTGGTCAAAATGACTTCCCAACATTCAAAAGCAAAAAAGACAGAAAGTCTTATACAACGAATGTAGTGAACGGAAATATTATGTTGCTTAACGGTCATATCAAATTGCCAAAACTGAAAATGGTACGTATCAAACAGCATAGAGACATACCACAAGACCATATAATCAAGTCATGTACGATTTCTATGACACCTACTGGTAAATACTATGTGTCCATTTTGACTGAATACGAAAAAGAGATCGTACAAAAAGAAATAGAAACAGTTGTTGGATTAGACTTTGCGATGGATCAATTATACGTCAGTTCTGAGGATGAGAGAGCCAATTATCCTAAGTTCTATCGTGAAATGTTAGACCGATTAGTAAAGGCTCAACGAGTATTATCAAGACGTACAAAAGGTTCAGGGCGTTGGAATAAACAACGTATCCGTGTAGCTAAGCTGCATGAAAAAGTAGCAAACCAACGTAAGAACTTCCTTCATCGTAAGTCTAAAGAGTTAGCTACTCATTTTGATGTTGTAGCTATTGAAGATCTAAATATGAAGGGAATATCGCAAGCACTTCATTTTGGAAAAAGCGTCGCTGATAATGCTTGGGGTATGTTCACTTCTTTCTTAGCTTATAAACTAAATGAACAAGGCAAACAGCTTGTGAAAATAGACAAATGGTTTCCTTCCACAAAAACATGTAGCAGTTGTGGAAATGTGAAAAATATGTCATTGTCTGAGCGAGTCTATTCTTGTATATGCGGTGTAAATCTCGATAGAGATTATAACGCAGCTATCAATATCAAAAATGAAGCAATACACCTATTGGCGTTAGCATAGATAGCAATAAAATAACCCTTGGAACAAGGGAGTTAGCTCGGCTGCCTTAGGACGAATTCGTTAGCTACCAAAAGTAACGACTAACCGAGAAGCCCCCACTTCAAACAGTCCGCTAGGACGTTAAGTGGTAGGTAGTTCACTGGACAAAAAGCATGACGTATTTATAAATAAAAACAAAACATATTGAGAAATAAATAATTAGATTGAATATTCTAAGTATTACACATAAAATGAGTATGAGTCGAATAGCAACTAATCTCTAACCCTTGTATGGAAAAGAGATTGAGTATCATGATCTCTTTTCCATACGTAATTTTAACCTGTGCATACAGGCTCTTTTTATTTGATAGAAAAGAAAAATATTTGCTATACTAAATGCGCACAAATATATGCAAAATCACAAATAAAAAAAGGGCAGCCTGGCATAGCTGCCCTTTTTTTATATTTATTCTCATAAACTACTATATAGTTTAAGTTAATTATAAACCTAGTACACTAACAATCTGGCATGCTTTGGAATTTACAATATGATAGTACATCTCTAACCCTCTTCTTTCCGAGCGTAGAATCTTGCCACGCATCTTAGATAAATGCTGAGATATGGTTGATTGAGGCAATTCTAATAGCTCTGTTAACTGTGTTACATTACAAACTTTGCGACGTTCTAGTTCTTTCACAATTTGTAATCTAACTGGATGAGCCATAATCTTTAATAATTCTACATCTTCTTCTGGAATTTTGCACATTTCATTACTTACTTGTATTGTTGTCATTTTTTATTTCTCCTTTTTCATTTCTTTTTTGTTTTTATTATCAATTTATGAGCATTTTTAGTTTGTTTAAATATATATTTCACAACCACTTTGTTGCTCGATCTTTTGTCTCTCTATCAAGTTTAATATATAGAAGGATTATTATGCCTAAAAATCTAACAAAAGATAGCATAGGAATTGAGATGGAGCCAAACAAATTCAAGTAATCTCCTGTACAAGAAACTCCTACTGAACACATCTTCAATTCACTTGTAGGAAAAGCCTGAATCGTGATTTGATAAACGGCTATTAATAGGCCAATACATGCAAGTGGAAATGCATATGTACTTACTACATACCTATACCTAATATTAATACTAATGGCTACATGGCCATCCTTTGATACCAGCACAAATTACATGGAGGCAACTTCATCCATTCATTAAAAACCAAACTTATGAGCATTGCACTAGTAGCTATCATCCAAGCAATTGCAATGTGATACTTTCGAATGATTGACATCCTATATTCCCCTCACCTGTCTTATTAGAATGTAAAACGTTTACTAATATATGACTAGTTTATTTCCATGTTTGGAGTACCCTGTTTCAATAGACAGTATCCAATCATTGATATCTTTCCAATCATAACCCTTATCTTTTAATTCTATAAACAATTCCCATTCCCGCTCTTTTTTCAGAAACTTATAGAAAACGAAAAAAAGGACACACCAATGGCATATGTATGCGTAGGTGTGTCCTTTTGCAAGATAGATTTAGAAGTATTTTGATACTTTTATCATATTATAAATCTTATTAATTTTATATAAGAATTAATAATTTTAAAATATTCGGTAGTTTTCTTATAAAACGGTTGTAGTTAAGGTTGGTTTAATACTTACATTCATATATACAATTTGTTAATCCAATTGATGACCTGCTACTAAAATAATACCTCTTTACCCATTATTTCTTTCACTATACTAAAAAAATTAACATGTTGAGGATTAACAGAAAAATTATTATGCATAGCGCATACTGATAACTTATACTGATCATCAATATCATATTGTTTAACAAAATATGGGGTTTTTTTATTATTTTTTATTATTTCAATTTGTTTAAAATCATGTTTTTTAACTAAAAAGGAATTAAGAGGAATTGTTAATCCTTCTCCTAAAACTTTTACATAACTTTCCTTTATAGTCCAAAGATCATAAAAATAATCTAGTTTCCTTAGTGGATCTATAGAAAGCAAATCATTATATTCTGCCTCTGCAAAAAAGCTTTTTGCTATTTCAAATTCAATTGGCTTTATCAATTCAACATCTATACCAATTGAAAATTTATCTACAGCACAAACAACCCAATCACCCGAATGAGAAACATTAAATTCGAAATTAGAAAAATTATGTAAATACGGCTTTCCATAAAGATTATTTTTGAATTCAATTTCTTCATTTGAAATACTATATTTTCTTATAATCAAACTTCTAACAAGAAGGTCCGCAATAAGCCCCCTATAACTATCTTCTTTCCTGTGGAAGTTCTCAATCTTTTTTCGCTTTTCATTAGAAACATAACCTAGTAATTGTTTAAATAATCTAGTTTCTATTTTATTAGGAATTCTTACAATATATACTTCTATCATTTAAATTCCACCACCTTTATAAACCTTTTAAGTTTCTTTAATAGATGTGCGAGTACTAACGTGTAAAACTACGAAAAAAATTGGAGAAGAAACAAGAGAAGTCATTCCCTTTTTGGTGTTTTTCTGATAATTCCCCTATAAAAAACATAGAAATATTAAAGTCTCATTTATAATATTTTACTTTGAAAATCGGATGAACTTAATGTTTTATTTATTACTTTAACAACTTCTTCTGTAAAATCATTAATAAAAAAGTGCCCTCCCAGATATCCATAAAAATAGCATTGTTTACTAGTATAATCAGTCCACTCTATCAATTTTTGATTATCTACTAGCTTATCATCGTAACCGTATAGAATAGAAATATTAAATGTAAAAGGACTTATTTTTCCTTTAAGCTCATAAGTTTCAACTAGTTTAAAGTCTGCTCTAATGATCGGGAGAAACATATCTAATATTTCATCATAAGATTGTAATTCTAATGGAATTCCCCCTAAGTCTACTATGTATTTCTTTAGTTCTTGATCTCGTAAAGTGTAACGCTTTTGCTGATCTATAGTATGAACAGGTAGTCGCCCTGAGAAAAATGCATGTATTGGACTTATTCCTTTGACATCATGGATTTTCTGAATCATTTCATATACTAATAAAGCTCCCATACTATGTCCAAACATCGCAAATGGAGAACCATCTAAATTAGGTTTCATCAAATCGTAAATATCTAATACCGCTTCTTCCATACTTGTATATACGGGCACTTTCAAACGTTTCCCTCTTCCAGCTAATTCAATAGGGATAATCTCAATATCCTTGTTTAAATAATCCTTCCAATTGTAGTAGGCAGACGAAGACCCACCTGCATGATGAAAACAAAAAAGCTTAATTTTTGAAACCATATGTCATTCTCCTATTATTATTTATCTTTAAATATATTAGATTTATCAACATTAATTCATTTAAAAATTTTATACCTGAAATAGGAATATGCATAACTTAAAATTGCTTATAAGTCTGTGTTATGAGGATTTTTTATGTTAAAATACTTTAATTTACCATATCGCTCCCTCCTCCGTTTCAATAATAGAATTAGTACTTCATTTCTTTACCTAGCATCCTATAATATGAAGAAAAGTTTTCAATTTTGCCAACAACTGCTGGATTTATGAGCCTGCATATTTTTATTAATTACGATAAGCCTGCTTTTTAATTTTGTCGATTTTTTGATTAATTTCGTAAATTTTTGCTAAAATCTCCTCTTGCTCTTCTTCATTTACAGGACTATCTGACAAGTAATTCTGCCTCTTGATTTCCAAATAGAAAAGTTCATTTTGCATTTCTACTGTTAATTTTGATTCTTTATTTTGTTTCTCCCGCTCATAATCAGAATAAGAGCCTTCAAATACTCTTTTGCTTGTGCTTCCTAAATCTAGTATTCTATCTGCAATTTTTCTCAAAAAATATTTGTCATGTGAAACAGCAATTATCGTACCTGGAAATTCTTGAAGCGCCTCTTCAATCGTCTCTCTCGTCTCAATATCTAAATAATTATTCGGTTCATCGAGAATGAGTAAGTCGGCGCCGGAGAAATATAATTTTACAAAGGCGACCCTACATTTTTCACCCATGCTTAAATGAGATATTCTTTTGAGCACATTATCTCTTTTAAACAGAAAACAGCCGAGAATTGTCCTTGCCTCTGTCTGAGTTAAATTAGGAATTTTCATAATATGATCCAATATTGTATCGCTTCCGTCCAGATCACTAAGCTCTTGTGAAAAATAACCAACCTTACATCTAGGATGAAGCTGTACCATTCCTTCTTCCGGCTGCTTCCGTCCTAAAATAAGCTGAAGTAGAGTAGTTTTCCCGGAACCATTTGGCCCAATTACAGCTAATCTCTCGGAGCGTTTCACATCTAAGTTAAAATCCTTAAAAATAGGAATACCATCATATCCAAATGTCATTTGACGTATTTGCAAAAGACGTGAGGCTCCAAAATCTGTTTCATGAAAATCAAGCTTCACTCGATCTGCTTCTTTGTACTTTTCTATTTTATTTTTCTCAAGGCGATCTAATGCTTTTTCAAGCGCCTTAAATCGTGAGGCGCTTTTCGTTGCCCTCGATGAGAAATTGTTTTTTTGCGCAGCAGAATCATCTTTTCCAGATGATTTTTGGGCTTGCTGGAACCATTGCTTATAACGGTTAATTGACTCTAATAACTCTTTCTTTTTTTGTTCCTGTTTGGCGTAAAGTTTCTGATGGGTTAATATTTCATGATCCTTCTGTTTTTTATATGCTGAATAACCGCCTTTGTACTTTTTTGTTCCTCCTGCTGTCAACTCATACGTTACATCAGCCACCTGATCAATAAAATGTCTATCATGAGAAACGAACAATACGGTTGTATCACTAGCTTTAATCCAATTCGTAAGCCATTCAATTGCATCTTTGTCCAAATGATTGGTTGGTTCATCTAAAATTAAAAATTTTGGATTTTTGAGCATCGTCCTAGCTAATTGCGCCCTAGTTTTTTCTCCACCACTTAATTGACTATAAGGCATGTACCAGCTTGCTGGGGGCAACTGTAATTGACTCAGGTGCTTTTCAATTTCCGTTTGAAATTGAAAACCATCCATTGCGATAAAACGCTCATAAAATGTCGTGTATTCCTCCATCAAGCCTTCTAGCTCCTCTTTTGTTACAATCGACATCTTTTTTTGAAGCTCATCAATCTTCTTTTGATAAGTTGCCAGCTCAGGACGAACCAAACTAACATATTCATAAAGAGTCACATCCGCTAGTTCCTCCATCTGTTCAACCCATCCCCAAGCATCTGCAGGATACCTTCTCATAATTTTTCCCTTTTCTAATTGCACCTTACCAAATAATGCTTTAAGCAATGTCGTTTTACCAACACCATTACTGCCAATAATGGCTACTCTCTGCTTTTCTTCTATATCTAAATGAACGTTTTCAAAAATCACCTTTTCATTTCTAGTAGCTTTACACCCTTCTGCTTTTAACATAAGCATTTTATCGTTCCCCCTTAAAACAATCCCCCCACCTTTCATAAGAAAAGTGAGGGTAATACCTATCCTATTAAATGTTTTTTATATGCATTTCTAAAAAATATCCTTTTTCCCTCATCATTGAAAATAGTTTCTTTATATAATCAACTGAAGGCTCTGGCCATTCAAAACCGCACTGTTTTAAATAGTGAACTGTTACATCACATTTACTTTTTACTACGGCACGATACGCCTCATTCTCCTTCACAATATAATAAGTAAACCCTAAAATCTTTTGATAGTTTTTTTCATTAGCATAGGATTCTACTAGCAATTCATACTCATGATCTGGCACCTTATTTATTTCAATGCCTCCTAAATTAAACATTTTCTGTATATTAATTTTATACGGATTATAAATATGAAAAACAGGTTTATTACTATAAGAGGAGGCAAGTTTTAAAATTGCTTCACTACATAAATCCACTGGTGAAACATCTAATAACTGGCCAACAATTTCCTCTGAAACAGCTCCTAGATGATAGATAGTTTCAAGTGTATTTGCGAATGCATTCTTCCTCAAATTCAATTGGACGCATCCATCCACGTGTCGCCCTGTAATCAATCCTATGCGATAAATAGTTGCATTCACCTCTTTACGAGCAACGGCCTGCATGACTTCATGCTCAGCTAAAAATTTACTTTTCACATAAACATTGTCATCTATCTCCTGCTCAATGAAAAAGTCTTCTTCAGTAAAAACTCTTTCCTCTTCACCTTTTGCGACATGACCTGCTACACTCATAGTCGAAATATAATGAAGTTTTTTATTGTCGCCTGCAAATTCCAATATTCTTTTTGTACCATTTATATTGAACTCTTTGAATTCGTTAAACTGTCCAAAGTGGTCCGTTTTAGCCGCGGCATGAAAGATATGCTCTGTCCGTTTTTTAATATCTTCGTATATGTCATAGGTTAAGCCGAATCGTTCTTTTGTTAAATCTCCGGCAACAATACTTAATCTGTCTGATGCTTGTTCTATCAAGTCAATATCCTTCGGAAAGTATTGTAAAAAGACTTGTTTGAGCCACTCTTCTGCTGTATATTGCTTATTTCTCCTTACTAAACAGATAATATGACCCTGTGTTGTACGTAGTAACCTTTCCAGCAAATGAATGCCTAAAAATCCTGTTGCCCCGGTCAAAAATACACCACTTTTGCTATGCAGCCTTTTATCATCAATCAAACTAAGCTCTGCTGGACGGACATATACACTATCATCGATTTGATTTTCTTCTATTTCCGTTTGATCACAGATAGCAGCTATCGTTTTTCCGTCAAAAAAGTCTTGAATCGATATCTCCCAGTCCTTATCCATCGTTAAGGCAAGAATCTTTAAAATATTGATAGAATTTCCGCCAAGTTCAAAGAAATCATCATGAATCCCTATAGAAGTAGAAGGTATATTTAGAACTTCTCCCCAGATCTCTCTCATTTCGGTTTCAAGTTTCGTTCTAGGCTCTATTTGCTGCTCTGCATCATTTTTTACTTGTATCGGTTTTGGCAGTGCTATCTTATCTATCTTTCCATTTTCAGTTAAAGGAAAGTAATCCAGCTTTATAAATTGTGAAGGAACCATATAATCTGGAAGCCTTTCTGAAAGCTGACTTTTTATTTCGTCAACGAAAAATGGCTGATCACAAATAATGTAGGCAATTAATCTTTCAGCTGTCGTACCCATATTATGTTGTAAAAGATAGACGTCCTTTATGCCGGGCAACGTTTTTATAGCATGTATAATTTCCTGCAATTCGACACGATATCCGCGTATGTTAATTTGCTCATCCGCTCTTCCAATGTATTCAATTGTTCCATTTGATGTCCATCGCCCATAATCTCCTGTTCTATATAAACGTTCTTTTGTAACCGGATGATGTATGAAACGTTCTTTCGTCTCTTCACGACGATTCCAGTATCCTCTTGCTAATCCAGCTCCTGCAAGACAAATTTCTCCCTTTACTCCTATTGGTTGCTCTTGGAATTGATCATTGACAATGAATACCCGGCAATTATCAATTGGGATTCCAATAGTTATGTTAGAATCGCTTTCAATTACACCACTTGTGGAAACAACTGTATTTTCTGTTGGTCCGTAATTATTGACAAGTTTATAAGAATGCGATTTACAAGTCTTCAACGCTTCACCGCCAGTTAAAAGGATGCGAAGTGAGCTGTTTGTCAAATGAGAAAATTGTTCGTAATAGGCCGTAGGCATAAATGCAATCGTAACTTGGTGACGTTCAATAAAATCATTTAGCTGATATATGTCCTGTCGTACATGAGCATCGACGATGTAAAGAGATGCCCCATAAGACAAACAAGGGAATATCTCCCATACAGAGGCATCAAATCCAAAACCAGCAAATTTCAAACAACGATCAGCCTCTGTTAATTGGAATCTCCTTTGATGCCACTGAACCAAATTCATTAATGAATGATGCTCAATCATGACACCTTTTGGATTTCCTGTAGAGCCGGAAGTGTAAATCATATAAGCTACATCATGCCCTTGTACTGTAATAGAATTGGACAATCCATTTTTCTCAAAATGATGGACATCCAAAAAGACCACTTCCTGTTCAAACCCTGTTAGCAAACTCTTATACTCAGATTCAGTCAGCAAGAAGGCGACTTCACTGTCTTTCAAGATATAGTCAATCCGTTTTTTAGGATATGCTGGGTCTATAGGTACATAAACTGCTCCAGCCTGTAAAATACCGAAAATTCCTGCCAGCATATTGAATGATGGATTTGTCATAATTCCAATCATCTCACCTTTTTTGATCCCTTGCTGCACAAGCCAATCGGCAATTGCATTAGCCTTTTCGTTTAATTCCTTATAGGTTAAAATTTTATCTTGATGCACCGCTGCTACGCTATCAGGGTGATGTTCAGTCCATAATTTCATCATGGTGCACACCGTCTGATTAACCGACAATGGATAAGCAGTATCATTTACACGCTCAATTAATTGTTTTTCTTCATCTAAACGAAAATCAATTTCATATAAGTACTGCTCCGTTCCCGTCAGATATTGCTTAACGAGCTCCACATAGTGTCTAGCCATCCTATCAATATTCTCTACACGGAATAGGTTTGTACTGTATTCAATATTGATGTGAAATTCGTCGTTTAACTGAGTGACCTCAAATGTCAAATCAAATTTCGCTGTCTTTTGATCTGTTTGAAGTGGTGTCCATAAAGAAACTTCCTCTTCTGTATGAAACGAAAAGACTGTGTCAAATAATAAATTCCGATTAAGATTTCTTTTAATCTGTTTACGTTCAATGAATTCATCGAGCGGATACTCAGCATATTTCATCATGCTATATACCTGATTTTTCACCTGCTCCAAAAAGCTAGTTATCGACATCTGTGGTGTTGTAACTGTTCTAATGGGCAGTGTATTCATTAATAGACCTATTGTATTTTCTAGGCCCATTTGACCTCTCCCTGAAACTGGGGTTCCTGTTAGAATGTCATTCTGACCTGAATATCGATGAAGAAGTATCTGATACAATCCCAGGAACAAAACATAAGGTGTCATTTCCTGCTCTTGCAGCTTCTCTAGAAGACCACGTCCCACTTCTCGATTAATTGAAATCGATATATAATCTCCTTCAAACTGTTGAACCTTTGGCCTGCTAAAATCAGTCGGTAGATTCAACACAGGTAGCTGACCATCCAGAATAGATTCCCAATGATTATTCGACTGGCTGTAATCTTGTTTTTGCTTCCATACTGCATAGTCCTTATACTGCACCTGTACAACAGGAAGTTCAGCTTTTTCATCAGCATACAGTGTGGAGAATTCATTTAGTAATATATCTATTGATACACCATCGCAAATTATGTGATGCATATCCAAAAACAGCAAATGCTCTCCATTGTCTACCTTCGCTATTTTTACTCTCATGAGAGGTGCTTTTTTCAAATTAAAAGGCTTAGTCCACGCAGAAATCCGTGAAGGCACCTCATCTGCTTTCAGTACTTCTTCTTCTATATCTAAATCAGAGTTAGCATGAACTACCTGTACTGCTTCGCCATTTTTCACTTGGAAAGAGGTTCGTAAACTTTCATGACGTTCTATTATTCTTTTAATCACTTTTTCTGTCTTTTGTTTTTCCAGCTTAAATGGCACTGTTAGAACAATAGGCATATTATAGGTTGTGTCAGCACCTATTAAATGACTAACTGCATAAATACGTTTTTGTGCAGAGGTCATCGGGTACTCTTCGGTCTCTTTAGCCACTGATATGATTTCTTTTTTTGCTTGACCCGTTTTGTCAATTTTATTAGCAAGCTCTTTTAAGAGTGGATATTCAAAAATATCCTGTAAAGAAATTGTTGTAAATAGTTGCTTTCTGATTTTGTTCATTAAATCTATAGCTTTTAAGGAATGTCCACCAGCTTTAATGAAGTGGCTATTTCTCCCAATTAGATTTGTCTCCAGCACCTCCTGCCAAATGGAAACGAGCGTCTTTTCAGTCTCTGTGCAAGGCGGTACATATTCTTCCTCTATTTCTTTTTCAGGTATTGGAAGCAGCTGTTCATTTACTTTTCCATTTGGCGTTAAAGGCAACTCATCTATTGTCATGAAATGTACAGGAATCATATATTCTGGTAGAGTTTGCGCCAGCTTTCTTCTTATTTTCTCCGGCTCACTCTCTTTCTTCCACACGATATACGCACATAGATTTACTTGTCCTTCCTCATCATGATGAGCCACCACATAGCCATTCTCGATCTCATCCAACTCCAACAGCTTCGCAGTAATTTCACCCGGCTCAATCCTCATACCTCGGATTTTAATCTGTTTGTCCAGTCTGCCAAGATATTCGATTGTCTGATCTCTATGCCATTTGACAAGGTCACCTGTTTTATAGAGGCGCCCATTTTGTTCGAATGGATCGGGTACAAAAGCACGATCCGTCTGATCTGGACGGTTCAAATAGCCCCTTGCAATACCTGCACCACCAATATACAGTTCACCAGGAATACCTGATGGTACAGGATTTCTTTCTTCATCAAGCACATAGACTTTTGTATTGTCAATGGGCGCTCCCAATTTAATTACCCCTCTGTCAGGTAGACAGGACCATACGAGTGTATCGACCGTCGCTTCGGTTGGACCATAATGATTATATAAATGGTACCCTTGCGATGTAATTTGGTTAGCCAATTGAGGATCCAACTTTTCTCCACCGCAGATGACCACTTCTAAATTCTTAGCTTTTTTCGTTTGTCCAGCTAAAAGTACACGTAAGGTTGCTGGAACAAATTGAGCTATACGGATTTTGTGCTCATTCAAGAAATCGATCAGCGTTTCCTTTTGGAAAACTACTTGTTCTTCCGCAATAATGACAACAGCTCCCGACATAAGCGGGATCAACGTTTCCTCCACACTAACATCAAAGGCAGAATTGGTCATATGGAGAATGGCATCTCCAGGAGCCACATGATACGTCCTTTCAAACCATTGCCATAAATTCAGTACACTGTGCTGTTCAATCAAGACGCCTTTCGGCTCCCCAGTTGATCCAGAAGTATAAATCATATAGGCTAGATGATGCCCTTCTGCCACTGAAGGTGGATTCGTTGTACGCTCTCCTTCCATCCCCTTATCCAAATAAATCACTTTACCTGAGTATGAGTCTATTCTTTCTTTCAACACCGACTGTGTAAGCAAAAGAGGGACCGCGCTGTCTTTCAGCATGTACTCAATACGGCTATCTGGATATTGAGGGTCAATTGGCACATAGGCTCCTCCCGCCTTTAAAATTCCCAGCATCCCGATGAGTAGATCAAATGATGGGCGAACCATGATGCCTACCAACATATCCGTTCCAACACCTTGTTGAATGAGGGCATGTGCTAGCTGATTGGCACGACTGTTCAATTCTCCGTAGGAGAGGGATTTTCCTCTAAAAACAGCCGCTGTTTCCTCCGGACGCACCTTAGCCTGCTTTTCAAATTGAGCCGAGATAGATTGGTAGGAAGGCATCGGTACAAAAGTATCATTCATGCTGGCCAATAGCGTTTGTTCCTCCTGAGAAAGCAACCCGATTTCGCCAATCAATTGATGTGGATCGGCCAACACCGTCTGGATAAGATATTCAAAATTTTGGGCCATCTGTTCAATAGTCTCTTTTCTGAATAAACTTGTACTATATTCAAAATAGATGTCTAAATGGGAACTGTGTTCAAACACATCCAATGATAGATCAAATTGTACATTGGGATTGAAAACGTTTTGTATCTCCCATTGTGCAGCAAGTTCTTCCTGCTCATGATGAAACGAAAACATGGTTTGAATAAGAGGAGTACCATTTGTCTTCCGTGTCATACTAGTTCGATTCATAATCCATTCTACAGGATCCACATCACATTCGAAGGCTGCAAAACAATGCTCCTGTACTTTTGAGAAAAATTCATTTACTGGCTGTGCAGACGGTAAATGAGTCCTAATAGGTAATGTTTTAACAAACATCCCAACAGTTTTATCAAAAATCGCATGATTTCTCCCAGCAGAAGGAGTACCGACTACTAAATCTTTCTGCCCTGTATATTTAGAGAGCAAAAGCTGATACATCCCTAATAATAGTGAAAAGAGAGTTTGATTCTGTTGCAGGGCATACTTTTTCAATTGATTTGTTATTTCCTGATTAAGCGTTCTGATATAAAAGCCACCCTCTGGCTGTGTTCCACTTGTCTGCTTCTCATCAAAAGGCAATGTCAAAACTGGAATATCACCCTTAAACTGCTGCTCCCAATAGGAAACATCCGCATCCATCTCATGCTGCTTTTCCCAAACAGCATAATCCTTATATTGGAGCGCAAGAGGAGGTAGCGGCTGATTGTGTTTATACAATTCAATGAATTCCCGTATAAAAATCTCAATTGATTGACCATCTGATATGATGTGATGCATATCAATAAACAGCAGATGATCTCCTTGATACTCAAAAACTCCCGCTCTTAACAGTGGAACCTGATGAAGATCGAATGGTTTTACCAATTTAGACATAAGTTTGTCTAGCCCGCCTTCACATACTCTTTCTCTCATCACTTCTACATTGGCAGAAGAGTGGATTCGCTGTACCAGCTCATCCCCAACCATATCAAAGGAAGTTCTTAGACTTTCGTGGCGCTCAACAAGCATATTAAGTGTGTTCTGAACACGCTCAATGTGTAAAGTATGCGGAGCCTTTAAAAGGAACGGCATGTTATAACTCTGCTCCCCGCCCGGTAAGTGGCTGATTGCATATATCCGTTGCTGATTTGCAGAAGCTGGATAATGGTCCTGAGATGGAGCTGGGAGAATACCAAGCACTTCCCTATTTTTTTCCTGTTCAATCATTATTGCCATTTCCTCTAAATAAGGATGTTCAAAAATCTTTTTAATCGACAATTTAACCGATAACTCCCTCTCAATGGCCGCTATCAGAGAAACAGCTTTGAGTGAATGACCTCCCACTTCAAAGAAATGGGTACTAATACTAACAGGAGTTACCCCTAAAATCTGCTCCCACAATTCTGCTAGTTTCTTTTCTACCGTTGTTCTAGGTGCAATATACTCCTCCTCTTGATTTAACATAAGTTCAGGAGCTGGCAGTTCTTTTTCATTGGTTTTTCCATTCGGTGTGATTGGAAGGTCGTTTAATGGAATGAAAAAGGAAGGCAGCATGTAATCAGGTAGCCGTTTAGCCAAAGCGTTCCTTATCTCCTTTGACTCTTTCTTGGTATCAGACACATAATAAGCGCATAGATATGTTTCATCTTGCTCGTTTTTTCTTTCCATAACATACGATTTTTTTATGTTATGGACGAGTAATAATTCGGCCGCTACTTCTTCTGGTTCAATACGGAAACCTCGGATTTTCACCTGACGATCAATTCGCCCCATAAATTCAATAGCTCCATCAGGAAGCCATCTTACCAAATCACCAGTTTTATACATTCTCTCCTGTTCTTTAAACGGATGTGTGACAAACTTCTCGTCGGTTAAATCAGGACGATTCAGATATCCTTTGGCAAGAGCTTTCCCAGCTATGCATAGTTCACCAGGCAGGCCGATTGCTTGAAGTTGCCCATATTGGTTTAAAATTATGAGCTCTGTATCATTCAGCGGCTTTCCAATTGGAATAGTTCCTAATCTTTTATCAATAGATTGAATTTGATAAAAAGCGGCAAAAACAGTGCTTTCCGTCGGCCCATACACATGAATGAATTTGTTAGATCCAGATTCCTTTAAGGCTTGCTCGACAAAAGAAACCGTTACCTTTTCACCGCCGAACAAAACGGTATGAAGTCCATTAAAAGCTGCTGGATTTTCAGCTATGATTGCATTGAATAAAGCAGTAGTTAAAAACATGGTTGTAATCTTCTGTTCTACTAAGAACGTAGAAAGTTCTCTTGGCGACAGAATGATGTTTGGGTCAATAAGGATTAATTCTGCTCCGTTCAGTAATGCTGCGAAAATGTCAAATACCGAGCCATCAAAAGATGGGTTAGATAATTGTAGAATACGATCCTCATGTGTCACATCTACATAATTTGTATTTACAGCCACTCTCATTACATTTTCATGTTTGGTGAGAATTCCTTTTGGCTTTCCTGTCGATCCTGATGTATAAATGACATAGGCAAGGTCTTGTAAAGAGGAAATAGAAGGAAGATTTTCACAATAGTCACCGTTATACATGTCATCTATAATCAGTACTTTTCCT
Source organism: Bacillus cereus group sp. MYBK220-1 (assembly GCF_051916445.1). Lineage (NCBI taxonomy): Bacteria > Bacillati > Bacillota > Bacilli > Caryophanales > Bacillaceae > Bacillus > Bacillus cereus group sp. MYBK220-1. The sequence goes on along the minus strand of NZ_JBQAGQ010000005.1, from coordinate 162,913 downwards.
GTATATATAATAGTAGGAAATATATCCGCATGCTTTTTTTGATCCGTGATAAGAATGGATATTCTCGAATCTTGAATCATATAATTTATCCGTTCCAGCGGATAATTTGGATCAATTGGAACATATGCTGCTCCTGCTTTTAAAATACCAAGAATGCCTATGATAAATGAGTGAGAGCGTTCCAGCATAACACCTACTAAGTCATTTGATTGTACTCCAAGTCCTCGAAGCTTTTTAGCAAGCTCGTTAGCGCGACTGTTTAGTATTTCATATGTAAGAGATTCTCCATTGAATGAAACAGCTGTTTTATTAGGAAAGCAAGCGGCCTGCTGTTCAAAGCGTTCATGAAGGGTGAGATTGTCTTCACCCCTATTGTAATTAGACGTTTGAAATGTTTCAGTTATAAGCCTTTTTTCTTTCTCATCAATTAGCTCTATTTCACACATCCTCATATCAGGTGCCTCAATAATCTGTTCTAATATACGGATAAATCGTCTGCTTATGTTACGGATTTCATCATTTTCATATACGTTTTGATTAAAATGAAAAATGATGTATTGTTCCTTTGGAGCAACAGTTAAATGAAAATCATAATTTGTTTGCTCGGTATCATGAAATTCTTCTATGCGAAAACCAAAAAGTTCTTCTTCCTCTTCTGTTGAAGTATCATTAGACGGATAATTCTGAAAAACAAGCAAATGACTGAACAAATCTGTCTTAAATTCTGTCATTTTCTGAAGTTCAGCCAGAGAGCAATATGAATAGCGCTCAGACTCCAAGTTTGATTCTTGTACATTCTGCAGGAGCTGTGCAAAAGACATTTCAGGCTCCATCTTTATTCTGACTGGAATGGTATTGATAAATAATCCCACAGCATGCTCAATGCCTTCTAATTCAGGTGGTCTTCCAGATACAACTGATCCAAATACAACATCTTTCGATTGGTTGTAATGACTGAGCAACAAAGCCCAAGCTGTCTGACATATAGTATGGACAGTGACTTTGTATTGCTTTGATAGTCGTTCAAGACTTTGAAGCAAGTCATCATTTATTTTTTGATAAAACTCCCCTTTTTGAAAGCCCTTTTTTGTTGCTTTCTTGTAGAATCTCGGCATTTCTGTATTTGTCTCAAGTCCTTTTAAATATTCCCTCCAGTAGGCATGAGCCTTATCTTTGTCCTGATTTTCAATCCATTGAATATATTTACTAAAAGAAAATGATTTCTTCTCTCTCACCGGCTCCTGGTGCAATAACGTAGCATATATCTCAAAGAATTCCTCTAAAACAGCTCTAGAGCACCAGCCATCCAAAATAATATGATGATTCGTAAAAACAAGTATATGCTCAAAATCGCTTAATCTCAGTACCTGTACCCGAAATAGAGGGCCAGTTACCAAATCAAACCCTTCCTTTAAATCCGATGCCAAGAACTTTTCGATAGCTTGCTCTTTATGAATCCCTTGTAAATGAGTATAATCATGCATTTGGATGAACATCTCTCTATTTTTGAATACAACTTGTCGAGGACGGCTTAACTTAGAATGAATAAAAACTGTCCGTAACAAATCATGACGTCTTACAAGAATATTCAGGCTATTTTCTGCAATATCAAAATTAAACGTACCGGAAATTTTCAGAGCGGATTGGACACAGTACGCTTGAAAATCTTGATCTTTATCGCTTAAATGATGAAACAACATACCTTCTTGCATAGGCGATAGCGGGTAAATGTTTTGGAAATTTTGTTTATTTTTCATTTTTCCACTCCTTTTTCTATCATAGAGAGAGGAAGGCCTCTCTCTACATGTCTTCAAGCAGCTCATAAATATGATCCAGTTCTTCGTCCGTCAATCGTTGATCATCAAAATCACTTAACGTTTTTTCTCCGTCATCTTCCTTATCTATACAATGATCGACCATTTTTTCAAGTGTTTCCGTGTAAACATTCAAAAGTTGTTCGATTTCATTTCTATCAAACTCACGCTCATGATATTCCAAATTGATTTCTAACACGCCATTTATGACTGCAAGATTCAAATCAAGCATGTGTGTTCTTTCATTTTCCAAGCTGTTTGAATTACCTAAGTGCAAAGATTGGCCCTCATTTTCATGCAACTCAAACTGACCCAAATAGTTAAAACTCACTGGAGGAGACGGTCTTTCTTCAATAGTTTGCAGTTCCTTACAATAAAGCAATCCATATCCCATTCCCTTTTGAGGAATACGGCGAAGCTGGTCTTTAACCGATTTTATTGCGGTTCCTAGTTTTTCTTCTCTTCCCGCCTCTAGTACAACTGGAAATACAGACGTAAACCACCCAATCGTTCTTGAAACGTCGACATCTTCCGAAAATGTCTCTCTTCCATGCCCTTCTAAATCAAGTGGTAGTTCTTCTATTCCAAATTGTTCCTTCATAGCTAACGCAAACGCCGCCAACAGAATTTCGTTTATTTCTGTGTTATATGCCCGATGCGCCTGTTTTAAAAGCAAATCCGTTTTTTCTTTGTTAAGTTGCCGAACAAGCTGTTTACTGTACCATCTCTTTTGATTGATCGATTGACGTACGGCTAAAGAAGAAGGTACTACCAGCCTGTTTTCAACATCTTCCCAATAAGCTTTTTCATTTACTACTTCCTCTTTGGCGTAATTCCACAATTCTGTTGTCCATTCTTTATAAGAAGTCGTTTTCTCAGGTAATTTTATTTTTTCTCCAGAAACAGCTTGTTCATAAGCTGTTTCTAGATCCTCAAGCAAGATCCCCCAAGAAACACCGTCTATGATGAGATGATGTATAACTATAACAAGGTGGTCCCCTTTATTGGTTTGAAAGATACTCGCTTTGATAAGAGGTCCATTTTCTATATCGAGCTCCCCTTGAATACTATCAATATGGTTTTCTGCAAGCTCTCGCCAGTTATTTTTATTTCTAAGGTTCATAACTTCCAATGTATAAAAATCAGCTGTATACGCTTTTCGGTTGATTTGAACCATCTGTTGCGGATTCTTTACAAAAACAGCTCTTAGTACATCATGGTGCTCTATGAGTTTGTCCAACGCCAATTCAACCGCTTCAGGGTCAAATCCTTCTGCTTTGTAGAGTGTCTCAGCCTGATTATAGTGGTGTGGATTAACAAAGTTTTTTGAAAAAAACCAATTTTGTATAGGAGAAAGTAGAATTTCCCCAGATATCTGCCGTTGATCAATCTGTTTCTTTAAAGGCTCGATATAGATAGCCACTTCTTGAATTGTTGCATGTGTAAATAAATACTTTGTTTCAAGTTTCAATCGATACTTTCTTAATTGAGAAGAAATTTGAATGGCTTTGATCGAATCTCCTCCATAGTCAAAAAAGCTTCCTTTTATGCTGACACGTTCTATACCAAGCACCTCCTGCCAAATGTCAGTGAGCAATTTTTCAATCTCTGTACAAGGCGGCACATATGCTTCTACTGTTTCTGTTTCTTTTTCAGGTATTGGAAGCAGCTGTTCACTCACTTTTCCGTTTGGCGTTAAAGGCAACTCATCTATTGTCATGAAATGCACAGGAATCATATATTCTGGTAGAGCTTGCGCCAGCTTTCTTCTTATTTTCTGCGGCTCACTCTCTTTCTTCCACACGATATACGCACATAGATTTACTTGTCCTTCCTCATCATGATGAGCCATCACATAGCCATTCTCGATCTCATCCAACTCCAACAGCTTCGCTGTAATTTCACCAGGCTCAATCCTCATACCCCGGATTTTGACCTGTTTGTCCAGTCTGCCAAGATATTCGATTGTCTGATCGCTGTGCCATTTGACAAGGTCACCTGTTTTATAAAGGCGCCCGTTTTGTTCGAATGGATCGGGTACAAAAGCACAATCCGTCTGATCTGGACGGTTCAAATAGCCCCTTGCAATACCTGCACCACCAATATACAGTTCACCAGGAATGCCTGATGGTACAGGATTTCCTTCTTCATCAAGCACATAGACTTTTGTATTGTCAATGGGCGCTCCCAATTTAATTACCCCTCTGTTCGGTGGACAGGACCATACGAGTGTATCGACCGTCGCTTCGGTTGGACCATAATGATTGTATAAGTGGTACCCTTGCGATGTAATTTGGTTAGCCAATTGAGGATCCAACTTTTCTCCACCACAGATGACCACTTCTAAATTCTTAGCTTTTTTCGTTTGTCCAGCTAAAAGTGCACGTAAGGTTGCCGGAACGAATTGAGCAATGCGGACTTTGTGCTCATTCAAGAAGTCAATTAGCATTTCCTTTTGGAACACCACTTGTTTTTCCGCAATAACGACAACAGCTCCCGACATGAGTGGAATCAACGTTTCCTCCACACTAACATCAAAGGCAGAATTGGTCATATGAAGAATAGCATCTCCAGGAGCCACATGATACGTCCTTTCAAACCATTGCCATAAATTCAGTACACTGTGCTGTTCAATCAAGACGCCTTTCGGCTCCCCAGTTGATCCAGACGTATAAATCATATAGGCTAGATGATGCCCTTCTGCCACTGAAGGTGGATTCGTTGTACGCTCTCCTTCCATCCCCTCATCCAAATAAATCACTTTGCCTGAGTATGAGTCTGTTCTTTCTTTCAGCACCGACTGTGTAAGTAAAAGAGGGACCGCGCTATCTTTCAGCATGTACTCAATACGGCTATCTGGATATTGAGGGTCAATTGGTACATAGGCTCCCCCCGCCTTTAAAATTCCCAGCATCCCGATGAGTAGATCAAATGATGGGCGAACCATGATGCCTACCAACATATCCGTTCCAACACCTTGTTGAATGAGAGCATGTGCTAGCTGATTGGCACGACTGTTCAATTCTCCGTAGGAGATGGAGCTTCCTCTAAAGACAGCCGCTGTTTCCTCCGGACGCATCTCAGCCTGCTTTTCAAATTGAGCCGAGATAGATTGGTAGGAAGGTATCGGTACAAAAGTATCATTCATACCGGCCAATAGCTCTTGTTCCTCCTGGGAAAGCAACCCGATTTCACTGATTATTTGATGTGGATCGGCCACCATCGTCTCGATAAGATGTTCAAAATGTTTTGCCATCTGTTCGATAGTTTCTTTTCTGAATAAACTTGTACTATATTCAAACCGGCACCCAAGGCAATCATTAAGAACTGCAGCCTCCAATGTTAAATCAACTTTAGAAGTGTTATAGTCTGTATCGACAATAGACATTTTGACACCTTCAGACAGCTCATAACTCTCTTTGACATCTTGTAGAGCAAATACAGTCTGATAAATAGGATTTCTGCTTGGATCACGATTGAGTTTCAGTTGCTTGGCTAGTTCATCAATAGGGTATTGCTGATGATTCAGCATACCAAGCATATCGCGTTTGACTTCTTGGCAAAATTGAGCGAAACTAACTGTTCTGCCAACTACCTTCCTAATAGGAAGAGTGTTGACAAATAATCCTGTAATCCTTTCTATATTTGAATGAATGCGTCCTGATATAGGCGTACCAACGATCAAGTCATCTTGACCCGTGTATTTTGATAACAAGACAAAATATACTGATAAGAGACTCATATAAAGCGTCAGGCCGTGCTTCATAGAATAATCTTTTAGTTTGTTTAGTAGATTTATATTTAATTCAAATTCAAATGTTTTTCCATCAAAAGATTGCACATCTGGCCTTGGGAAATCAGCAGGCAAATTGAGCTGTTCTGTATGGTCAACAAGAATGTCCCTCCAAAAATCTCGGTGTGCAGAAAACCGATCTGCTTCTAATTGGCGCTTCTCCCATACAGCGTAATCTTTGTACCCAAGTTCCAATTGTGGCAAAGTTCTCCCCTGATATATCAATGCCAATTCTTCCATAAATACTTGGAGAGACATACCATCGAAAATAATATGATGAAAGTCTAATAATAAAACATGTTTTTGAAGAGATTGTATTTTAATCAACCGTGCCTGCATCAAGGGAGGCTTGTCCAATGAAAACGAATGAGGCGAAGCGCAAATAATCTCCTCTATTTCAGATTCCTTGTATACATCATAATCCACATGCAAGGAAACGTTTGTATGAACTTTCTGCTTAATGACGCCATCTTCTTTTATAAAAGCGGTTCTAAGCGATTCATGTCGATTGACTAACTTTTGCATTGCATCTATAAGCGCACCCGCGTCAAGTGGCCCATCTATTTGGAATACACAAGGTATGTTAAACAGATTAGCGTCTGTAATTAATGATCTTGTGTATACCCCTTCTTGCGCAGCTGTCACAGGATAAGAATCACTCTTCTTAGCAGGTAGCAGCTGTTCAAAATTGCCTATCTTCATTTTTTCTTCAATGACATCTGCCATTGCAAACAAAAGTGTATTAGAAAAAATATCCCCTAGCGTCAGTCGAATCCCGAACTCATTCTCAATCTCATTCAAAAGTTTTAATGCTTGCAATGAATGAAAACCTAGCTGGATAAAATCAGAAGTTGCATGTAAATCGTCTACCTTTAGCGTTTTCTTCCAAACTTCGGCTAATTTCGCCTCAACTGCTTTATGAAACAAACCTGTCTCTTCCTTTTCCTTGAAAAAGACTTCAGGCTCTGGCAGCTCTCTCCGATTGACTTTGTGGTTTTCAGTTAAAGGCAATCGGTCTAATTGAATAAAATATGTCGGGACCATATAGTCCGGCAGCTCTCTAAATAAAAATGCTTTTATTTGATTTGTGATATCTACTTCATCTGATTCAAAGTAAGCAGCCAATACGGTTTGATGGGAGTTAGGTTTAACAGTCTTTACAACCGCTCTCCTCACCAAAGAGTGCTGAATCATTTTTGCCTCAATCTCTCCAATTTCAATTCGATGCCCTCTAATTTTGACTTGAAAGTCATTGCGCCCAAGAAACTGAATATTTCCATCAGGCAGCATTTTCGCTTGATCACCTGTCTTATACAGCCTTTCAGACGGATCATAAGGGTTTAAGATGAATTTTTCCTCTGTCAGCTCTGCATTGTTCAAATAGCCTCTGGCGACGCCTTTTCCACCAATGTACAACTCCCCTATATAATGAGGTGGAAGAAGCTCCATGTTTTCACTAAAAATGTACATTGACATATTTGATAACGGTTTACCGATTGGCGTAATACCCTCATAATCTGCAAACGCCTGCTCAGAACAATAAATGCTCGATTCAATTGTCGCTTCAGTGACACCATATGTATTAAAAATTCGTATACTCTCACCATAACGTTCTAAGAGACGTTCATAGTCTTCTTTCAAACAAGAATCAGCACCCAGCACAACCAATTCAAGAGAAGTATGCTTAATCCCTTTTTCATACATGTCATCTAAAAGAGGAACAATTAAAGCTGGTGTTGATTCCAGCATTGTAATCTGATGTGTCTCAATCAAATTTTGAATACGTACTAAATCACGCTTTGCTTCTGACGAACAAATGACAAGGGTTCCTTGATTCAATAAAGCTCTTGCCATATCCCCAGAAAAGACATCAAACGAAAAGCTGGCCATCTGTAAGATACAAGGCTTCATTTCTTGAAAACCGTATGCTTCGTTATAGGCTTTCCACATATTTAGATAATTCCGATGTTCAATCATAACCCCCTTTGGCGTGCCTGTTGTTCCAGACGTATATATGATATAGCATAAATCTTCAGGCTTCGTCAGGTTTTCAATAGAAGATGTCGGCTGTTGCTGAATTGCTTCATCTTGAAAGTGGATGCATTCAATAGAAGCATCTTGTTCTACTCTATTTACTTGATCCGTCAGCAAAATCACAGAACTGCTGTCTTTTAGAATAAATTGGATTCTCTGCTCTGGAAATTCGGCATCGATTGGGACATAAGCTCCACCTGCTTTCATCACCGCTATCGATCCAACGATCATATCTTCTGTACGATTAGTAAGAATAGCAACTGTTTTTTCTCGTGTTATCCCCTTTTGTCGAAGGAGTCGTGCAAGCTGATTCGACCGCTCATCCAGTTCCTTATACGTCAGTGTGCGCTCCTCACAAACAACCGCTATCTTTTCAGGTATTTTTTTTGCAATTCTTTGAAAAATCTGTTGGAAATATTCCTCCGGTTCATGACAGACTATTTCCATTTGCTCCCTAAAATATAAGGATTGATCAGTAACTGTTAATAAATCTAAATTTCCAATCTGCTGCTGCGGAGCCAATAATGCTTTAGAAAGTAAAAGCATTATTCTATTAAACATGTCGCGGATCTCTGTCTCTTCAAATAAATCAACTCTATAGTCGATTTCAAATGCAATGTCTTCCCCATTTTTTACAATATGAAAGGCGAGATCATTGATTTCATAACCGTTATATAAAAAATCAACATTATATCTAATCCCATCTGTCTTAGGGAAATCCACCTCCAAATATTGTAAGGAAGTTGTATACAAATAATCATGCGTGCTGTGCTTTTTTCGCCAATCATTTAAAATACGATTATATGGATATTTTTGATGCCTCATTGTTCTAATCTGCTGCTGATTTAAATTTCTTACGAATGAAGAAAAAGTGAGAGCTGGATTAACCTCTACACGAAAAGGAACAGTGCTAACAAGCATGCCAAACAATTCCTTTTCACGAAGCGTTGTCCGATTAGAAAACATTGTACCGATTACAATATCCTTTTTCTGACTCATTTTGGACATATACAAGAAAACGCCTGACAAGAACAAATTAAATAAACTAATATGATTCTTAGTCGAATATTCTTTCAACTTTTCCGCAAGAGATTTCGGAACTGCTTTAGACAGCCGTATTGCTTTCGCACTGCTGCAATAATCGTTGCTAGGCTTAAGAGATGTTAATTCTGGCCTACTTTGGAAAATCTGTTCCCAATAAAGACGATCCTTTTCATAACGCGGACTTTTCTCGTATGTCTGCTCCGCTTCAATTTGCTCGATAAACGATGGACTTTTCACCATATCGATGACCGCACCACTTGCTAAATCAGTGTAAATGGAAATAATGCTCTCTATGCAACTCATGACAGACACAGCATCTGAAATAATATGATGAATATTCACATAAAGAAAGCACTGATGCCTGCTTTCTTTAAACACTTTAAAATCAAAAAGATCCTCGTCCTCTAGTGGTAAAGGTTGCTGAAAGTGGGCAAGTGCAGCCTCTTTTACACTTTCAGTGCCTGCATCTTTTAACTCGATAATTTCTATTTCTTTTTCAATATATTCAGCTACGTACTGAACTGGTTCGCCTTCTTTTCTAGAAATCATACGTAAACGGATATTGTCTGTTCGTTTTATATACTCATTTATAGCAATAGAAATTAGATTATAAAGAATGGGCTGCTCTGTAGCCAATTGTATAAGTGCCCCGTTGTTTGAAATACTTGTATTAGGATACATTTTTTCAACATACCAAATGCCCAGCTGTCCATTACTTAATGGAAAATAACGACTCATCTACATGTACCTCCTCATATATCCTTATTTTCTACAAACTGGCCTTGCTCCATTTTGATAAGATGATCAGCCTTATGGAAGTATTGATCGTCATGTGTAATTGCAATGACACACTTCCCTTCATCTCTTAACATAGGAAGCAAATTGTAGTAGAAGAATTTGCGATATTCTGGATCTTGATCTGCCGCCCATTCATCAAATAAACAAATAGGTCGATCCTCTAAATATGAAACTAGCAAAGCCAAACGCTTCTTTTGACCTGTCGACAGTTTAGTCGTGCTGAATTCACCATCTTTGATTGTGACCTTATCCTGAATTCTAAGAAGCTCAAGCAAGCTTTGAATTTCCTGCTCTCTTCCATCAATATCTATACCATAGAGACGGTCAAAAAGATAAAAGTCGCTAAAAATTGCAGAATAGTATTCTTGGATTTGTTCTGGTGTTTTAGAAACGCCGTTAATGAGAGTTTCTCCTCGATCAGCCGGATAAAGGCCGGTAACAAGCTTAGCAAAGGTTGATTTCCCACTTCCATTCCCTCCAGTAATAAAGGTAATTTCTCCAGCCTTAAATTCATAATCAATTGGTCCAACTGAAAAATCTTCTCCGCTTGTACCTTTATATTGGAATTGGACTCCCTTTAAAGTGAGAATCACTTTCTTTTCAGGCGACGGTTCGACAGAAATACGGTCTTCTTTTTCTAATTCAGCGACCTCTTCCATTAAACTATTAATACGTTTCCAGCTTACTTGAATCTGCATAATTTGCGGAAAAGAATGCAGCAGATAGGTGACAGGGCCAATCATATAAAGGAAAATAAAAACATAATTGTACAGCAATTCACCTTGCATTTTGAAAATCAGTGGAAAGAGAAACGCCACAAATCCAACAACCGACAATAGAATCATGTCTTCCATAATAAAAGCGTTAGCGAACTTTAGGTCAACCTTTGTTCCCTTTTTACGATAGTCGCTGCAAGCTTCTTCAAAATTTTGTTGGAATGCCAGTTTTCTTGCTCTATTTAGCTTCAACTCTTTGAATCCTGCCAACATGTCATTAATAAAACCAAAAAACTTATTTTGAATGTCCCTTGTCTCTTCATACAGTCTAGTTGCTTCCCCTGCAACAAATAGATTGATTAGAATAGTGACCACAACAACGCCCAAAGATAAAACAAGGCCCCAAAAGCTCAACATACCCAAATAAATTAGACAGAAAAACAAAGTAATTAAATTGGTCGCACCAGTAACTGCTAAATGCATGCCTTCACTAATTTTTTCTGTATCATTATTTAAACAAGCACTGATTTTTCCTTTCTCAAAACGCTCCATTCGTTCAAATGGAATTTGCAACGTTTTATCAATCAGCTTAACCCTTTTTTCATAAACTACTCGATTGGTAATTACAGCAATCCTTGTACGAATGTATCGTTCTGCAATGATATGAACAACCAACCCAATTAAAAAGGCATAGAATAAACCATTCGTAAAGTTGTCTTTCGTATTTAACGATTGATTAATGATGTATATGACAAACGTATTGCTCAACCCACTTACAGCCCCACTGATAATCATTAGCAGAAACTGTTCCTGCCCTTCTTTTTTATAAAATAAAGTAAGCGTATAGTAGAGAATATACAGACCTATCAATCCAATCGATAACCAATATACAATTGACATTTGTGTACTAACTGCTTGTAAATCGACAAACTCAGATTTTAGCCACTTATAAGATTCATGAAGAACGTAAATTAAGGCCCCATATATAACAACTGCCACACCCAAAAGCAATCTATTCTTTGCCGATACAACAAGTGAACGCTCTTTTCTCAGAGCCTGTACAATGACTCTGTATAAAATAAATAAATTGATGCAAATAAACACGCCGATGACAAACGAAGCCCCTGTCAATGCACGTCCAATATCTGCTAGTGATTGCTCACTGCTAAAATTCAACGTTATTCCCCCTTCAAAAACTCTAACTCTTTGTATTTTATTTCCTCTTTATTTCTCTCTACATATACAATGAAGGTTCCTTTTATTAATGCAAACACGCCTTGCTTTCTCACCACTTCCACCATTCAAAATGACAAGATTACCTGCTTAGATAATTTGAGAAATTGTATATATTGTAGCAAGCAAAAAACAAGTGCCTTTTGATTGTTTCTGCAATTTTCATTTCCAAAATGGGGCTTAACTATACAAGATCCCTTACAACGAGTAAACTCCAAGATTATTTTTCTCTATCTATATTAATTAAATAAACAATTTTTCATAGTTCACTTGATATTTCCATTCCATTCAATTGTAGGGTGTTGAATCAAATAGGATGCATAATTCCCACAAAACCCAAAGTTATTGACAAGCACGCTAGATATGTTCGCAAATGCCTTTTCTTTCATAATATTTGCGGTAATTTTCGGATCAAGCTGATCTAAACCTGTTGTCGGCGGAATACATTGCAGCTTCAAGGCCAATAAAGCAGCTGCTGTTCCCAAAAAACCTGAACAACGCAACAAATGCCCACATGCTCCTTTATGAGAACTCACCGGTATACTGCTTCCATCTTCAATGGTTTCCACCAATGCTTCTGATTCGATCACATCTCCTTGCGGCGTTCCAGTTGCATGAGCATGTATATAATCTGGCTTATTGACCCCTGCCAGTTGGAGCGCTGTTTGAATAGATTTGACTACCTTTCCCTTATCTAGCTCAATCATATTTTGCTTTTCTCCACCTAATACACAACTGGCACCGTCAAGCCATGCCAACGGCTTATGTTTACGTTCTTTCAAACTATCCGCCGACTCTAATATAATGACTCCTGCCCCCTCACCGATCGTAATGCCATTTCTCTTGAGATCAAAGGGCTTTGCTTCAGTTTTTGTTATGGCTCTGACAATATCAAGCGAAGCAAAGTCATACTTATTAAATACTTCTGCACGTGCGATAAAGACCCTATCCAACTGGCCATGTCGAATCATGCTGTAGCCAATTGAAAGTGCTGTACCAATTGACGCACAAGCAGACGTCGGTCTAATGATGTTTCTTGTCTGAAATAAAGAAGTTGGAAGATGATGTTCAGGATCCATGATCCATTCATTAGCTTCATTTTCCATTGTGTCATTGTCCGGCCCTGTTACAACCGGAAGAATCAATCCCGTCCTGTGATGTTCTATCTTTTCTTCACTTAAACCAGCGATTTCTACAGCCTCTTTCATGGCAAATGATAAAAATTGTTTAGCGATACTTTCCTTAGAATGAAGAACATTCCCCTTTACCTGGCCAGCTATTTGACTCCTAAAACCACTTGCATCAAAACGGATAATAGGCGACATAGCACATTCCCCTGAATATAACCCTTCTTCAAATGAATTCATTCCAAGCCCAAATGGAGAAACAAGCCCCATTCCACTAATACCAATCCTATTCATATTTACAGCTCCTTCCACTGCCTTTATGTTAAACGACTTACACCTTGTCCTTTATTACTCTCGACGCAATGGTGAATCCATTCACTAAAACTTAAGTGTTCATCATGTTCGTTTTCCCATTCCCAGTTCCGTATTTCAAACAGAGGTTGGTAGTTTTGAAGACGGCATGCATTTGTTAAAGCGGCAATTGTAATCCGACCGGTGAAATTTTCATAGTCAGTTTCAGGTGCTCGATAAATTTCTGCCACTAACATTAGACCGGCCAGTCGGTCTACTAAAGCGTTATGTGCTAATCCAATTCCATACATTTTGCCACAGTAATCTGCAAACGTTGTAGAGGGTCCATTGAGACCAAGTTGTATGGCTGCTTGAGCAGTTGGAAGACTATTTTCAAAAGATATCGTCATGTGAGGCCTAACAGCCTTTTTTCCTTTTTCCAAAGCTTTTACGTATCGTTCAATATCAGGCCAAATCGCATTTGAAACATTGACAAACAGGCCAATATCATCATTAGAATGGACAAATCCTTGATGTGATAATTCAGTAATAATTTTATACAGTCCTTCACATAACGGTTCTACAGTCTCATCGTTAAATTTACTTTTTTGATATTGAAAGGGTTCTCTTTCAATTGGTATCTCATTTTTTGTGATCCATTGATAGCTCGGAACCCCGTTTATAACGTCGACTTCAATGCCAATAAGAACAACTGAAGGTTCATTCTTCACTCAATCACACCCTTTGCTTGTTTTGTAAAACACATTTCCCTTAAAGCATTCCGGTCAATTTTTCCATTTGCCAGCATCGGAAATTCATCCAGTTGTTTGTAATAAAAAGGAACTTGTTCTTTTTCTAAATGCTTTTGTGCATAGCATTTTACATTTTTTGAGTTGATTTCACTTTTGTTTTTGCTAATGTATATGGCAGCGAGACGCACACCGTTGTTTTCATTATGAACACCAATAACGACAACGTCTTGAATTTCTTGAAAGTGGCGCAGCTTATTCTCGATATATTCAGGACTAATATTTTTTTCTTTAATCACAATAATATTTTTCGTCCGGCCTATAATTTTTACATAACCTTCCTCATTGATCTCTGCTAAATCTCCAGTATTAAGCCATCCTTCAGAATCGAGTGGATTTTCCTGTGAATTTGGACCAAAATAGCCCATCATATTGCTAGGGCTCCTAACAAGTAGCTCTCCCTTTTCGTTCAGTTTTAATTCCGTCCCTTCCAGTGGCCTTCCCACCGTTCCTATACAAAAATCATTCCATGCATTCAACGCCACATTGGGTCCAGCTTCTGAAAGCCCATATCCGTCGAGAATAGGACATTTTATTAGTTCAAACCATTTTTCTGCGACAGTTTCAGGTAAGATTTCTCCTCCACATCCCCAGCTCCGCATGTTGGAAACTGCCTTTCGTTCATCCATGTCCTTACTGAAATGCTCAAGCATGATTTTGTAGAATGAAGGTGTTCCCTCAAACAAAGTAGCACCACTTTCTTTCATTAATTGCAAAACATACCGAGGCCGCAAATGTTCTGGAATAACCAGGTTCATTTTGCATGTTTCAATGATATTAATCAGAGTCAAGCCATAAGCTCCCCACAAAGGAACAGCCGCAAACATAATATCTCTTTCGGTAAAGCCCATTCTTGTGATTGTTTGTTCACTTTGATATTTGATTCCCTTTTTAGACCAGATGACAAATTTAGGCATACCAGTAACCGATCCTGTCGTTCTGATAATAGCCCCGATTCCTTCTGGAAGAAGCGCCTTTTCAATGCCATCATAACGTTCAACACAAAAACCATGATCCGCCTCATAGCAGAAAAGCGGCACTTGAATCCGTGCAAGCTCTTTTTGAGGATTTTTCATCGCACCTGTCACGACTGGAATAATTCCCAGTTCACTACACCCTTTATAGGCTGCGTAAAATAGCAGCGGATCTCTTATTGAAAGAGCGACAGCCTCTTTCGACTCTATATGGTTAGCCTTCATTAAGAGGATGAATTTATTTGTTAAATATTGAATTTTATCTGTTTGATCTTGATGGCCGACACTCACTTTGTTTTTTAATCCTATCATGCCCTACACCCCATACTCCTGTTGTACTGTATATGGAATATCCGTTTTCCAGTCTATGCATATTTCAATTAAGGACAGTTTCCCCTGTTTACATTGCTCTTTAGCTTCACAAATAGCATTTTTGAATTCTTCTTCATTAGTTGGAGAGTAAAAAGCTCCTTGAAGAGATTGAATCGCATGAGCCCATTGATGCTCTCTAAAATCACATCCAATAGAAACATTCATTTTTTGTTGATTAAATCGCGGCCACGAATAGCCTCCATTATTAATAACGATATAAATCATACCCAAACCCAGCTCGTATGCTGCATCTAATGCCCCTTTTCCCATTTCAAATGAGCCATCTCCAATAAACGTAATAATGGTGGATTCAGGCTGAGCTAATTTAGCTCCGATGCTTGCCCCCATTGGCACACCAAGGGCAGTTTGTTCGCCAGGTACAAGAGTTCTTCCCAATTGATTAATAAAAATAGGATAGGAATAGCCCCATATATCATGAAGTCCGTTATCCTGAACCAAAATGTTATTTCCTTCCATGTTCTGTGACAATATATGATAAGCAGCTCTGACAGGGTGCTTTGAAAAATCAGATTTAGTCCATTCGCTAGTGAGCTGATATTTGACCCGCCTCTGTCTCTCTAGCCATGGATGTCGCTTCGATCCTTCATTCTCCTCATGTTCCAGCAGCTGCTGCACAGTTAAGGAAACGTCACCTAAGATGCTCACATCTTCATCAACGGACTTTCTCAAACTTTGGTAATCACAATCGATATGTATAAACAAATTTTCATCTGCAATATCTTTCCAACCCATTAAAGCTGTTTCTTCAAGTTGCGTGCCAAAAGCCAGAAAGACATCCCCTTCCCTCAATAATTCCTTTGCTTCTGGCAAAGCATAAAGACCTATATTGCCAAATACATGTGGATGCTGCTCATTCACAATCCCCCTACCAGAAGCAGTGGTAAACACGGCGGCCTGAAATTTTTCAGCCAAGGTCAAAAGAGATTGACCTAACAAAGAATTATTTTGACAACCTCCTCCTGCGATAAACACCGGTCGTTTTGATCTCGTTAAGATCTCTGCAGTCAAGCTTATCTGTTGTGGATGTGGGCACATGACAATCGGCTCTTTTTGAATCAATGAAGAGGGCTGCTCATAC
This sequence comes from Bacillus cereus group sp. MYBK220-1, assembly GCF_051916445.1. Lineage (NCBI taxonomy): Bacteria > Bacillati > Bacillota > Bacilli > Caryophanales > Bacillaceae > Bacillus > Bacillus cereus group sp. MYBK220-1. The sequence continues at coordinate 146,809 of NZ_JBQAGQ010000005.1, read as the reverse complement.
CGCTGTTGCTCCAGATCATTTGGTATTTCTAAATAAACCGGTCCAGGCTTTCCATTTATAGCCATATGTACCGCTCTTTTTAGCGCCCACTCTGCTTGATCTTCGTGTTCAACCCTATACTGCCATTTTGTGATAGCTTTCATCAATTCGATACTGTTGAGTTCTTGAAAAGCTCCTGTTCCAATGGATGTTCTCGATGTCCCTGCAGAAATGATAATCAGAGGAACACACGCAGAAAAAGACTCCAACACTGCCGTTAATCCATTCACAAGTCCTGGACCGGGGCTTGTCGCATAAACGACCGGTTTACCTGAGGCTTGAGAATACCCCATAGCCATACTTGCTGCAATTCTTTGGTCTTTCGATGTATACACATCCATATTGGCTAAGTGTGCAGATTCTAGAAGACCTTCGCCTTCTCCCACCATAGCAAAGACCTTTTTAATGTTTGAATTTTTTAATAAATATGCATAAAAATCCCATATAGAAGTGAACAAAAACAACTCCCCCTAATTTTTAATTAACCTGCATTATATATTGATTAAATACTCGGTTGACTTCTTTAGAAATTAAAATTGGCCTGCTTTCCATGCAGTCGTTGTATTTCACATAACTTGCCTTTGGACCATAACCACCAAAAGGCTGATGGCCACATTCCATATCAAAAAGTGTTTTGTTAAGGGCAACTGTATAATGTTTTTTTAATGGCCCGATTAAATCTGTATTCCCAAAAACAGATACACCAAATGACGATTCCAAGCGTTTTGCATCCATAAGCCAATTGAGTACCTCAGACGCATCATGATAGGAAACAACATTAAAAATCGGGGTAAAGTGCTCCTCATATCGCGGCATATCATCCATATCGGAAACCAAAACAGTAGGTTCAATCCAACTCTTATCTATATCCACTTGGCCTCCATATACAATTTTTTCTTGATAATCAGTAAGAAATATCTCAGCCTGCAGCACTAGCTCTTTATAATTACTGTTTTTGACCTTGTCACTCATTCGTCCAGACATTTTCATCTCATTTAACTGCTGCAACAAGCATTTGACGAACCTTTTTTTTTGACTTCTGTGGATAAAAAATAAATCCGGACACATGCAATCCTGACCAGAATTGAACACTCGAGCCTCTACAGCTTTTCCAGCAGCATATTCGATATCAGCTTCAGCGCCTATGAAAAAAGGATTTAAGCCGGAACCAAAAAATAGAAAGAGCGCGCCAGGATAGTCCTTTTGAACAGATAGGCTATTATGATAATTACCTGTAAATACCACCACTTCTGCATCAGATGTTTTCTTTTTAAATTCTGCATATCCAATAGGTTCAATTTTTACATTCAAATTAGAATATTTATTAAAAAAATTATGAATTTTTAACGTAGTAGAATGAGATAATGTGGACGGTCTTAAGAAAATATTTTTACAGTAATAGCTTGGAATAATTGCATATAAAATATAAGAATATAGAATAGAGTTAGTTGGATAGAAGATTGCTACTTTTTCAACTATATCTCTTTTCATATATTTCAGTTCCTTTGTTGCTTGCTCCAGAACATTAATGCTAGAACTAATTTCATACTCAGCACTTTCAATCGTGCTGACTTCCATAAGGATTGATCTTAATTCATCTTTATACTTTTTCATGTTACATATAATAAAGCTCAGCTCTTCAAAAAACACATGATCCATAAGTATTTATACCTGCCCTTCGTTAAATTTTATAAGAATATACAGACATTAAATAGTAATAAATTCATGCTTTTAGGCTTGATACTAGACTAAAAGGCAGCCCTATATTGTTTTACTAAAAAATATAACAATAATGTGGTGTTTATATGGAAAAAGCAAATGGAAAATGTCATAATGCAACATAAAAAAGAAACAGTAAAGTATATTCTAGAGAACAATAAACCCGTGGCACAATTAATTCGAGAAACTGGATTAATTGTGAATCCTTATATAGTTGAATTAAAAAGAATAGCGAACAACTTGAAGTAAATTTCTACCTCAGGTACTGAACTAAGAGCATTACAAAAGTAATTAAATAATCTCGAAGAGGAAAATAGAATTCTAAAAAAGGCGATGCACTAATTCTGACATAGTACTCGATTAATTTAGAATTTATTCACCATCATCGCTCCCAATATTGAGTGAAGAAGATCTGCAAAGTCTGAGAATTTCTAAATGTAGTTATTCCAAATGGCTATACCGACCAAAAACTTATGCGCAAAACATTTCAAGCCCCCAAGAATTCAACCAAATATATAGAAATATCAAAATTGAAAAAGAACAAGTGAGTATAGTATTCAGTATGCTTCCAGTGATTATCAAAACTATTAAAACAATATAAATTGATAGGCAACTTGAACCGCAAAAGAAACTATTACAATTAATGCTTGTATCACATACCTTCACCGCATTCTTAATCAAGAACTTGTTTATCAAACGAAGTATAAAACAATGAGTAAAGTAAAAAATCACTTTTTGAGTATATTGTATTCTTCTATAATTCAAAGAGAATCAACTCAGTATTTGGCAATCACACACCAATTGAATATGCAAAATGTATAGTCAGTTTTTCGTGATATAGAATTCCCTTCATAAAAAAGTTTAAAAATGGCATTTCTTTAAACTTTTTTATAAATGCCGTTAAGCGAAACAACGGTAGAATATCTGTGTTATCTCATTTTTATTATAACTAACTATAGAACCACCTTCCTCTACTTCAATAGAGTCTCCTTTTTGAAAACCAACGTACATACTAACGTTTAATAATTCAATTTCTACAGTTTGCTCTATCTATTTTCTACTTTTGTAATTTTTGATACTAATTCTTTTTGCTTTGAGAAACTATTAAATTATAGATTTTCATTTTAAGAATTAAGATTTTGAATTTCATCAATTCTGATAATTCATCTTTCAATAGTAGAAAATCCTACTCAGAATTTATACCTTGACTCAATACATTTTTATACGGGGTATTATTCAATGTATCGTTTGATTATACAGATACACCATTCATGACACCAACGATAGTTTCTAACATAGTTCCCAAATAATTTACTTCATTTTTCAATTCAGAGTTACTACATCACTATTTTTCCATATTATTACTTCAGCTCCATTAAATTAGCATATGTAGGTAATTTTGTAAACGAATTAATTGGAAATGAAGATTGAGAAACTTTTTCTAAACATCACATTTGTTTATATACATAATGACTTTATTTCAAAGCTAGATTTATGACACTATACAACTTTTTTATGATGTAATTTAAATAATGTTAGCAATCTTGTATCCCATTTATAATAGAAAACTACAAGACTATTAAATTATTTAACACTTATTATGAAATCTTTCGCAATATACTCTAAAATACCGGATGTATAAGTAATTCTGCCACTGTCACTTCTGTACAATGCTGTACGTTAAACCAACTTATAATTTTATCTTTAACCGTAGCTGCCCTTTTTCGATTAGCTAGAATGCCCCGCTGTAGATATTTATTTAATAATGCTAGATTAAATCGTGTATTTTCCTTAATAAGATGCTGCTTTGTAATTTCTTAATAACATGATTTATCTATTTCTTTCATGATACATAGCACAAGTAAACGTAATATTTTCAAGTAAACCTTCACTTGTTAATAACCTAAAAGAATTAGACATCTAACAAATTAAACATAAAAAAATCATTATAATTCCTTCATCGCGATCTCCTTTAATTTTTCAACAATACGCTCTAATTCATCTACATCTTTTGATGTAAGTTTGCTGTAAATTTTATCTGAGACTTGCTGTTTTACATAATCTTGCTTTGAAAAATACTCCACTCCTTTTTCATCTAACGTTATAAATATTTCACGTCGATTTTGTAGATTAATTTCTCGTTTGATATATTGATTCTTTTCTAATTTTGCAATCAGTTGGCTAACTGCACTAGAGCTTATATTCATTTCCATCGCAATTTCGCCGACCGTACTGCGCTTAGCCACGTACACAATATCTAATACAACCGCCTGTTGTGTTGTAATACCGATATTTAAATATTGTTTATAATGTTTAAATATCAGACGGTCTATTGTATATGTAGCTTCATTAATACGCTTAACTTGTTCATATAAAGACAAAAAATCACCCGCTAATACGTTAGATAACTAATATATTAAGCAACTAATATGTTAGGTAACTAATATGTTAGCAGGTGACTTATAAACCGTCAATCTTTATTATTTCCCTTAAAAGAGTTTTATCATTTTTGTACCATATTTACTTATAATAATGGATTTTGGTGCAAATACATGAAAAAGATTACAAATGCTAGTAGATTCCTAATGGTATCGAAACCTATACTGTAAGTTCAAACTTTTAATGAATGAACACCTCCCACTTTTGGATAGACTAATCCTGCAAATCCATCTGTTCTTTTTTGATCATATGGATAACTTTGAAAATTATGTTGAAAAGTTGTCTAACTGAGGCAACACTCTAGAAAAAGGCAAAAGGAGAATTATACATGTGATATTTTACTTATTCCCCGAAAGAACTCTCCTTCCTCAAGCGTGTGAAGGGCGTAACCCAACGATAGATGGGAGCTGAATTTCGTTTTGGCAAAGCCAAAAACTTTTGATAAACAAGCTATATGAAGTTCTTTAATAACTTGATATAAGAGGTTATAGGAAGAAAATAGAGTGCTAAAACTAAGCCATGTGGTTCCTTTGTAAAATATCAACCTTACCACAAGAGCGTCCATGCATTGGAAATCTAGGTGTAATACCCCGAAGTATCGCTCAGGGAATCGAAAGGTTAATTTCTTTGTGGAACTGAGAAGCTCCCACTTCAAGCTTTGCTAAGTGGCGAGTAGTTCACAACAGAACCTTCCTGACCATATCAATTAACTTTTTGATATGGTATTTCAATACCTTCATCGATAAATAAATGCTTCGCATCATCTACATAACTCATCGTATTACGTATCCAATAATATGACTCATCTATTTTAAAAAGTGGGACAGACAACTGATGTTCAAATGAAATCATAAATTGTACATCCTTTTTAATTGTAAATCTTGTGCCAAGTCCATCTGCTAATTCATAGCAACCCGTAATATCATCTTTAATAGTGAGCGGTAAAGTCATCACATATTTTGGTGCTTCTACAGCATATTGTATTCCCATTAAGTAATTCATAATTTCTTGTTCATATTGAGGAAACACTTCTTGATTCGTCGCTAACACAATTACTTCCCCTGTAGATATATTTATAAAAGCTTGTGCTGAGCAACCAAGCCATCCACCTGTATGACCAACCCACTCATTTTGAATGATAAAGCCATAACTATAATTATTAGTGACTTCTGTCGGTGTTAACATAAATTGAACAATCTCTTTGCTAATGTACTGCCCTTGCCAAAATGCTTTTAAAAACTTCGCTACCTCTGCGACTGTTGCATAAATACCACCGTCACCATATTGATCATTATATTTTTCGATTTCGTGTAAATATGGGTCATCAAGCACATTTTTATATTGTTGCTTCTCATAATTAAACGTTTGACCTTGCGCTACAGATTGCTTTATAGGTTGCGTGGTCATATGAGTAAGATTTAATGGCTCTGCAATATATTGTTGCAAATACGTTTCATACGATAAACCACTCACTTTTTCAATTATTTTGGCAAGTAAAACATAATTTGTATTACTATAAGACCAATGCTCATTTGATGTATTTTGTGGTAGCACTCCTTCGATAAATGTTTCAACACTTATTGTTAAATCGTCTGTGATATACTCTGGAATACCAGATGTGTGTGTAAGTAATTCTGCAACTGTTACTTCTGTAAAATATGGTACGTTAAACCAACATGTAATTTTATCTTCTAACTGTAGCTGTCCTTTTTCGATTAGCTGAAACGTCATTACCGCTGTAAACATTTTACTTAATGATGCTAGATTAAATTGTGTATTTTTGTTAATAAGGTGCTTCTTTTCGAGTTCTTGATAACCATGAAAATACTGCTTGATTTGACCGTTTTTTTCATAATAAACTGCACCGTTAAAAGCGATAGTTTCAAGTAAACCCCTCATACTTTAGCCCCCTAAACAAATTAGATATCTAACATATTAGGCATGAAGGGATTTTTATAATTCCTTCATCACAATCCCCCTTAATTTATCAACAATTCTTTCAAATTCGTCTAGCTCTTTTGATGAAAGTTTGCTGTAAATTTTATCTGCAATTTGCTGTTCTACATAATCTTGTTTCGAAAAATACTCTAATCCTTTTTCATCTAACGTTATATATATTTCACGTCGATTTTGAAGATTAATTTCCCTTTTAATATATTGATTCTTTTCCAATTTCGCTATTAATTGGCTAACTGCGCTGGAGCTTATATTCATTTCAATCGCAATTTCACCGACCGTAATACGTTTCGCTAAATATACAATATCTAACACAACTGCTTGTTGTGTTGTAATGCCAATATTTAAATATTGCTTGTAATGTTTATATATCAAACGGTTTATTGTATATTCAGCTTCATTAATGCGTTTAACTTGTTCATATAAAGACAAAAAATCACCCACTAACATGTTAGATACCTAATATATTATCAAGTGATTTGTTAAACGTCAATCATATGTCAACCTTTTTGCGTTTCTTTGCATGCGTGAGCCTATAGGGATAGGAAATGATTGAATACAAAGCGAAAACAACCGATCGTTTTATTGATTAGAATAGCTTGTGCTTAATTTGGATAGATACGAAACTTATAGGCTTTATTAATCATCAGTTAATTCACATCCATTTCGGTGTATGACTATTATGCACCAAACACACACTCGATAGATAGTGAAGTTACACTTTCTGTATGTCCAACAATTAAGATGGCTTCCTGCCATCCCTTGTTCGAAGCCAATAAGATTAACAAAGATGAAATTAGTTTAGAAAAAGATGGGAAAGATCCAATTGTATTTGGAGTAAATAAAGATGGTGATGAATATAAATTTAAGGCAACGACTTCAGCTATTAAAAAGAAATTTGGAGATTTGACTTTATCACCAAGTAAATAGCAAATGAAAAGTCGACAAAAAACTCTGTAATAATTTTAAAGAGTTTTTTGTTTGGAATTTATTTAAGTAATTTTTACGCTGATACATATTAGTAATATTGTTGGTTTGAAATAAATTTTCAAAACGATTAAACTTTATTTCAAATCCACACCTCTTTCGTCTTTTACCTCATTACTTGTAACAAAATTATTACCCTATAAGAATATTGTAATTAAAAATAAGCATAAAAAAGATTCCTTTTATACAAAGGAATCTAGTGCTTCAGCTTTTTTTTATAAACAGTTCGACTTTATTTCAAATTTATTTCTGTTTCTCTACTTCTAATTTGTTACCTTTACTATCTACCATTCTTAAAGAACCTGCTCTCAAGAACTCAACAGTATAATCTACTACCGCATTCATTTGTCTAGCATCTATCTTCTTACCGTCCTTAACAAACTCAGTAGGAATCAAAGTTACTTTATTACTGTCTTTATTGTATAACCATGTTCCTGTCATATGATTGTCTTCATAAGAAGAGTTACCAGTGTCATCATAAGCCGTGAATGACTTATCTTGTCTAAAGTCTAAACCCTTACGAAACTCAGAACCTTTGTAACTCCCCCAAGAACCGATTAACTCGTTACCGTCTGCGGATATTTGTACGTTACCATTATCAGAAGTAGTTGACGACTTAGAGTTGGTCTTCGTATCTACATCGAAACCTAAGGCTTTTGCTTCCTTCTCATTATGGGATTCAATAGGGTCGAACCCTTTATGCCAGTACTTGTTACCCTCATTAATCAAGTCCATTGACTTTTTAGACTTTTCTCTATCTTCGTCTGTTACTTTTCCTTTCCCCTTCAAAATTTCTACTTGAAGTGCATAGGCTTCACTATAACAGTCTACTGCTTTTAAAATCTCTTTATGAGCGTCTTCAAACTCTTTTGGTGGGTCTATCTTCTTAAACTTAGCGATAATCTTTTGCAACTCAGACTCTTCCTTTAGAATTTCTTTCTTTAAGTCTGTTTCCTTTTTAGTTTTATCCATAGCTATCTCAGTTATTACTGTAATTTTCTGCACTAACTCAGAAGATAAACCAGTCATTCGAGTTGGATACTTCTCTTTTGACAGCTTTTCTTTCGTTTCTGATTTAGATTCTACTTTTTCTTTTGGCTTTGCGTCTGTTTTATCGGTACCACAACCTGCCAATAGCATAAATGGTATCGCTAACGTTACTAGTTTTTTTGCTTTCACTATGCCCCATCCCCTTAGAAAAAATTGTATTTAATTAACATATTGTACCATAACATAATTTGTATAAATAAGATATAAAGTTATCTCATCATTAATTAAAATGTAGACTCTACATAAAAAAGCACTTAAACATTAAATAGCTGTTCGAGTGCCTTATTTCTTCCCTATTTTTCATGTAATTTTAAAAAGAGTCTCCAATTAAAGCGAATGCTGCCCCTGCTGCTACATGAGTCGGTCCTCTCAAATATATCCTCCTTTCTATTATTCAAGCTTTATCTCAACAGTTGGCGAAAATATAATATCCTTTCACCCAGCGCTCTTTTAACCATCTCAGTTTATATTCCATGCTTGGTTTATAAGTTGCTGCAGAATTCATTAAGTTATATCTATCTAAAATCTCCAAACATCTAATAGGGTTTGTTAAAGTATTTAGAAATTCCAAGTCCTCGCTTTCGAGAGACTTCCATACAATTCCTTTAAAATTAATTGGCAGCAGTTCTAATATCATATCTCTATCCAAACCTGATGTTTCTAAGAAATTTTGAAGATGCGAGAGAGATAAATAACTCCAGTTTGTACTTTGGTATTCTTCCCCTAAAAATGTATATCGATCTAAGTCATTACAATTTAATTCATAACTCTTTATTGCTTCTATTCCCCATTTCATCTTTTTCCCCCACAATCATTATTTCCGTACTCAACCGATAGTTATGTTCACGAATCCCTATTATTAAAAAAGATCCAAGCATCAGTAATACGCTCAGATCTCTGTTTAATAATTAGATTAAATAAAACTTTATTAGCCTCTTTTTAGAAAATTAAATATGTTCCCCATGATCCATAAATACTTCAATTGATTCTTGTTGTGGTACGTCTTTTACATTAGTAAGACCAAAAGTAAAAACGGTGGACAACATCATCATTAATAAGATAGCTTTTTTCATTTTAGCGTCCTTCTTTCTTTGCTTATTTTGTCTGCGTCTAAAGCAATGTGTAAATATTTGCTTGCCTTTTCATGATTTTTTGAATTGTAGAATTGGTCACCTAAAAGAGAAGCATACTCTTTTACCCACTCATATAATTCTTCTGCTTCAAAATACGAAATACCTTCTATAACTAATTTCTCAAATTCTTCGAGTGGTGCTTTATTATGTAATGCCCTTAAGATTTCGAAATGATGACGATAACCTACATCACTAAGCTTATAACCTTGTTCAATATATTCATTAGCAATAGTATGCTTTCCTAGCTTGAAATGTTCTCTCGCTAAAAGAAACATAGTTTTAAAGTTATTCTCTAATGAACTCTCTAAATGTTTAACTGCTAACTCTGGCATGTTTTGACTTGCATATAAAAGTCCTAAATTATGCTTAACGCGTTTAATTAGAATTTCATCACCTGATTTTTTGAAAGTGTCTAATGCTGAAAGTAAATATTCTTCTGCACTTTCAAATTCATTTAGTCGTATGTTTGCCATTCCTAAAGTATTTAAACATGCAGCTATTTTCAATTCATATCCTGCATTATTTATAAATATTTCATTTGCCTTCATAGCATATTGAATTGCTTGAATTGGTTTCATTATATGGTAGTAGTAAACAGCAACCCAATAATTAAATTCTGCTTTTTCAATTTCATCATGCATGTAATTTAGAAGCTTTTCAGCTTCTTCAAAATGAACCCTTGCTTCACTATTGTTGGCCGTATTAATGGCGTAAATCGCTTTAAATAAATGATAATAGTACTCTAAAAATGTTTCATTTTCATCTGGTAAAGGTTCAACTTTGTCTAAAATATCTTTTGAACCCTTCGTATCACGAATTAGAAGGCTGTACCGCGCATTTAGTAAAGCGTAATACATTAATATTGTTTGATCTTCCTTGATATAATTAATTTTACTTTCAATATCTTCCTTTATCTTTTCAGACTGTAATACACGTTGTGCAATCATAGCTTGATACCAGTCATTTAATAATTTGGTGATTTTTTCATTAGATATGAGGTTAACACTCATCTGCTCCTACCCCCTTTTATCAAATATTATCACGGTATACTTGCATTTATAAATATATTCACAATATTTTAACTTGAGAAACTTATTTTTGAATATTCACAGAAGAAAATGAAGAAAGTAATTCAAGTTTTAGGTATCACTCTAGGATTAGTAGCCGTTTTTGGTTTTACTTCAAACAACACAATACAAAATGCTGAACACGGAGAAACATTTTAATATAATGAAAAAGGGCCATATATGATGCTATGGCTCTTTTTCATTATATTAAATTGGACTTATACGTCTTTAAGTTCATATATTCAGCTAAAACCATTAGGTTTTACGAGCAGTTGATCTCCTAACTAACTTCATTGCTTCGGCCAAATTTTTTTAAAAACAGATGATAAAACCAAATAAAAAGAACTCTTTATATTGTTTTATTTGGTTTTTAGTAATAATTTATAATATACGCTTCATCATCTCAAATATAATTCCTGAAAATAAATTATACGAACTATGAGCTAATATAGCCGAAAAGAGACCATATTTTAAGAAAAGAATAGCATATACAATCCCAGGAATAAAATAGAATGAGAAATTCAATATACTAGGCTCATGTATCATTGCAAACACAAAACTTGTTGACAATATCCATACCCAAACATATTTAGTGTTTTTTTCTACAAATAAATTAAAATACAATTTATTTGACACATTAGAATACTCTTTCGCATTATTAGCCAGCCATAATAGCGCCGCATAAGGAACATATCTGAATACAAATTCCTCGTTAAATGGGACAATGATACTAACCAAAATACGTTCTCCTATCTCGCTTAAAACTCCAGGCGTATTAAACTGTGCTGATCCACCCCCTATCATTTCGCTCCCCATCCATGTTGGGATAAAACGCACAAAATTAAACGCAACTTGCATTCCTAGTGCTAACAATATTGGTAGTCCAATAGTTAAACGTTTTTTATTACTCAAATAGAAATAACCTGCAAAGTCACTTCTTAATTTGGGTATAGTAATCAAAAAAGCGAAAAACAATGTTAGTAGAATTAGTGATTCGACACCAAAACTTAATTTTAAAAAACCTAATCCAAGAAACTTATCACCACAAATCAAAAATGCAAACATACATACCCAAACAATAACCAGGATTGAACCTCTAAGTATCATATTCATAAAAGACAAAGAATCTCCCCCTCTAGCAAAAAATTAAACTTGCTTAAATAATATTCTACCTTAGAACTCCCATCTACTGGAAAATACCCCTTCACGTTTCTTTTGGAAGGGGTATTTATAGTTAAAATGATAAATTATCAACCATTTATATTTTAACACCTTTTCATTATGGCTTAGATTACTCCAATTGTTGTTTCATTTTCTTTTCATTCTCAGTTATAAGATTTATTAACTCTTTTTCTCTATCATTATAATAATTAGTTAGTGTTTCAAAACGAAGCTTAATTAGTTTTTCAAGACTGAGCTTTTTATGAGTATCAATTATTTCTTTCTCACTTAAGTAAGAAATATTATTCTTTAAGTTATAATGCTCTTTATTAATTACATCATTAATCTCCATATGAGCCTTTTTAATATCCATAAATAAATCTGCCCACTGCGTATTCAGACTGAAGTATTGATCAATCTTCCAATTTTCCCATTCTTTATATAGTTTTTCATACTCTTTATTAAGAGTTTGATATAATTCGTCGGCATTGCTTACTGTCGCGTAATTCCCTTTTCCTGCTTCTGCAGTATTCTTTAATTGCTGTTGCTCACTATTTTTCACATCAAATCCAATAATATTTACAACTGCATGAGTACTAGATTGGTTGAGATTTTTGGCAGCATTAACTGGATCTCCCCCACAAGTCTCTTCTCCATCACTCACAATATATACTACGTTTAGGTTTTCTTCTCCGGTATACTCTTTAAAATCATCATTTACAGACTCTATAGCGGATGCTAATGGCGTCCAACCCTTTGGACCAAATTTAGATAAAGCAGCATTGAATTGCTCCTTATTATAAGGCTGTAATGGATACATTATCTCGGAAGATCCACAGGATAAACTTTTATCATTTTCATTATTACTTCCTTTATGTCCATATACCCTTAACATTACATTGGCATTATCCGGAATCTTATCAAGATAGTTGTAAATAGCTTTCTTAGCTGCTTCCATTTTAACTTCACCATTAACTTTACCAGCCATACTCCCGCTTGCATCAAGTAAGATCTCCACATTCAGGGATTTAGCTTTTGGTTTTATAGAATGTACATTGTCATTATGTTGTTCTTTAATCGCTAATTCAGGAATAATTCCCTCCAGTTTACTTACAGCTTCTTTATAACTTTGCGCCTGTAATTTTAGTAATTGTACATATATTTGTTCTGCACTTAAATCTTTTGGTAATTTCATCAATTCCTGATCAAGTCCATTCATTTCTTCTGATGAGAGTGCCCTTTCCTGTGCGTATTTACCTGGTCCTTCTTGAATCATTAACGGAGCATTTGTAGCAAATAACGATTCATATGTCTTGGTATCCTCTTTTTTAAGTTCTTTTTTGCTGGTTTCCTTTTCAACTACTTCACTTTTTGGATCATTAGATTTAGAAGACGTAGTATCTGATTTTGAACACCCAGTAATAAATACACAGAACCCCAGTGTTATTCCAATTACATTAAATAATGCTTTCCCCACTTTAAAACCTCATTTCTTCCCCATATTTTCCTCTCACCTCATATTATCTATCTTTCATATTTTAACATCACAAACGATGTTATTTAAGATTTCAGGTAGGGAGTACACGTATTACGCCCTTGTATGAAGAATCTGCATTTATTAAGCTAGGTAAGCGATACACTAAGGCGTAGCTCCAACAAAACGCGAATTTCGTACGCTAAGCAAAATTTTATAAAGAAATAGCCAATTTCCTATACGTTAAGAAATTGACTTTTGGGATTTCTTTTAAATTAGAATTCTACAATTAGTAAAATAATCATTATTTACCCAATGGTTTGAATTGGTTTTCAGCTACATCAATAAAGTTAGTTTTAGCACGTTCAAACAATTCTTGGTTTCCATTCGAAATGTTTTCAGATAATGTTTGAGAGCAGTAATAAAGCTTTTCCATGATGTTGTAATAACGGTTATAATCATTCTGCTTCCCTTCAGCTACACCCCCATTAGGCATATCAACAACTAATCTTTTAAGGCTAGCTAAATTGGCGTGCATACCTTGTCTCCAAGCTGAGTCTTTTAAATCTGCACGTGTAAATTCGTCTTCAATATATCCAACAATTACAGCTACTTTTGATTTATGAATATTCAATGCATCATCTAAAGCAATAGCACTTGTTTTTACGTCTTCTTTTTGTTGCTTTTGTGCTTCTTGTTGTTGTTTAGCTTTTTCCTCTTCAGCTTTCTTTGCTTCTGCTTCTTGTTGTTGTTTAGCTTTTTCCGTTTCAGCTTTCTTTGCTTCTGCTTCTTGTTGTTGTTTAGCTTTTTCCTCTTCAGCTTTCTTTGCTTCTGCTTCTTGTCGTTGTTTAGCTTTTTCCTCTTCAGCTTTCTTTGCTTCTGCTTCTTGTTGTTGTTTAGCTTCTTCCTGTTGTTTATCCACTTCTTCTGATTCTTTAACTTCTTTCTTAACTTCTTGGGACTGTTTAGTCTCTTCCTTCTTAACTGGTTCTTCACTACTACAACCAACTAATCCAACAGATAACACTGCAACAAATCCGAATCCTTTAACTGCTTTAACTGCTACTTCTTTAGCTGTATGTAATTCCTTTTTCATTAATGGCTCCTCCTAGATTGGGTTACTTAACTTTTTTTTAAGTAAGGCGGTTCCTTACTCAATAGAATTTGATACAATTTTTTCACTTTATCTTTTGGAAGTGTTTTAGAAAGTAATTTGATATTGTTTTGCGCTCCGTAAATCCTCTTTGCATCTTCGAACTCGACTTCGAAGTTCTTTTTTTATCTCCTGAAAAGTGTGGCACCATACGCCCATTCAAAAACAAAAAGCTACCATCGAATTAAGATAGCTCATCCATTTCTACATTCTGATTTTAGCCCAACGCAACGCCTACAGCTGGTTAGAAGTTTATTTAAATGGTCTTAATCATATCCCAAGCTAAATTTTTTTGCCGCAAAACATAACGCTATAAAAATAGCCAAGTTACCGGAGCTATTATGTTGGAACCCGCTAACGCCGGGCTAAAATCAGAATTGTTTTGCCATATTTTTATTATATCATTAAATAATCAGATTTTTCTAAATAACATACTACATACTTCTCTTATTTTTATAGTTTCCTATATATCTGTGAATGTATACCTTTATAAACACCAATTTACTTTCCATATTTTTAAATAAGTATTTCTTCAATTAACGGGTGCTATTATTGAACAACATAAGTAAAAAAGGATCAATCTTTTTTATAAAAACCAATCTTAAATCTACTAGAAAAGCATCCGTTTTGATTAATCTTTTTTCAAAATGGATGCTTTTTATATATTGTAAAGTGCTGGCTTGTGGGGTATTTTTGATCAAACTTTATTTTAAAGCTACACTCGCCACATAATAAAAAGGTAGGAACATTTTGTACATATCAAATATGTTCCTACCTTTGATTTTATTGAGTTTAACATCTATGACCTAAATATAAAATGATTAACTCCTTTAAATAATGGTGAGCCTTGTCAAAAGTGCGCCAACTGTAGTGATATCAACAATAATAAATTCGCGGACATTCTAGAATTTGATGCTGCAAGTAATAATGGAGTGGAAGAAATACGGCAGATACGAGATCAGGTACATTTAGCACCGGTTACAGGAAAAAAATAAAGTGTACATTATAGATGAAGTGCATATGCGCATTTAATGCTCTATTAAAGACATTAGAAGAGCCGCCAGCACATGTTATTTTCATACTGGCTACAACAGATCCACAAAAAGCACCTAAAACTATCATTTCTAGATGCCAACAATTTGAATTTCGAAATATACCTCTTCAAGCAATGATTGAAAGGTTAAAATTCATCTCCCATGATCAAGGGATTCGGATTACAGACGAAGCATTACATTTAATATCTCAATTAGCTGAAGGTGGTTTAAGAAATGCTCTTAGCATAATGGACCAAGTAATGGCATACGCAACATATAATGTAATCCCCCTAAATATTTAAATGTTATCCGATTTTTTTGCTACCTGCTCTAAATTCACTTTTAAATGTAACCCAATTTTTCGTTATCAATTACTCTTTATTTTATATATACTGTTCTTTAGCTTAGGCTTCTTGTGTAACCGTACTTTGGTCCCATTAATATCTAAGTCAATTTTTTCTTCCTGTAAAGCCTCAATTTTCTCTTTATGTTCCTTTTCAATTCTATCTCTTTCTTCTTTTCTCTTAGTCGCTTTGGGACCAATTACGAACAGAATTAAGAATATACTCACCATGACAACAAAAGTAGTCACTAGTACCTCTCCCCCTTTGCCAAAACTTCATACAACAAAATTCTTTTTAATGTATTAGACTTAACTCAGAAATCTATAGGAGGACGAGCACTAGCATAATTACAGAGAAACATTATAGAAATTACCTGCACTATTCCTCCTTCTCCTTAGATAAAACAAGATTATAAATGACGCAGTAAGGCCGGTACTAGCAATGTCATTACAAATATAAAAATTGAACTATATCTCAAACTTGAACTCCATTTTCCATATTTGGGATGTTCAAACTTCTTATAAAGCATACCTAATGCTAAAGATATCAAAAACATTAATACAGCTGTTCCTAAAATTATAGAAGTAATTAAGCCCACCATATTACTCATAAAAGTTTGAAAATCAAAAGAACGTGTTGTCAACATTAACACTGGTAGAATCCTTATTAAAAGTATGAGGATAAATGAACCTACTCCTAAATATATAGATCTTTTTTTCCACTTTATATGTTTAAACCATAACGAAGCCCCAAAAACTAATAATGATATTAAAATTACTACAGAAAGTATAAGGAAAATAACATCAAAGAATGCAGGCACACTCGCATGGACTACACCATCTATTTTACCTCCCCCATCTTTTATTACATCACTGCCACCATTAAACAAAGAACCAAACCAGTCTACAATCCAATCGGTCATCCACGAAATATCGAATGGTAAATCTTCGGTTTTTGTTTGCGCAGGAGCAACTGAGTTGAAAATTTTCAAATTCTCCTCCCCCTTCATTAAAAATTACCCCCTTTACTTTAAGTATATAAATTTCCTTAACCAAAACTAAGAAAGTATTAAATCATCCTTAATTAAATAGAAGAACCACACTTATGAATAGAAATTTCATTTGTTACATTTGTACACTCGCTTTTTGATAACTATCCATTGCATTTAGCTTTGTCCCTATTTTGGAATAAGTAAAAAAGTACCCATCCAATTGTGATACACATAATAATTGGATGGGTACTTCATTACACATTCTTTATTCATTTTTATTGATATAGACGAGGTTTATACATTTCATGGTGATACAAACTATAGTACCCAATTAAATAATTTTTAAATATTACTACGTAATTCAATCGATTTAAGAAAATAAAATTTCACAAACCTTTGATGATAGCTTCTTGGTTTATCGAATAGAACATATGTATAAAAAACGCAGCATAATATCGGTTTTTCTAACCTTGTAAATGACTTAATATATATCTTTGCGTATTTATGTCTTGGCGTTTTAATGCCGTTACTAATTCTCGATTAACATCTGATACAGGTAATGGTTCTCCATATATATCAACTAATAATATACCGAACTTACTTAAAATCCGTATATTATTAAGATTCCTACTCTCTTGTGTATAACTAATGATATGGCGGAAATTAATCCCAAAACTTATCATAAACTAATGCTCCCTCTTCAATGTAAATAGATATTGATATACTTCTATTTATTCTCGAGGAATCTCTTGAAGCTTAATAAGCCCTATATATTTCTCAATACCATAACTGTATAAGCTCTCTCTTTTTCTACTATAGTGCTACGCCACTTCTTATAAGAAGTATTCAATAGACAACAATTGATAAATCAAAATCAAAAAAAGCATTAACGAAACTTGTACTGGCTTAGCTATACTTTTTCAAAATTAAAAGCATGTACATCATTATAATTCAGAATATTCTGTATATTAATGAAAAAAAACGTAGTTAAATTTAATTTATCTAATTCCTGTTATTATCAGAATAAGCCTTTACAGAGAAATGGGGGATATTATGACTGTTCAAGAAAAAAGTAATAAGCAATTGATGGAATTATTACATGAATGGTATAAAGAAATTCGTTTATATCATGTAAAAGAAGCAAAACAGATATATCTACAAGTAAAAGAACGTTTAAAGGAAATAGAAACAGACCAATATGTATCATTCTATTATTCCCTACTGAATTTTAGATATAAAGTCTTGGTAGATGGAATGAGTATTACAAAAGATTCTTTTAATCAAATAGAAAAACTCCCTAATATCAAAGAGGAATTTTCATTTTTAGCTTACTATTATTATTTCTTTAAGGCAATTCACTCTACAGTTTTAGCAAATTATACTGAAGCGAAAACACACTATGAAAAGGCAGAAGAACTTTTAATTAATATACTTGATGATGTAGAAAAAGCCGAGTTTGAGTATAGATTTTCAACTTACTGTTATCAATCTTATCAACCATTTGAAGCGATTCAACATGTCGTAAAAGCCAAAGAAATATACCGGAATCATGGAGGCTATGAAATTAATATTGCTTTATGCAACAATGTATATGGACTGGCTTGTATAGATCTAAGAGAATTTGAAAGAGCGGAAGAATGTCTCAATATGGTTATTGATGTTTGTAAGAAGTATGATGAAGAACAATTATTATTACGAGTACGATCCAATTTAGGCTGGTTATATAACATTCAAGATTTATATCCATTGGCGATTAGACAGAGTTCTGAAATTATAAATACCATACCGAACCATTTTAAAGCATTATTTGTCTTAGCAAGAGCATATTATAATTTAGAAGGAGTTGAAACAGCAAAAGCGTATATCAAGCAAGGAATAAAGTATACAAATGAATCAGGAAATGAGGAATATAAGCATCGTTTCGCAGTTTTAAATGAACTAATCACAGAACTACCTAGAATTAAACTAGAAAAAGTAGTTACTGATGCAATTTCTTATTTTGAAAAAGAGGACATGTGGGATTGTGTAAAAGAATATGCAGAGATTTTAGCACTCCAATTTTACGAGGCAAATAATCATGTTAAAGCGAGCAAATATTTCTATATTAGTAATAATGCTGATAAGAAACATTTGAGAAAAGGAGCGTTAAAGTAATGAAAAAAATAAAAAAAGTGTTATTGAGTATGGTAGTAGTAAGTGCATTAGCATGTAGCATGATTAGTTTAAATGTATCACAAAACTCTTCGTTTAATGGTGGAGATACGCCAGCACCAACAAAACCGATTGTCTCTAGCGGGGTATCTATTGATTAACGAAATACATTTTTCTTGCTTTTGAAATCAGAAAATTCAGCCTCTTAATCCTTAAAAAATGTTGGATAAAATATCGAACCCCTAGTCCGAAACACATTTGTTTCGGACTATTCACGTTCTTCTTTCAACTTTTCTATATAATTGTGAGCAAAATGAAAAATATTTAAAGATTCATTCATAGCGTGGTTCATGAATTCCCATTTAACCTTCAATGTCACAAGTGCTTAATTTCTTTTTTCGTTTTTTCTTAGTTTTCTTGATTCGATTATTTTTTTCACACACGTAAATAATCCTTAGCGCCTTCATTTTTTCCCCATCTCCTTTTTCAAAATAAAGAGGACACCAATTCTTAAAACACCTTTTATGGCTGCTTTAATGAATTAGTGTCCTCTAGTTTTTTAGCCGGACTATATCTTATTTCTTTTCATTTCCAAAAATTAAAATTCCCAAAAAATCCCTAACACATTTTTAACTTTTAATTAACTTGAAACATGTATTTTTTATAATTTTTATGCACCGATAAAATAAGCCCCATCATTATCATATTTGAAAATAGCGAACTTCCTCCATATGATAAAAAAGGTAGTGCAATTCCTTTTACCGGCATTATCCCAACAATCATACCAATGTTTTGGAAGATTTGTAGTGTTAAAACACTACTTGTCCCAGCACATAATAATGTACCAAACAGATTCTCTGCTGAATAAGCAATTATAGTTATTCGATATATAAGAAGTAACAGGACCAATACAACGATAGCTGCAATTATGAATCCACCTTCTTCAGCGATGGTAGCAAAAATAAAATCAGTATGTTTTTCAGGAATATATACACTACCTTGACCGAATCCTTTTCCATGTAATTCACCACTTCCAACAGCTAAAAGAGATTGTTGCGTTTGATATCCTTGATCTGCATTTTCAGCTGGATTTAGCCAACCTATAATGCGTGATTGTTGGTGCGGTTTTAACCTAGTAACTAATTCTTTAAAGAAAAAATCTGGATATTTTTTATATATAAATATTAATGTAGATAATATAGTTACCGGAATGACTGTACAAAATGCAATTAATTTCTTTTGAATCCCTGACATAAATAAAATACATGCAATAGATGCTGCGTATAAAAACACCATACCTGTATCTGGCTGACTGTATACTAAAGAAATAGGAGGAATCGAAACTAACATAATTTTTCCGACCAATATGAAATCAGTTTTATATGTCCGAATCATATATTTGGCGTTATGATTCACTACTAAATTGGCGACAAATATAATAAGTGCAATTTTGAAAAACTCCGATGGTTGAATTTGACCGATAACAGGAAATTGAAACCATCTTTTTGCTCCTAATTTAACGGGAGTAAACGTTGACTCCGGTAGTATTTTTAATATAACAATTGCCACAGACCCAACAATATACAATGGCCAAGAGAACTTTTGCCATTGATCCCAATCAATACTTGCAACAAATATTAACAGTACAAAACCAATTATATAGTTCCTACCTTGCTGCAATGCAAAGTTTGTGCTTCCATACTGACCAGTTTGTTGACTACTATAAATTGCAGCGGTACTAATAATACAAAACATGCATAAAATTAAAATTAGTTTTGTATCTAGACTCCTTAATAATACTATTATTTTACTCATGAAACCCTCCTGTAGTACTCAATAAATTCCACGCTCCATAATAATTACTAGTACCCTTTTTATAAGATTTTTTGTTATTCAAATGAAAATTACATTATTATGTTATAACGCGAAATTTTATTTTATCTAAACTTTCTCTTAAGGTTTCACTTTAAATAGTTAAAGTAATAATAAGTAAATCTTAATTTTTCCTAAACTAAAATGAACAAGTCCTTATTATCCAGAATTACTTTTCTTCTTTAAAACTTCCTCATTTCCTTTCGTTCCAAATAACTGTTTAAAAGCAAAATCAATACGTAAATTTACTAATTTAGTGGATATGGATTTTCTCTCCCTGTCTATATTCTTATTGTACATAAAAAAAGGTAGTACATTTAAACAGGCTCTTACGTTACCTCACATAAGAGCCTGCCTACATTGACAAAAAATTAATGGTTCTGAGCAAAAACAATTGCAAGTGACATCGTTTTTGTCCAGAACCTTTATTTTCATCTATTCTTTTTCTGGCCAAATTTTCGCGTTTGGTTCTAATAACCACTTGTGGTCTTCCTCCATGATACGATCATTCCATGGGTTATTCTCAAGATGTCGAATCATCCAACAAAAATACATTGCATATCCAGGCGCAGTTGCTTGCGGATGGTCTAGCTCACCCGGAATTGTAATAAAACTATTATGTACAACGCGATAAGCATCCTCACCAACCATTGCACATCCAAATCCCTGTGGCTTGTTAAAGCGATAATAATATACCTCCGGTTGATCATGGTGATGCGGTGGATAACTGGACCATCTCCCTGGATAAGAAATAACTTCTCCTACAACCATGTTAGAATATGCTGCATTATTATAGTCAAAAATTGTACGAATAACACGCTGCGCTGTTCCCTCCCATACTCCATCTCCAGCTACAACACTTTGACAATCATTTGGAGTATATAACTTTGACGCAAATTCTTGGTCATTATCTGTTTTTTGAACAAGCACTTCACTATCTGAAAGAGCAGTAATTGTAACCTTCACATTTTTAGCCACATGTAAACACCAAGGGTTTTCTTCAAAAACAGACTGTCTTTGAATAACTTGTTCCATTCCTTCCCACTCTAGACGTATTGTCCCTTCTAGTAAAAGTACTGCCGTTTCATTTTTATTATCAAATAGCAGCTCTTCTTTTCCATTAGACATCTTATATATGCCTATATCCATTAACATATCACTGCATTGACCGTTCATTTCTGTTAATACATTATACCCTTCATTTAATTCACCTAATTTTCCTAACACGGCTTTCTCCCCCTTTTAATTAATGGCTACTCTATCATTCTCTATCTTTGTCAGCTAACTAAATTATGAGTTCCTTCTATTAATTAATGAAGAAACCTTTTCTGGTTGTGCTTTGTTTTCACTTCCGAAAATGAGCATATGATTTTTAACGTTTTCGTATGCGGCCTCAATTACATCTTGATGATACATAAAGTAATCTGAATAAGGAGTATTTAGGACAACAGTGTTAACCGTAGAAACTATATTCTGAAACGTCGCTGTTGCTACATTAATTTTTCGAACACCATGTTGAATACATTGCTTGAAATCCTCTGGGCTAATGCCAGACCCACCATGTAATACTAAAGGAATATCGACTATCCCATTAATCTCCTGCAAGCGGTCTAATCGTAAATCAGGGTCTCCATTGTACATCCCGTGCGCATTTCCAATTGCAACAGCTAACGCATCAACGTCTGTTTCTTCAGCAAATCTTTTTGCTTCTTTAGTACTTGTCAGCATCATTTCAATATCTTCTGATCCGTCCTCACTACCACCTACTCTGCCAATCTCAGCCTCTACTGTCGCTCCGTACTGTTTCGCAAGCTCCACAACTTCTTTTGTCCTTTGGATATTCTCTTCTAACGGATAGTGAGAGCCATCAAACATAACCGAACTAAAACCAATTTCTAATGTCTCTTTAATTTTTTCAAACGTCATACCGTGATCAAAGTGAACTGCTACTGGAACAGTTGCTTTTTTCGCTGCAGCTACCATCAAAGGACCAATCATATGAATGGGCGAATGATTCAAACGAACTTCCGCAATTTGTAGAATGAGCGGGGAACGTAACTCTTCAGCTGCTTGAATAGCTCCCATTACCATTTCCATATTAGCGACACTAAAAGCTCCAACCCCATAATTCTCTTGATCTGCTTTAATTAAAATATCTTTCATTTGAACTAATGGCATTACATACTCCCCTATTTCAATATTATTTATTAAATGTAAAACCAACCGTCACGTCTTTTTACCCCTTTTGTAAGAAGACATGTTGATTACCATACCATTTACTTAGGGATAATCTTAAAATGCTTAAATTACAAACCTGCTTTTTCTTGTATAAATTTTCGAGCTTTTAATGCGTATTCAAAAGGATTCGCTAAAGCTGGGTCTTGCTCTGCTTCTACCACAAACCATCCTTTATACTCAGAGTTCGCAAGGGTATTAAACACTTCATCAAATACAATTACGCCATCTCCAGGAACTGTAAATGCACCATTCTTCACTGCCTGTAAGAAGCTTAAATTGTTTTCCTTTACAGCATCTACTACTTCCTGGCGAATATCTTTTAAATGTACATGTTTAATACGAGGTAAATATTTTTTCAAAACATAAAGCGGCTCTTCTCCTGAAAAAACAAGATGACCTGTATCAAAAAGTAGGGATACGAGCTCTGGATTCGTCATATCCATTAACTTTTCAATTTCTGCCGTTGTTTGAACACCCGTACCCATATGGTGATGGTATACAATATGTAGCCCCTTTTCCTGAGCTAATTTACCGAGGTGATGTAACCCATCCACTAGCTTTTCCCACTCTTCTTCTGTAAAAACGGGCTTGTTTTGAAATAGTGGTACATCCATTAAACCTTGAATACTATGCCCTTGTTCTGAAACAACGATGACTTTTGCACCCATGTCATGCAAGAAATCCCTATGCTTAATAAATGCTTCTACCGTCTCTTCAATCGGCTTCGTTGTTAAAAACGTACTAAACCATGCACTAGCAATCTCCAAGTTTCGTAATTCCAATGATTTTTTCAATACAACTGTATTTCTCGGATATTTATTCCCTACTTCACTTCCATTAAATCCAGCTAGTGCCATCTCACTAATACATTGTTCAAATGTATTTTCTGCTCCTAGCTCTGGCATATCATCATTTGTCCAAGCAATTGGTGCAATTCCAAGCTTAATTGTATTTTCTTTAAACATCCCCTTATCTCTCCTCTTTGCAAAATGTTATAGAATCTTGCCAAGTTCACTTAACTGTTCGTTAAAAAGAGAACTTCCTAGACAATATGCATGTAGATAAAAAGCTCTCTTTGTGTCCTAATCTAATATGATCTTGCCTTTTGCAAGTTACTTACTTTACTCTCATACGAAGCTTGTACACTTGGACTATTAGATACTTCTGCAACACCTACATGCCACCATGAATCGTATCCATTTGTCATTGTTTTTGGTAATACTTTAATATCAATTAATGTAGAAACTGTTTGTTTTTTCGCATCCTTAAGCGCTTCCTGTAATTGTTCCATTGATGTAACTTGATACGTTTTTACGCCATATCCAGCCGCGCTAGCTGCAAAATCTATTTTCATAATAGCCCCGTTTAATTTACGAGTTTCCTGGTTTCGGTAACGAAACTCTGTTCCGAAGCTCCCCATTCCATTACCCATTTGTAAGTTATTAATGCAGCCAAATCCAGAGTTATCAAACAATAAAACATTAATTTTTTTATTTTCTTGAAGACTTGTGACAAGCTCAGAATGTAGCATTTGGTAACTTCCATCCCCTACCATTGCATATACTTCTTTCGATGGTTCAGCTAGCTTTGCACCAAGTGCACCTGCAACTTCATAGCCCATGCAAGAGTATCCATACTCCATGTGATATGTATTAGGTTTTCTTGCTGCCCACATTCTTTGTAAATCACCCGGAAGACTTCCTGCCGCACCAACAATAATTGCATCTTCATCAAGTAATGTATTGATTTGTCCAATGACTGCGGTCTGTGTTAATTGTGTACCAAGTGCGTCTACATACTCATTTAAATTCTCATCGAAATGACCTTCAACTTCCGGCGTGAAACCTTGACCTGTAAAGCGAACATTATGTAGACGTTCTAATTCTGTTTCCCAAGCCTCTTTTGCATCATCAATTTCTACTGTGTAACTAGATTGATACTCAATTGCTTGCAGTTCATCTATTAGAGCAAGAAGTGCTTCTTTTGCATCTGCTATATTCTTTAATGCATCAAGCTTATTCGCATGGAATTCTGAAATGTTAATGTTTAAAAACTCAACCTCTTCATTCTGAAACAATTGTTTAGATGCCGTTGTAAAATCAGTAAATCTTGTCCCGATTCCAATAACAAGATCGGCTTCCTTTGCAATTGTATTAGCTGCTAAATTTCCAGTTACCCCAATGCCGCCAAGATTATACGGATGATTGCTTTCTATCGCGCTTTTCCCAGCTTGCGTTTCTCCAAATGGAATGCGGAATGCCTCAGCAAACTGTTTCAGTTCCTCTGCCGCTTCTGCGTATCTTACACCACCACCGCAAATCATAATTGGCTTTTTCTTTCTCTTAATCATTTCAACCGCATCCGCTAAGCTGGCTTTTGTAGGTAGGCGACGTTCAATACGATGAACACGCTTTTGGAAGAAGTAGCTTGGAAAATCCCACGCTTCCCCTTGGACGTCTTGTGGTAAACAAATTGTTACAGCACCTGTATCTGCCGGATTCGTTAAAACACGCATGGCTTGAATCATAGCTGTCATCAATTGTTCAGGACGATTTATCCGGTCCCAGTACTTACTTACTGCACGAAAAGCATCGTTCGTAGAAATAGATAAGTCATGTGTTTGTTCAATTTGTTGAAGAACAGGATCAGGTTGTCTCGTTGCAAATACATCACCTGGAAGTAGTAAAACAGGAATATTATTTGCAGAAGCTGTTGCAGCAGAGGTAATCATATTTGCTGATCCAGGACCAACAGAAGAAGTACATGCCATAATTTGTTTTCTATGTTTTTGTTTTGCAAAGGCCATCGCAGCATTTGCCATCCCTTGTTCATTTCTCCCTTGATATACTTCCAATTCCCCTGCATCTTCTTCTAAAGCTTGACCTAGGCCTACTACATTTCCATGACCAAAAATCGTAAAGATTCCCTTAATAAATTTTTGTTGCTTCCCATCAAACTCTACGTATTGCTGATTCAAAAATTTCACCAAAGCTTGTGCTGTCGTCATTCTAACAGTTTGCATATGATTTGCTCCTTTCTATCTCTATCCGTCATGCTGCATATGAAAAAGGAGTATCAGGAATTTGATAGACTCCTAATACTTCCTTCTTATGTTTTACTACTTCCGTTACTTTCGCTTACAAGCAACTAGAGAGATTCTACTTCTCTCTTTATGATTACTTTTCCCAACGAGATGTAAGCATTTTCTTTCTAGTATAAAACTCAACGCCGTCAGTACCATTCGCATGAAGATCACCATAGAAAGAGTCTTTCCAGCCAGAGAACGGGAAGAATGCCATTGGTGCTGGAACCCCAACATTCACACCTAACATACCAGATTCAATTGTTTCACGGAATTGACGTACACTTGCCCCGCTATCTGTATAAATGCAAGCTCCATTTGCAAACCGAGACTCATTGGCAATTTCAATCGCTTCATCCAATGATTTCACACGAACAATAGATAAAACAGGAGCAAAAATCTCATCTTGCCAGATTTTCATTTCTTTTGTAACATGGTCAAAAATTGTTGGACCAACGAAGTAGCCAGCTCCTTTTACAGCTGTATCTTCGCGTCCATCACGAACTAATGTAGCACCCTGCTCTACACCTGAATCGATGTAACCAATTGTACGCTCTTTATGGTTATCACGAATAACTGGGCCTAAAAATACATCTTCATCAAGACCATTGCCAATGACAATTTTATTCGCTTCTTCTACTAATCTATCAACTAATTGATCTGCAATTTCTTCTTCTACTGTAACAACAGAAGCAGCCATACAACGCTCACCAGCTGAACCAAATGCAGCACTAATAATTTGCTTTGTTGCTAGTTCAAGATTCGCATCATTTAATACAATGGAATGGTTTTTCGCACCCGCTAATGCTTGCACGCGTTTTAGGTTTTCTGTTCCTTTTTTGTATACATATTCTGCGACAGGCTGGGAACCTACAAATGAAATTGCCTTCACTAATTTATGTTCCAGAAGACCATTTACTACATCGTGTGCGCCATTTACGATATTTAATACACCTTTAGGTAAACCAGCTAATTCAGCTAATTCAGCTAATCTTGCTGCTAGAAGTGGTGTACGCTCTGAAGGTTTTAATACAAATGTATTACCACAAGCAATTGCAAGTGGGAACATCCAGCATGGAACCATCATCGGGAAATTAAATGGTGTAATGCCGCCTATAACACCAATTGGGTAACGATACATACCAGACTCAATACCTGTTGCAATATCAGGAAGCTGTTTTCCCATCATTAATGTAGGAGCACCTGCAGCAAACTCCACGCACTCAATACCACGAAGAACTTCACCGTAAGCTTCGTTATAGCTTTTTCCGTTTTCAATCGTAATAAGTTTCGCTAACTCTTCCCAGTTATCTACTAATAATTGTTGATATTTAAATAGAATACGAGCACGTTTTGGCACAGCTGTTTTGGACCAAGATTTGAATGCTTCATTTGCTGCTAATACAGCTTGTTCAACATCTACTTTTGTTGAAAGTGGTACCTGGGCGATTACTTCCCCTGTTGCTGGATTATATACAGCTTCCATCTTAGTTGAAATAGATTCTACCCATTCGCCGCCAATGTAGTTTTTTACAATTTGTGCTGTTTGTACTGTCATATTCATTCTCTCCCTTTTATGTAATGTAGAAGCGTACATAAGATACGCACTTACTTGATTACTCATTTATGATGTTTTTATACAATTTCCTCAGCCGTTTCCATGAATGCTGAAATCTCTGCCCTTGTTGGCATTGCATCCGAACAGCTATGTTTAGAAATAACAATCGAAGCAGAAGCACCACCTAATCGCATCGCCTGAGGAATTTCAAGCCCTTGCATTAGGCCATAAATAAACGCAGATGCATACGAGTCGCCAGCGCCAAACGTCTTTAATACCTTTGTTTTAAAGATACCGCCTCGGTGTGATTGGCCGTCTCTCGTATAAGCGATTGAACCATCCCCGCCGTGCTTAATTACGACGATTTTCGCATGATGAGAAAACCATCTTTCAGCTGTAACTTGGTCATTAGATTGTTCGTAGTTTAATAGTTTTTCCATCATATCGAACTCTTCACGCGTCCCAATAATGACATCAGATTTTTCAGCCGCTAGATTGTAATACACAGCCGTTTCAGCCTCTGATTGCCATGTATACGGGCGGTAATCAACATCAAAAAATACGACTACATCATGTTTACGCGCATATTCTAGCGCTAAAAATACCGCCTCGCGAGAAGGACTTTTCGCTAAAGCTGTTCCTGAAATTAAGAGAGCTTTTGATTGTTTAATATAGTCCTCAGAAACTTCTGTTGGATCAAGATTTAAATCTGCGACATTGTCGCGATACATTAAAATACTGCAATCTTCAGGGCTTTTAATTTCTGTGAAAGCTAAACCTGTCACTGCACCAGTACGATCAATACATATCTGATCTGTATTAATATTGTTATCCTTTAGGTACCCTGTAATAAAGCGGCCCATTTGATCATCGGACACTTTACCGATAAATCCTGTTTGTAAGCCAAGACGCGCCGCACCAATTGCGATATTCGCAGGAGATCCCCCCACATACTTAGTAAACGTTCTTGTTTCTTCCATAGGACGTTGTGTTTCATTGGCATTTAAATCAACGCATAAACGTCCAACTGCAATTAAGTCTAATGGACAATCTTCTTTAAAAATAAGTGGATTCATTATTTCTACCTCCCATGCTTTATGAAAGAGTGAATGATATGGTTCATATTTTTTATAAACCTACTATTCATAACTCTTTATCTTTCTAGAAGTAAGCGCTCTCTTTATTGATTTAATGCAGGCTGTTTATGTTCAATTTGAACAGGTTTTCCTGTTAGTAATGATTCCTTCGCAGCTTTCGCAATTCTTTCTGCCTGTAACCCATCATTACCACTGCAAATAACAGCTTGTCCTTCTATAATTGACTTTGTAAATTGTGTTACTTCTTCAATGTAAGCCTGCGTGTACCGCTCTAAGAAGAAATAAAGCGGCTTATCTTTTACAACACCTTCTGTTTTTGAAACTTGTACTGTTGTCGGGCAACAATTATCCGCAGTGACCGCCCCTTTTTCACCAAATACTTCAAGACGCTGATCATATCCATAAACAGCTTGGCGGCTATTATCAATTACGCCTAAAGCTCCATTCGCAAATTTCAATGTGACTATTGCTGTATCAACATCATTTACTTCCTGAATGGATGGATCAATTAATGTTGTGCCATATGCAAATACTTCAACGACTTCACTATTCATCACATAACGAGCCATATCAAAATCATGAATCATCATATCCATAAACAATCCACCTGAAGAGCGAACATACTCTATACTTGGCGGTTGTGGATCGCGTGACGTAATTTTTAAAATATGTGGGTGTCCTACTTCTCCATGTTGAATAAGATCATAGACTTTCCTGAAGTTAGGATCGAAACGACGATTAAAACCTACTTGAAGAGATACCCCTTGTTCTTTTACTACTTCTAATGCATCTAATGTTTCTTCTACTGAGAAACTAACAGGTTTTTCGCAGAAAATATGTTTTTTCGCAAGAGCCGCTTCTTTTATAATTTGCGCATGTGTATTTGTTGGTGAACATATAAAGACAGCATCAATTTCTGGATCTGCTAATAAATCCTGATAGTTTGTAGTCAGAGTGGAAATCCCTTTATCCTCGGCCCACTTTTCCAGATGACTAATCACAACATCTGAAACCGCTTTAATTTTCACTTGTGGCATCAGCTGCAAATTATCAACATGTAGTTTCCCAATTCGTCCAGCCCCAATAATTCCAATCGTTAATACATTCATATGATTTCTCCCTCTTTATTTAAATTTAAGAAAAAAATGAAAGTCTATAAGGTTTAGCACATCAAATTCAGTTAAGCGCTTTCCCTATTTTTCTTCATTATACACACTTGATTCTAAATTGAAAACATTTTTATTTTTTTGAATACTTTTCTTTTTATTCGAATTTCAAATTTCGTAAGTAAACGTACTACGTCCATATACAAATTAATAATTAGAAACAAATAATCTAAACCGCTACAAAAATAATCTTTTAAAATACTGATATAACAAGGGAAGATAAGCCTTTTAATTAGTAAACCCCATCTATAAGGTATTCCTTTCTTTTCATACTCATTATTATTTTATTGTCCAATAAGTAAATAGAATGCCCTTATAAAAGAAAGTTGTAAATTGTCAAAAAATTTCATTGACGACCCTATTATGTAAGCGTATACTTTTTTTATCAAAAAGAATTAAGCGCTTAACCAAAAAATAACTTATCGGTGGTGGGAGAATGAACGCAATGAGTTCAAACAAAACATTTATGGACAAGGTTGGCATCCCTTCTAATTTAACTTGGGGATACATAGGGATTATTGTTTTTATGATTGGGGATGGTTTAGAACAGGGATGGTTATCCCCTTATCTCGTTGAAAAAGGACTAACGCTAGAACACGCTGCTTTCTTGTTTACTATTTACGGAATTACTGTATCTGCTTCTTCTTGGTTTTCAGGGGTATTTGTACAAATGTGGGGACCAAGAAAAGTCATGACGTTTGGTTTAGTATCATTCATTTTAGGTTCAATTGGGTTCATAGGTATAGGAATTCAACATATGAATTATCCCGTAATATTAATTTGTTATGCCCTACGAGGGTTCGGTTATCCTTTATTTGCTTATTCTTTTCTAGTTTGGGTATCTTACAGTACTCCTCAGCAAATGCTTTCAAGAGCAGTTGGCTGGTTCTGGTTCGTATTCCAGCTTGGCCTCAGTGTTATAGGGGCCTTTTATTCTAGCTATATGGTTCCTAAAATCGGAGAAATCGCTACATTATGGAGCGCTTTAATTTTTGTTGTCATCGGGGGATTGTTCTCAATTGTTGTAAATAAGGACAGATTTAAAGCACAAACCGTAAGCGCTAACAAATCAAGTGAGTTACTAAAAGGCATTACCATCGCATTTGAAAATCCTAAGGTTGGTATAGGCGGTATTGTAAAAATTATAAATTCGGCCGCTCAGTTTGGATTTGTTGTTTTCCTGCCTACTTATATGATGAAATATAATTTTACGATGACTGAATGGCTTCAAATTTGGGGTACTCTATTCTTTGTAAATATGGTGTTTAATATTATTTTTGGTATTGTTGGAGACAAGTTTGGTTGGGTAAATACAATTAAATGGTTCGGAGGAGTCGGTTGCGGAATTGTAACTCTTGCACTCTATTATGTACCTCAAATGGTGGGGCATAATTATTGGGCTATATTATTTGTTGCCTGTTGCTACGGAGCAACACTCGCCGGTTATGTACCTCTTACAGCTTTAGTTCCATCTTTATCTCCTGAAAATAAAGGAGCTGCAATGTCTGTCTTAAATTTAGGTTCAGGATTATCAGCATTTGTTGGACCATTAGTAGTAACTGCCTTCATCGGTCCTTTAGGTGTTGGCGGCGTGATGTGGATCTTTGCTGGCTTGTACTTCTTTGGCGCATTTTTAACTCATTTCCTGACTATTCCAAAGGAAAATAAGATGAAACAGGATTTAAATACGAAAAGCGGCGAGCAATTCTCAGTATAAGTTCTTAATAATAAAGAAGGTCATCATAACTGCACATGGTTACGATGACCTTCTTTTCGTTACATTCAAATAGGTTATCGAAAATGCTAACATGTAATATCCTTTACTGATGATCGCTCTACTAATTGAGGAATAATAGTAATTTTTTGCTTAGCGTGTTCCTTCATTTCCATCGTTTTTAAGAGTTGTTCAAACGTACAAGCTGCCATTTGTGTAATTGGCTGTTCAATCGTCGTTAACCCAGGATCTGCAATCTCAGCATAGATTGTATTATCAAATCCGATAATTGATAAATCTTCTGGAATCGAAAGCCCTTGTTTTCTTGCTTCATTCATTAGGCATATAGCAATTAAATCTGTACAAGCAAAAACGGCAGTAGGCCTGTTAGGCAAACGAAGTAATTCCTTACTTGCACGTTTACTATCTTCCACTGTCGAATAGCAACTAATGATAGCATCGTCATCTAACGAAATTCCTGAATCCGTAAGAGCTTGTTTGAAACCAGTCAATCTCCCCAAGCTACTTTTTCTATCCTTCTCCATCATAATCGTTAAAGATGTATGGCCTTTCTGCGTTAGATAACTTCCAGCTAGATAGCCTCCCCTCATATCATCAGTTGTCACAACATGAGTCGTGATGGAAGGGTGATCTACAGTGAATAGTACTAGTGGCAAATCTCGATTCACGATTTTTTTTACAAGTTTATAATCATTTAGCTCCGTTGCAATAATAATGCCATCTACTTGCTTTTTAAATAATAAATCAATGTATTCATGCTCACGTTTTGTTTGATGGTCTGTACTACATAAAATGAGTGTATACCCTGATTCTCGTGCACTATTTTCAAAAGCTCTTGCTACTTCTGCAAAAAAAGGATTTGAGATATCTGGGACAAGTACCCCAATCGTATATGTTTTTTTACCTGTTAACGCTGCCGCTACACTACTTGGCTGGTAATCTAGTTCATCCATTACCTGATTTACTTTTTTTATTGTTTTTTCACTAATACGCCCTGTTTGATTAATCACCTTAGATACAGTTGCTATTGATACACCTGCTTTTTCTGCAACATCATAAATTGTTGGTTTCACTTTAATTGTCCCTTCTTAATCATCTTTTTCTATATTTTATCATAAATATATTTTGCTTCTTGATACACAAAAGGAAATCCTTTAAAATTTGTAAGCATTTTTATTTTCAGACGTAGTTTTTCTCATTTACGTAATAAATTGTTCCCAGTGGATAATTTAACTGCTCAGCCCCTAATTGAATGGGAGTAATTAAAAAAAGCCTTAGATTCCTCTATCTAGATCGGAATGCACGGCTTTCTTTGGAAATGATATTGGATTTTTATTTATTTTTACTCAGATAATAATTTCCATACATGAATATTAACTAAACAGTTAATGATTATAAAATTTAGTGATAATCTTTGGTATCATTTAAGAGTTCTATATATTCTTTCATTTCATATCGTTGTAATTCATAATTTATATGTTCATGTCCCTGTTCAATGAAGCTATTAGATTCAAAAAGATTTATTTCATCCAATATTGGATTTAGATCTTTTGTAAATTGCAAGACTCGATTCAAATTTTTGGTAATATCTCTTGGTAATACACTAATAAAATCATCGAATCTATAATGTGTAAACCTTATATTTTTATTGCAGCTTTTCCAATTTGTATTTGCTTCTGGTGTATTTGTTAGTAATAATGAAAAAGCGGTATACCAAATTTCTGTATTTCCGCAATAGTCGATATTTCAAATATAAAGATGATAGCATTTGGTCGTAATCAAAATAAAACAAAAAGAGGACGTATATATCACGTCCTCTTTTTGTTTTAGATATGCTCACCATGATCAATATAAGTATCGCCGTATTCGTATGCCGGCGCAGGTGGTCTACCGTGATCAAAATCGGCCACATTAGAAATATAATCTGGTCTTTGTGGTGCAGGTGGTCTACCATGATCAGCTTGTGATGTAAAAGATTCTGTAAAACTTCCAATAGTTAAAACAGCAGCAAAACTAACAAATCCCATTAGTACTTTTTTCATTTTAACGCACTTCCCTTCTGAAGTAATTCTTTAGCATCATAAGATATATTAAAATATTGGCTAGCTTTCTCATGATTCCCTTCTTGATAAAGTTTTTTCGCTAAAATTCCAGAGTACTCTTCCATAAATCCATAAAGTTTTTGAGATTCAAAGTAATTCAGACCATCTTTAATAGCTGTCTCTAAACTCTGCTTATAATTTTCATCGTATTGCGCTCGAAGTATTCGGAAATGATGTGTATATTCAACATCAGCTAAATCAAAACCTTGAATCAAAAATTCTTGCGCTTTCTCAATTTCGTTTAATTTGAAATGTTCTCGAGCCAATAAGAACACAGTTTTATGATAAGGTCTCTCAGATTTATAAACATCCATTAAATGTCGAATTGCAGTTGCGGATATACCTTGTTTTGCATAAAGAAAACCTAAGTTGTATTGAATTAAGGTAATTAGTCGAGTGCAGTTATGTTTTCTTGCCATATCTAAACACTTAACAAAAAGTTCTTCTCCTTGTTCAAACTGACTTAAAGTAACACTTGCCAATCCCAGGATTGTATCGCATTCAATTTGATTTATTACATAGTCTTCATGCTTTTTGTATATGTCTTTTGCTTTCATGACATGCTTAATTGTTAATAAAGGCTGTTGAAGATGATAATATAATTCACCAAGTTTATAATTAAATTCAGCTTTTTCAATGTCGCTAGGAATATACTCTAAAAGTCGTTCAGCTTCTTCAAATTGTTCCATAGCTTCCATATAGTTAGCAATCATAGTGTTATGCACAGCTTTATAGAAATGGTAGTAGTATTTTAAATACTCATCAATAGTTTTTGTTGTAAGTTTTTCAACTGCATCAAAATCACTACGAGTTACATATGATTTATTTATTAACACTTTATAACTATAATCCAATAGAGAATAATACAATAAGAGATTTTGATCTTGTAGATCTCGATTTTGTTCGACCATTAAGACACTAATCTTTTCATCAACTTCTTCTTTCATTCTTGTCGCTTTTGTTATTTGTTTAGATAAAATAACTTTATACCATTCGTTTAATAATTTAGTAACTTTTTCATTATTCAGAATTATCATATCATAATCTCCTTTATTCAGTTTATATAAAAACAATCATAACAAAGTTTAATTGTAATAAGTTGTAAAAAACAAATTTATAAAAAATATTTTCAATATTCCTACATTATTTTATCAATTGACGAAAATTTATCGGTAAATCGTTAGATTGTAAAGAAAGAATTACCTATATAAAACTAATCGTAATGCTAGTAATGGTATTGTGTGAACCCTATTTGTCGAAATATTTATGGAAAATATTTGGTTGTTAAGTATTTATTTTCCATACTTTAAGAGTTAACATTTAACTATGCTAACAAATAAAGGTAAATTAGCATGGTATTTTCTTAATTAATATTTTAGGAGGTATGAAAAATGAAAAAGATTAGTAGCGTTTTAAGTGTTGCAGGATTATCTCTTGCTATATTCGGAGGAGGAACAATTGCAAGTGCATCTGAGGGTAACACAGCTGATTCTACTGTAAAAAAAGGTAATGTATTAGATTTATCAGATCAATCGAATGTACAAATGAGTGAGGTATTAACGTTTGGGGAACTTGTTAGTCAAATTGCTGCAGATACCAATAAACCTAGAGAAGAAATTTCTCAGCAACTCATGACTCAAGGGAAAGCTCGTGGACAATCATCTGCTGCAACACTTGCCGCTACGTACAGAACACTAACAACCAATTTTTCAGTAACACCTTTCTATAGCCCTTCATTAAGGTTTTATTGTGAAACAAATGAATGGGGTGGTAGCTTCAGGGGTATTAAGGAAATAAAACATATTAATATGAATAGAGATGCAAATGGTCTTTCTAAAACGTTCAGTGGTACAGTTCAAGCGAATTTAGAGGATCCTAACAGAATTTTCTATATTGTTAATGGTGATTTTCATAATAATGGTACAACTACTTTTAATGGCAATGTATCCATTACTGTAGGGAAGACAGGAAGTGTAGGTTTTAATGCATCTTATGCGACGAGTCACTATAAATATATTTATAAAGAAGGATATGTATATTTTTAAAGTTGATAAATTTTTAAATGATCGATTACTTCTTAATTACATGTTAAGTTCATTATACATGCTAATTTAATGGAGGTGATCTCTCTGCAACCTAAATATATTCTGTTCATTCAAATTCTAATAGGAATACTAATAATCATGGCACCAATTATTATTACTGGTGAATTATATGATGTTTCAAAGACTATGGGTGATTTGCTAGTTGCCGAATTAATTATAAGAACACTTTCTTTCATAATAGGACTTGTAGTTATTAGTAAAGCGTTTGAAAAGTATTCTAAATAGTTATTAGTATGTTGTTTTCTACCAATTTATAAGAAAAAGGGTTATTCATATTGAGTAGCCCTTTTCTCTACTTCACATACACATAGGCTTCATTTGCAGTTACATAGTATGTTGTACCTTTGCTGTTATGTACTTTATATTGTGGTGAACCATTAATTGATACTTTAGCATCAATCATAAATCCTAGCCCTTCATCTACCGTTCCTGCTACATCTTTATCAGACCAAGAAGCAGAGAGGTCGTCCACTTTAGAAACAACACGTTTATCTTCTACAGAACTTACTGCAGAAGTTTGTTCCCCTTGATATTTAATGTAAGATGGGTTGTTATAAATCCATTGGTTACCGCCAAGATTTAACCAATCACCTTGTTTTCCCCATACTTGTTATGCTTCTCCTTTATTTAATTGACGGATAACACCATAATTTATTGATGGTACACTTCTTAGGTTTACGTTAAGTCCATCAATATAAGCTACTCCTGTTTCCGCTTACAACGTTTTGAGATGGTTCTTGTGGTTTTTGGTTTAACTGTAACTATCGCATCTTCATACGCCTTTTGTACCTCCGCTCTGAATTGTGATTCTGGTACACCATGACTGCGAAGGTAATCAATTGGATCTTTGTAGTCAGTTCCACCTAATTTGTAAGTAATATCTTTATGTGCCCATAAACCTTTGCTTGGATGAATTCCTCTATCTTTTAAAATCTTAGCTAATAGCTTTACATAAAGTTCATAAGAAGATTGCTAGTTTCAGAAAGTTATACGTGAACCAGTGCCTCACGCTTTCGTTCTCGGACTACTTAATCTTGTTCTCTATCTTCTTTGATGGATCCTAAAATCGCTAAAAATAAATTTGCTTTATCTATAATACGATGGTTTCTTATTGCCAAAATCAGTACCAATGGAAATACAATGCTTGGAATTAGAATTATTTTCATATTACTGTTTCCTACAATGTCTATAATTGTTTTAGCATAATCTATATTTTCTCCACCAACCTTACTGGAAATTTGCGCTAATTGCGCCGTGGTAGCTATTAATATCGATACTACAATCCCGACAAAAGTAGCAAATATTGTATAAATTTGAAAATTAATTTTCACAGTATCAATATAAGAAACTAACATAGAATAATAAAGGTTTAGTTGCTTCTTATCACTGATTTTTGAGTCAATATACTCTTTAAACTTTTCCATTTCCCAAAGGTTATTACCCTTTTTAAAGCTTGTATACTCCTCATTTAGGTAACTATATATGCTACGACTTTTTTCTATACCACGTATTCTTGCTTCCTCTTGGATACTTGTTTTACTAGTATTATTTTGAGCTTGCTCATTTGTATTAACCCCAGACAAAAAAATTCCTCCCATTATTAATCCAAATATTTATATGTAATTTAATATTAATATAAAAATATTAATTAAAACAACTCATAATAATCATCTAGTGCAATTTCTTTTGGGAGTTTATCAATTACCTTTGTTTCATTTGATATATAAATAATAATATATGTATAACGCACCATAGAATTGAGCTTTTTAATATAAGCCTTTTCAAAATCAAATATTGATAGTTGCTCAGGCATTATAATCACACCAAACCCTTACTACTTGAAATTACTTTTTGTTTTTCAGCTTAATCATAGCCTAGTAAAATTACTTACTGGGGTTTCCGTTTAAATATTTTCAAAATATTCCCTACAGAAATACCAAATTTCCTCACCTCTTGAAAATCATTAATCTATTGAATACTCCACACATGATTAAATCTCTCTCACATAATATAATCTACTTCCATTTGACTTAAGCTTCTTTTCGATATTTAGCTAATACTTGTTCTCAACGTTTACGTTCACCTTAGGCGCATTCTTTTCTAAAGCTGTTTCCATTACTTTGAGAACAAGTTGTGCATTCAAATCTTCAATCCCCGCATTAATCCCCTTCAGCTACAAATGGTTTACTAACTCCAAAGTTTGCTCGTTGAATGCTATTGGATTTTCTTCTACTACTTTTTTATCACATGAGCAGCCTACTGCTTCTTTTTCCTTCATATCAAAAGTCTTTAAGCTAATTTTGCTCGCTTTAGGTTAGAGCTATCTTGTTAGTTTATTAGGCATAGATCCTTTTTTAATGTTTTTATGATGGCAATCCATTTCCGTTAGAATCAATTCTTCCCCAGTTACTGCACATTTTCCATTTTGGGCTATAAACAGCGATATTCTATTGTCATTGAATTCTATCGTTTCCCGTTCATTAATGATAGGGTGTTCCCTAATCCATTGAACTTGCCAGTTCGGAACCAACTTTTGTTCCCGATGCATTAGTTCTCGTCCTTCTTTGATAAATTTATTAACACTATTTTGGAGCATTAATGCTGATTTCGTTTCAATATTCCTCAAAGTTTTGTTCACTAGCAATTTTGACCTAATTCCTATCATTATCTTTCAAATAATATAATTTTAACGTATGAATAATTAATGAAATTTTCTCCAATACTAAAAAAGGCTGGTAACAGCCAATCTGTATCCATAATGAATCTCTAATTTTCTTGAAATCTCCCTGGGCAAGGCGGCTATTTTTTATAGCTGCCTTTCTTGTATGAATCATAAATATTTACACATACTATTAACGGAATGCTTGAATCATTGTCATTGAAAATGTTCAGCACTTCCGCTCCTTAGAGAACAGTCTACGCAACTGTTCTCTTTCCTATTTCCTTTTTTCACACATATAATATGACAAGCATTATTAACTCCGCTACAATCAATCGCATTGCAACATCCTCAATATTCCCTCAACAAATTCTCAATATTTTTCATGGACAACAGCACACTTTCTCAACAGTTTTAATATCTTAATATTAAATACTGAAAGGAGATGTTGAAAAATGACTTGGTTCATTATTTTAGGGTTTATGCTTATTTTAATAATAAGCGGTTTTCATGCACATAGTATTCATATCATTTTCAAAATAGGTTCAGATACAAAAGCTGTGCCAAGTTGGTCTTTCGTTAATAAAATAAATTTCCAAACATTAAAAGAATTAATAAAAGGACTAAATAAGGATAAACTTAAAATCCTTACAATAGGAGAACTTGTTATTCCTTTAAGTTTCTTTAATAGATTATTTAGCAAAACATTAATTTTTCTATTCCTATTCTTTTACTCTCAATACTTAAACTAACGTAATATGAGATGAGTTAAAGAATAACAATCACTGCGCGTAGCAAGCCAACAATCGCTCGCCTATGATGAACTGGACCTGAAGAATTAAACAAAAAATTAAGCAGCTGTTTGAATGTGAGTCCGGTATTGTACTGGACTCATTCCTTTTAACTGTACTTGGATTCTTTTGCGATTGTAATGACCTATATAATTATCTAATACTATCTTAATATGCTCTGTACTTTCGAATTTTGTAAGATAAATTACTCTTTCTTTGTCTTGTTCTGTAATTTCATCTTTTTTTGAACGAAGGCCTTTAACTTTTTTAAGTAATCGATTTCCATACGTAAACATTCATTTTCACCTTTTAATGCCTCTATAGCCTCTTCAATAGCTGCATTATCTAACTTCGATCTTGTATTTGTAATTCCCATACCTGGATCCCCTTTCTTCTTTTATATAGGAAATCCATATCTTATAAATCATATATTCCCCTTAATCTACGGACTATTTCAATGAATTCCTTAAGAAAAACGATTTATTTATTTTCTTTGAATTTAATCTATTTATAAACATTTCAGATATACTCTTTGATAGATCCCACTATATTCATTCCATATTTTTCTCTCCTAAATGAATCATAGTACATATTATCCTCAATACATTTATAGGTTTTTATAGGATTTTTAACAAAATTTTCTTACATTTAAATAGACATACTACTTTAATCTGTCAACTCCACCTATATTGATAAATACGAAAAAACAAATCTATTTGACATTTCGATGACTTCTAACAGGAAAATATATACATTAAATAAAACCTGATATATCTTTAGTTTGTAAGTTGTAGTTAGTTGGCCAACTTTCCATACAATTTAATAATTTAAAATATGGGGGATCTAAAATGAATCAAGTATTAAGAAAAAGTAAGAAAAAAATGATGTATCTAGTTGGTTCACTTCTAATTTCTCTATCAATGTTTTCAACTACTAGTTTTGCAGCTACAGAAGGTGCTGTAAAAAGTGTTACAAATAGTACCTATACTGGGATTGCAGCTGATATAAATCTACCAAAATCAGTTGTTGTTAAAGATGGGTATGTGAATTGGTATTTAGGTATTGGAGCATCTAAAGTTGAGGGTGGTATTTCCAAAACACCAAGTGGATATAAAGTATTTCTAAATTCAGGATATAATGAATCAGGTCAAAACAGTAAGTATTGGAACACACAGTTTGATGCGTCAATTAAAGATGGTGATCAAGTAAATCTTAAAATAGTTAATAACGGAAATGGTACGGTTACTATGTATGTAAATGGAAACCCTAGATATGCAAATCAGCCTGTATATGGCTCATTTTCTCAATATGAGCCAGTAAAAATGGTTCAGGGGGTTGAAGATACTGGACGTAACTCCTTTAGCCAAGCTAGCTTTTCAAATGTACTTCTAAGAACAGATACATCTGGGGCTACCTACAAAAGTTGGAACAGTTCAATTTCTTCCTCATTTTCAAGACACGGTACTTATGGTAACAATTTCACAGTTTATTCTCAAGTACCATTAAGCGCAAGTTTACGCTAAAGGTGTTATTAGAATCATAATGTTTTTATGAAAAAGTAGTTGCACTTGCAGCTACTTTTTTTATATAGAATACATTGTAATAGATATTTGCGCCAACATAAATGACATCTTTCAACTTTTCCAAAAATAAGCTGTTTATTTAAATGTTATGTACAAAAAAACGTAGAAATATTTAATTTCTACGCTTTTTATAGGTTAATCAATTAATTCATATACTATTACAATTCCTCAAATTCATCCATTTCAGCTTTACGCTTTAAAAATATTTCTATATCTTTATTCTCTCTTTCCATTAAACCTAGAGCATGTCTATCGTTTAAAGCTAATTCTTTATAACCCCATATATATTCTATTGTTGTCGCTTTACTATGTTTATGATCTGCAAAATACCATTCTAAAGGTTGTAAAGGATTCGACACTTCAAACAATTCACCTGGGTACCATGAAGGCAAGTTTTCATTTTCCCCTAAGATTAGATAGTCTAATTCTCCATTTAATAAACTCATACCATAAACCACATATTCCTTATGGATTTCTAAATTTATTATTGAATCTCGATTATATCCTTGTTTTAATAACTCCTCTGAAAATGTATCTCCTGAATTTTTTATACACTTTACTTTCATATACAAGCTCCTATCAACCAAAAATTTATTTTTCAAATTAAAATCATCGAAATTAATATAATAAAAACCGCAGAAATTAAATATTTCCACAGTTTTATGTTTACTCAAGGTTCTTTCCATTATTTTACAACAATATAAAATTCACCTGTCATTTCTTCTTGAGCATCTTGAAATGTTTCTAAAATCAAATCCGCTTCAGAGCCCAACATATTCTTACTATCTTTAAAAAACTCCCATTCTATTGTTAAAGGAAGAGTAACCCATGCTGTTAAGCAAGCCCACAATGCATCAGCATTCTCTCCATAATAATTTGGTAAATCTAATTTATTTTTCAATATTTTATGCATTATCTCTTTACTTGTAAATTTCCGTTATCTAATTGGATTGTTTCTATAATAAATATCCTCTCTATTTCATCTCAGTATAGAAACAAAGTCTATGGATGTTGTCATGAATTGATTAGCAGACTTTTAGCCCGCTATAAACTTAACGTTTTTTCCTGTGGTACACCCAGGTCATATAACACATTACATAAATCAATGTTATCAATATTTCTCGCAGCCGGAATATCAATCTTATGGCTTGCTATTCTATTAGCTCAATCCGTAAATGCATTTGCAAGATTTATTCTTATATTGAAACCTGTAGGAAATCCTAGTATTTTCACATCTAATACTTGTAAATTTTTAACAATAATTGGAGCGTTTTTTATTATAATACTTAGCTTTCAATTTTTATATCCTTACACCATATTTCTAATTCCATAGGGGGCATAATTATATTACAGGTAAATAATTTCAAGCCCTCTTTTTCTACTTCACCAATTTCAATATCATGAAGAAAATATGGTAACTGTTCATATGTAAATGTTTTTATTGGTTTTTCTTTTACATATCCCATGCTATGTTTGAAATCTATTCTATAGCAACCGCTAAATTGAAAATCTACGTCGCCATTTTCATTCTTATAAGTTAGGTATACCTCATCACCAAAATAGTCGCATACTAATTTAGTAACCCATGCATCAAAATAGTGTAACTTTTCAAATTCTGCTTGTATTCCCCTTACGTTCATTTTCGACCTCAATTCTTACTTTTTATATGGAATAAGAGCATCTGTACTTTTAATATCCACTTTACTCCCATTCTCATCATATAAATCTACATGATCATATTTTGTTACTTTATCTGGTAGATCTATTCTCATCTTTTTCTCCTTCACCCAGCCATTTCAGTTGCTATTCCTGGTGCAAAAAATTCTAATCAGGTTAAAGAAAACTCTTCACATTTAATTCGTCCATTATTATTAGATAATAAAATTAAATTCATTAAACAACTTTGATTAAGTAATTATTCTTCTATAAAAAATTATGCTGATTTTTCTACCAAATCCATACTACTACTTCTTCTCCACTAGAATATATCTTTAGCACTTCCAACCAATTTCTTTTATCTTTTCCCAACAATATCTACAGTTTATAAGGTATTTGAACCCTTTTATTAAACTACCTTATAATACGTTCTACATTATATAAAAATATCTATTACACTAGTTGAATACATGCTAGGGCAACATCCAAACCGAATAAACAATTAATTCAGAAATATTTTTAGAAACTTCATTATCTCACAATTACTTTTTTAAAATAAATCAAAAAATTTTTCTTTACTTTAAATTCCATAGTTCATATAATCTTCTATGGAATTACATTTTTTTCTAAATAGCTCCTCATTTCTAAGTGTTCGAAAGGGCAATTACAAATCATTATACCCTTATGTTTAACCAAGTAAAATAAAAATCCAGTTTTTCACAAGGAGAAGTGACTGCATGCAAGATATTTTAAAACTATTTCCGAGCGTTGACGGAAATGAAGAAAAACAACAACTTTTATTAGAATCTATGCAGAAAATAATTAAAAATCTTGACCGATTAAAAAATGAAGAGCGAGCTACTTTAGGTAAATGTGAGGAAAAATCCGAAGGATACTACAATAACTTAATTCACCAAAGTCATATTCCACTAGCTGGAATCACTATGTCTGAGGTTATAGAAGAGCTAAACCAATTTATGAATGGTCATCCTTATCCAAATAAATATTACTTGTCTAACGCTGTACCACTACCAAGTATACCTTCACTATTAGGTGTAATAACCATGGCCCTTTTAAATGGTAATGGTGTTTGGGATGTATATGGTCCAGGGGCAGCTGAAGCAGAAGTAAAAGTTGTATCCATGCTTTCAAAACTGATTGGTTATAATCCGCATAATAGCGGTGGCTATACAACATGGGGTGGACAAGGATGTGTGTTTTCGAGCTTGCGCTTAGCAATTTCTAAACAATTCCCATCAGCAAAAGAACATGGCGCTCCACAAAATGTATATTGCTTTGCTTCTGAAAATGCACATTATAGTTTATTAAAGTCAGCTGAAGCAACTGGCATCGGGTCAAATCACTTAATAAAAGTAAAAACTGATCCTTATACAAATTCTATGGATATAGAAGATTTAGAGAATAAAATGATACAGGTTATTAAAAATGGC
Source organism: Bacillus cereus group sp. MYBK220-1 (assembly GCF_051916445.1). NCBI lineage: Bacteria > Bacillati > Bacillota > Bacilli > Caryophanales > Bacillaceae > Bacillus > Bacillus cereus group sp. MYBK220-1. Next base: position 103,016 of record NZ_JBQAGQ010000005.1, on the reverse strand, counting down.
GGTATCCCTCTCTATATTCTAGCTACTATGGGGTCCACAGATACATTTACCATTGATGATATAAAAAAAATTAAAGAGAGCGCTGAAACAATACAGAAAAAATATAAATTAAAGCCTATTTATATCCATGCTGATTCTGCAATGGGCGGATTCTATAGCTTCTTTAACAATTATAATTTTGTAGAAAATCCACTCTCATTTGAACCTACTGTAAAAAATGCCTTACAATACGTACAAGATAAAATGCAATATATGTCTCTTGCAGATAGTGTATGTTTTGATTTTCATAAATTAGGACAAACACCTTATGCTTCAAGTATTTTAATCGTAAAAAATCATACTGATTTACAACTGATGGACATTGAACAAGATGATACACCTTATCTTGGTAATAGATCATATGGTAGTTATCATACAGGCTATACCTTAGAATGCTCACGAGCTGGTAGTGCTATTCCGATGTATATCAATCTAGTAGCCTTTGGAATTGAAGGATATCAAAAATTATTAGCAAATTATATTCGTGTAAATCTATTATTTAGAGAGAAGTTACGTGAAGCTCTACCTCAAGTCGCAATCACAAATGATTTTACATATGGACCAATTACAACTTTCCGTTTCTATATGAATGGAGATGGCCAAGAAAATTGGAAAAAAGAACGAATAGGTCTTGCAACAAAAGAAGAGATTGAGGATACAAACCGATTAAATATAGAACTATTTAATTACCTAGGAAAAAATCGCGATCAAGTATTTTTTGGTGATACAACTCGTTCTTGTGTAGTAGATGCAATAAACAGTTGTGGTAGAAATTCAATTTCCACATTAAAATTCTTTTCTATCTCTCCATATACAACTGTTGAATCTATAGATGAGATTGTAGCATTTCTTTATGAAAATATTTCGATTGCTACTAAACAGATTTATTCATATGTTTAATCACCATTTTTGTTAGCGCTTTAATAGTTAAACTTAACTAAATTAAATAAAATTTTTTAATCCTTTTAATTACTATTAACTATATCAGGAAAGAGGAAAAACATATGAATATAGAGCTACTTGATACACACCACGTGAAAGATGCAGCACACTTACTTGCACATTCCTTTGTGAATAACGAACCTCTTGTAAGCAGTTTACAAATTCCTTTTGCTCCTTTTCACAAAATGTGCGAAGAAATGATGAAACAAGCTGTATCTCAAGCTATGTCATTTGTAGCAATAGAAAATTTTCAAATTGTTGGAGTTCTTTTAACAAAAAAAGTAACTCAGCCACTAATAGATACAGAGAAAGCGATTGAACTATGCCCGCAAATGGAACCTATTTTTCAACTTTTAGATACATTAGAGACAGAATCTATTGAATTTTCTCATTTAGATAAAGAAAAATTGGTCTATCTAGATATGGGCGCTTGTCATCCAGATTGGATGGGAAGTGGTATAATCACTACCCTTCTTTCACATGCCATTCAAGAAATAAGTAAAAGAGATTATGATTTTATCGCTGCTTGTACAAATAAAATTTCTCAAAAAATCCTTAAAAAACTGTATACGACCTTTGAAATGAATGAAATAGTGTATAGTAAATTTCTTTATAAGGAAGCATACCCATTTGCTAACACAACAACTTCCTTAGCAGCACAATTACTATATATACCTAAATCCCAATTCGTCATCCAGGCCATATAAATTTGCGAAGAAGACTAGCTGTACTTTTGTACAGCTGCTTTTTTATATAGAGTAAATTAGTAATAGATATTCAGGTTAACATAAGTGAAACTTTTCACATTTTAACTTCTTCGAATTCAATAGTCACTTTCTAAGCCTAACCTATCGAGATCACTCTTATATTTGCTTTAATAGGTTAATGTATTAAATAAATTTACAAAAAGAAAGAGGTTAGATTTATGTATTAGAATCTATATCCATATAACTATTATAATAACTCAAATGAATTTCATGCATTTGAGGTTGGACATTTTTATGACACACAAAAAGATTTAAAAATAGAAATGACCCCTACTGGTCAAACATCTTTTCTATTTGTAATTCCTGCTGGAACACGTTTATTTGTACACAGAATTGACCTTGAAGCAGGTCATGAGATGGTTACAGCAATATTCTCTTTTAAAGATAATGAGATGTGTACAATTAAATCTCTTAGAATGCCAACTGATATGCTTAACATCAGGGGAGCAAGGAGATTATAAATCTATAATACAACCACCAAGATAGGATAAGAAAAAAGAATATTCATATCATGGTTTTTTATAAAAAAATTATTACTTTTTATATTCACAGCATTAATTATAATATAGAACATTTTTCTATCTGAATTTACTCATTCACAAAAAGGGTTGGAACTTTTAGATACCCAACCTCTTTTTTAAATAACACTCGATATCCACCATTAGCGTTTTTGACTTCTCCAGACCCCCAACAAATAAAAACCACTCTTCAACTAACCTATAACCGATAGATTAAGTACATTTTTTCATCATAACTATCACCAGTTTAATATATATTTCTAAATCATCTACTTTTACATTTTTGTTTCAGATATTTTTTAAATGCTTTATTTAAACCAAAAAAGTACTCACGTATTAAGTGAGTACTTAAATAATATCCTTTTTTCTTTTTCTAATTGCTCTGTAAAGAGTAGCTTTTGATACATTTGTCATTTCTTCTATTTTTATTTTTTTGAGAAATGCTGCAACAAAATCTTTTAAACACTCAGGAATTAATGCTTTTTAAAAATTCATTTTCTAATTCTACTATCTTTTTTTTACGAGCTTTTATTTTTCTCACAGGCACCCCAGCATACATATACCAATCATCTAAACTTTCTTTTACCATACTCATCGCACCAACAGCCGCTCCTTCTCCTATTACTACATTTGGAAAGATAATAGAATGCGCACCAACAATGGCATGCTTTTTTAAAATAACTTTTCCAGCTTTCACATTTTTATATTGATCTAGAACAGTCGGTCCCATTAATGTATTTCCGCTAAAATCATCAATTGCTGCATATACAATTGTTTTTGATGAAATATTTGCAAAATCATGCATTTCAATCCCCATTTCTCCTCCAAATAACGCTGTATATGCCGCTATATGCGAATAACTTCCAATTGTAATTTTGCCACTTAAAATGCAAAAGTCATCGATTCTTACATTATTCCCAACAGATATAGCACCTGGATTATATATGCTGGTTTTTTTACTTATTAATACATTTTCCCCGACAGATAGAAAGCCAATTTCGCTCAACTCTTCTTGACTATAAAAACTATTCATTTGTGGAAACCCCCTTCTGCATTAAACACATTATAATTTTCTCTACGATTTCTTTTGTCATTCCTTCCCATAAAGGTAGACTAATGATTCGTTTTTCTATTTTATTTGTATTTGTTAAATCTGTAGACTTATATTTTTTAAAGAAATCTTGTTGATGACAAGATGGTGAAAAATATGATCTAGCTTCTATCTTTTGCTTTTTCAACTCTTCTATTATCTGCATATTGTTAATTTTTTCTGAACAGAGGATAGGCATAAATTGATGAATAACTGCTTTTGTCCTTTGAACTTGCCAGCCTTTTTTTATTAATCCCGTACTTTGTAATAACTGTTTATACCATTCAGAGATACGAGTTCGTTCTTGCATTTTTTGATTCCATTTATTTATCGTTGTAATCCCAATAGCTGCTGCATATTCAGTCATTTTACAGTTAAACCCCATCATCGTACATTCACGATTATGATCAAATCCAAAATTACCTATTTTTTTAATTTGATTTATCTCTTCCTCATTATGGCTATATATCATACCACCTTCACCAATTCCGAAAGGCTTTGTTGCATGAAAGCTATATACAATCATACCACTAAAATTCTGACCGTAATGTATACCCTCATGCATTAATCCAAACCCTGGTGCCGCATCTACAACAACCGGAACGCCCTTTTTCTCTAATTCTTCATAGTCTTTCAAGTCCATCCATGATCCGAATGTTGCATATGGAACAACAACTGCAACCTCTTCTTTTAATTCATCAATCTTATCCAAAAGTACCGTTTTATCCATACACCAATCATCTAATGAAATATCAATAAAATAAGGCTCCAAGCCACACCAAATAGCTGCCAATGGAGTAGCAGGGAATGTAAAACTAGGCATAAGAGCATACTTTCCTTTTTTTCTTTTCTTACATTGAATTGCCGCCATTAACCCTAGCGTTGCGTTTGCTACTGTTGTAACTGCTCCCCTGTTCTGAAAAAATTCCGACATAATTGTTTCTTCAAAACGTTGATTTATAGGTCCATAATTTGTATATATGTGAGATGTATCAATTCGCTCTAATTCATCTAAGTACTCGTTTGCAGGTACAATTGACGCACGTAAAAAAGGAATATTCTCCATATGCATCTATTCCTTTCTATCATTTTCGGACAATATAGAGCATATCCGTTTCAGATAATCCGAATTTCCTAGCAATTTCTATTCCTTGTTTCTGAGCTATGTTATACAATTCCACCTTAAAGCCCGCATCTGTTAATCGTTGAATAAATCCCGAACGATTATAAATCCTAACATGATCTTCTTGACCAAAGGCTATTTTTCTCAATAATGGCGTTACAATAGATTTATCTTCTATAATAAAATCTACATTCATTACGATTGGCACTTGAATAATTCCCCATCCATTTGGCTTTAGTACCCTATATAATTCTCGCATTGCTTTTTCATCGTCAGGCACGTGTTCTAATACATGACTACATAAAATAACATCAAAGGTATTATTTTCGTATGCAATTCTCGTAATATCAATTTCCTCCATTAAAGAATCCTTTGGTTCTAAATCCCCACATATATAAGTAATGTTTTCAAGCTGGTTAAGCCATCCTCTTACCTTCACTTCAGGTGCAATATGAAGCATAGTATAATTCCTACTTAACAAATCTGTTTCTGTTTCAATGTACGCACGATACAATCTGTCACGATCCATCGAATAGCAAACTGGACAGATACCTGTATCTTTATTCCACATCTCAAATTCATATTTTAGAAAATCATAATGTGCTGGCCAAGGAGAAAAACTTTTAAATTCTTGATTGCAATATTGGCAATAACAAATATTTTTCTCAAATATATGAGTAACTAGTTTAATTAACCCGCTTTTTATCTTTTCATTATAAATTTGATCTAGTTCTCCACTTCTTACTGCATCCTTAAGTATAAATCCCGCATTCTCCAAACAATAAGATAAGCTCTCTTTATAATCTTGTTCAGAATTTAAAAACCCACTATTATGTGCATCTGTAATTAATTCAATCCATTCTTCAATTGTCATTAATATAAAGTACATTTGTTTTTGATTTTGTCCACTGTGTTGTCGAAAGTAGCTAAGAGGTTCCTCTATATAAACTACTTTTCCTTTCCTCATCATATCTAACCAAGTTGCAATGTCATTAATAGAAGAATACGCTTTCCCCTTAAAATAACCAAATTTCCCTCCAAAAAAATTGCGATTAAACAAAACCGTTGTCGGTTCTCCAACTACGTTTTTCAAGTTTTTCAACATATAATTCCCTAGTGTTTCCCCTTCAAAAATTGTAGTATCTATGGCAATTTTCACATTCAATGTTGAGGGGGGTAATACCTCTCCATTCTCATCAATCAGTTCACGGTACGACGTCACAAATGCAATGTTTTCTAATTCAAAAAAGTATTTCATCATTCTCTCAATCTTTTCAAGATGAAATAAATCATCATCTAATAAAAAATTTATATATTCACCAGTAGCAAGCTCTATACATTGATTAAAATTTTCAGCCACCAATGGATTTTCATTTTTAACATATGTTATACATTCATGTTCTTTTAAGTATGGCTGGATCATTGTTTTTACTTCATCATTTGTACTATCGTCAGAAATTATAATTTCAATATTTTCATAGGTTTGATTCAAAGCACTTTTGAGGGCTAATTCTAAGTAATGAGGTCTATTGTAGGCAGGAATTAGTATACTGACTTTTGGGAGGTGCGAGTTGATATTCATACGCTGTTTTTTCTTTTCAATATTTATTTTCTTTAGCTTGATTTGTTGATAGTAATCCAATGAATATAATATGGATGATGGAACAATTCTTCTTGCATAGTCTAGAAAATTTGTAATAGCTCTGTCTAACTCCTCTTCGGTGGATAAGAAACCATATTTTTCTCCAGCTATAATAATACTATGAGAAAAATCCTCTAACCCATCCATCATTTTATTAGATTCATTTAACTGCTGATTTGAATGTAATCGAAAGTAACTGAGTGTCTCCGCTATATATACTGCTTTCCCTTTACTCAGTAAGGATAACCATGAAGCTACATCTACGTTGCAAAGATACCGCCTTTTATCAAATACACCATACGGTTCTGTTAAATCACTTTTACGAAATAAAACCGTTGTCGGTTCTCCTATATAATTCTTTTGATTCATAATCACCATTTTTCCTAATTGTAGCCCATCTATAATCGTATCTGTAAAAAATAAACGCATCGTTGCATAAACATCTGGCAATAGGTTTCCTTCTGCATCCATTACTTGGCGATGGGATGTTACAAGCTTAATTTCATTATCTAGGTCATTTAAAAAGTATTTCATCATTTTTTCAATTTTATTTACATGAAATAAATCATCATCCATTAAGAAGTTTATATACTCACCTTTCGCTTTATGAAATAACATACGTGAGTTCTCAAATTGTCCAAGAGTTGACTTATTTTTTATATAAATAATATTTGAATGATCATACAAGTACTTTTGTAACACTTTCTCTGTTTCGTCGTTTGTACTATCATCCCCTATTATAATTTCTATATTAGGATACGTTTGTTCTAATACACTACATAAAGCTTTTTCAAAGTAGTGTGGACGATTATACGTAGGAATTAATACACTTACTAAAGGCGTTTGATTTATTTCCTTTTCATTTGTACCATTTTCCATTCTATTCCTCCGCCTTTTTATTTATTTTCACTTTTGAAATAGACATGCTACTACAAATCTATTTATTAGACGAACTAGATCTGAAAGGTGTTGCGAAAAACAAATAAATAGCTTTAAAAACAGCATCTATGTTGACATAGTGTAGAATAAACCTGGATAACTTTTTCGCCCCATTCTATTTATTTGTAAAATGCGGCATTCTTTTTTCAATAAATGCCTTTACCCCCTCCTTCACATCTTCTGTTTGAAATACTTTTCCAAAGTAACGCGCTTCAATCTCAAGCCCTTCTTGTAAAGGTACTGCTGCCCCTTCGCGAATTGCCAACTTCATATAGGCGAGAGCTGGAAGAGAAAATTTACTTATATCCCTTGCAATCTCTTTTGCTTTATTTAACGCCTCTCCTCGAGGGGTAATGTAGTTAACCAAGCCTATTTCTTTTGCTTCTTTAGCTGTAATCGATTTCCCTGTGAACATCATCTCTTTTGCTTTCCCTTCTCCAATTAATCTAGGTAAGCGTTGGGTTCCTCCAGCCCCAGGAAATAAACCTAACGTAATTTCCGGTAATCCAATTAAAGATTGTTCTTCTATTATCCTTAAGTCACAAGCAAGTGCTAATTCACATCCACCACCTAGTGCTAACCCATTAACAGCAGCTATAGTCGGTTTAGACAGATTCTCTAGTTGATTAAGAGGTTGGTGCAATTCTAATGATTTCATCTCGGCATATTTTTCACCTTTGCCCATCCAATCTGGAAATTCTTTTATATTCCCTCCTGCTACAAAGGCCTTTTCTCCACTTCCAGTTATAATTACGACTGAAATATCATTATCAATTTCTATTTCCTCTAATACATCTACTAATTGTTGAACTACTTCTAAACTTAAAGTGTTGACTGGTGGATTTTTAATTGTAACGACAGCAATACTTCCTTTTTTATTACAAGTTACTACTCGTTCATTCTTCATAAAAAATCCCCTTTTAAACTACCTAATTTTTCACAACACCAAGCATCTTTACTTCCCTCACCATCAGCCTAAAATTCCAAATATAGTTACGCTTTTAAAAATTCATCAATTTATTGTATGAACTGTAGAAGCATAAAATGAGCAATCCTTTCTTGGCACCATTTTATAATCACAACATATTTTTAAATTGTTATTTTACTGTATTAATTTGGCTTCATGTTTCTTTGGTTTCCGTTACACAGTTTCTGAAGCTGGGATGACTCTTAGAAAAAATGAGATAAGAAGACTGATACATGAGGTACATTAAATGAGAACAATTTAAGAAAAAAACTATTTTAGTAACCACTTGTATTTAAGTCTTTGTTAACTAATTTGTTGTAATTACAATTGAACTACCCTCACTTTCACTTCGTTTAGAAGTGGAGAATTCCTAAGTAAAGAGTTCTATCGAACTCTAAGTAAAAAAGCTTATCCTTTAACATGTAATGATAAGCTTTTTTATTATTATTTTCATTTTTTGTTTTCGGAAGTATTTCTTTAAGTTGATAGCAATGCGGTGCTATCCCATCACTATAAAGCTAAAACTTTATAGTGCCCCCAAAGCGGAAGGAACGGATTGCATTTATATAAATAGCTTTTGGAAAATTGATAATTTTGTTTAGGGATACTTTAAGTTTTTAGCTTGAAGGGCATATAGTACTACCTCATACAGAGTAATTAGGATATTAAACTTAAACGTGTTATTTTTAGCATTCTAAATAATCGGGTTCAATGTATTTTTCTGTTTCAGGAGAGCTTTTAATTTCTATAGGATATTTCTTAAAAGCTACAACAGTAACCCTATCTTCTTGAACTAAACTTCTGGATTCATTTATAGAAGAGAAACCTGTTCGCGTTAAAAAATTGTATAGAGAGGATTTTGTCATCCAAAAACTAGTAATGTTATCTAATGATGCCCATTTTGATTTTAAACGTTCTTCTATTGATGAATTAGCAGAGTGTTCTAGCATTGTGTGCCCCTTATATTCATAATTTTTATAGAGTACTGATACATTCGGAGTATGAGTGATATGAGTATCAATTATTACAAACCTTTTGCATACTTCATACACTTTTTCTAAAAAAGGGAATACATCTGAGCAATCTAAATGATATAAAATACCAGAGCATAAAACAATATCAAATTGACCATATTTTTCAGCACTTAAATTTCTTACATCATCTTGATAAAAGGTTAAGTTTTCCAGCCTTAATAAATCTTTAGCGAATATAGCTTTTTGTACGTTTGATTCTCTTCCTTCTATCCCTACAACAGTTGCTCCTTGCATAGCAAACTCAATAGCGTAATGCCCCTCTAAACAAGCTAAATCTAAGATTCGAAGATTTTTAAAATCACATTGTGTGATATCTTGAATCATTGTCACAATTTTTTTTAACGCAGGATTTGGTTGTCGAATATCTCTTGTATATAGAGTATCCGTTAATTTAATATCATAAGCGGTCCATTCACCATATTTACGAATAATGTTTTCTTTTTCGAGAACAAAATCTTTCATGATACAATTCGCCACCTTTAACATAATATTATGTGTAATATATACCTTTATAAGATCAATATATGTGTGTATAACTTGTATTTAGACGAAGGTAAACATTTTAAGTCTAATTCTATTGTATTCCTGCTAAATAAAATTCTGACTAATAAAAAATATGTTATATAACTATAAAAACTCTACCAAATTATTAAAGGAATCTCTTTCCCCCTATCGAATTATTGTAGAGGAAAGGAGAGGAATACATGGAAATTCTAGGATTAGATCCTCGCGCATTAGCGACTTTAGGTGCACTTGAATACACCAATCGTCGCAATAAATTAATCGAAGACTCGGAGAATAACATATACGAGTGTAAAGAAATAAAAGAAATACTTCAATCACTCCCTAAAGAGAAGCAGATTGAGGTTCTTGAGAATCAAGCTCACTTTGAAGCTGTGGCAAAGATGATTGAACAAAACAATTTAATTCTTTTAGAACAGATGAAAGCTCTACAGCTAATTCAGAAATAACAAACTTATGATTAATTAATTCTACATATGCTTCTATATATAATGTCTCTTTATCTATACTACCAGCCTCTGTTTTTACAGGGGCTTTTGTTATGCGTTGATTCATATTTTGAATTTGAATGGTTTCTTTCACATGTATGAATAGATCTTCTAACAAACCTGGTGTAGACTCTAATTCCTGCTTTTCAATTTCCTCTGTGACGGCACTGATAAATTCCCATAGTACTTTTGCACCTAGTAGTTCTGCTAAACGTTTTTCACGCATTTCAAATGTTTTCATGTTCATATTAAACACTTCCCTTCTCTAATATTTTTTAAAAAATAAGTAATAATTTATTTCGTTTTAGGAAAACAATATAGAAATTAAATTCTCCCTCTAAAAATTACACGTATCGTGACACTAATCTTCAAAAAAAAGAGTCCAATCAAAATTTAGTACCTTAGCTATATTCTTTGCGACAGGAACACTTGGATTTCTTTCACCACTTTCAATCATTGCATACATACTTCTAGATATTCTTGCCTTATATGCAATACAATCTTGTGTTTTCTCTTTATTTTTACGTTTTTCTAATAACCAAAACCTCATTATTTCCCCCTTCCATTGTCACAAAATGTGTAATTAATAATTATATTACACAATGATAAGTATGAAATCAATGTTTTTTACACATTTCGTGTACTTTGTTAAATGTTACATATTGTGACGTTATAATTGATATAGAAAACACCTAAAAGGAGGTAGCATATGTTTGGCACTAGACTACACACTCTTCGAAAAGAACGCAAACTGCGTCAAGAAGACATGGCAAATCAACTAGGGATTGCTCGAACTACATATGCAATGTATGAACAAGGAAATCGAGAACCTGATTATAATACATTGATAAAATTAGCGACTTTCTTTGAAGTATCAATTGATTACCTCCTCGGTACAACTGAAATGAGACAAGTTACAGACATACAAGATCCTGAGCTTTATCAATGGTTTGAAGATATAAAGAATGCGACTCCTCAAAAGCGAGAGGAATTAAAGAAGTTTTGGGAATTTATAATACAGAAGGAAGATTAATATATCAAAAAGACCGCCATCTTAATAAGGTTGCGGTCGCTGGTTCGAACCCAAACGAGATTATACCGCTCCCTCCTTGATATTTAAGAGGGGTTCTTATGTATAACAATGGAACAGCTCTTTTAGGGAAGAAAACCCCATTTTTCTTAAGCTTCTTTTCGATATTTAGCTAATACTTGTTCTAAACGTTTACGTTCACCTTAGGCGCATTCTTTTCTAAGGCTATTTTCATTGCTTTGAGAACAAGTTGTGTATTCAAATCTTCAATCCCCGCATTAATTCTTTCAGCCACAAATGGTTTATTAACTCCAAAGTTTGCTCGTTGAATGCTATTGGATTTTCTTCTACTACTTTTCTATCACTTGAGCAGCTTGCTGCTTCTTTTTCCTTCATATCAAAAGCCTTTAAGCTAATTTTCCTCGCGTTAAGTTAGAGCTATCTTGTTAGTTTATTAGGCATAGATCCTTTTTTTCTTATCCTATATTTCTAACCTTTTAGTCTATCCATTTCTACGAGTCGCATATTATGAATTCATTTATAAATCAACCTTACAAATATAAAAATAAGAAGATCCATGCGAATAAACGCTTTAGAATCTTCCTATTCCTCCATATACACCCTTAAAATAGTTGGCTTATTGCTTTGTATTAGATAATCCCTTTTTTCAATAAACTTACATAACTATTATCTCCAATGATGACATGATCTAGAAGAGGTATACCAATAATGTTTCCACACTCTTTTAATCTCTTCGTTACTTCAACATCTTCATGAGACTCCATACTATGTCCTGATGGATGGTTATGAAAACATACAATTGAAGATGCATTGTTTAATATTGCTGTGCGGAAGGTTTCCCTTGGATGGACTAACGATGAATCAACAGTTCCTTCGAACACAATGCTACATCCAATAATTTCATTTTTGGTATTTAAGTTAAACACACCAAAAATTTCATTTGGCCTTGATTCTATATCAAATATAATCTGTGCAAAGCGTACAGCATCCGCTGGACAAGTGATTTTCTTTTTCTCAATATCATAAATACGATTACTGTCTTTTACCAACTTTACAGATTGAACCATAATTTTCTTACCCATGTCCTTCTCCTTTCGAAATAAAAAAGACGAGACTGCTCCTCTCATCTTTTTTCACCTTCTTTTGTATTTTGAACTTCAAAATTCTTACTTCCTTACTACATTTCTTAAAAAGTTAAGACATCCTATCACATCCTTGTTAGTTCAATACTTACCCTATTCCTACAACGCAAAAAAACCTTCCAGGAATACATTCGTATTACAAATTAGCGTATATGTTTTATACACTTCCTTGTAATGAATCGTAAACCCGAAAGGTTTGTGGTTATTTAGGAATGATTAAAAAGGAAAAATTTTCTTGAACTTATTATATAATAAGTTCATTTCTATTTCAAACGAAATAAACTAAAAATTCATTCTTTTACGAAGGAGATTTGATTTCTATATTAAAAGACACCCATATTCAATTGAGTGTCTTTACAAAGTTATTTAACTTGTTTTTGTAGAATTCCCTCTAATTCTCGCACAGTCTCGGAAAATTCATCAATTCTTATCGTGCACATTTCGATAGTTTTTTCAGTATCGATAACTTCCCACACAGGATGAATAACTTCTCCCTCCTGTTTCGGATACAGCAATATACACCTTTGAACTTCCTTATAAGCAGTTACATACGCATACATTTGATAAATGTCGCTCTGTACATAACTACTTCTTCCATTATTTGTTGCACTTTTCCACTTCGTATCCATGATTATCACATTATTAATCACAAAATCTGGTTTTAATAAAATGTTCTGGCGTCCACTCTTCTTATTACGTAATAGCCTCTTTTCTGCATGTTGACTGATTATTTTATTATTACCAATAGTCTCTTGTAGTGCTACTTCAATATATTTTTCAAACAACATATTCATTTGAAATAAGAAAGAGAACGATGATGCTCCTCGTCCTTTACTATAAATCGTTGCCCGCTCAACAATTAGCTTAGCAAATAAAGCAGCTTGACGAAAACGTTCATTCTGTCGATTAAATGTAATACTTTTTAATTCCTTCTCTGTGAAATGTACTACATCCACAGGTTCTAAGTAGCCTAAACAGCGCTCAAGATAAAGTTTTAAAGTATTTATTTTGGTATGTTTTTTTACAATGAGCAATGCACATTTAAAGAGCTGATTTAAAGAGTTATTTTCCGTATATTCATCAAATGCACAATATGCTTTTGTTTTTTGAAATACATTCTTATAAATGTGTTTACTAAGCTCGAGTTTGCCACGCAGTGTATTTAAATTTTCTTCATGACGTTCGTATGTTTTAAAAGTCCCTTTTCTGAGTTCATTTAGCAAACGAGTAAGAAATGTAGCAAGAAATGCCGTAAGCAGTTCTCCTCTATCCTCACCATTTAGCACTTCCTCATAAAATGAAACCGGCAAAAACCCTGTAATTGAAAGCATTCCTAGCAATGCCTTTCGATCGTCAGTAGGTGTGAGTTTTAATTTAGGAATAATTTCGTACCTCACATCACAACATTGTATCACTCCAACATAATTAATAAAGCGAAGTCGTTTATACTTTTGATCAATCACCTGTTCATTAGGATATTTTTCTTCAATATACCGTATAAGCTCATCAAATTGTTCTAATGTAACGTCATTTTCTGTAATCCAGTCATACGCCTCACGCACTATAATTGTCGTATTCATAAATCGCTATTAGCTCTTGTGCTGTTAATTTTCGTTTTACTCGGTACAACGCAGGAATATAAATAGATGGCTTTTGTTTAAACAGTTCCTTTACATTAACTTCTTCTTTATAAACAATATATTGATCTTCCTTTGAACTCCCTATTCCACCCAAAACAAGACTGATTTTTTCCCAATCATCATAAAAATACTCTTGTAAAAGTGGAATGATTTTCGTTTGAAAAATAGCTATAACTTCACTATCCGTTTTCGCGTTTATAAAATACGCATGCCCAATCATATGATCACGATCATATAGCACTTCAATCCGCTTATTAATAACAGAAAGCATTTCAGCAAGATCAATTTCATCACCAATCGATTCAAGAAGATCCGTATTTGGCATGATTTCTTCAAACACAAAGCGGCGACGTAACGCTGTATCAAGCAAAGCTATAGAGCGGTCAGCCGTATTCATTGTCCCAATTACATATAGATTGGGTGGTAACGTAAACTTCTCTTTTGAATAAGGTAATTCAACAATCAATTCATTACTTTGTGTTAAACGCTTATCCTCTTCCAATAACGTTAACAGCTCACCAAAAATCTTAGAAATATTACCTCGGTTCATTTCATCAATAATTACAACATGTTTTTTCGCATTCGAATAATCAAACGAACTGTTTTCCAACAATGCCTTTTGAATAATTGCCTTTTTCTCTTCTACTTCAACTTCAATTTTTTCTTCGTCTTCTACTGTATCTTCCATTTTTTCTAATATCCAATTTAGTACAGACCAATATCTCGTCTGATTACAACCACCAATCGCCTCACGAACAAACATAATATTATTCTTCCAATCAATATCATGCTCCTGAACATATCGATACAAGCTTAGTAAACGATTCTTTGAAACTATTGAACTAGTTTTTACATCTTCACTCGTTACAACGATATTATTTTGCTCTGATATATATGAAATGAAATTTGTCGTTCCTGTTTTTGATTCAAATTGAATATTATTCTTCAATCCGTTTTCAACCAGGTAATCATAAAGTTGCTCAAAACGAACTTCATTCGAAAAGTCCTGACTTGTACTTTGAATTCCTTCATACATAGCTTCAAGCGCTGCTTTTTTCAAAATACCATCCGTTGGCACAAAATTCCCTTTTCCATCAGATTTCAAGCCTTCTATAAAATCTTCATATCCATAGGACTGATGGAATGTCACGAGATGAATATTCCCATCTTTAGTGAAACGTGAAAACTCTTGTTGTAATGCTTCTCGTCCATCTACTTTCAGTTCCTCATATGTTCTTTTATCAATCAATTCAAGAGCACGTTCAACGATTTGATATGTTTTCCCTGTTCCAGGTGGACCAAAAAAGACATAGTTTCTTGGATCTGTATCTAATACTTCGATAGATTCTTGGGGCGTATTACTTGTTTCCTTTCCCTGCATAAATACTAAGTTAATGACATTTTTATTTTTCACTTCATTTAATGTACTACGATATCCTCCATAACCTATGAACTCTCTCTCTTCAATATTAATCCACTCAACAGGAAGTAGATGTCCGTACTCTTCAGAGAATTCATAACCATCAATAGTATCTTTGGTAATTTTCCCAACAGCACTAACTCGTAACACTGATCTTGTCTTCCCATCAACCTTACGAGTAAATGATGTTTTTAAAGCAACAAGGTCTCCTTCTTTCATTTTAAAAAATTGCTTTAACGCTTTTTGTCCTGCTGATGTTTCTTCCTTCTCATCAATGATATCCTCAATATTTTCTTCTTCTAAAAGAGAGGATAAATTTTCACGTAAAAAGCCTATCGCTATACAGTTGTTTTTCAACAAATAATCTTGGATGGAACGATCTTTTCCATAAGTATGTCCAGCTAGCCAATAGTTTGTATTCTTATCAAGCGATTTATCTCGTTCTGAAAATGTATCCCAGATAAATCTTGAAATTTTTTCATTAGACCAACCTAAAAAAACATCGTCTCTCTTAATAGCATGCAACACTGCATGATTCAACTCAATTGCATTCTGAGGAGTAAGCAATTCATCTTTTATATGTAATTCCTTCCCAAGCTCAATCAATATTGGTGGTGAATAAATATTAAAAAATTTCTCTGGAACATAAATATTTAAAATTTTTAGCAGCACCATATTATAAATTGGTAAATTCAATTTAAGAATTTCAGAGATGCGGCCTTCCTTTGCAAGTCGTATTGCCTCACAAATCCCTTCTTTTAGGACTCTAAATTCTTCTTGTAACTGTTCATCTTTTAATACCACTTTTTGTTTACCATAACTTTTACAGTACTCACCAGTTTTAGCAAGATAAATACCGAATTTAGCAGAATTGGCTCCGCCAATACCGCCTAAAATATTTTTTCGCTCGAGCCAGTAATTGAAACAATCTTTTGTTTTAGTATTTGCATATTCTTCTATGGTGAGATTTCTTAAGGATTCTAATGGAAAACGTTTTACGAATTCTTGGCGCCCTGATTCTTTTTCAGCAAGCAATGAAATATCGGGTTCAAATTGAGTAGCTTTTTGGGTTACGGTTTGAAGCTTCACTTTGGAAATTACCCCCATTTAATTTTATAGATTAATTATAGAATATGAGGAGAAAAGAAGGAAGTAATTGGGTGCAGATTAATAGATTTCGTGGATTAGGTTTGAAAATTGAAAAGTAGTTACTTCCCATAACTTAGCTATGAGAGCGCCACTTTGACAGGGTGGAGGTCGTGAGTTCGAGCCTCTCCGGGGTCATATTTGTAAATGAGACCATATTTTACAAGGGATTATAAGCGTTAAGGTTTTATCCTTTGCACACCAAAAATCACCCTAGTGTTGCGGTCATTTACTTTTTAGGATGCAGGTCATTCACGTCTTCTTATACGGTAAACCAAATTACCGATATAAGGAGGCGTTTTATTTTGTCCAGAACAGGTAAAAGAGGTAGGGCAAAGTTAGGTCGTACAAGCTTTGAGTTTAAACAAGTTAAAACTTACACATTCCAAGAGTTATTTAACATTTATATGTTTGCAAAAGAAGCAGAAGGACTTGCAAGAAGAACCCTCGAAAATAAGAAAGGATATTTCTTAGTATTTCACCGATATTTAGAAGAACATCATGAAGATGTAACACCTAATACACTCAATACAAATACCATTAGAGAGTTTTTATATTACTTAAAGAATGATCACGTTAAGCATAAAAATAACCATTGCGTTAAGGAAAAATATAAATCCGTTGGTGTTTCAGTTTCTTATATAAATACTATCATGAAACATATGAGAGCATTCTACAACTTCCTCGTTGAAGAGGAGTATGTACAATTAAATCCTTTTACAAAAATTAAGTCATTAAAAGAAGCACAAGATAATATTGAAGCATTGTCTGTTGACCAATTGAAAATCTTACTTAAACAACCAGATCAACGAACGTATGCAGGATTTAGAGATTATGTATTAATGATGTTGCTTGCTGATACAGGTATGCGGATTAGTGAAGCGTTAAATCTTCAACAAGAGGATATTGATTTTAAAACGAATGTGATTGAGTTAAAAGGTACTAGCACAAAAAAACGTAAAACTCGATATGTACCTATTTCCCAAAAGACTAGTAAGCTACTGCGGGAATTACTAGTTGAAATTGAGGAATTTGATACCCTGCATATATTTGCTACTGTTTATGGAAATACCATTGATCCTGCACGTTTTAGACAGAGATTAAAAATGTATGGCGATAATGCAGGAATTAAGGGAGTAAGAGTCTCTCCTCACACTTTCAGGCATACTTTTGCAAAGTATTATTTGCTTAATAATGGCGATGTGATGACTCTACAAAAGATTTTGGGGCATTCATCAATTGAGATGGTTAGGAAATATGTCAATATGACCAGTAAGGATATTGTAGCTCAACATAATAGGCACAGTCCAATTAATAACTTATAAAAAAAAAAGAGCGAACAGAACATTCACTCCTTTTTTAGTCATTATTGCATATAAAGGAGAAAAGCTTAACTGTCACTTTATACATTAATGAAACACCAATATACTAATTTTCTATAGAAGGTTCAAGAGCAGAAGAGCTTATATATCCTGTATAAGCTCTTCTGCTTCAATCATGCTAATTTCTTTTAATAATTTATCATCATCACTTAACCAACCTATCAAATATGGTTCTAATGCTTTCGTATATTCATCGTATCCACATGTAATAATTATTTGACAATCTTTGTTTTTAAATTCATCAAAATAACTAAATAGTTTTATCAATTTATTTATTTCAATTCCTTCATCTTTCATAGTATCAATAATCAACAATTTCGGGAAATTTATTTTTATTTCGTCATTAAGAGACATTTTCAACATTGTTAAGTAATAAAATAACCTCTTAGGAACATTAAAGCTTTGATGTTTATATTCCCCTAATAGAGGCATATAGTTTCTATCCAATTTAATTTCATAATCTTTATGTTCATTATTATAAAATTCATACAAGTATTCACTATATATTGCTTCAAAATTCTCTATATTATTCTGTAAATCGTTATCCTTTTGTTCTTGAAGTTGAGCTAATTTCTCCCTGTTCATCTTTATCTCTTTTTCCAATTTATTAATATTACCTTCTGACTTTCTTATCTCTTCACTTTTCTCAACCAGTAATTTAAGTTGTGCTTCCTTTTCTTTAAAATCTATTATTTTACTTGTGATTTCATCAATTGTGCTTGCATTGGAATTATATCGTAGATCTTGAGTGATTCTCTTAATTTCCTCCATATTCCTTTTTAATTCATCTTTAGTGTTAGTTAGTTTATACTCCAATGCACTATATTCATCCTTGTAGTCATTAATAGCTTCATTTATAGTTTCTAGAGTCTTTATCTTTGATTTCATTATCTCGATATATTCCATATCAGAATAAATGAACCTTGTAAAATCTAGAAATTTATCAGATCCACAAATACAATGCCCTGCCTCTAAATTTATGGGCTCTAAACAAAATGGGCATTTATCCTCACTAATAATATCTATATATTGAGAAGTGAATAATATTTTGTCTATATGCTCAATATCATTTTTAGTATCTTCTCCTACCCTTTTTGCTTTTATTAGGTTTTCTTCCACTTTATCTAAATCAAACTCTATATTTTTGATTTTATGTGTCAACGCTACTAAATCTTTCTGCAATTCTGTAAGCCGATTTACTCCTTCTACACCAAAACTCCCCTCTTCTTTTAATCCTTCTCTTATGCTTTCTAGCCTGATTCTCTTCTTTCTTATCTCAATCAAATTCTCTTTAAAATCCTCATTATCTGTATAAATAATTTGTTTTAAAATATTTTGTTTTACAATTTCAAGAGATTTCTTATTTTCTTTTTCTTCTTGTAACCTGGTATTTAAATTTTTGATTTTATAATATGTTGAGTAGTATTCTTCAAAATATCCTGACATTAATAGTTCAAATATACTCCTCTTCATAATGTTACTATTTTTGTAAAAATCAGAAGATTTAATTCCAAATTCATTTATTATTTTTCTATTGTCCGTAATTTGATCATAATAAACATACCTCATCAAGTCTTCAAAGTTGATCCTATGAGTGCTGGAGTTTTGAGTAATTTCAATTACATCTATCCCTAACTTAGCAAGAATCCAATCTGAAAAAGTTTCTCCCTCTTTCTTATACAAATATCCGTTTCTTATCAAACTATATGTTACAAATGTTCCTTGCTTTTTATCATGTACAGTAATCATATTTTGGCCTATAGTTCTTTTTAATACATATTGTTCGTTTTCGATACTTATATCAAGCTCAACATAATTATCGCTATCCCT
Organism: Bacillus cereus group sp. MYBK220-1; assembly: GCF_051916445.1. Taxonomy (NCBI): domain Bacteria; kingdom Bacillati; phylum Bacillota; class Bacilli; order Caryophanales; family Bacillaceae; genus Bacillus; species Bacillus cereus group sp. MYBK220-1. The sequence continues at coordinate 83,334 of NZ_JBQAGQ010000005.1, read as the reverse complement.
TACTATTTCATTTATTGGTTCATTACTATTTCCTTGAAAATATTCAACATTTATACCCAACCCATAGACAATTAAGTATGTAAAAGTAGATTTTCCATTTTCGTTATCCCCTACTAAAATATTTATTCCCTTATGGAATTTGTCGTTCTTATAGTAATATTGTTCCCCTTTGTAATAAATTGAATTTATACTTAGTTTTCCCATATGGCTACTCCATTTCTTTTAAAGAAATTATCTACAAACGTCATATAATTTAAGATACTGATCCGATTAATATTATTTTTCACTTTTCCTATTCGTTCTATCTCTCTACTGAATCTATTATCCCTTACTAACATTGCACAATTCTCTATTTTATTTAGATATATGTTTGTTTTATTAGTGTCATTTACTAACGTGATAATTTCTTTCCTCTCTAAGATCATTAATACATATCTAATTAAGATTATGTTTTCAATAGATTCATAATATAACCTATTTATGACATTTCTAATGGTCTTATTTGGAGTATTTTTTCCTTTATAGTAGTCTAAGAAAATTGTAGTTAATTTATCATCAGAGATTATTGGTATTAAAAACACTAACTTTCTATAATCTTTAAATTGCTTTTTCTTATTAACACAGTTTAAATGATATAAGATTAAAATTATATTGTATGTTATAAAATATAAATCTTCACTTCTACTATACGTTAGTCTTTTTTTATCAAATTGTTTATTCATATATTACTCCTCATCAAAAGAATAGAAACATTCATCTATTAACAAGAGAACCATTTTTTCTACTGTAATGTCATTTTTTACCCCATAATCGTAGTCCTGTTTTAAAGTAGTTATATCTTCTATTACCTTTTTCTTTAATTCATTAATTATAGAATTTAATTCCTCGAATGCGTAAGATTCCTTATACTTAAATATTTCATCAAAGTATCTTTCCATACTCTCATACACACGAAATCGTAAAGCATATATTTGCCGTTTATCATACTTTTTTAATTCTTCTCTTACCGTAGTAGCTTCCCTGTTATATCTTATCATTGTACTTTTTTTAAATTCATCACAAACTGCCTCTATTTTATCCCTTAAATTTCGGATTTTTTTATCATCACCTAGTTCTTTAGCTACTTCTATCCAATATTTATGCAAGTCATCAATCTTTAGATTGTTTTCCCTGCTCCCTACCTCATGGAATATAATTCTGACAGTATCAATATTCATGATTTTCTGTAATAGATGTTTTTCCGCCATTCTTTCATCAATTTTTTCTAGTAAATAGCTTTTAATTTGCTGTTCCTTATTTACATGTTCTAAAGCGTATAATTCACATTCCTTAATTTCCTTGTCCAATTCTTCAGTTAGTTTCTCTAAATTATCTTGACCAAATTGAAACGTTGTTCGTTTAAGAAATTTTATCCACTTTTCTTTATCCATATTGATAATTTTTTCATAAAATCCTTTGTATGTTTTTAGATCATTCGCATCAATACTATATTGTTCTTGATAGCACTCTATAATTACTTTGGATACAAACTCTATTACCCTATCATTCAAATCATATTCAATTAAATATTCCAAGACGGGTTTTTCCAATGGTTCGAGGTTTAACCTTTCCAATAAATTACTTTTTCTTTCTCTACTGTATTTTACATTTGTATGAAATATGTAATTTATATGAAGGTCTTCATCTAAATCAAAATAATTATCTAGAAAATTCACTATAGATTTTTGTATCTCCTCACTATTTAACGTAAAGTTACTGCTGTATTCTTTATTTTGCTCCAGCATCGGTTTTCCATCTTTATCAATTAAATAGCCATCATCTCTGTATTCTGGAATAGCAATTATATTTGCTTTACGATCATCCTTTATGAGCTCTAACATTTTCTTCGCAAGCCTTAATTTCTGATATCTAAACCCTTTATATTTATCACTTGCATCTCTGTTAATTAATTCCATAAACTATTCCCTTCCACGTTACATAGGATAAATACCTTTCATTATAGATTATATAAAAAATAGTGGGTTTTTTGTTAATTTTTTCTTATGGAGTATTAATATAAACTTATCATTGATAAGTAAAGCTCAAGTTTAGATGTGGGTTTCACTCTAACTCATCCCTCTTTTTCTATACGATAATTCACACGTAAAAACGGTATCTACTAACATTATTTTCTTACAATCCATACGGTGGTAACGATTTTCACTCTGATTGCACGGATATCAGTGCTACTACCTCACTTAACATACGCAGTGTTATATTTGGTTGAAAATACCCCCCTATATAAAAAGAAGACACCCTTAAAAAGTGCCTACAATTCCCTTTCTATTACCTTTTCCAAAACAATCCGTTTCTTAAACCCACCTCGTTCTTCCTTCTTACTTACCTTAAAACTTTTCACCTTATCCATATTAAGGTTAAATGCCTTTGCTAGCCATCAATTACTTCTAATATATCAGCTAACTCCTCTTCTATCGGTATTACAACTAGTTATTTAAAATCCTATTCTCAAGTACCTTAGATGCTAAAAACCTTATTAAGGCAACCTCTTTATCTAGGACTGCATCATTCAAATTTGGAATAAAGTTGGCATCCTTAGGGGCTTCTTTTGAATGAACTAATGAACACCTGATAAAGTAAACACGTTTTGCAAGCTGTTCTATTAAATCTTCTCCCAAATTAATTGTTACCATAGACGAATACTTATCGTTTGATGTTGTATAGTATCTGTTCTCATCATTAGAATGGAACCATCCTCTAATCTCATCCTCGTTTAACGCTGTATTTAGGATATAATTTACTAAATCTAATTCCTTTATAGATGCTAGTTTAATTTGCTTCCTCGCTCTGATAAAGTAGAACTCTATAACCTGATAATAAGCCAAATATTTATGTCGTCCTATTGAAGTATAATTGGCAAAATTAAAATACTGTAGAGGAGTTCTTTCATAATTATTGTCTTCACTTACCTCTAAGGAATATTGATTAGAAAGTCCTACAGTTTTTTGAAAACTGTCAAATTTTGCTCTTTTGAAATTTAAACCTAACTTTACTGAACAATCGTATAATATTTTTTCTACTAACTCTTCCAGTTCATTAATATCTTCAAGATTATCAGACTTCCAAATTTGTAAAGTGAAATCTTGGTCATTATTCCTTGTATGACTTATTCCTCCAAAATCATCTTGAAAGATATATTCATCATAAAAACTGTGCCAGAACAAATCACTCATAGTCCCAATATTTCCAATCACTTCTCCGCCACATGAGATATAGATATTTCCTTTTTCTACGTAGTCAAAACCTTTAATTAAACATTTGTTTGTATAATAGTCAGAAGGCTCAATTAATATTTCATGAAAGTTTGCCACAGAAGCTATGAAAGAACTAGCACGAAAATAACAATTTATCATAAATTGGTTCATGGGTTTAATAAGTGTATCAAAAAAATATCCCTTCTCACCATCCCATCCCCTAGAAGCTAAGGATTTAACTAGTTGAACGTGTTGCCTTAGTACAGTGTCTAAATCCTCATGGCTTCCCTTTATCACCGAAAACACATAATCGACATATCTCTGTTCATCCCAAGCTAATACCCAATCTCGTAGCTTGTTATCATCAATATTTCTATGCCCATATAAACCAATCATAAACATCCCCCTCTAAAGAATACAGCCATAATCATCCCAAATTTTTATATGTTCTACGGGATAGTATCGAGTATAGTAATCATACTACTAATTATCCCATTTGACACAAATAAAAGGATAGTCTGTCAACCGACTATCCTTACTGATTCATATTCTTTTATGATCTTGTAAAAGGAGTTCTTCTTAAGCTCTAACATTCCCATAAATTCAACATCTGTAATCTCTTTGCTTTTCCATTTTAAATAGTTTTGTTCAAGTAGTTGACGTTGATGCTTCGATATACTACTTAGATTTATTTGAGACCTACTCAGATGTTTAGATTGCATTCCTTTTTCTCACCATTGCAGATTTCTAAATTTCCCCTAAGAGTGTAGGAGCAGATGTGCTTATACACCGTTCAATATATAAATCATTTAAAAAGGTAATATGTAGCCCCCATGTCTCTTTTTCTCGATAGGTAATTCACCTTGGATATATTTTCATTCCACATTGCTTTTCTGTTCCCTTACCGCTCTATAAAGAGTTGCTCTGCTTATCTTGGTTATTTCTTCTATCTCTTTAACCGTCATCTGATTGGTTGCCCTATTGTAGAATAACTCAAGAGCATACTGTAAACCTCTGTTATTCTCTGTATACTTCTTAGGTCTTCCCTTATAGACACCTCTTTTCTTAGCTTCTTCAATGCCCTCTAATTGTCTTTCCTTAATCATATCAGCTTCAAATTCGGCTATACCAGATAGGACAGTAATCATTAACTTACCAATCGCTGTACTTGTATCAATCTTATCTCCACCCATATTCAAGACAATAAGAGAAACACCTTTGCTGTTTAAGTATTCAATGGTGTTTAAAGCATCTTTTGTACTTCTGGCAAACCTATCTAACTTCGTAACAGTAATAGTGTCACCTTCTTGTACTGTCTCAAGAAGTAGATTGAACTGTTCTCTATCTTCTTTCTTCCACTGACCTTCTCTTTAAAGATAGTTTCACATCCTGCTTCTTGCAGTTGTTTAATTTGTACACTTAAATTTTGATTTGCTGATGACACACGACCATAACCATATTTCATATAAATTTCACCCTTTTATTTTGATACATGCATATGATGCATTTGTAATCCAAGTATCTCAAGCACTTAATAATGTATCAATAAGGTGTACTCAAATGATACATTATATAACCGTTACTTTGAAACTAAAATCTCAATAACAGTGAAACTTATATATATTAACTTTTTTATGTTAAAATTATCCTAAAAGTATACATAGGAGCGTAATAACATGACACTAAACGAAGAAATTGTTTTACAAAATAAATTACTAATTAGGCACGATTTAATTGAGGAAGGACTAACATTGACTGAAAGAGAATCAGTGATTTACGGACGAAAAAGATGCGATATTTTATTTAAAGATAGGGACGGAAGAAACCTTTATATCGAAGTAAAAGAAGTTGCAGATGACAAAGCCATTGAACAAATTCTAGGGTACAGAACACTAGTTGAAGAGAATAATTCAAGGTTTATGTTGATTGCAAATTACCCAATAAATGTTACTTATCAATTAAAATTACAGGAACTACAAATAGAGTATATGAGTATAAATAAAAACGAAATTCAAGTACAGTTAAAGAATATCGTTGAAATAACAAAGGGAAATTCTATTTATAGAACTAAAGAAAATATTATAAAGAAACTAAACAAGCAGGGCACTATTGCAGATGATATTTACGAGTACATAGCTAACAACTTACATACTTTAGACACCCCTATTATCTGTAATATCTCGGATGGAATTATGTTTCAATTAGTAAAATGTAACGAGAAATTTTTATCTATATCCACCATTGGAAACCGCCTGTTATTTCATTTTCCTAATGGACATCGTGACAGTATATACACCAAATATAAAATTACAATTCCAGAACTATACCATTACAAAGATAAATATTCTGATAATTTCCATAAGGATACATATAAAGACAAAGAGCCTAATCAAATTGATATTAAGTTGAAGTATGTTACGAGTCTAGAGTATATCAAACCACTTATTGATGAAACATTTAAACAGGCATTAATGAGTCATCAGCCACACTTCTAAACAGAATAAAAAATAAGTACACAGATCCCTAGCTATATCTTCATATAAAATAGGAAACTATGTACCAGTTTAATGTTTGAGGTATTTACTATTGATTTTTTACCAAGGACTGTAGGAGCAGGTTTGTTTATACACTATTCACTATATAAATCATTTAAAAAGGTGATAAGCCCCTGTCAAAGCTCTAACCAAAAAATGTTTATAAAGGTATACTCCATTTTACAAACATTTATAAAGTCACACATCCTCTTTACAATCAACAAAAAACCCAGTTTGATAACGCCTGAAAAGTATACCTTTGCAAACTATTAGGTAAACCTTTTTGTATTAAACATAATCTTGTATGGAACATTATTCTATCCCCCATTTTCATACAACCATAATATTGTTTTTTGATGAGTAACCTATCCACAATTACGAAAACGTAATACTATTCTTTAATTTTTGGACTTTTCAACTTCACTTCATCATAACCTCTTACTATTTTATCACTTAATTCTCTAACTTCTTTTGGATATGTCATAAGAGAACCTTTTGGAGAAGTTGATAAATCTACAAAACTCTTAAAATCTTGAAATAAGTGAATTAATACTTCATAAGATTCTTTGTATTCCTTTGGTGGATTGGATAATTTTTCTAATTGACTTTTAGCTAAGTTAACACCATCCTCTGTTTTTTTGATGCTTCCCTTTTGTTCAAAATGTTTCCTAAGAATACTGAGTGCCTCATTAAAATCTTTCGGAGACACTCCATTTATTATATAAGTAGGCTCATAAACTGCATTTCTCCAAACACTTGCATACTCATTTGCCATACCTTCTGCAAAAGCACTAGTAGTTATAATAGTTTTTAGTATATCGTCTAAATTTTCATCATATTCCTTTAAACGTTGTTTTTCTTTCTCTATCGCTTCCATTCTAGCTTTTTCTTTCTTCATTTCTACGTAATTTACCCCTACGTACACCACAGTAACCAAACCAATTAGTACACTAATAAGAATTACCCAAAAATTCTTCCTCTTTATTAAAGTTTGTAATTGCATACTCCAATCCTCCCTAATCACATTTTTATACTTTAATAGGTATAATTAATATTTGAGGATAAATAACTTAATGAAATATTAAATGACATCCTTAACTTTCATTTCAAATATGTAATAACTAATCAAATGTAATATTTATAGTATATTTGATTGAATAAACAATATCAATTTCAAAATATTACGGCACTTCACACTAAAGCCTCTCAATTGACAGGATTTTCATTAGAATGACACGTAATAAATTTTTAACATAAGTAAAAGCACTGTATATAAAAACTTCTTTTACCTAAATGTATTTTCTAGATTCAACCATATATAAAAAATTCTCTTAATGACTGAGGACTTTTTGATTTTAATAATAATTGATATTTATACGTAAAATTATGTTAATTTAGGGGATAATCCTGATTTTCAATGGAAGGAAAAAGAACTCATAAAGAAAAAAGTACACCACTATATAATTAGTGATGTACCTCAGTTAATATAATGTTCAACATTATAGATAAGTTATTAACTTTAAAGCCCTCATATACCATTACCTATCTTTAATATTACATAGTAGATCAAAACGAGTCCTTTTTATTAACTTATTAAATTAGATTTGATAAAATGTTTTGATTAAATTAATATGCATGTTTTTCAAGACATCCTATAAGAACTCCTGTAAAACACATAGTGAATTTTAAAAAATATTATTAGATTCTCCATTCATTACTTCGCTACCCTTAATAATCTTATATTCCATTCTACTTGCAGTAGCTGTTTCTCTAGCTGCACGTTCTTTAGCTAAGACTACAGGATCTTCAATTTTATTATCACCTTTAACTTCGACTATTACATAATCTCCATTAGTCTTTTCAACTAAAAAGTCGGGATAATAATTTCTTACAATATTTGAGTCGGGATCAATATACTGAATATAAAAATCTGTCTGACCATGAGTCAGCATACCAGTAAAATAGATTTTTTGAATATCTTGCAGATTAACAACATATTCGAAAAATCTTTTCTCAGGTTTTGAATCAAAACAATACGTGTCTAAATGGAAGCTTTTTTCTTTAAAGGCTATATATTCACTTTGTGATAACTCTGCAACTAGCTCTGGCTTAGCAGTAACCTGATAGTAACCCTCCTTTGGTTCCTTAACCAAATCGACTTGATATTCTTCTTTACTTTCGTAAGGTTTTAATTCATAAAGGAACTCAAAGAGTTTAGGAATAATATGATCATACAATACTTCATTATAATCACTTACTAATTCTACAAGTTGTTCGATGCCAGGTAATGAATTCAATAAAAGCTTTTCTATTTCAATACAGGACTTATTAAGGTATTTAGCAATTTCAGCCACTAATGTGTATTGACTAAATTGTCTTTTATCTCTTTCACCTTTTAAATCTTCACTGATTTTTCGATTACCTTTTAATCCATCCTGACTAATTCGTTTTAATTGGTATTTCGTTAAATCAATTTTATCCAATTCAAAATCAATTACACCTGTAATATTTTTATCCCTTAATGAATGTAATTTTTGTGTCCTATTTAATGTAACTTTAACAGGTGGTGGAACTAATCTAATTTTATATTTTTCTTTATTAGTTTCCATTTTGTTTAAATCTTCGATATTTAAACGGAAGTTTTTATTTAACTCGTCATCTAAAATCTCTAAGTTCTCCTCTGATAAATAAACTTGTCCTTTTTCTTGCACTGGTCCAATTGCTCGTAAACATCTCATTGTAGCTTGTAGTACAAATACCTTTGATTTAGGCTTTCGATATAATGCTACACCAAATAATGAACGACAATTCCATCCTTCGCGCCCTTTATTTACTAATAGGATGAATTGCTTGTTAGATCCAGGCGAATCCAGCTTATTAAACTCTCGAATGTCATCATTTGAGGTGATTTTATCATTACCAACATTCACCAAAATTTTATCAATTGGAATACCTAAATCATTTAAGATCTCTTCTAATTCTGGACGCAATTCATTTTGTAATTCTTCTACAGTACTAGCAAAAATTGCGAGTTTAGGTAACATTCCTTCATATCGCTGGTTATTGTACTTCTCCCAGAAATCTTTTACTGCGATTCGTAGAAATTCTTTTGATTTCGGATTGGTATAACCTTCAATATGAACCTTTTTCAAATACGCTTTATTTATAGCTTCTTGTAAACCATAAGAATAGACTACTTCAGGGAAAACTTCCTTACCCGAATATGGTGTACCAGTGAAATTGTAGCACCCAATCATAGATGTACCGGATTTTTCAAGAGAAGATGCTAACTCATTAATCGTCAATCGTAGACTTGTTTTAGCTGCTTTTAGCCCCATATCCTTTGCTAGAGCGTCACCAAAAGCATGATGTGCCTCGTCAATGAATACACCTAAATTACCTAAGCTAGTTAATTTAGAAAATCTTTGATTTTTCAGTAATTCACCTTCTTCTAGAGGTTCGTCAAAACCATATAAATCGCCTAATTGATCATAGGCTGAGCCTGTTGATGAGGCACAATTAAATAATGTTTCGACCTTTGATTTTTCCTTATGCTGACGTTTTAAAATAATCTTTTGCGTATTTGAAATAATAATATTATATTTTGAACGATCAATTGTATTTAATGTTGTACCAGTATCCTCTAAAAAATGAATCTTTAAATTGCTATCTAGCCAAGCTAAATACTCAGGCGGAATCACTTTTGATTTATCGAATGTTTGGATTTCACGTAGAGATTCTAAAACGGTTTTGTCCGGTGCAAATACAATCGCATTATGACAAAATCGTTTATCCTTTGGAAACTTATTAGCTAATAAAAATTCGTAGAAAATACAAGTAGCCATTAAGATCGTTTTCCCCGTCCCCATCGTTAACGCAAAAATATAGTTTGCATAAGTTAATTCAAACTTTTTCATCCGAGCAAATACACTTTTATACTGATCTACTTCTAGCGCGAGCCAGGATATTTGTTCATTCTTATCAAGACCCATATCATCACGCTTTTCAAAACCGTTTTTTCTTTCATACCAATCAGTAAATATGTCATGAATTTTCTTGTTGTCCTGATATTCCTTTAAGAAAATATAGATTTCTAACGCTTCAAATTGAGGTTGGCGTAAAAAAGAAGTTGGATTTTGATAATTATTAAAATCTAAAAACTTCTTTGACAACAACTTATATTTTGTACGAACACGCGCTTTATTTTGAAAGTAGAAATCCCATAGGTGCGTATGGAAAGCAAAATCTAAAGCGAAAGAATTCTTTTTACTCATTTTCAATACTCACCTCTAACGATTCAGACAATAGGTCCGTTATTTTCACACGAATAGTACCTGCATTTTCCGGAATTTGATAAATACCCTTAACAAACTCCTTTTTAGAAGGAATATCCACTTCAGTAGGCTCTAAAATTGCTCCGTCATAATTCCAATCAATCATTACTGATTCAACAAGTTCTTTCCAATCTTCGACATTTTCTTTCATAATACTTAACTTTTGAAGAAGGTTCATTGGATAGAAATTTTGAATAATTAATTGGTTATTATCAATTTTGATTAACACTTCCGCATCTCGTTTAAATTCTAAATTAGCTCTATCACGTAAAATATCTACTACTTCGACATTAACTTTATAAGGGATTTCCTTTTTTAAAGTTGCTGCTAAATCTGCTTCATGTCCCATACATACCAATAAAATATTTTCAACTACTTGATTAGGATTTTCTTTTTGTCTTTCTTCTAGAGTTTTGTAGTCTAAATTTGTTATTAAATTATTTAAGTCAGCTTTAGTTGCAATCCTATTAATAGGCATAATTTTTACCATTTGCCCGTCTTTTTCACCGTCGTATACGCTATTAATAAGAGGTTGAATTTCTAAAGCCTCAATTAATAAATTTTTAGCTTCTACAGGGTTTCTAAACAATTCATAATTATTCACGTTATATACTTCAAATCCCGTTTCTACATTGAGTACTTCTATAGTTTTTAAAATTCTTTGTTTTGTTGCTTGAATTGCACCTAGATTAATATCTGCCCCAATAAACTTTCTATTTAACTTCAATGATACATTTTGAGTAGTACCAGAGCCCATAAAACAGTCAAAAACTATATCGCCTTCATTAGAAGATGCCTTAATAATTCTTTCAATTAATTCTTCTGGTTTTTGCGTAGGATATTCCAATCTTTCAGAAGAAGTATTTCCCACTCTGGCTATATCAGTCCAGTTACATGTAACTGGTGTTCCTTTTGTTTCATCTAAATATACTTTTAAACCATCCATACGAGGCGTACCATCTTTTTTACAGATAATACGCCCTTGTTCCCATAATTTCTCTAGGTCTTCAAAGGAAAAACCCCAAGATCTATTTGGAGGTGGAGTAGCCCCTCTCCACTCAAATTGTCTATTTTTATTAGTTGATGAAAAAGTTAAATTCTCCGCTTTGTATAAATCCCCATTTTCATCCTGTTTAAATCGTTTTAACTGCGCTTCGCCATATGGCAAAAATTGATCGTTAAAAGTAAAATTTTTCCCTTTTGAATAAAACAATATGTGATCATTAGATCTTACATATCCTTTAGCTTTCATATTATGTGCATTGGTTCTTTTCCATATAATTTCATTAATGAAATTATCAGCTCCAAACACTTCATCCATGATTAATTTAATATAATGAGACCTTCGATAATCACAATGAATATAAATACTAGCATTTTCATTCATTAATTCTCTTAAAAGAATTATTCTTTCATATAAAAACTGCAAGTATTCATCATTAGACCAAATATCAGTATATTGCTTTTCTTCAAAAGCAGTTAAATCATTCTCTATTTTTTCTCCTTTTAAAGATATCTTTTTTTTATAATCTGCTTTAGAGTCAAACGGTGGATCTATATAAACTAAGTCTATTTTCCCTCGAAAATCTCTGAGCAAATGGCTCATTACTTGAAGATTATCACCCCAAAATATTTTATTCATCCATTCTTGACTTGAGTTTCCATAAGTTTCTTTAAGCTGTGCGGGATAATATTGCGTCGACGTGTATGGCCGCTTTCCTTTCCAATTCAGCATTGGATAACCCTTAATTGGCTCAAACTTATATTCTTCTACACTTTGTAATTCCTGTTCATTCCTCATTCATTTCACCTCATAAATTTCGATCACAGTAAAAACGCATATCGCAGTTTCCACAGTGTTTTTTCGGTCTTTGTATAATTGTATAATCATGACTTTCTATACGGTCAACAATTCGATCAAACGATTTAATCGTTTGATTAATTACAGATGTGTCTTTTTCAAACGTTACATACGGATTACTATCTTTTTCTCCTGTATAGTAAAGGTGCATCTTGCTTACTTTATAGTTTGTCCGTTCTTCTACTAAATGTGCATACACTTCAAGTTGTCGCTTATAACGATAAAGTGCATCTTGCTCTTTTACTAAATCTGGTTTCTTTTCGGATTTAAAATCGACAATTTCTACTGTATCTCCGTCACCTTTTACCAAATCGATTGTTCCCTTGAGAATATATGTATCCTTTACTAAGGATACATCAACTTCCGCTTCTTGAATATGGGACCAGTCACCATACTGTTTTTCTACATAACTTTTCACTTGTTTCAATGCAGCTTCTTGTGTTTGCGGTGCTAGGTATACACGCTCACGTTTAGACAGGTGCTGATAATTAGTATTAAACCAATCTTCGATATTTGCTTCAGTGATTAAATATGCTTCGTTTTTCAGCGCAGATTTATGGATATCTTCTATTGTTTGATGAACTAATGTACCAAAGATTGTGGCCCCTTGACGTACAGGTGCAAAACCTAGTTCTTTATAAAATTTATATTGTAAAGCACATGTTTCAAATAAATTAATATGAGATGTGAAAGAATACTCTCGCTTAATATTAACATCCTTTACATGCGCTAATTCGACATTATAAATAGTTGGTTCATCTCGCCAGCTTTTTAGGTGATGATAAGATTCAGTAAAGTATTTGGATGGTATATTTCTCGTTCCTGGCCCATTCGCCACATTCTCCTGACAACTTAAAACGAGTAAATTTTGCGCTCTCGAATAGGCCGTGTAATATAATCGATAGAAGTCATAGATTTTCGTCCATTCTATTGGTTCAAAAGGTGGCTTCTGATAAAAATTAGTTTGTAATAGCTCATCAATGTCTGTATACTGCTTTCTCGGCGTAGATTCTAGAGACCCTACAATTACAATTGGAAATTCCAAACCTTTAGATTGGTGAATCGTTAGGAATGATACACATCCACTTGGTGCATACTCAGAATCATCCTCGTATTCAGTAATACCACCTTGTAATAGGAATCGTATATATTGGTTAAAAAATCGTACCACTGAATCGCCAATATTTTTTTGCGTGAATACCGAAATATGATGAAGGTACTCAAATTTAGTGAGTAATTTAGAAAACTGGGACAGATTGCGTACTTCTCTACTATCCTTCACGGTAAATACATTATCACTCAATAAATTACTAAATAACTCAAATTGAATAAGCTGATAAAATAATCCTGAAAACGCATAATCTAAGTTTTTATTCAGCGTCACATGAGTTCTAGCTTTCTCTTTGCACCAACGTAACAAGTCATGATTTTCTGGATTTCTTAATTCCTCTGCAAACTCTAGTAAACAAGCATCATAAAACTCCCATTCAGGAAGAAAAGCACTATCATTCCATTTTCTAAGTTGCGCATACATCGGAAATAAAAACAAGATTGCGCCTAATGCTAGTCTGATTTCTCTTCTTTCAAAAAACAGATTGGAGCGAGGCGAATAAACTAGGATACCTCTTTCTTCTAAATAACGAGAAAGATTCAATACTCTTGGATTTTTTACTGAACGGAAAAGAAATGCTACTTGATTCCAATCAGAAATTTTGCCTTCTCTTTTCATTGCTTGAAGGAATAAGTATACTTCACTCTCCCAATCATCCAATCCATCTTCTCCAGATACTTTAACAACTGTTTTTTGATTTACTTTATTAGATTCATGTGCAGTAATTTTTTTATCAAAACGGTAGGTTGTACCATTTTGTGACCAATTATTTTGTTCCATCCATTGATTATAGAACTGAACAATTGCTGAATTTGAACGATAGTTAGTTGAAAGTTCTACTTGCTGGCAAATACCTTTCGGAAAATTTTGTGGGAATTCTAAAATATTACGGATCGTAGCTCCCCTAAATCGATATAAACCTTGATCATCATCACCAACAACACAAATATTTTGTTGCTTACCAGCTAATAAAAATACCAATTTTTCTTGAATCGTATTCGTATCCTGAAATTCATCGATCATTAAGTAATGTAATTTTTCATTTAGATTATTTCTTACATCTTCATGATTCTGAAGAAGATTATATGTTTCAAGTTGGATTGTTGAGAAGTCTAATGCATTTTCTTCAATTAATAATTGTTCATAAACTTTGTAGCATTTCCCTAGCACGCTTAGTCGTGCTTCATCGCAATCAATTAATTTATTAATATCAACTATCTCTTCACTTAATTTGTTAATCCATTTTAATAATTCCTGTGATTGCTTCCAACGAGATGCATTAAAATTTAATAAGGATTCGATTTCATCGAGTTCTAAAAATCGGCTTAATTTTTGATAAAGCATGTATTGTTGGTCAAATTGATCCATTAATATATAATTTTTCTTTAATCGTGTATATTCTCTATTTTCCTCTAGTATACGAAGACATAAAGAATGGATTGTACCGACATACATTTCGTTAAGATTAAATTTAATATTTGCTTCATGAAGTTTATTTGATATTCGAGTAACTAATTCATTAGCTGCTTTTTCAGTGAAAGTAGCTACTAAAATATTTTCTGGTTCGACTTGCTTATGTTCAATTAAATATAAAATACGTTCTACTAGTGTGTAAGTTTTACCTGAACCTGGTCCAGCTATAATTAGTAATGGCCCTTCAGTCGTTTCTACAGCTTTTTTTTGTTGTGCGCTTAATCTTCCCGACACAATCATCACCCTTATTCATTTATAGGATTCAACACAATAACTTGGGATTGATCTCTGTAAATCAAAATTTTTATATTGAAAATATGTAGCAAAAAGCAAAAACTCATGTATCGTAGTATCTTGTCTTAATTTATAGCTTAATCATAACCTTATTATATCAAATCTAACACCATTAAACTCTCTTGTTGAAACCATCATTCGATTTTAAAATTCGATAGACCATCTAAAATTAACTACATTGCTGCATAGAATTTCTCTATATCATTTTAGATCTAAAGTAGCGATTAATATCTTTTTTTCCCATTGGTTCATATTATTTCACCCAATAATTGCTCAGCTCTATGATTAATACTCTTTCTACCTCCATAATCAATTCCTTAGCCTGAGTACCATTTTTATCCACTAAACCTAAAAATATGTTCGGAATAATAGAAGACCATTCTAAACTGATAGTAGAATCTTGTCTTACTTAAATATATTCAAAGTAGACCGCCACTTCGGTTAAAGACAAGAAAAAGAGGCACAGACTATTAAAGACTGTGCCTCAGATACCCCTTTTACTTTAATTCCATACTATTCAAAGTGTCTTTTAATGCCTTTAGTTCTTCAACCGTCAATGTAATGCCCTTACCCATCTTTTCGTGTTCTGGCGCCCAATCACGCAAATCATACTTTGATTCTTTTCCATTCCAACTAATAAGATTTAATTCTTTTGTCCAACCTTTAGATGATTGAGATAAAACACCTACATTTTCTTTAATTTCAAACTTTATATCTGCCATGGCTTTATATCGCAGATAACATTATGCAGGAAGCTACTAATGCCTTTCAATCTTTTGAAGTTGAAAAATTAAATTCTCCAATTTAATTACATTAGCCCTAAAACCTTTAAAAAGGCAGGAATAATTCCTGCCTTTCCCCAATATAATTAATGTCAAATTTGTTTTATTTACGTTTAAACGCTCGACTACTCTACTCTTTTCCGTACCCTCACTATAAGTGAAATATCAAATTTTTTCACGAATTATCTTATATATTCCTCTCTAAATGTATTTTTTTCACCAGGTACAAATTCAATTTCTATCGTATCACCCTCCCCCATGTATTGAAGGAAACCATATAATCTATTTAGATTTGTTACCTTAACCGAATCATAAGTTAAAATAGATCTTTTAAATTCAAATTTAATCCCAAATAAGATTAAATATGGTTTATCACACGAAACACAGAGGCATAATTCATTATTATTTGCAAATCCATTTAATAAATCCTTAACATCTTTTTTACTATTTGTAGTAAATTTTGCATATTTAAATGTACCATTTATGTGAAGCCCATTCATACAATTTCGTAAAATAAAAATACAATTTCTATCATCTTCTGTAATCGTTTCTGCTAACTTGAATTTTACTTTATAATGCTTTTCAATATCTAATAGTATTTCTAGCAAATCAATATATTTACCTACCTCGTCACTTTCAATATCTGCCGACCAGTTCTTAGCAACGAGAACTTCAGTATTATTTTTTAATGCTTTCAGGGTAATTGGATACTCCTTCATATTTAATAAAAATTTATTAAATTCTAACTGAGATTCTACATCTGTTATATGCGATTCATTTAATTTAATATTGAAATTTGCCGAATGATTTGAAGGATTTATCTGTATTTGAACTAGAACTGGACAATTTTTTTGTTGCTCATTACCTAAGAACATATAATCATCTTCTATTTTTGTTAAACCTATTTCTAAGTAATCATAGCCAAAATGATTTTTACTAGTAGGAAAATATAACTTCATCGGTGTAGGCGGTGGAAATTCTCGGTTAAATATTTTTAGGACTAAATCCCCTGAGGTCTTATTACCTTCCACTCTTTCCACAAGAGTTTCACCAATCCATGTTTCAAAAAAATTCAAGTTAAATTCTAAAGGAATTTGCTTTTCGTATGAATACCTCACTAATTCATCCAAATTTTTAAATTTGGATGTTATTTCTTCAGGGATTAATATGTTAGTATTTATACGCAAAGGGTGAGTAAAAACAGCCTCTGCGTAATTAGGTACATGCTCTAAACTAACTTTCCCATTTTTATCTACAGAGAAGTTGTATCTCCAATGTGGATGAACAGGATGCTGCGCTGAAACCCCTTTAATTATACGTGTCATTAATGCAATAGCCTCATCTTGTTTCCCACTAGCTACTAACCTTTGAATTTCCTCTCCCGATGACTGATTAATTATTAACGGTGAATTTACATTAAACGTATTATTATTACCCTTATTTTTTATTTTTGACTGGAATTTCTTAACTATCTTTTTAAACATATTCCATTCTTCCTTCTGATTTAATTATTTATATTCATATAAATAATTAAACTATTAATATTTTGGATTTATCCATTAGTATAACTGTAAATCCATATAAGGTTATGTATATAATTATAAAAAAATACAATATCGTTAATTCATAAAAAATTTTATTATTTTTCTTTTAATTTTTTTAGATAATCAATATATCCTTCTTCTTTTATATACTCTTTAACTTTTTTAGTTTCTTCAACCTCTTTAGCTGAACTATTCTGGGACTGTACATCAATGTAATCCTCTGGATACCATGTAGCTCTAATTGATATCCCATTAATTATATTTTCAGGAAAGGTTTCTCCATATGCAATTTTTTCCTTCTCTATCAAATCATAACCTTGAATAGTTATTCCCATGTTATCACATAAATATATAATAGATTTTATTTGATATCTACCTCTCCAATAGCCCCAATTCCATAAGGTTGATATTGGAATATATTTATAGACCTGTTTTGAATTAATCTTACCTATTGGACATCTTAATAAAAGTACAATATTATGCTCATTGTCTTCTTCCAAACTTAAATTGCCGTACTTAAAAACATACATTGTTATTTGTTCTCTAGTAGAATTAAAATTATATATATCTCTAATAAATGAATGTACTTGTTTATAATAAGACTTATAAGAATAAATTTGGTTATCAGCACCATCTATCCATTCCCTACGTATACCAAACTTCTCACATGTCCAATTAATGATATCATCATTCAATACCTTAAGAATACTATCATAATCCTTAAAATCTTTAAGCGATAAATCAAATTTTTTATCAATAAAAGATGGTATTTGATTTTGCATAATTGAATGATTTTCATACACTTCAATAAACCTTTTTACTACTTCATACACTCCGCTATTTTGTTTGTTATCTATAACCTCGGATCTTTGACTATCCTCTCTCAATATTTGATTAATTGTAGTTGGGGAATTCACATTAAAAGTATTGTGATTTCCCCTATTTTTTATTTTCGATTTCGAATTTTCCCCTTTTTTATTAAACAATTTACCATCCCTCATATTTAATTATTATTTACATTAAAAGTATTATGATTTCCCTTATTCTTTATTTTAGATTTCTTTTCAACTGATTTTCCAGTAAAAAATCCCATAATAAATCCAGAAATTATTCCACCAACTGTACCTGCAAAAACTGCACCTTCAAATGTCGACACATCTAGTAAATTTTTTAATATATCCATATTTATCCTCCAATGTTTACTATTAATATATTACAAAAAAGGTATTTTTTCTATTAATTTATCATATTAATAGCATTAAGCAGATATAGTCACAACAACTTAATACAAGCCTTTCTTTAAACTTATAAGAAATTGAATAAAAACTGGTCAAGATTCTGGTCAACAAATTTTATTTTTCTACGTTACAGGATTTGCATAAGAAAATGTAGAATACCCTGTAAATCCTTGACACAACTAGCTTTTTGCTCGATATTACCGAAACATAAAATACATGTTTCTTATCTTGACAGGGTGGAGGTCATGAGCCCGAGCTACCGGAGTCATACCACTACTTTCAAAACAGTTTATATCTTATAAAAATCTGTCTCATTATTTCTTATTTCAGACCTTAATTTTTAAACTTCAAACATAAAACTCCCACGGTTGGAAGATCCGCCGGGGCCCAATTTAACTCCAATAAATTATTGACATGAACCCATATCAACTCGGCTTGCTCAAGAGCTTTAGGTATACCAGACTCTATGTATGCCTTATAAGTAGCAAGATGAACTATAATATTCTCATACTCATGATCCACTTCTTCTATTTTTTCACCAACAGTAATTAAACATCCTAATTCTTCTTTAATCTCACGCACCAATGCTTCTTGCGGCATTTCCCCCCCGTTAATTTTCCCGCCTGGAAATTCTATATATTTTAGACAAAATATCATGGACTTCTTGTTTCATCCTATGAATATACATACTTCTTAAATAAAACAAAGATGACACAAGTAAGCCCAACTAACTAGTTGGATTTCTCAAAGAACAATATCTATCTCCCCTTATCAATATGTCAAAAACTTCATTGATTTTAAATACTATTTGTTTATTTTTAGCTATTCATTTCTTTATTGTTACCGACTTTTCTAATTTAAAAATGTTAGACACCATCTACTTAATAGTTATTGTTTTATGGATTTTGGTCGTTACCATTTCAATTATCATGAAATTTAAGAAATAGCAGGAGGAAAAATAAATAAGCACTTACCACGATCGCTACATCTACCCATCTATTTTTGATTTTTCTAATGAACAAGTCATTGTTATATTCCCTGACTTAGCAGATTGTCATGCTAATGGTACTAACTATGAAGATGCTTTTGAAACGGCTAAAAAGACGTTAGCAACTCATCTATATGAAATAGAAGAAAATAAAGGCGCTATTCCGCCCGCTTCTAATCCAACTTCTATTCAAACTACAGACAATCAAATTATCGGCTTAATGGAAGTATGGATGCCACCATTCCGTAGTGAAATTGAAAATAAAGCAGTAAAGAAAACTTTAACTATTCCTCATTGGCTTGATAAAATGGGAAAAGCTAATAATGTAAACTACTCTCAAGTGTTGCAAGATGCATTAAAAAAGCATTTAGGTATTACTGAAAACAAGAACGTAGAAAAGTGATGAATTATTTTCATCTCTTTTTTCTATCTCCATAAAAAAAATCAAAAATCATTTACAGAGAATGATTTTTGATTCTTCCTTCCTACTCAAAAGCCTTCTTAATAACTTCAAAAGTAGCTTTTATTGACCCTCCTAACAAAATTATCCCCAGAAGAAAATAAATAATAAAAATTGCATAATACACATACAAATTAGAATTTATCGGCAAATAAGGGAACAAAAAAGTTGTGAGTAAAAACGTTAACGTAACGAGCATCAGTGTCAAATAGTTCAAATAAACGTTTTTATTTTCTGTTCTAGATTCATGATTTTGAAAAGACATACAAGCAATAGAAATTGCAACCAGACCTATAATTATGCTTATTCCTAATTTCGCTGTTTCCTGAAGCATCTCTGTTAACATTTTCATATTTCCTACAGTATTACATATTACTGTTATCACTGTAATAATTGCTAAAGCAACGACTAATCGAGTAATAGCTCGAATGTCTTTACGGATTTTTCTCATATATGATAGCCTCCTCCTTCTATACAAGGATAAAAGAAGACTGCACTAAAATCAATAAAACTTAATATTAAGTTTTGTATAGAATAACCTTCAAGACAGCTTCTAAACTTCATCATACGGTCTATACTTATCACGCAATACTTCTAATTCTTTCTTCTTCTCTTCAATATCTTCACGAAGAAATAAACTTACTCGTTACATTTTCTCAAATGGCACAAGTTTACCATCTTTAATCATTTTATTAATCCTCGCTTTACTAATTTCTAAAACATCCATTACCTCTGGTGTCGTTAATACTTCATCATGTAAAAAAGAAAGCAGTTGCTCTTTATCTTCAAACTTGTACACTCTATTCATCTCTTTTTTCTTTAAAAATCCCAAAGAGTCGCAATGACGTATTTATTATATAAAGGACTAAAATAATAATTAACAAAATATCCAAAATCGTTTTAAAAATACTCGTTTCAACTGAATTTCGAAAATAGGTAAAGTAACACAGTGTAATGAAAATAATTAAGAAGCTTGATGAATCACGTGTTTTCTTCATATTGTTTACAAATTGGCAAGTTGTTATAATATGTATTGAAGGGAGAAGGTGGGCTTCTCTCTTCTGCTCAAAATCATTTTTGTTTACGTCTGGCTGGGCGTTTCCGTTTGGTTTTGAGCTTTTTTACTTTTCGTGGATAACTAGGACTTTTTCGATGATTGTTAGTGTTGTAAGTATCATTCCTAGTATCAGTGCTAACTTTGCCAGTTTGTATCCCCCTTTCATTCTTTCTATATTTATTAGATCAATCCTATTCACTTAGGCAAATAGATACTATGTATATATTAGTTATTTTTTTGTTTTTTATTAATTAGAATTCCAATATTCATTTGAGCTTTATATTGTTTACTTAGAGAATATAATTCTCTCACCACTTGTCCCATGATTGCATTCTCTCCTTAAAAATATTTCTACAGTTAATTCACAAAGAAGCCACCTATTTTTACAGATGGCCCCCTGATTAATTACAAGATTAGAATTTCTCACGTAATCCTTCTAATTCTTTTTTCTTTGCTTCAGCATCCGTACGTAAAAATAAACTAACCTTGTCCAACTTCTTTAAGGATTCAAAGTTCTCTCTTTAATTAATTGATTCATTTACGTATGCTTTACACCTAATATTTCAGATGCTTCACTTGCAGTAAGCGAAGGATTACAAATGAAATCATTTTTCTTATAGGAATATAATCCAAAATCTTTTTAATTTGTAAGCTGTAATGCTTTCATATAATGCTCTTTCCTCTCAAGAGTCTTTTTTGCATTTTCAGCCGTTAATACATAATCTACTACAATATTTTGTAATAATTCCTTCTTAGCATTTGGCAGCTGAATCGTTATATCTTCCACGCTACTCTTATTATTTTCAATTGTTTTATTAAACTCTTGTACACTTCTTGCAAGCTCCGCTAATTTTTCCATATGTACGTGATTGTTTACATCTATAAAGATATTACTTCTAAACACTGCTGTAACATATTTCTTTGAATTTTTCTTTTCTATTTCTGCTTCAGCCTTTTTATCGAAAACAGCATCTCCTGTATACATTTGATCAAACGTAAATATATCGTGATTCCCTTTTCTAGCATAATATGTATTGAATTTTTCTTTTAAATCATTCGCTTCTTTTTTTATTTTATAATTATCATTCACTACTTTTGGAGAAACTTGTCCATCGAATGATAATTGAAATTGTAAATACGGTTTATCTACTTGCTGTACATGGGCTATTCGTACATCTGGCCCTAGTATATCCTTACCGTTTCCAATTGTTTCAACTTGATCTAGTTTAACAGAAAGACCATACTCCGATTTTGTATAATTTTGTGCTTTTTGTTCAATTTCTTCATTCGATATATCACACGATGTTAATAGTAGTAAACTAATCATCATGCTATATGTTACTTTGTTTATTTTCATATGGTAGCCCCTCTTATTTTCACTTTATATACACAAATGCTAATATAGATTTAGAACAAAGTCACGAAGTTTCATAGAAAGAAGAAGAATTCCGAATAAGTTTGGTATATATATAAATTTTAATAGTTTAAATATATTCTACTACTTCTCAAGGAGGCATTTATTTTGAACTATGGCTGGGCTGGAACTATTGAACAATTTAAAGAATTAGATTTAAAATCATTCATTAAACAATTGCAATATCATGTTTATAAAACCAATACAAATGATCCCAAAATAGCTTCTCAAAAGAAAGCATGGATTGATAGTTACAATAAACTACAAGATTTATTTAATCGATTTCCTAATTTAGATGCATCACTTATTTTTGAATATGAGATTTTACGCGGAGGTGGCCGTCGTCCAGATATACTTTTATTAATTAATGGTTATTTGATAGTCATCGAATGTAAAAGTTTTAATAACGTTTCACCTTCTGAATACATTCAAACATCGCTTTATATGCGTGATCTCCAGCATTATCACTCAGCTATTCAACAATCTAACATGCAAGTCATAGGTATTCTACTGCTTACAAACTATGAAGGTGAACAATGGGAATTCCAAAAAGATTATCAAGTAACCCTTTCAACAGTTGATGGATTGGAAAGTATTATTAAACGAATATTAGAGAAAACAGAAGTACAAACGTTGACGCTAGACGAAATAATCAATGGTTTCTATGAACCTTCACCTTCTATGCTAGAAGCTGCTCGTTCCATTTTACATAATGAACCACTCCCTGATATTAAAGCAATATCAAGCAGTAATTTTCCAAAAGTACAACAAACTATACGCACAATTATTCAGGAAGCACAAAATACAAATACTCATCACTTAATTTTAGTATCTGGTGAGCCAGGAGCAGGTAAAACATATTTGGGTTTGACCATTGCACATGAAATGAAAAATGCAGTTTATTTATCTGGTAACGGGCCATTAGTAGACGTATTACAAGATACGTTGAAAAATAGAACGTTCGTACAAGGTCTATATGGATATAAAATGGATTTTCTGGAAAAGAAAATGATTCCAAAAGAACAAATTATCATTTTTGATGAGGCACAGCGAGCATGGGATACAAAAAAAGTCGACCAATCACTCACTCGAAGAAAGCGAGAAGCCCAACACTTAAGTGAACCGGATATTATAATGAATATTACGACACATAATAAGCC
Organism: Bacillus cereus group sp. MYBK220-1; assembly: GCF_051916445.1. NCBI lineage: Bacteria > Bacillati > Bacillota > Bacilli > Caryophanales > Bacillaceae > Bacillus > Bacillus cereus group sp. MYBK220-1. The sequence continues at coordinate 59,833 of NZ_JBQAGQ010000005.1, read as the reverse complement.
GTGGAGTGTAACAATTGGCTTAATTGGGGAAGGTCAAGAAATCTATTCTGGTGAAGAAGGCGGTCTCCCTCTGTGGAATACTGCGATTGCTGAAAAAAACGTTACTGTTCATTCTAAACACCCTAATTCTGTATTCACAAATGCAGCACATTATAAAACTCATTCTCAGCTACATTTAAATTCATCTTTCCGTGCTCATGCAGCTTTAAAATACTATGAAATTATTAATACTTTATTAGATGTTAGTTTTGAACAAACGAAACAGCTTATTCATAACCTACCAAAGGAACATTATCAGCTTTTTATTACACGTGATTTAGAAAAAGCAAAAAGCACTTTAAATCAGCTTTATCAGGATGATACAAAAACAGTTGGTGTCGTCTGTGCTGGTGGCGCTGATCGTCAAAAAGAAGTCCCTGTTCTACCACGAGATGAACGGTATGAAAGGCCTAGTAAAATCGCTCAATACTTTAACTATCCAGGTTCTCAATACTATTGTAAAAATCTCAACTACAGCGCAACTGAATTTCAAACACAAGGACTTGAACTAGATATGGCGCTCGTTCATTGGGATGATGATCTTTATCTACAGAATGGGGCTTGGAAAGGACAACACTATCAATGGGGTGTCGAAGATTCATTCCAAATTAAACTCAATGCATATAGAGTTATTTTAACAAGAGGGCGAGATGGAACAATTATTTACATACCACCAAAACCTATTCTAGATGAGACTTGGAACTTACTTGAAAATCAATTAAAAATCCCTGAATTAATGTTTTAAAACCTATAATAAGAGACTATATTCAAGATTCCCTCAGAATATAGTCTCTTATTTTTCTATTTCACAGCAAATTGGGAATTAGTCTTACATGGCTTAAAACAATTGCAAGAAAAAATCCCCTCAAACGTCTAATATTTTTAGGAAATTGCAACTAAAGAAGTTGCTGTTTCCTTTATTACTTTAGCAACTTAATTGCTTTGCGTTACTTGTTGTACTCTTTATACTATTAATCATTATCGGATGCAGTTATTTCTGCTAAAAACTATAAAAAAAGGAACCTTAGGGTGTCTTTTCTATATGGAAAAATCCCCACACATTGTGTAGGGATCTTGTTTTTCTTACCAATTAATTTTTGTTGGATTTAACTTAGAAATATTTCCACGTACCAATTGTTTTTCGTTGCTGTCATAGATACCGATATCACCAGAGAAGTTTTCCCAATATTCCCCTAAATAGTCTTTTGATGGTGCTTTCAAATCTACATATAATCCCATAGTCCCAAAACTTGCCACCTGGCGCGCTGCTGTGTCTCCTACTTGTTGTGCTCGTTCTTTCGTTGTTCCCGCTGGAACGATAACTACAATTCGAGTTAGACTGTCTTTCGCTTCAATATGGACGTCTTGCGCCTGTGCAGCCACCTTTATTCCATCCTTTGCTGTTTGGATGCCTAATTGGCTTAATTTTACATCTTTATTACGCGCTCCCTGGCCTTGTGCTGTCTTCGATTGTTCCACTTTTTCTTGTGATTGTGCCTCATTTAACCCACTGGCTTTCGGTAGTTCAACAGGCGTTGACTCCGCTTTTGGTTCTTCTTTAACTGTTTCCTTTGCTACATTTTCATGCTGTTTTGACTTATCCGTCGATTGTTGCACCGTTACTTTCTTATCTTCTTGCTTCTTTTCTGCGTGAAATGCTTTAACTTTTTCTTTTTGCTCCTCTTTCTTCACATCTTGCTCTATTTTCGCTTCTTCAGTACCACACGCTGCCAATAATAAACCTGCTGCAATTGTTAAACCTGCTAATTTAATTGCTTTCATAATAAATACCGCCTTTTCATAATTTAATTCTTTCATATGTATAAACGACCTTAGCTACAAATATTAACTTTGTACCACATATCTGAATTATTTAAATAATAACATATTAATATTCGGATTTACTATATTTAAATATTAATTTTATAATCTATTTTCAATCACAACAAATTAATCTTTTCATAAAACGTGGAAGTCATTCTTTGAAATTGATAGTGATGTGGTACCACCAACATTTCGAAGAAAACTCACGCTAAGAAAAAAATGAGTCATCCATATGGACAGCTCATTTACATAATTTTCGTTATTGAGAGCTATTGCAAACTACCTCTATTTTGAGTAAGGTCAATCTTTGTTTTGTTTTTCTAACAGTTGAATAACTTTATCTAACTTTTGCTCAACTGAATTTTGCTTTTTGTGATTGCTAGTATGTCGAATTATACGTATAATCCCCCCAAACAGTGCACCGATGATCATTAAAATAATAACAACTCCAATGTAATAAATAGAGTTTTCTAAAGGCATTTTACAAGACCCCCTTTTCCCTATTTTACCATTTAAAAGAAGTGATTTAATGAGAATAACACTACACTCGAAGAAAAGATTAAAGATGCTGATTTTGTTGCTCACTGTGTATCAGAACGTTTCGTTTCTTTTGTTAGCTCTTTTTACAGTGAATCTAAAGCAATTCAATATCTGTGGAAGGTGTGCAATAAAACTACTAACTTTACTATTGGTGAACAAGCATTTAATAAAGAACAGAAGTTTACTATTGGCACTAAAGCTATAAAAAAATTTGTTATGAAAATTAAATCCGGGGCAAACATGAATAAGGAGAAATTCGCTTATTTCAACAGGATTGTAAATAACTTAATGGACAAGTTCTATTTTGATAAAGAATTTATGGGAGCATAGAAAATGCCCTCAAACACTAAACATTCGGAGCTCAAAAAGGAAAAAAAGCATGCAGAGGGAGACACCTCTACAACCACAATACAGATTATCATAGTTTCACATTGTAAAAACATCTGAATTTCCCTTTATTACCTAAAAAATTTATATATATTATTTATGTAATTTATGTTATGGTTCCATATGTTAATTAGTTACAATATTTTCAAAAAGGAGTGTACAAAAATGCAAGCAAAAAAACTAGCATACGTAATTTTACCAATCATGTTATTAGGGGTAGGTTGCGGGATATCAAAAGACCATCTGAAAGAGTCAGCTTCACAAGAAACTGTATCGGAGACTTCTACGGAGTCATCAAGACATAAGACTTTAAATGATAAGTCCTTAACATATACGGATTCCTTATTTGACCTAAGTGATGAATTAACCGAAGCTTCTAATGCTGTGTATGATGCAGTTGGTGATGATAATTACAAAATTGCACTCAACGATTTAAAGAAAGTAACTCTTAAATTCGATGAATTAGAGCCTAGTGATGATTACAAAGCAATTCATGAGAAAGTACTTCAATCAATGAAAACTAGAAGAGAAGGTATAGAGTTAATATTATCAAACATAGATGATAAAACAAACAGTGATTTCTTGAGAGGGTCATATCTTCTAGGGGAAGCACTTGATTCTTATATAGATGTATTAGGTGAAATAGCACATAAAAACAAAAGGTAAAACTTTATGAAAAAGGTAACACAACAAGAAGTGTACAGAAATGAAATTATCCACAAAAGAACTAAAAGAATTACTTATGAATGCGTGATATAAACAGGAGGCATCTCTATAAAAGTTGTACGTTCTATATTTAATAGGTTACGTTTAATAGGTTTAATTGTAAAACCAATATCAAAAGCATTATCTAAAAGTGAATTTTAATTACATAGCCATAAAAAAGTACACCTCCAATTGTTGTTCGTGTCTAACAATTGGGGTGCACATCAAACAGGACGGCTTATGTTTTATTTCAAATACTCGTACCACCAGTTTCTTTCGTCCATCCAAGCTGTAATCTTATCAAGCTCACCATTTGGTAACGCTTCGGTTTGCAAGTATGCTAAACCAGTTAATGGATCAGAAATAACTTGCCCTTTAGTTCCACGCTCATTCATAGCATTTAGAGCTTCTTGAACCAATGAAATACCAAAACCACCAGATTTAACATATTGATAACCGCCATTAGCAACTGATTGTTTCTCTCCAGTAAACCAATCTAGCGTTTTGTTACCTTGCAATAAATTAATATCCACTTTTCCAATACCATCAATATAACCATTATCGGTATATTGCCAAATGTCACAAGTATAGGATGGTTTCTTCTGTGGACTGCCGTCATTTGTTCCGTATCTTGGTAACCAAATAAAATCAGCTTGTACACTTTGTAAATTATAGTCACCGTACATATGGTGTGCTACATAAAATCCTACTTTCCAACCTGCTGCTTTACATGTATCAATAAAAGCTTGTGATGCTTTAGCTAAATCACTAAGGTTACCTTTGCTTTTCATTGACTTTACTGTGTCATCTTCCACATCTAATACAAGGAATTTAGCATTAGGATTTACCCTTGCTAAGAAATCCTTAGCTTCCACAATTGCATCTGCTACTGATACGAAACATCCATAAGCATATGCAGCATGTGGAATACCGTATTGTTCTGATTTGGCTACATGCTCCTTATACAAATGATCTACTAGATTTGAACCATATTGTACCCTAGCAATTACTAAATCTAATTGAACTGCTGCTACATCCCAATTAATATTTCCATTCCATTTTGAAATATCTACAATGTGTCCCATTACTGAACATCTCCTCTAAATAGTTTTTGTTTAATTCCTGTTACGTCTTTAGAAATAGCTCTAAAAGCTTTTGCCTATTCTTCAATAACTTCCTGGTACTTTTGAATAACAGCTTGTTACTGCGCTTCACGCTGTTCATTCTTTTTTGTGTAATAAAAAGCATCCATACAAATAATGCTGCGCATGCTCCCTATTGAATACCTGAAATAAAATCTCGATAAACAAAAAGAGCAACTCAATTGAGACTGCTCCTTTTGCTACCATTATTTAAATTTTTTCTTTTCTAGATTCCGATCTTCTAATTTTCGCTTCAATTTCAGAAGATACACTTTCTAACAACCAAGTAGGAATCCATTTATCCCACCCAATCCGTACACAATTGGCTGTAAAGCTATTAAAAATATGATAAATCAAGCCACCCGTTACCATAAAATAGAAAAACTCTGGTAGTTTAAATGCAATATCAAATAAATGCGCTAAAGAAGGTAATAAAAAAAGCACCACAGTTCGTGCAATGCCCTCAATTCCATATTGTGATGAATACGTACCATCTAATTTGGAAGCCTTACTACCAGTTATCCAATCTAATACAACTACCCATACCAAAATGATAATCCAAATTAAATTAGATTTACCATATAAAAAATTAAATATAGTTCCCAATCCCCCACTAATTACAGAAGCAACTTTAAATTGGGTGGTATTAATAACATCCAGTACATTTAACGTTTTTACAAGTTCATGAATTCGTTCCAAACTTTCACCCCCTTTTTACATTTCAAAGCAAAATAAAAAAGCCTGCTTTGGCACGCTATCGTATAAAAGATTTACATATTCATTTTCTTCCACGCATACTCTAGTGGTTCATTTCGTGGCGGTTTCATTACTTCTTTTTCACAAGTTCCCCCCTTATTTTGGGATAAGTTATGCATAACGCCTCGACGAAAAGAGATTTGCCTAATTCCTGTGTGCATCCAATCATCCGGATTAATAATTGTACCTCTATGTATAAGAAGTTGCCTAACGCCTGTATGTAAAAAATCAAACGGTTTGACTATGGTACCTTGACGGGTGGAAATCTGCCTAATTCCTGTTCGTATCCAATCATCCGGATTAATAACTGTACCTTGATGTGTAAGAAGTTGCCTAACGCCTGTATGTGAAAAATCGATTGGGTTAACAATAACTCCTTGACGATGTGTATTGATTTCACGTATTCCATCATGATATAGCGTTGTTGGAGATATGATTATACTTTGAAGTACTGTCATATACTTACCTCCTTCTTACTCAATCCGTAAAGCTATAGCATATTCAGTAAATGAATTGTATTGTCCACTTATACTTGGATTATGCGTATAAAATAACTTGTATTTCTGAACTTCATTATTCTCCATCACTTCTACAATATCACCATAAATAAATCCGCTACCTTTATAGATGTAAAAACCATCGTATTTCCCCCTGAATCCATCATTCGAATCTCCGAAATACAGCGGTGTAAAAACTATCTTCCCTTCATTAGATGGTGCTTTTGAAAAAATCTTATCCCAATAGTAGGTATAATTCCCAATCGAACTAGAAGAACTACTATAAAATTTACTTCTATTAGTTACATGTACGCATCCTTGTCTAGGTACTCCGGCACTTAATAAAACTCCAAAGGGATATGAATAAGGTGAAAATAATTCAGGTTGGTAGTATTCGTCTGGAAGACCTATAAAACCAATCGTTGTCTTTCCTTTGTGAGATGGAATTTCATCATCATTCGCATATACACAATAAATGACAGTATCTTTATCAACGTATAGATATAGGTCAACCATATATTGTAGGAAATCTAAAGATGTTATCCCGCTCGTGTCATATACTTTTCCATGATGAAATACTAACGGAAACCATCTTTCTTCTCCGATACCAGCATTAGTATCTTTATCGTAACCTCTAATCAGTCTATAACTCCCATCAGCACGATTACCTTTTGGATCCCTTATATCATTTGCGCTCGATAGTTGGTCGTTTTTAGAGTTTGAGTCATTAGGACGTAGCTCAATATAATTGTTTTTGGTTCCATCATTACCTGTAGAATACATAACAAAAATATTATTCTTATCCGGTTTGTCAGCATTTAATTGCTGCCATCCAGCCTTTTTCATTTCATCGATAATCTTCATAAAGACTTCTCTGCGCTCTAGTCTGTGTAATTTACAAATTTTATTTGTCATTTATATGTTCCTCCTTAACTTAAACGTATTGCTTTCATAGAAACATTAAAAGTAGAGTTTGCTACGCCCCTATTTTCTATATAAAAATTTACCTTGTTTGTATGATCTTTATCCTCACAAGGAATATCCGAAATATCATATGTTCTTTTTTCTGATAAACTTTTATAGACTTGATTCCCATTCTCTTTTTAATCGTACATAAATAACATTGCTTCAACGTTTGAATCATTTGTAACTTGAATCGTACGAATATTGTATTTGTAACACCCTACATCCAGTGGCGTATATAGAACTTTCCCTGGTTCAATTGTAATTTGTACATTCCTCTCAATAAAGATTGATGGTGTAATCTCTCTTTCGGATGTATATCTATAAAATTCATTACAGTTCCCATACTGTATTCACCACAATTATGTTTTAGATGAACATTAAAATAAATTGGTTCAAATGCTAGGACATTTGTATCCTTCACAGCCTTTACCCAAAAATCTCGCATACTTTGTGCAGCTACTGAATCAATCTGTATTTATTTATTTTTTTCTTTTCTAGATTTTGATCTTCTAATTTTCGCCTCAATTTCAGAAGATACACTTTCTAACAACCAAGTAGGAATCCATTTATCCCACCCTATCCGTACACAATTGGCTGTAAAACTATTAAAAGTATGATAAATCAAACCACCAGTTACCATAAAATAGAAAAACTCTGGTAGTTTAAATGCAATATCAAATAAATGAGCTAAAGAAAGTAATAAAAAAAGCAACACAGTTCGTGCAATGCCCTCAATTCCATATTGTGATGAATACGTACCATCTAATTTTGAAGCCTTACTACCAGTTATCCAATCTAATACAACTACCCATACCAAAATGATAATTCAAATTATATTAGATTTATCATATGAAAAATTACATATAGTCCCAATCCCCCACTAATTAAAGAAGCAACTTTAAATTAGGTGGTATTAATAACATCTAGTACATTTAATGTTTTTACAAGCTCTTGAATTCGTTCCAAACTTTCACCCCCTCTTTTTACATTTCAAAGCAAAATAAAAAAGCCTGCTTTAGCACGCTATTGTTTTAATTCAAATTATTTTTGCTATACGTTCGCTTTTTCCATGGTGATTCTAATGGTTCTTTTCTTGGTAGTGCTTGATTACGGATTTGTTCCTCAGATATATACTGATTTTGCTGAAAAAAACCTTCAAATGTCCCATTTGGAACTCGAACCCCCCCTGTTAAAAATGGGATAGGAAGAAAAGTACTCATTACTTTTGTTTTTACACGACTTCCTTTAATTACGTATATCGGATTCGAAACTTCTTGTCCAGCAGTCTTTCTAATTTCTCGTTCCCCATAATTTTTCACCATAATCTGAGGTAACACTTTACCACTTGTTTTTGTAATTATCCGTTTGCCCTGTTCCTTTATATTAACTTCAGGTACTATCTTTCCCATTGTTTTATCATTAATTCGAATTCCTATTTTATTACCTTGGTGACTGACAGTTAATTTTATTCCTCTATAAGTAGCCATTATTCATATCCCTCATCTTATTCTTATAGCCAGATATGATATTTCGCTACCAAATGAAGAAGTAGTTTTGGAATTGGATTCACTACCATATGAAAAATAATTTGCCCAAAATGGTAAATACACTTCAATACCATTCTCAGTTTCAATTTCAATTGTATCTCCACTTCTTCCATCAGCTATAATCTTACCATTAGGTCTAAAGCATTGTAAAAATCCCAATTTAGCCCTTAATCCAACATTCCCCTCTGCTATATATAAGTCCCATAACATAATTGTCCCATTATTTGCCCCACCTTCTGCCGGTGCAGGATAACACATTAAATACGTAAATTTATTTTGATATGCAAAATTATCTAAAAGCCTTTTAGGTGTATTACATATAAGGAAAGCATAATCCATACCAAAATACGACGTGCTATTACTTGCATGTATCGCACAAGAATAGGATGGTTCATTTTTTTCTTCAACATATGTTTCTTCAGGTATACCAAAAAAGTGTACTATTGGTTGCACAGCTTGACCTGGTTTTTGCTGCTTTAAAATCGTCTCATTTGGTATAGCTATAAAAACAACTCTATCTAAATCAGCATAACAATAGTACTCCATTTCCAGATCTTGCCTCAATGTTAGTTCACCACTATAAGTTAGCTTGGGGCTTCGATAAAAGAAATTCAACCTATTCCAATTCCCATAAATACTTATTTCTTTTTTATTTTCATAATCCCATTCCCTAATCCACTTAAAAAGTCCATCCGTTGAACTACTTGTTCTAATATCATAACCCGGTTTTCCAAGTGCATCTTGTCCCGCATAAGGGTAAAAAGCTAAATACATTGGTGATCTTCCATTGCTTCCTTTAGAATGTATTACAACTCGATAGTCTTTCTCATCACTATTATCCTCAAGAACTTCCCATCCAGCTTCTACAAACATTCTTATAAATGAATCAAACAAATCCTTCCTTAAACATGTTTCCCTTTTATAAATGATACTCACTTTAGATCACCTCATTCTATTCTTAATGCTACTGCTTGAGTCGGAAAAGACGTGTAATTATTATTAGGACTTCCCAATGTTGTATATCTATACTTTTGAATCTCATTATTTACTTCAATGTGAATTATATCACCATCCAGCATACCACCTGGCTGTAAAAAATACACTCTACCTAATCGCCCCCTAGTTCCAGTATTGCTGTCACCATAAAACACTTCACTTAGTACAAATTTATTATCAACATTAGGCGATAATGGTGAAATTATGCTCATCGTTGATTGTGCAATAGTTATTGCATTTTCCACCTCTAGTAAATTCTTGGGGTTATCTGACACCTTACACTTATTCTGCCCTGTATATCTTCCAGAATGGCCACTATTAGCATAAACAGCACCTGAATATGGTTTGTGTTCATTTCTCTTGCTTTCTTCAATAAATGATTGCTCTGGAAAACCTAAATATATAAGGGTATTACCTAAGCCCGTGTATCTAAAAGGTTTAACTAAAAAAATAATAACCTCTTTATCAGCGTAGTAAAAATACTCCATTTCCCATAATCTATTATATTTTCTTGCCCCAGTATAATTATTGCTATCATATTGTCTTCCGGGAAAAAAACAAAAAGTATCAAATGCATCTACGGAATAAAAAGTTGTTGGAGAAGTCATTACTCCCATTTTCATAGTTGCGTCTGCGTAATCTGTTTTTCTACAATCATAACTTTCATTCCAATCACCATCAAAAGCATTTAGCTGTACGGCCAAATGCTTATCACCATTATAGCCATCAGTATATATTTCAACTAACCTATTTGTTAAATCTGCTCCTTCACGTAGTCTCCAACCTGCATTTAAAGCTACTTGTATAAACGTATCAAATAATTCAAACCGTTTACACGTCCCTTTGGTAAAAATAGCCTTAGTCATTTAATTTCACCTCTAAATTAATGTCGTTACTTTTAATACCACAGTATACAAAGAAGGAACATTACTAAAATTTTCAATAAACATGTGACAAGACTTTGTTTGATCTTTATCGTCACAAGGAATATTGATTATATCGTATGTTCTTTTTTCTTTAATACTGCTGTACTGAATTTGCCCATCTTTTTGTTTATCAAAAATTGTACACTCATAATCATTATTTGCTGTATTTTCAATAAAGATTGTCCTAAGTTCATACTTGTTTATACCTAGTTCAATAGGTATATACTTCTTTTCATTACCATTAATCTCAACCTTTACTTTTTTTTCGATAAGCTTTGGAAGAATATTTTCTGTTTGTTCTTCTTGCTTATAATATCGATTTACGACCATTGATGTTCCCATCTTTTCACCCTCCAACTACTCATGCTCAAGATGTATTTGAAATTGTAATGGAGCAAGGCCAACATAATCTGTTCCCTTTGTTACTTTTAACCAAAACTTTATTGTTTTTTCTGGATTTACATAAGGAATATTGATACTATCTTGATATTGACCTGGTTTACCATTACTGTCTAACGCAAGATCCGCCCATGACCATCCAAATTTATCTTCAAATTGAGCAATACTTAAATTCACATTATTCGCTCGTGCAACTGAAGGATTCACAAGTTCTAGCATAATTTCTGATTTCCCTGATATCATATCTGGCAATCGAGTTTGTGCTAATGTTGAAAGCTCCTCACCTGAAAATTTAATTTCTAAATTAGATCCGAATCCATATACATCTCCACCATAAAATGTAGTCTTAATAACACCTAATTCTTTACCTTCTACATTTGTCAAAATAACTTTACCTGTAAATTCTAGTGACGGGAGAGTAATTTGAATACCAGTGTTATACCCTGTATTTCCATTGAAAATAATTCCCCCAAATTCATCTTCCATCTGCACACTTATATTCGGCGCTATATTAGCAATGGTTAACTTTCTTCCTCTTGTAGCAATAATGGAATCAATATCAAGATTTACAAATTTTGAATTCGATCCTTTTTTTAATACAACACCAAACTTACTACAGTTCATTCTATCTGAGTCATAAAAATTAAAACCTTCGCCATAATCAGAAAAAAACGTCCAATCTTCATTATCTTTGCACGCCATCCACTTCAATTCAGTTGTTTCTCGAGTACCATCTTCTGTTTCTAAGAACTCGATATTCTCCTCACCGTTTTTCCAAACGATAATACCGCCTTTGTCATCTTCATGGGTTGGCGTATAATCAGCAGATACTTCAAATGCGAATTCTTTCTCATTTGGAAGATCTGCAAGTAATAATGTGTCACGCGAAACATTGTGTAGCATTCTAAAATTTCCTTTTCGATCAATTAAAGAATAGCTACCGACAGGAGATGCAATCCATCTGGAATCGAACGTATCAAAATCATCCTTAAAGATTAAACCACTTCTTATTTGATATGGTTTTAATTTCTCATCGGGTAGCTTTAATAGTGTTGCACCTTCTTCTAAGTCAATAGCATCGATACTGATGTATTTCCCTGACAACTCAATAACGTGAATCATATCTTCAAGATTTTTCTTTTCATATGCAAGTGTTTGGTATTGCATAACTTGTCCTGAAAGTTTAAGGATTTCCTTTTGGCCATCAATTTTCAATTCAATGTCTTCCGGATAGGATGGACTTGTCATACTAATTAATCGGAACTTAGTACCTTTGAATAAAAATCTAGCCGAGATGGTGCTATCGTTATTGTCTTCCTTACTCTTCCAATGATGAGTATTATTGTAGCAACTAACATCAGCTTCAGTTGTTTTCCAGAAACCGTTGTATTCAATATTCTTGTGAGTATCGTCAAAACGTACCCAACCAGGTTCCGGCTCAACTAACTTGTCACCTAATCTAGCAAGTAAGTATCCGTCAGCGTCAATGTCAATGGAATCTAACGACATAGCTTTACCAATCACTTTTACAGTATGCTTGCCACGGTCTAAACCTATTTTCTCGTAACGTATGACTTGGTTACCTGAAGGACTATTGTAAACCATAGTTTCTTCTTTACCATCAATAAGTACTTTAGAAGTTGCATCGTAACCACTGTCGCCATAAGCTAGAAGTCTAAGTTTAGTACCTACGAACTCAAATTCGAAACTCGTGTCAAGTTTCTTGTCGAGATTGTAATGAGTTGTCTTGTTGTAGTGCTTATCATTACCCGTGGCTAGTTTCCAGTTTCCGATATAACGAATTAATGGATCGGTATCATCAATCCGTTTCCAACCTTTTTCAGGCTCTGTAAGAACAGTACCTACACCAGGTCGTGAAACAAGACTACCAGTGTCATCAATATCAATAGCATCCATTCGGAAGTCATATTCTAAAGCACCGGGTTGAGTTGTGATAACTGTTACCGTTACATCGTGCTCAATATCTTCTAAACCGAGTTTCTCATATTTCAAGACTTGGTTTGTATCTTGTGGTGCAATAGCGTCAAAATACTCTTCCGGTAAGTCATCAATTTTTACTCTGATTCTATCTGAATAATATTGATTAGTAGCACAACCAACAATGAGTCGTAACTTAGTACCTTTAAATTTGAATACCATACTTGCATTTTTACCCTTTTTAGCACAAGTACTTTTTCCGCCATAAGCACCATTATAGGCTACGTTTTTACTCCAGTTAGCATCATATTGAATGTATGTGGCGTTGTCATCATAACGTTGCCATCCATAGTTTGGATAAGTAGAAACATCACCAATACTTACAGGTAGTCTATCAATGTGTCCAGTAGCGTCGATATCAACACCAATAAATTGAGGGTCCCAACCTTCATGAGTTCCACCGTTGACTGTTACCACGTGATATCCTTCATCTAGATTAAGTACTTCACAAGCAATTTTAGCTGGTCCGGATACAGGGAACATATTAACAGGATACTTTACTCCGTCAATTAATACGTTACCAAGTTGTTCTTCATTTGAGCCTAAGTTAGACGAATAAATCAATCTAAATTTTGTACCGAAGAATCTAAACTGAATTTTATCAAACGAGTACTTGATTGGCGGTGTTTGACTTTGGTAATCCATACCACCAGTATAATCGAAATACATATTCTCCTTCGTTAAACGTTGCCAACCTGATTCTGGTGTAGCTAAGAAATCTCCAACTGTTATTGGTGGTTTTTCAATATAGCCATCTGCATCAATGTCAATTGCATCAATATTAAGTCGATAAGTACCTTTAGTTCCACACTGAATTCTAACTCTATGCTTCCCTTTAGTTAATCCTAACTTCTCATATGCAAGACCTTGATATACCTTAGCAGATGCTATCTCGCTATACTTTTCTGTCACGCCATCAATTGTAATTGATATGTCATCTGTACGATATGATGCAACATCGAAGCAAGTAATAATTCTAAGCTGAGTTCCATAAAAATCGAATTCAACTGCACCGGTAGAGTCCTTATCTGCTACATAATGGCAAGTACCATTATACCAAGAAGAATGTGAACCTTTTTCCCAAGTACCTTGGTATTTAAGTAACGAGTCAGTATCATCAACTCGTTTCCAACCAACTTCAGGTTGTAAAAGTTGATCCCCGATCTTAACTGATGACTTACCTCCAATTGAACCAGATTCATCAATGTCGATAGCATCAAGATTTATATATTTACCTTTTATTTCAACAGTATGCAATTTATTTGATAAACCTAACTTCTCGTATATTAACGACTTGTAGACAGCAGCTAAGCCTGAAGGTCTAAAGAAGTTGATAGTTTCTTCTACTCCATCGATTAAAATCTTAGCGTCAGGGTCATACCCGTATACTCCAATTCCGATAATTCTAAGTTTTGTTCCTGTAAAGTTAAACTTTATCGAAACCGGGTTAGCATCAGCTGGTGTGTTTGAAGTTGCATGTTTATAATGAATAGTGTTCTTGTAGCATCTACCATCAGCATCGCTTGTTGCCCATACACCAATATATTGAATATTACTATCCGTATCGTCAATTCGTTGCCAACCTGGTTCAGGCTCAAATAATACATCACGAAGGTTTGTAGGAGTTCCTACTAATTCTCCTCCTTTTATATCAAAAGCATCGAATGTACATTGAGTACCTGAAAGTTTTACTTTATGAACGCCGTCGGGTAAGTGTTTCTCGTATAGTATAACCTGATAATGATTCTTGGCTGGGTCAGTTGTAGTGTTAACCTTATATTTCTCAGTCACACCATCAATTGTAATGGAAACATCCTCCCAAGAACTCATGGAGTAGGTTGCTGAAATGACACGAAGGCCTGTACCTTTGAAAGAGAACTCTACTATCCCTAATGTCCTGTTCGAGTAGTCAGGAACTCTATAAGTTGCTGTTTTATTGTATCCGCCTTCATACCCTCCATCCTTAGCTAAAGTCCAGTAATCACCTCTGTAATGAATTAGCGGATTTGTATCATCTACACGAGTCCATCCTGGTTCAGGTTGTAATAAAATGTCTCCTACTTTAGCAGGTGGGTTTGGTTTTACTAAAGACCCCGTTTTGTCAATATCGATTGCATCTAGCGTTATGTCTATACCAGATAACTCAACTAAATGCTCTTTATCTTCAAGTTCAGTTGCTTCGAACATTAAAGTTTGCTGAACTCCGTTAATTGGTGATCTTCCTTCAACCTTAGTTAAGTCGTAAGATATTCCGTCGATCTTTAAAATAGCTTTTTTCTGGAAGTAACTGCTTAATGCTACAAGTCTTAACTTAGTCCCTTTAAATTTAAAGCTAGCAGACGCTTCTTCTGTACTCCCCGATGGTGCAGAATAATAATGAATAGTTTCATTGTATGCACCTTTCTGAGAAGTTATGAAACTCCATTTTCCATCATATTGAATATTTGAATCTGCGTCATCCATACGCTTCCATCCAAATTCTGGTTGGAGTAATTGGTCTCCTACTTTAACAGGTGGTTTTTCAATACTTCCGTCACTATCAATATCAATAGCATCAAAAGTTAACGGGAAAGGCGAATTAGTTCCGGATTTAATAACCACATCGTGAACACCTTCTGCCAAACCTAATTTCTCATAAACCAATGTTTGATATCCAACTTTAGTAGCTTGCTCACTGTAAAATTCCTCTTGACCATCGATTATAATCTTAATATCGTTACTTCGATACTGGGACTCGTGTATACAACCAATAATTCTAAGTTTAGTGCCTGAAAATTGGAATTGTACTTCCCCTGAAGCTCCGTCAACATAGTGGAATGTATTGTTAAACCATTCAGGAGTAGTATTACCCGACTTCCACCAATCACCTACATATTTAAAACTAGAATCGGTATCGTCAATACGCTTCCAACCCGCCTCCGGTTGTAATAATTGGTCTCCTACTTTAATAGGAGGTTTACTCATTGAACCATTGTCGTCGATGTCTATAGCGTCAAGTGAGAGTGCACCAGGGTTTTCACACTTAATAGTAACTTCGTGAACAGCATCAGTTAATCCTAATTTCTCGTAGCATAAAACACTTCCATAAGCTCTATCTACAACCCTCGACTCTGAATAGTACTGAACTTGACCATCTATACTTATTGCAACTTTGTTACTATGATTCTCATAAACAGAACACATCAATCTCAGCTTAGTACCTTTAAAATTAAATTTAATTTGAGCTGATTTATCGGTGTTCAAGTTGTTATGGCAAGTGTTATTGTAGTACTGTCTGGTAGAATCTGAATCACTTGTCCAATTGCTACCTAGATACTGAATATTTGTATCTATATTATCAATTCGTTTCCAACCAACTTCAGGAATAGTTATAACTTCCCCTACAGTTGCATCATAATCTACAAAATAGTCTGCGCCTAGTAAATCGACTGCACATAAAGTCAAGTTCATGTTTTCATTTACATCAATTACTACACTATGAATACCTTTTGAAAGACCCATTTTCTCGTAGCATAATTTTAATCCATCTTTCGGATCACCGTATTGTGCGAAAGTACCACTAGCCATTCCATCTATCGTTACTTTAGCTGATTTTGTAGCATCATTAAACCACCTAGAGATGATTCGAAATGCCGTTCCGAAAAATTTAAATCTAATCTGACCGACATTCTTAACTCCTGTACAAGTATAATCTTCGAAAGTCTTCCATACGTCTTGAGGTAATAACTCAATTTTGCGCTTCTCACTAGACAACTTAGAATCATAGTTATGCCTTGTCCAACCCGATTCCGGTGTATTAAGTACATCACCTACTTCAGCTTGTTTTACTAAGTATCCCTTATTATCTATATCAATAGCGTCTAGATTGATTTTTTCTCCTGATATTGTAACAATGTGCTTCCCTTCTACTAAGTTGAGTTCCTCATATAAAAGAGCACATTTTGTTACCCCTGTTCGATTGAAATTTATATCGTTCGTAATACCGTCTATCGTGATAATTCCTTTTTGATAATACTCTGTCATTAATCCAATAATTCGTAAGGATGTACCATAAAATGCAAACGTAGCAGAAACAATACCTGCAGACGTATAATCAGTCCAATGAAGAGTTCCATTGTAACTACCGTCAACAGATGTAGAAACATTCCATGGTCCAGAATACTTAATTAAGCTATCTGAATCGTCAAATCGTTTCCAACCATCTTCAGGTTGAAGCAGAATGTCACCTACTTTAGCAGTTTTCACTAATTCTCCATCAAGAATGTCAATAGCATCCATTATAATTCCTTCAGGACCCTCAAGTTTAACTGAATGAAATTCATTTTTCAGACCTTCTTTATTGTAAAGTAGAACTTTCCAGTTATCTGAACCTAGTACTGGATTGTACGATTCTTTAACACCGTCGATCGTTATATTTACAGGACCATAACCTAAATTAACACTTTTAGAAACAAGTCTGACACCTGTACCCTTAAACGAAAATTCTACAACTGATTTGGTAAGGGAATATACTGCTGTACTATTATAGTACCTATCATCAGATACTCTATTCCAAGCACCATCAACATACTTAATTAATGGATCATTATCGTCGAAACGGTTCCAACCAGGATCAGGTTTATCTAATATCTCCCCTACTTTTTTTGGTGTAAACACATAACCATCTGAATCGATATCAATTGCATCAAGATTTAAGTATATACCTAGAATCGTTACTGTATGCGGCCCTTTATTAAGATTTGTTTTCTCATATATAACAGCTTGCCTTGTTCCCTCCCATGCATCGTAATCTAATCTCTCTGTATTGCCATCAATAACGATTGTTGCATATCTATCATAACCACCATTATTAACAAGTCCAATAAGCCGAAGTTTAGTACCTACGAAAGAAAATTTAATCTGTACTGAGTTTGATGGTTGACTAGAACTTTTATAGTGGAATGTTTTCAAATAATTATCAGAGTATTTAGAGTATCCACTAAACCAATTTTCTCCTTCAAAGATAATATTCCTATCGCTATCATCAATACGCTGCCACCCTGGTTCGGGCTGAGTTAATACTCTCACCATCATATCACCTCTCCATTTTTATCTTAAAATAATTTCAATTGCTCCATCAGTAGCAATTACTATGCCCTAACTATTTGTATTAACAGCTTGATGGATCAATAAATTTAAATATTTCATGCATAACAGAAAGGAACTAATTTACTTACTAAAAGACATTTAAAATACAATTGAACTGCTTAAGCTTTTACTTTTACAACAGCTCTAGCAGTTCAATTTTAAAAATTACATAATGTCATGAAAATACAAATATTCGATATCATATACTTAAATAAAAGCTAGTCTAGCACTCTACTTTATTATCTCGTTTTCTTCCAATTCCAATTATTCCACCAAGATTCCCGGCTATGTTTTAACCATATTTTTGGTTCTTCTTCGATTAATATATCGCTTTCCTCAAATTCAACCGGTTCTTCTGCCTGATAGATATTTTCTAATTTAAACGTATCATTTTCAACAAGTATACTTTCGTTGTCTAAAATGCGATTAAATTGTTCTATTTCATCTATATTCGTATGAACGAGATTTCTTCTATTCACTGGGGTTGATTGGATCTCTATACTAGATAATTCTCTTACATTTTCAAACATACCGTATGTATTTATGGATGCTTTATGAGTTGATTTTCTTTCCCATTCATATAGCTCATTTATATTTGAAGCCTCTTCAATTGACTTCCGATGCATATCCTTCAATTCTAAAATATTCATCATTATATTTCGTACTGTACGATCTAATTCTTCATTCTTCACTACATTTGTATTAAATTCTCTTACATCTTTATGAAATTGATCCGTGACTACTATATTTGCCTCTGCCTCTTTCATAAGCTTTTCCATTGGAGCAGATGTAATATTCTTTACATACCAGTTTCGATCATTCATTGCGGTTTCATATTGTTCAATACTAATCTGTAACTCTCTGTCAATGATCTTAAAATTCTCTTTATCGATCATTTTTGCAGCTAATTCTTTTACGACTTTTACATTATCTATCGTTGCAACAGTCGCATCAACTTCTTGCAAGACATTACCAAACTGATAGAATGAACTAATTTCTGCTCTTGTTTCATTTTCTTTATTCATTATTTCATACGTATCTATATTTGTTTGTAATTCTCTTTGGGTTCTTGCAAACAAATCATAATCTGGTAAGTAAACTGTAATTCCTAATCCTTCGAATAAATCAAACTCTTCATACGATGCTTCTAGTTCTTTTTCTAATACAAAAGTATCACTTTCAACAAGTATACTTTCGCTGTCTACTGTTCGGCTGGATTGTTCTATATGACCAATAGTAGTATTAAAAGTATTGTACTTATTCGTTAAAGTTGTACGGATTTCTTCACTAGCTAGTTCTCTTTCAAATTCACTTATATCATATTCATGTATTGCTGCTTTATTATCTAATTTTCTTTGCCATTCGTCTGTTTCAAAAATATTTGACTCGTACTCATTATTAATTTGTCGCATATCATCAAAATGCTTAATTTTCATTATGAGTTGTTTCGTAAGTCGTTCTAATTCTTCATCCTTAATTACATTTGTATTACGTTCTTTTATTATTCTCTCTAATTGATCAGTAGCGATTATATGCGTATCTATTTCTGGCACTCGCTTTGTCATCGGATCAGATATAGTACTTTCTGCATACCAATTCCTATCATTCGTTGCAGTTTCATATTGTTCAATACTAGTTTGTAACTCTTTCTCAATATGTCCTATATCATTACTATCAATTATATTAGTTGCTACTTCTTTCACTAGATGACCAATCGAATCAACGGTATTAATTTCTGCGTCTATATTATTTTCTCTATTTGCTATTTCAGCTGTCTCAATATTCGTTAGTAATTCCCTTTGAATCCTTGCGAATAAATCATACTTCGGTAAGTAAACTGGAGTTCCTATTAAATCAAAAAGATCAAATTCTTCGTAACGAGAATCCTGTTCTTTTACGTGTCTACTAACAAGGTCATATCCTTCTTCATTATGTGCTATCAATTGTTCTTGCTTTGTAAACTCTACAGGGCTAATACATTCTGATTCATTATCGACTTTAACTCTTTCACTTGTTATTGGTTCATTACTTTCTTCACTTATAAACAATCGATCATACAATACAGAATTCGCTACTCTATCATCCTCCACTAACAACTCATGAAGGTCACGCTTTGCTAATTCATACGCATTTGTAAATGGAGTTTCTATTTCACATAGAATCCGATTCATGGAAGATATATCTGCTTGAGCAGTATGATACTGTCCATTTACTCGATTGAAATGTTCATATCCATATATTCCTATATCTTCTTGCTCACCTATAACTCGATTAGAAAGTTCATAAGAAGGTACATTCACTTCCATTTGTAATACTTTTCTATCAATAGCAGCTACATCGAAAAAGACTCCCTCTTTCTCTTGCATGCTTCTATCTGCTAGATCAGTATCACGAACATTACCATATACTGAACGTATGTCTCTTTTAGCTGAATTAACTGTTATTTGTTTCGCTTGTAGTTCTCTCTGTACACGAGCAAATAAATCATAGTCTGGCATATAAACTGGGATTCCTAAACTATTAAACAGATCAAATTCCTCATAAAATCCGGTCAATTTTTTGATTTGTCTACTAGCAAATTCATAGTTATCTTGAATAGTCCCCAATAATTGTTTATGTAATAGGTCCATTTCCTCATGGTGTATATATTCAGTCCATACATGTTTCGTTTTCTTATTAACTTGTTCGTCTTCAGCTAATTTTACTTCTACTTCTTTTGTGAGCACATCACTCTGTATCATTTCTGGAAGATTATAATCCATGTACAAATGATTCTGACTTGATACCATCAATGTTTCTACTAAATTTACCTCATTAGAATGGTACTGTCTTTCCAATAACTCATATTCACTTATGAATTTACTTTCATATTCATGCGTTATATGATTCATGTCATTCATTTCTATGTGAGATGAATCATATTCTATTAATAGTTTTTGAGCGTTATTATATACATGGCCACCATATGTATATATGTCTTCCATTATGCGGTCCGCAAATGACACATCATATTCATTAGTTTGCAGTTCTAACTTTTTACGTTCTAAATCTTCTATATTAATAAATCTTCCATCTATCTTCAGCGCTTTTCTATTTACAAATTCAAAATAATTTATTTCACCATTTCGCTGAATGGCATTTCTATTCGCTGTATTGTAATTTATATTACGAGCCTGTATTTCTCTTTGTTTACGAGCAAACAAATCATAATCTGGCATATAAACCGGAATTCCTGTATCAGTAAATAAATCAAATTCCTCATAAGAAGTAGTTACTTCTCTTGGCATGTTATTATAAAGCTCAAAATCACTTATATCTTGTACAGGTAATTCTTTTTGGCTAATCTCTACATGATCCACATTTCTAACTACAGTACTACATATTTCTTTTTCTCTTCTTTCAGTCAATATTGTTTCATAAAACCCTTCGCCATATAAAATACGTGCAACCTGTACCCATCGCGGTATTTCATCTACATTGGTTGCAAATTCTCGTAATTTCTGTTTTACTCTCTCTTGCTCAATTGGGAGCATATTACCTGCTTTATATATCTTACGATCTGTACTAGACATTTCTGTTACATCTGCATACTTTGTATCTAATCTGCTTCCATTGTTCCCTTCCATATGTTCCATATCAAAAGTTCGGTCATGTTGCATTGCTTTCTGATAGTAATGAACATCTGCAAGAATTTCTTTAAGCGGTTTAGAATCCTGTATGCTTAACAGTTCCATGTTGATACTCCGCATTAGGTTTGCAATATCCACTTTAGCAATATTAGCAGTCACCTCAACTTGCCTTATTGCCTCTACAACAAGGTCTGTTAATATACCTTTTCCCTTTACTATTTTGGTTGCAAATACCCCAGCATCTTCTTCCTTAACAGCTTTGAATCTTGAATATGGTGGCAAACTGACTGGAAAATTATTCGCATTTTTTACAAAAGGATTTAAAACAGAAAGCGAGAGACTATATGTTTTCTTCATTGTTGATCCCAAAGGAATCGAAACAACATGACTCTTCTTTTTCGTACATAAAGAAGGGGAAGCAATAGAATAAATTTTCTCACTCACTCTCTGCATTCCCCCTTATATGATTAATGATTAAATATCTTCTTTATAAATAGCTAGACCAATTGGATTAAATGGCGTTGCTTTCGCTTGTGTCATCGGAGAGACTGCGGTAGTCGGCAACGTATAACGATATAATTGTGCAAATTCATAACTTGCTGTAATCTCTACCCCGTTAATTGGAATTTCTTTAAACGTCACTGTTTTATCATCTTCATTTAAAACAAAGTCAGTATTAGGAACTAAAGTACATCCACTTAACAACTTAAGTGTTCCTGCTTTAGGTTTATGCTCTAAATGGAAAACTTTTCTCATTCCATTTCCTTTTCCTAAAGATTCACTTGTAACTTCCTTTTCAATTTCCAATTCATCGGCCTGTTGAATATTTTTTGGGTGAACAGCATAAACATCATCTAATTTCCCAACATATCCATCATTAGGATGAACGATATAAATCTGTGACAAATGATATTTTCCACTATAGACAGATGGATTAAATCGACCTTGTCCACTATCAATATCCATATCGTGAGTAATAAATGATAAATAATGTTTTTGATACATTGCACCTGTATATGATTGAGCTAATAATACAGAATCATTTCCATTACCTGTATTTTCTCCGTAGTCTAAATTTGCATTTCCAATTTTTTTATTAGGCGCATAATTATATTGATCCCCGTTACGACAACCACCAATAATTACAGTGTTTTTACGCGGTGCATTATCAAATGTGTACATTCTTCCAATATATAATGGTACAAATAATGCTCGAACAGGACTTGGTGTTGGATCTACACGCATAAACATAACAATACGATCTTTATTTCCATTACCATACATATAAACGACAGAATCACGTTTCCAATCTTTTGTAAAACGGGCTTCTGGTGTAAAACTAATCGGTGTATAAGGCGAAGGATTTACAAAATTAACTGTAGAATATACTTCAGCCATAATACTTTCCATTTTTTGTACGTCAAATGATGTCTTCGCTACTAAAGTATCTAACGTTCCGTCTGCCTTTGGTGCTAGAAAATACACTCCAGAAAATTTAATGTTCTCGGAACTTTTTGGGGCAGTTTGAAATTCAATTGCTGTATCTGAAATTGTATATTCCCCCGGATCGACCATCTGATTATTTCTATAAACCATAAAACGACTTTCATCAAAATTTGAAAATGGCAAATTAAATGATTTTTTTGAACCGGTACCGTTTCCTAAATCACTTTCAGCATCTGATAACTTTACTTCCTTCTCAATAAAATATTGGTTAAACGTAAAGAAAATCATATCATTATTTGGTTCGTATGCATCATTTGTTAATCGATACTCACAGGTGATTTTATCTCCTTTTACAATCGCTTGATTAAAAATAACTTTCCCCGCTTTAGCATCAACTTTATATTTATCCTTTTCTAGTAAAATACTATTTACATACACTAATAAAGAACTTTCAACTACAGGAAATGTCGGAATTTGAAATTCCTTTTTCACTCCATCTCCCATGCCTAGCTTTCCTAATGGAGAATCCACAGGAATAAATCTACCATCTGTAAAATCAGAATCGCTCGTATCATAAGCATTTGCCACTCCAAATCTGCGCCATTCTCCATCGCTACCTAACGATTCAAATAATCGAACATCAATAAATTTATTGATACCACTTCTAATTTTAAAGTATAACTTTCGACTCCATCCTCGCTCTGTAATCATTTTCTCTAATTCAACTGGTAATGTTTGTAAATAAGCTACTTTATCAAACCACATGTTTTTCTCTCCCCTTTACATTGACTTCTCATAAATTCCTAATCCAGCTGGACGATATGGTGTCGCTGGTCTTTTTGTAATTGGCGAAATGGCATCAACATTATAAAAACGATAAATATCAAATGTATCTGGACAAGTATTCTTTCGCACTTTTAACTTATCCCCATTCAATAATCCTAAAGGAGATAGTAAAACCATGTGAGGTAAGAAACCTCGCACACCTTCATCTGGATGAACAACATAAGCACGAGATGTATGAACTCGACCACTATATACCGAAGGATTAAATTGATACTTATATTCATCATTATCATGAGACTGCCAAGCTAGTGGATATTGACCACCATTTACTCCTTTTCTATCAGGCGGCATCTCATTCGGAGCAACATTCCAAGCAATATAATGCGCTTGATATCTAGCCCCTAATCGCGAACGCTTAATAATAACGTTATCAATACCATTACCTGGTGATTTAGGATACGTTTTTAAAATTGGCAAACTATCATTCACATTTCTATATGGTTTCTTATCATTAAAATCAAATGCATGTGAGCTATTTTCTGTACCTGTATCAAATGCTGTCCCAGCCCAAAGTGCGTCACCAATTTGATCATCTTTCGCATAGCTTTCAATTTTACCCATGTATAAAGGTGTAACCGGAACTACATTATTTTCAAATGCAGGTGTATTATCTGCTTGAATTAATAAAACTACACGATCCTTATCTACTTGGCCAGTCACTCTAACTAATGAATCAGGCCACCAATTTGTTTTTACATCAACCCCTTCTAAATTCGGGTTACGTAATGTAATTTTTACAAACGGTGACATCATAACATCCGTATTAGCACTGGTATAATCTATACTTGGATAGCCATTCTTCATAAGAATATCCGTTTTACTCACTTCTACATCTATTAAAATTTTTGTGAAAGAATCATAAGCTACTGCTATCGCTGTCCCATCTTTAAATGCAGGATCTTTTTCAATCATATAAACATAAAAACAGGAACGATCAAGATTTTTACTATATCTTAATTTTGCATCCTTAATAAACTCCGCTTTATCCTCCTCCGTATTAAATTTATACGAAAGATCCTTTTTAGCAATATCCCAAGATGCGATTTGGACTAATCCATACATAGCCCCTTCTGCATTTTTAATAATCGTATGTTCCGCAATTCCAAAACGGTATAATGTTTCATTCACACCAGAATTCCTTAAAATTTCTAATGGATAACCTGCTTTTTGAAACCTTTTAACCTTTGTCCATCCGTTACTAGTTGCTACATTTATAAGATCATCTAAGAAACTTCCTTCTTGAAATACCTTTTCAATAAACGCCACTTTACTTCACTCCTAATCTTTTAAAAATTGATAATTTAGCCAAATAGCTTTTTTCTCTAAAGATTTATTTATATATTCAAAACGGATAATCGCTTTCGCAGGAATTTGTTTAACAACAGAAAAATTGAATCCTTCGGGAACATCTTTCATATAAATTTCATCTGCTATTTTTTCATTATTAATATATAAATTCCAATAATCATTATCGTTATATTTTGATGCACCAATAGAAAATGCAATCATTTCCATATCAACTGGTGCTATAAATTCATTATGATGAATATTTTCATAAACACCTATTCTTCTTCCTTTTATAAAAGGAATTGTTTTGGTTGGAAAGTATGGCGCATCTAATCGGCCACCCGCCATATAATTTACAGCAAAACTCATAATCTCCCTCCCATTACTTCAAAAACTGTAAAGCAATCCATACTTGCTTATTATTAATTCCTTGGTTATGAAATTTAAAAATAATTTTATCTCCAGCCTTTAATTGCATATAGGACATAAGACTTATACCTTCTGGTATTTTTTTTGTATAAATATCCTCACAAACAATACCGTCATTTACAATAAGCGACCATTTATCATCGATTTCATACATAGAACTACTCACGCTAATGGCATAAAACTCCATGTCAATTGGTAATACGTATTCCATCTTATCTTCTGTCCATGCTTTAGAATCCATTATAAAACCTTTCATATACGGAAAAGTTTTCGTTGGATAAAATGGCGCATCTAATCGGCCACCAGCTATATAAGTTGTTTCAAACAAAGGTAATCACCCTTTTTATTGTATTAAAAAATCCCCATGCATCATTACGACACATCGGGAATTGGTAAATCTGATAACATACCGTTACCTTTATTAATAAGCCTTGGTTGTACTCGATCTAATTGTTTATTTGCGTTATAAATTAGTTGAATCTCCATCTTTTTACCTGTTATTTTATGGGATATAATGACCTTTTCAAGTAGTGCTTGTCCATTAAAAACCAAATCGTAGTGCAGATATTTATCTCCATCAACTGCCGATAAACGAGCACCATCACGAACCAGTGTATACCCTTCGGTCATAGCCTCTTTAAAAACATCATTTGGATCGTTACCAGGCATCGGTTTTCCACCGCTGTAAAATTCTCTATCAATTAATCCTTTCATTAAATACATAATAGGATCATATAAGTTCTTTTGCATTATCATAGAATCACCCCTAATTTACCCTTGTAACAGACCAAGTTTTTGCTGGCCTTTGGGTATAATAGTGATCTTTATCTTGATTTACTCGAGGAAATGATAAATCTGGTAAGGAACCATAATCGAACAAGATATTATTCTTGGTATCTAGTACTTGCAAACGGCCTGTAAGAATCCCTTTAGGATTTCGAACCGCTTCAAATACAATGATATTTACTCCATATTCAAGCGAAATATCAACGTATGTAGGATTGTTCCGAATAAAATAATTTTCTTCGACTAATTTATTGTTACAATAAATATTTAATAAATCTCCATCCTCTACATCCCAATCCCAAAGCTTTAATCTTAATGTATCAACATTTACTGTGATTCCTGCTATATCTGTATATGGGGTAGGTTCATACCCATAGTTAACAGATAAATCTAAAGTTTGATAGAATCCATCATCAGCAGAAATCATTGTGTTAATTCCTTTAACAAAGTAGTTCCATTGTTGCCCAGAATCCCTATTATAGACGGAAACCACATCAAACAATTGAATTCGCGGATCCCCTATCACAGCAACTGTTAATGTTCTGAACTTTTGAATCGCTTTTAAATGATAAGCTGCAGCAACTGCCCTTCTTGCAAAGAATGTTGTTGCCCAAGGTACTTCTATCATTTCCTCTCGCAAATCCCCTAAAGAGACATTTTTAAGTAAGAATGAATTAATAAAACCATTAGCATAATCTCCACATTTAATAACAATACTGTTACTAATGTCCTGATCCGTTAATTGCATATCTAAAGAGATAAGGTTTTCGCCTTCTCTAAAACTAAACTTTGCAGGCTCATTAATTGCATAGTCTGGCATTTTCATAAATGTACAACTTCCATCTGGTTCATGTTTAATGTAGTGGAATGTTGTATCTATAATATCCCTTACAATTTCATCCCACTTTTGAAACCTCTTTCCAGTTGCCCCTTCAACAATCCAGCTTTGATTTGTACCGGGAATATTTACCCTACTACCGTGTAATGTAACTCCTGCTTTTTCAAGGAAGAATTTCACTACATCATACACATTTCCAGTCGGTGCAACAATTTCATCTGATCCCGGCGTTGGAATTACTGATTTTTGTAGAACCTTTTTATAAGATGTTGTGCAGGTAACTGATATTGTGCCGCTTTCGGCATTCACCTTTACGTCAGATACAAAACCATGTATATACGGTAAAGCTTCTTCACCATAACCGATAGAAACCTTAAATTCAGTCTGCGGATATAGTTGGTTTGTGTTTGTTACTTCACTGTTGTAAAACCATTCTTGAATGGAAGAAAACTTACCATACCAGTTATCAGGTGCCATTTGCCCATATTCATTAGCAAAGGTAATAGAAAATGTACTTGCGAACTGATCTGCGTTCTCTTGCACTTCCAGGCTTACTACACGATGTTGTATTTGTACATAAGAAGAAGATTCTCTTTTTTTCATATAAACAATTAAATTAGGAGCATTATTCCCCACTTGGAAATAGCTCCCCAACATTCTGATTAAAGAAATAGATCCTTCTCTCACATTCCATCAACTCCAATACCTGCTTGTGACATAGATATTAATTTACACTTTGCTATTACTAGTGTTCCTTTACGTATTGCATCAACTTCATTAGGTGGAATAATACCACCATAGGTACCGTAATCACCTGTAATAATATGAGGGCGATATATTTCACTCATGAACTCACGCCAATGACTGATATCATTGAATAAAGCAGTAAATTCTACTTCACATCCTTTATTACCAGTACTTTGGTAACGAGGATATCCATGCATAACATTGTAATTTTTTAATCCGTTTAAGGATTTAGGCATTTTCGTTTGTTCAATCATTGCAATTGTAGGTATAGGTCCATATGCATGATAATAAACATCGCGCAAATAGGCTACGTCAGAAGAACCGTAACCGATTGTTGTAAATTCAATTGTTTGTGGCCCTGCACCAACAAAAATTTCTCTTGCTTCCCAGGCATAAGCACCTCTTGCTCTAAATTTTTCAATACCATTTACTCGAACAATAAAGTATTTATCTGGTAACATACCATCAGAACCAATAGGAACTTGGGACATAAAAGAAAAATTATATGTCCCAGGCCATGAAAAATTAATAGTATATTTAATTGTACTTTTTAATTCTGTAACATCCCATAAGAGATGATATGAACCAGCTCTTCTATGCAATGTTTTTAATATACTCATACATTACGCACCGCCATTCCCATTAGATCATCAGCAACTACGTTTTGTAGTAATTTTCTCATTTTCACAAAATCCTCTGCAGTTTGCAATTTTTCAACAGCAACTTTGAATGTAGCATTTTGAATTGTAACACCCTTATCAGTTTTCTTTTCAACAGAAGAGTGCCCAGCAAATGGATGTGCAGCTTTTCCAATCATATCAGCAGAATGTGCACCCATTTGTCCAATTCGGGTAGATACATCCGTTACTAGTTGCATCGGTTTTGGTGGAACAACCGCTTTATTTAACAATCCAGAAGCCTTGTCCACAGCCGGGATCATTTTTTCCATCCCTACACCAAGACCTTCTGTAATATATCCGCCGTATTCCATCATTAGACGAGAAGGAGATTTTATACCAAAGAAACTTTTAACTGCTTTTGGTATTCCGTCTACAACGCCTTTAGCTTTATCAACAACCCAGCCAGCCATAGATGTCATACCTTTACCAATACCAGCAATAATATCTTTCCCCCAGCTTACAGCGTCGTTTGCTATCCCCTTAACTATAGAACCAACTTTACCGAATACATCCCTTACTGTATCAACAATGCCGTCAAACGCTCCGACGATAGCTTTTTTAATTGCTGCAAAGTTACTTACTATGAAATCTCTAATAGCACCAACAACACTAAATATTGTGTTTTTTATCTTATTAAAGTTATCCACCACAAAGTTAACAAATGTCCGAACAGCAACTATTATTGTTTCTTTAATAAAATTCCATGCGGTTACAATAATAGACTTTACGATATCCATTACAGTCGTAATTGTGTTTTTTATAAAATGAAATGCTGTAACCACAAAATTCTTTATAGTCTCTAATACAGTTATAAAAACTGTTTTAATTACATTCCAAATCGTAGAAATAACCATCTTTATTCCATTCATTACAGTTGTAATTATGCTATGAATTGCTTGAAACACACTACTTACAACTGATTTTAAGAAGTTTAATACAGTCGTAAAAATTGCCTTTATTCCATTCCACACTGTAGAAATGACGGTTTTTATCCCATTCATCACAGTCGTAATTATGCTGCGAATTGCTTGAAATGCACCACTTATAAATGTTTTCAAAAAGTTTAGCACCGTCGTAAAAACTGTTTTTATAATATCCCAGCCAGTTTTAAAAATATTTTGCCATGTTTTAATAGCAGTAGAAATATAGCTTTTAATAAATTCTAAAGCAAACTTAACAACACTTTTTATTACGTTTAGCACTGTATTAAATATCGTTTTTATTAAATTCCAACCAATTTCAAATGTCTTTTTCCATATGTTGATATACATTGTAATTACAGTAGTAATTATTTTCCATGCCCCGCTAAGTATTTTATCTATAAACGATACCGCAGATTGGAATACTTTTTTTGTTCCTTCCCAAAAACTTGAGAAAAACTTTGACAAGCTATCCCATACTGACTTCGCAACTTTAACGATAGCATCCCAGGCTTTAGAACAAATATCACTGATCCATTGCACTGCCTGCTTTGTATATTTCACAATTGAATCCCAATTTTTATACAGCACATATACTAAACCAACCATTAAAAGTATTGCAATGCCCCATGGACTTAATACTAATGAAAACATTGATTTTCCAAGACCAGTCAATATCTGTGCGAACTCACTAAAAACTTTAATTAGTTTTAAGGCATCTTTAATAATCGCCGTAATTGCACCCGGTATTTGCATTAATGTTTTAACTATATTTACAAGGCCACCAATGATTTCACTCGCCTTAGATATAAGACTAGAAACAGATTTGATTAACTCAACCGTTTGCTTCAACGATGGTATTACTATATTGGAAATCTTCACGACTTGTTGAGCGATAGGTTGAATAGTTCCAGCCAAACTCTTTGCATCTTTTTCAGTTAACCCAAGCATATCCTGTAGTTTTTTTTGAGAACCTTCCACATCGGTAGCAAATTGTAAAGCTTTGCTATTGACTTGTTCTATAGGTTTTGTAACTTTATTTGAAATAGTGTCACCAAATGTTTGCATTTGCTTACTAATATTCCCAAGAGAATCTGCTGATTTTTGGATTTTTTCTTGCATTGTATTAGAGGCTTTTTGCACTCTCTCTTCAAACTTTTCTACACCTTTATATGCCTGATCCGCTTTGTTACCAATCTTCCCAAAAACATTGGTCGCCCCGTTACCAATTTTTTGAATTTGGCCATTTATTTGATTAAGTACTTCTGCTGGTTTTTGAAATTTTTCTTGTATGTTCTTAGAAGCCTTTTGTAAACTTTCCTCAAACTTTGCTAAATCCTTATAAGCTTCATCTGCTTTAATTCCAATTGTACCAAACAACTGGAATACTTCTGTAAACATTCACTCCCCCCTTTCTAACTAGGAAGTTTTTTATTCCTGATCGTCTTCAAACTGAAACTCTGCAATCAGCTTATTTGCATGGTCGA
The DNA here is from genome assembly GCF_051916445.1 of Bacillus cereus group sp. MYBK220-1. Taxonomy (NCBI): domain Bacteria; kingdom Bacillati; phylum Bacillota; class Bacilli; order Caryophanales; family Bacillaceae; genus Bacillus; species Bacillus cereus group sp. MYBK220-1. The sequence continues at coordinate 28,889 of NZ_JBQAGQ010000005.1, read as the reverse complement.
TACATTCCTCTTTGGACCAAACTTCCATAGTCTCATTTTCTTCCCCATCCGACGTAGATTCCGTAAGTCCAAAAGCTTGCAAATAGTCCTGAAAAGTTGTTCCTTCTTCTAATTGCCTTGTTTGAAATCCAATAAAGGCCATTTTTTTCCATTCATTTAATTCTTCTTGCTGCTCTTCCTGACTAATAAAAGAAAATAAGTCCATTAAACGAGAATACGGTATGGATAAGACATAATCATCTGTCCATCCATACCGTTTTTGGACTTTATCAAAAGCCCTTAGCATATTTTGCTCTGTTTCTTCTATGTATTTATTAGAGTCATTTTCTACATTTCTTGTTTGTTCCACTTGAGACTTTGAGATTTGATTAGACCCTTGACCTGATTGAAAAAAGACATTAAATCTTCACTTTCTAATAATCCTTCAATAACTGCTACCATAGCTTCTGGTGGTAACTGATCGAATTCTTCACGCTTAATCTGTAATAGACTAGAGAAAAATTCCGAAAACTCATCTTCACATTCCGGAATCATAGACAATAATTGAAAGACAAACTCTAAACCCTTTTCTTTTTTTAGTTTTTCAATTTCATTTAACTGTTCTTGTTGCTCTTCATTCATTTGGGCCAATTGAATTTTTTCATCAATTTCATTCTTTTCTTTCCCAAACTCCATAAAATCAGTCATTGCATGACGACCAACTTTAGAAATAATCTTAGTAAAACGCCAAACATCTTTTACATTTAAACGTCTCATCTTCATCTTCTGACCTGAAATTGTAATTTCTGTACTATTATGCATCATTTTTTCTAGCATTGTTGTCATATTCAATATCTCCTTTTATAACCTAAAAATAAAACCTACAACTTATTTACTTGTTGTAGGTAATTTAGGTGCTTTTTTCTTTGGTAAATAAATTTCATAAGGGGGTGTATTAGGCGAACTTTCGCTATAATGACCAATAAATTTGCATTTAAGTCCTACAGTTCCTTTACCATCTTTTAAATCAATTTCTACAGAAGAAACTACCATTGCATTTCGGATAACAAAAATAACCGGAATATCACTTCCTGAAACTACACCTACTATTGCAATATCATTATAACTTGCGTCTTTAATTTCATTAGATGGTTTTACAATGTTATAATCATTATCAGTCGTACTATCTACATCTACACCTGGTAGAGCTAACTCTAAATTTTCTTTCGTAAATTCTACAAGTGTAACCTCCATATGTGGTTCATCTTTTAATAGCCATTTTCCGCGAACTAGTTTTCCTAAAACACCATCAATATCAGCATCATAGTATTCTCTAGTAAACCCCACTTTACAGCCACCTGTAGTAGCTCCTAACATCTCACCTAGGTCTTTTACACTTTTAAAACCTTTATACATTACACCCGGTCCAATAACAAAATTATCAGTTGTACCCTCACGTACACCATTAATAAGCTTCCAACTCATTTTTTTCCCTCCTTAATATAATTCCATTCTTCCTACCCGTACAAGAAACTTAATACTAATATGAATAATTGATGGATCTTCATCTGGAACTGTAATACTGCCTGCTCGATGAATTGTAATAATACCAGAATCTCTTAACAATCCCGCTTCTCTGTCTAACAAATGTTCTATTCGCCTTGAAATTACATCCGCTTTTTCATAATCACCTTGGCCACAATATATATCAAAAGTGAGGATCATACGATCAATTACCTCTATATCATCCGGATTATTAGATTCAATTCTCATTACCACATAAGGCATTTTCATATCATTTTGTGCAGTTTGAAATGTTAGAGCGGGCTCTCCTTCATATTTCGATAGATTACTTTGCACAATTGTATCTTTCTCAATAATATTTCTAATTGTTGCAATCGCTTTTGTCGTCATTGTTCTCCTCCCAATGTCCTTTTTAATTCACCACGCTCTTTTTCAAACGTTTTTAAGAAAAAAGGTCGGGCTTCTACAGTACTTGTACCATTTTCGACATACACCGCTCTTTTTAATTGACTTCCAATCGTTCCTACTACTTCGTTATCTGTAATATGTAAGCCATATTTAATAGAATCTTGTAATTCTCCCGTTCTAGAAGCAAATGTCTCTCCTGGTTTTGAAGCAATATATGTGCGACTTGATCGTGGAATTTTATACTTCACACCATTGTGACTACCTGATACTGTTTGTTTCATTTCTCGTTGCAGTTGATTGCAAGCACTTATAATTCTTTCTACCATCATTTTATTAAGTTGTTCTTTAACCTGTTCTACATTACGTGTAACCATGAATTCCGATGTATTCGTCATTTTATTCCAACAACTCACAATACAATTCAATATGGTGATTTAAAAATGATGGATTTCTTGGTTCTCCTCTTACCTCAAATACATAATCATGAAAATAGATTACATCATTTGTATGGATGTTATGTTCTGCAGAAGTATAAATTTTAAAATTCGGCTCAAAATTTTGTTTATTTCTTTTTAACCTTTCATTATCTACCGCTGTGTGTGTTGTTACACGACACTTCATTCTTTCATAAATAATGACAGGCTCTTCTTTAAAATTTCCTGCCGGCTGTTTTACCTTTTGATTCCTTTTCACAGTTACTTCATGTATATATAATTCTTCCATATCTAATGTTCACAGCCTATTCTTTCATTCATAATGCTATTAAAGGGTTTCTACTTCGGTATTTTTTTAATACTTTTAAAATCTTTTTATTAACAGTTTCCTCATCTAGCGATTCAATATTTATTTCATATGAATAATCTCCGATATTTGCTGATTTTTTCATATTTTCATATTGTAGATTTGTTCGAATTACCGCATAACACGTCATATCGATGATGCATTTTTTCATTAAAGTCAAAAGCCCATCATAATCTTGTATGGTATACTCAAATTCATATAATTGATTCTCACTTAAACCATATACAGTGCAACCATCAGAAAAAACTGAACTGGTAACTTCTTCTCCAGAGCCAATATGGATTACCTTGATCAAATTTTCTGCTCGAAAAGAAAGCCAAGCCAATTTACTTGTTCTAACTTTCTCTTTCATTGGGTTACTTGGCTTACTTCTCAAATAGTTTTTAGTAATCAATTCATATTGACTTATGAGCTCCTGGATTACCGTATCGGGCATTCGTTGAACATTTACCCTGTTCTTTATGTCCTGTACAGTAATTTCCATCTTTCCACCTCTTTTACTTCTCTTTCTTTTTAACCTCTATACTATCTATTAACTTAAAATGTCCTGTACTTAGTAAATAGTTTGCTTTCTCATTTGCAACCTTTTCCTTTACTCCGTTAAAAAAAGTATAGCCATATGCAGTATATGTACCGCCTAATTTTAATTCTATAATCTTCATATGCAAATTACCTTACTTAATTCCCAAATTTATCAGGTATATTAGTAAGAATTGCTACTGCGTCCATTTCTTGAATAACTGCATCATCATCCAAATGAATAACATAGAATCGCTTATCTTCCATAACAGCAGATTTACCTTCTACAGTCTTACGAACTCGCGTGTCATACGTATTTACCGCAATAAAGTTTTTAGGATCTGCAAAAATAATTACATCATCTTGAAGAGAAGGAACTGTGACAATCTCATACCCTAACGGCTTATTAACTTGATCCCCTGTACCTAATAACGCTGCATCACCTAAGCCAGTTGAACGAGTTGTTAAATATTCAATCCACTTCTCTCTACGAGCAGGTGACATAATCCACTTTAAACCTTCATTTTTATATTTATTAGGCATCGCCTTAGATAAATTAAAGATTGAGTCTTTACTAAACCCAGCACTAGCTTCAGCATCTCCCGTTCCCGTCACTAATTTAAAATGATCGACAATATGAGATTTACTTGATTGTTTAATTTGTTTTAACCAGCCATCATTAATTTGTAGAAATGGGTCCTCTGAAGTTACATCCCCATTCCAATGAAGGTCTTCAAGGTCAATACCTAACTGAGTTGACATTAATGTCATAACAGTATCTTCATATCCTTCACCTTCGATATTTTCTCGAAGTAGCTCCTCCGTAATCTCCCATGGTAAACGAATAGAAACTGTATCATATTCAACTTTCGACGTTTCTACACCTGCTCGGTAGCCATCATCACTATTTTCCATTTTCCTACGTAAAATTCGACCACCGATTGCAATTTTATCTAATTCACCTTTTTTCGCTTTGCGAATCTCTTTACGATGTAATTGAGAAAATGGAGTTGCATCAAATACCATTCGGAAAAATTCTTTACTTTGTTCCGGATATAATAGCCCCGCTTTCATTCCTCCTGTTGTCATTGTACTCTTTTCAATTCGTTCAATACGTGCTAATAATTCTTTATTATTCATAGATTCATTTCTCCTTATCTTTATAGATCTAATCCTACCCATTTATTTACTGGTTTTCTCATCTCGTTTGTTGGTTTGGCATCAGCCCCAAGACTTTTACGAACTTGTGCTGATCGCTCAATTACTTCAAGTCTCTTTGAAATGGGGTCTATTACCTTCTGAATAAATTCACTTGTCTTTTTAGATTCTCTGTCATTTTCTAATTCATTAGTATCATGAGTTGATTCAAGTTCTTTATTTAACTGTTCTTCCAACTCCTGTAATCTCTCAAGAAAAGGACCCATTTCTCTCTTTACAATGTCTGCAATCTCATCTAAATTTTGATCTGTGTTTTTTTGTAACTTATTTTCTTTAATTTGGTTCATCAAAGAAATCATTTCATCAAATTTTTTATCATTTTTCTTATATAAGATTTTGCCTACTTCATTTATGGAATTAATAGTAATATCTTCCGGCAAGAAATCTGTATCACCACCCTTCATTGTATTTAAAATGTCCTTCATTTCATCTAAGGTGGAAACCATCCGCTTAATATCTACATTTCCCTCCCAAATCCCAACATAAAATACGTCTTCAAACAAATTAAATACCTTTTGCATCTTAGAGTTTTGTTTACTATTTACTGACTGATTATCCATCTCCTGAGTTTGTTCCTCGTCATAATGTGACTTAAAAAAATTAAACATCTTACGAATTACACCTTTCTCATCTTGTGTAAACTCATCCATTTGTGGCATCTCCATTCTTTCTCCAACCCCTCCCATCGAAAAGCCTGTAATTTTCCCTTTTTTGATCTCTTTCCATGTTTCACTATCGTCTACTCGAACAGTCATAAGCCATGTTCCCTTTTTAATATTTTGTTTTCCAACAACCGTATTATTTTTAGAAATCCAGCTTTCTACTACTGTTCCTTTTCCTGCCAACTCGTCATGATTTTTATCTATATATCTATATTTCTCCAAAAAATTATAAGCTGCTCTTTCAATTTCTTCAGCCGTCATGATATCACCATGTGCATCTTCTATATTTGGTTCATAAACAACCCCTGTTACAAGTTGTTTTTCATCTTCCCTCTTTAAAATAGGGACATTTTTCAAAACGTTAGAGCCATTCATGTTCATACCCTTCATAATTGCAAATGGCCTACCATTAGCCCCCTTTGTTACTAATGAAACATAACTAATTTCTACATTTTTCAATTCATTTGGCATAATATATTCCTACTTTCTAGCAAGACTACTAAATCGAGTTTGAATCTTCATTTAAAAATTTATCTCCTTCTAGAACTGGTTCGTATCCAATAACTTTTCGGCATTCATTTCTTGTTAATATACTCTTTTCATATCCATCTATTGCATATTGCATATCACTTGCTCGATCATCTGTATCAATTTCATTTAATTGAAACTGCCAGTCCAACTCCCCCAACGTTTCTGTAAACTCTTTAAATAATTGTGTATTTAATCGATGTTCTAAAATTTGTTGACCTGGTTCAATAATTGATCTTTTATACATTTCATTCATTTCTTTTGCTGTCGTCTGTCCAAGTGACCCTGTCATAGCCCAACCAATTCTATATGGTGGAACTCGATGAGCTACACAAATTTCCATAGCATTATCTTGGCGATATAAACGGAAGCTCGCTTCTTTGACATCAGGCCCTAATTTCTCTAAGCGAGCTTTGGCTCCTTCAGGGACAGGAACAACTGCTAACTTATGATGTTCTCCTTTTGTTTCGACAGAGAAAAATGTTTTTAATTCTCTTTCAACTGAATCATCTATTTCATCAACACCCTCAACAAACAAAACAGCATCTGGAATTGTTTTACCAGTAAAATAATTAATATTGTAATCTCTTACAGCTTGTGATCCTACAATGGAACCAATAGAACTCACATAATCCGGAATACCATAGTATGATGATCTAGAACCAAATTTACGAATTACAATAACTTCACCAGCTTTTTCTTCAGTGTCTAATAACGAGTTTTCATCTAAGCTATCACTAATCATTTTTCCATCTACTAACCTAAAATCAGATGGATAACTAAATCTCTTAAACCATCTCTCCTCATTATTTACAATCTGCGCAAATCGAATCTTATCTTTATGCGCACGTACCGTATGTGCTGGAATATGGTGTAGCTGCGCTGGTTCCCCTTTCAAATTACGAACAACCTCTATAATTCCCCAACCTACAGTTTCATAATCCTCCCAAACTGCCCTAAGTATTTCGCTACTTGTCATTTCATTGTTGCAATACCTCATAAAACGCTTTAATTCTTTATATTGTTCTTGATTTGCCTCTGTCACTTCATCTAGCGGTGCAAAATCAAATCCCATACCAGCAATATCATTTACTTTTGCACTAATACATGCCGAGTGAATAGGGTTACTTTCTCTCAAATTTAATAATACTTGCATATCATATGGAGGCTTCACTAGTTCTTTATCACCGTACACTTGTGCAAATGGATCAATTGTCATTTGTTTGCTTTGAAGTTCCTCATCACGTAAAGCCATCTCACGACTTTGTAAATTAAGTACCTTCACATTTTTAATTGCTTTTTTCTCAACCATAAGATTTATGCCTCCTCTCATATACAAATCATTTATTCAATGTTTTTCATAAAAACTTTACCAATATAAAAAAACTGAACATTACATGTTCAGCTAAACTCTTTTTATTTTTCCACCCATTATTTTTTTTTGCTTAGTAAAAAAGTATTCTAAGGCTTGTGACGTTGTATCTACTTGATCATTATGCTTACCAGATGGGAAAGAAGCTAATTCATCTATATAATCATATACCCAAGATTGTATTTTAGGATTAGGTATATATACATTTCCAGATTGAAATTCAGGGGATATCGCCTCAGCGCGTGTTTCTTTTGAACCCTGTGGATTTATAGGAATAATTCCACTTATTTCATTCTTCAATGAACTAATAATGGCAGGGCCATTTGCTTTTTTTTCAACTAATTTCGGAATGGACTTTTTAAAACCAGAATTTCGAAGGATCGACTCATATTTATGATGAAAAACAACAAATGCTTTCTTTGTTTCTAGGAAATTCATTTGCGCCCTCACTTGATCAATTAAATATTTGTCTCCATCTATCTTTCCCCAGATCTGTCCAACCACAAATGAACTTTTATTTGTAGTGTTATCAAAAGCCATATCCCAGGAAGTAATAATTTGATCAAATTGTTCCCAATTTGGTAATACATCGTAATATTGAAACCAGTTCCTTTTAAAAATATTCCCTATATCACTTGATGGTTTTTGTTGCCATAAAGATAACCATGAACGTGCAGAGGAAAACTTCTTTTTATCTTCATAATAATTTTGGCCATAGTGTTCAATCCATAAGCCTCTTCCTATTTCTCTGTTCAATGGATCATCCCTTGACTCTGCTATAGCGGGAATTGATAACACAGTCCATTTCTCCTGTTCTTTCTCTAACAATCTACCAGCTAAATCGTCCTCATGCCATCGCGTCAAAATTAGAATTACCTTTGCACCTTTTTGTAAACGTGTAGATAAAGTATCTTCCCATTCATCCCATAGTCTATTTCGGTATGTAATTGATTCGGCCTCTTGGCGATTTTTAATAGGGTCATCAATAATTAATAAATCTGCTCCTTCCCCTGTAATCGAACCACCAACTCCTACAGACAACATTCCACCAGAGTGATTATGTAGTGCCCAATCTGTTACGGAACCTTGCCGCTCATCAATTCTAATGTTAAATATTTCTTTACCAAACTCTTCAATCTTAGCACGATTTCTTCTACCAAACTTTTCAGCTAAACTTGATGCATAAGATACCTCTATAACTCTCTTATTTGGGTAATTTCCTAAATACCAACTTGGCAATGTTTCTGTTATAGACTGTGATTTTGAATGCCTAGGTGGCATAAACACCATTAATCTATTAGTCGATAATTTCTCTTCAATTAAATCTTGGCAAATCTTTGTTATTAATTTTGTGTGCTTTGCATGTTTATAGAATCCCTTATGTGTATACTGAACATAGAAAGGGGTAGTTCACTTTTGCCAATTCCTTAAATGTATTTTCATCTATTAACTTATGCACATTCATCCGTGTCATGATTGTAATTCTCCTCCTTGAACTTTCTCAAATAATTTCATAGCTAAATCAAGCATTTCCTCATCACACCCAATTTTCATAGCCATTTTATTATGCTCTACTTTCATTTCTCCTGAATGATTTACGTTTGCTTGCAATTGATCTTTTCTTCCCCATTTAGTTGGGAATTTTCTTTCTAATCTCCATGCTGCGGCTTTCCAATTAGATTTTGCATGCTCCCCAATTGTCTCAACGTCTCTAGCTTCACTAAATGCTAATGCCTGATCAATTTCCATGACTAACTTCACATAAATCTTATCTTTTCTCGGTACTACTTCACCTGTTTTTTCACTCGTTTCAATTGCCCTACGCCCTTGTTTTAACCAAACATAAACTATACTTCTACTTATTCCAACTAACGCACATGCGGTTTCAATATAATTCCCTACTTTAATATATTGGGTCAACCTATTTATCAGCTCATCATTCAATTTCATTGGTCGCGCCACTAGCATTCCCTCCCGTTTTAACTCATCATTTGTATTTCTTTTTCTAAACACTCAATACATATTGTTGTTATATTGTCGTCAACTACCTCACGAATTAACATTTGTTCACAATACTGAATTGTGATTGGAAATTTCAAAACCCACAAACATTTTTCAAGGCAAATTGAACATATTGGCATAGTATCTATATCTTGTTCTAACATCTAATCGCATCCTTCTGTAGTTTTTCATGTACTACTGCCTATTTTGTAGTAAATAAAAAGATGCCGTCACTTTTAAAATCTCTCATTTCATTTATAGATATTTTTTGGATTACTCTTTCTTTTTGCTAGTATCCATTCTTCATTTTTTATATTTCATTTAAACTTATTTTATTACTCTCTATTTATAGGTGGCACTATGGTGACAAGAATGTATTTGTAATTAAAAAAAGCCTTAACTACTTTCGCAGAAAAGACTTTTTCTTACTTGTTTAGCAATTTTTATTTCAGATCTATATAGAATCGTTTTAATTGTGCTTCTTGAAACATTCAAATATTTAGCAATTTTCTCTTGTGTAATGCCTCTTCCTCTTGACATGATATATATTTCTTTTTCATATTTTGTCAAAGTAGAGAGCGCATCTTCTAGTTTTATTCTCTCCCATTCTGAAATGACACTTTCTTTGTTTTCATCATCCCATTCATATGTTGTATCAGTACTACGAAAATACCTTTGCATTAACAAGGAATCATATGATTTTTCTCGTTGGTAAGCAGCTCTACGTTCTATTCCCCTACGATTCCCCGGCATCTTTGCATTCTTCATCCACTCCAAAGCATATGTGACATCACTAATCATACTTGTTAATATTTTAATCTCTTCTTCTTTTGCACTTATTTTAGCATTCTCTAGCTTACATAACGTTTCTTTATATTGGATAATTAAATCTCGCATATACCATTCCCACCCTTATAACAAAGCAAAATTGTTAAAAATAGAGACCATCTAAATCTACATTTAATTTCCATTTATTTTTTCTCACCAAAAAACTAAAATTATAAAAAAATCTTGCTTAATACTATTTATCATTGCTACTTTGTACTTATATGATATATGTATATAACGATTCATTTTTATCTCTTTTTCATCATTTTTTTACATAAAAATAACCACCTGTTTGTTTACACAGGTGGTTATAATCCATATTAAAAACTTATTTATGATTAGTAATCTTAACACTCCTCAACCTCAATCCCTAATGCATATGCATAGTTGTAAAAAGCAGTATTTCTTTTTCTATAATAATCTCCCTCGGATAAATTCAACTCTTTCATAACCTCATATCTATTAACTCGATTCTTTAACAAATATTTTTGAATAATTATTCTATCACTTTCAATATCTAACTTTTCTAACCCTTTGTTCATCGCAATAATATAATTGACCCGCTCTTCTTTCGCATTTTCTTTTAATATATTTTCTTTCGAGAGTACCGTTTCATTAAGATAATTACACTTCATAAATAATCTGTATTTCTTTATAGCTTTCAGTACATTTTCTTTAGTAGCTTCTTTATTTAATACTGGTAATTCTATATTTAACATGTTAAGCCCCTTTCTTATCATTTATCCTTAATCATAATTTGAATTTCACATATCAAAATCATTACAATGATTTTCTATTAAGGCTTATATCCTTCATGTATTATTTCATACATTGTATTGCTAACATTTATTTTCTTATCCTTATGATTTTTGATTAATTTTATTAACTCATCACTATTTAATTCGTACAATTGCTTATCCTTATATTTGTAAATTCCATTTTCAATAAGTTGATTAATTAAAAATAACTTCACCTTGCTACACCACCATATCTTCAACGAAAAATTGAATCTCAATATCTTTTGAATTATAATAACAAATTGCGCCCCCATTAATCGGAACACATCCTACTACAATTTGAGATTCACTTCTACTTTTTACAATAGCCACTTTATACAATTTATTATCTCTTTCAACTACATCACCAAGTCTAAACTCATTTATTTTACGCCCTTTAATAGCGAATAATTTTGCCCGTTCAAATAATAATTTTTCACTTTTTTCAGCTTTCCTAATTTTTAATTTCGTACTCTTTTCAAAATGACCATAATCATTAGAGAACTCCTCTCCATTAATCCAGAACCAACTACCATGCTTTATTTCTTTTTCATTTTCTTTACAATATTCAGCGATGAATTTTTCACTTTTTTCATTTTCAATATACAATAGTTCTCCTTTTCGAATTGTTTCTCTACAATCTATAAATTCATTCTCAAAAAAGAAATTAATTTGTTGATAGCTTTCTTTTTTACCTAAATAATCAGCAATCACTCTTTCACCTTCTATTTTCCAACACATCGGTGTCTCTTGTACTGTTGTAATCCAATTTGTTTGCATTCGTTTAATTGCTTCAAATCCTTTATATGTTCTCATTTTCAAGATGCCTCCATTTAATTATTTAAAACATATAGAATAAACTTAAAAACTGCTTTCAATGTAAGTACATGGAATTTCTAATCAAATACTCTTTCCGTTCCTCATATTCTTTCTTAACTTCCGAACCAATTCGTACAGTACAAATTTCTTGAACAACATGTTTTTATCTGCATATATATTCTTTTCTTAAAAAGGTAATTTTCTCTTACGCTTATCTCTTGTTTTTTTAAATTCTATGTGTCGATATGTATTAAACATACGAGATGTAACTCTTTCATCGTACGCTTTTATAATTGCCTCACCTGTTAAATTCGTTGTAATAATTGTTTTTTTCCCTTGTCGTCCATCAAATAGTTTAAATAACACACGATTTACAAATGCTGTGGCTTTTAAATCATTAATATCCATATCCCCTAGCTCTGCTCCTAGATCATCAATGACTAATAAATCCATAGAAATTAGCATATTTGTTATGCTATGCTCTGTTTCACAAGATTGCGTATTAAATGTCGAACGTATGTAATCAAAGAGTTCTGAACTTGTAACATACATAACTTTATCCGAACTTTGTTCATTCATTTCATGCGCTATAGAGTATGCAATATGACTTTTTCCGGCTCCAACTTTCCCCACAAGGATCAAATTAAATCGAATATCATTTAAATAGTCTGTAAGAGCCTTTTTAGCTAAAATTAAATTCTTTTCATCCTCTTCACATTCTGATATAAATGTCGAAAATCTAGCTAATTTAATAGTTTCATCTTTAATAAGACTCTGATCGTAAAATATACTTTTACGTTTTCTTTCCTCTTTCTCATAACGAAAAACATTCATTTCTTTTTCTAACCTTCTATTTTCTTCTTCTAAACGACATACTGGACAAATCGTTTCACCCTGAATCTCCATCAATCTTACAATTCGCTTCCTCTCCTGATTACATATCACACATGTTTCAGAAAGGAAGTTCATTTTCTTCGAAAGACTTTGTACTATATCTGTTACCTTTGTTAAAGCCATTTGATTTCACCATCTTTCTCTGCTGCAAATATCCCTCAAATTTAGTTCCAAATAAGGTTTCTGGTCTTAAATATTTTGCCTGTTCTGTATAAAGCCATTCTTTCGCCTTCGTCTCAATAACTTCTTTAAATTCATTTATATTAAATCCCTCTTGTAGTCTAGATTTAATTAACATTTGTGTCTTTTTAGTTGAAATACGATAACTTGTATTACATACACTGTTGAGATAATTAATTATCTCTACTATATCTTTTTGAGTGGTATTCTCTGAGTTAATCTTTTGTGTAGTCTCTGGTATTGGTTGAGACATATTATCATTTTCCATCATGACAATATGTTCTTTTCGTTGAGACAATTTGTCACAATCGTTATCTATTTCTAATTCAACTAATCTGTCATAATTTATTGAATACCATTTTGTTTTATCAAACTTTAATTTGTTATAGTTACCACTTATCAATAAATTAAACTCTTCTAGATTTTTAACAATACGTTTCAACGTTCTTTCATTCCAAAACGGGAATTGTTTATGCCAATTTGTAATGCTATTATAGACCCAATAACGATCATCATAATAATGTTTCGAGCGCTTGAGCCAATAATGTATTTGTTGAAGAAAAATTGCCTCGTTCAATCCAATCTTACTTGCTAATCGAGGTAATACTAATAATGGCTCATCCTGTATTAGCAAACTACTCATTTTATCTTCCTCCAGATTTTTTCTTAAAATCAATATATTAAATTTCTTAAATATTAAAGGTTTTATGCTCCAAAACCTTTAAATTTCCCAACCTATTAATACTTTTATAGCTTGATTAGCTTGCTTCCTTGTAAGATCACTCAGTGATTGAATTTTAAGTTTTACTTTTAATTTATTTTTGATTTCCTCTTTTGATATTACTCCATCATATTTCAATGCTATTATATGCATTTTGGCATAAATCATTTTTAACTGTTTATACGAAAGCTTTTCCGATTCAAAACGAATAGTATTACTAAATTCTTCATTTTCTTTAGTACTCTTGCTGACATATCCTTGTTTTTTTGTCACTTTAAAAATCATGATTAATCCTTCCCCCTACAATATACTTTCCTATAAGATTTGTTTTTTAAGACGATAGTCTTTCTTTTCTTACACCTCATTCTCTGTTAACCAATTCAATAAAAATGCTTTCGTTTCTTTAGCCGGAAAATACCATGTCCCGCCCACTTTAAATTTTTGAACACGCTGATCAAAAAAGAATTCTTTTTGAATAGTAGTTCACGACATGCACGTTCTTTTTTTAATTCACTTGTATCCCAAAATACAAATCCTGCATCCACTTCTTTAAGCGTTTCTTCTAATTTTTCTAAATATAATCTTCTGATTGCTCTTTCATCCACTTGAATATCTAGCATTTTATATTTCATCTCAATTTTTATATACCAAATACACTTTAGCGTTTCATTTTTTGAATCTCTTTCCTTATTTTCTAAGTAAAAAAACTATATATGAAGTACCTTTAATAGTAGAATTATTAGATATTTGGTTTAAAATACCCCAATAAACATCCTATAATCCATATATAAATACGTGCATTTTTGTCACAAATTATTTAAAAAAAGATCCGGGAATAATTCTTCTATAGATTTCTCTAAATAGCACGATAGCATATGTGCCTCTTTCAGAGTGAATTCACTTTTATTATGTTCTTTTGCCCAATATGTACGTGGAGAAACATTAAGAAAATCAGCAACTTCTTCAATAGTTTTTCTCTTTAATTTTCTTTCTAAAAATATCATCTTGTGCATTTTTGTCACCTCTTTTCAAATTCAAATATAGTACTACGTGACAAAACAGTCAAGAATTTTTTTACCAATTCACGAAGAAAGTTGCATTTTTGTCACACCGATTATATAATCAATCAAGACGGAGGTGACAAAAAGTCATGAAATCATTTGGTTTAAAATTATCTCAATTGATGAAGAAAAATAATATGACAGACGAGCAATTAGCTGAATTATTATCTGTTAGTAGAACTACTGTTTTGCGGTGGAGAAATGGTGAAAGAAGCCCTAAAATGTCAAAAATATCTCAAATCGCTAAGATATTAAATGTCTCTGCAACTTACTTTATTGATGAAAATGAATCCTATTGTCCTGAAGATCAAGCAATTACCAAACGAAATATTCCCATTTATGGTACAATCGCAGCTGGTAAACCAATTGAAGCTATAGAAAATGTAATTGGGGATATACAGGTACCTGATATCATTTTAGATAAATATGGATTTGAAAAACTATTAGCACTTCGTATAAACGGAGACAGTATGAATAGAATTGTACATGATGGACATATAGCTGTACTTGAGAGGACAACAAATATAAATAATGGCGACATAGCCGCTGTACTCATCAACGGATATGACGCCACTTTAAAAAGAATTTACAAAACTAATAATAGAATTATCCTAGAGCCAGATTCTTTTAATCCTAGTATACATCCATTAATGTTTGATTGTACAGATATAGAAAATTGTCCAGAAATAAAAGTAGTTGGAAAATACATTTGGAGTTGTGCACCAATTCAATAATATTTCATCAATGAATTAAGTTATTTTTTAATAAATTTTAAAGTAGGGGGGCTTTCTCCCCTTCTTTTTTATAGCAGGGATTTTATCTTGGTTACTTTCAGAGAATTTAGATTTTTCTTGTATGCTTTATAGGTGAATTACTCTTCTTTCAAATAAAAGTGTTTTACCCTCAACACGTTTTGCCTCAAGGGTTGGAACCTCTTATATAGGTACATTTACTGATTGCGTTCCCATTGGTGAACTTGTATGCGGGATATATACAGTCCACTTTCTCCTCTTAAACAATCATTCTTGGTTACTTTTTCTTACTCAATATAAAATCCCCTCCTAACTGGCTTTATCCTATTCCATATACTACCACATCTTATCTTGCATAAGTTTAGATAAGATTCTATCCTCTCTCATTAATTTGCGAAGATAATTGGCATCAAGATTAATTATGTTTACAACTACTTTAATCGTAATCATTTTTTTTTAATTGCTTTATCACCAGATGATTTGCGTACAAAAGGTACAGATTCAATATTATCGTCTATTAAAGGTTCTAGCACTAATTTTACCTTTTACTAATTGTTTCCATGTCACCTACTCTCCAGCATTTTAATTAAATATTTTTATTGATCCAAGCTTTAAATCGTCAGTTTTAACTATAGAAATTGAGAAGGGATGAATAAAAAAGTGGGTGAATAATGATGAAATTTTCGAGTCGTTTTTTATAAAACTTGGTTTTGGAAAAGAAATACTGAGAAGAAATGGGAAGCTATTAATTAGAGACAACATGGATTAAAGAACATATTGAGTAAAAAAAAGGCAGTATACACCGCCTTTTTTTATTTCATTTAAGGATGTTTCTTTAAGAATTACTACACGAAAAAGGCATTGTTAAATTTAAGCAAGAATTTTTTTCTTATTACTCTCAATACCATTAAGAATCCCTTTATATTTTCTAGAAAATATAATTGATAACATTACATAATTAAAAAATAAGCTAATAAATACACCAAATATATTCAAGTTGAAGACATAAATGGTAATAATCATCATTACAAAAGTAATTAAATTTATTATAGCTGTTTTTATTAAAACATAATTACTTTGCCCTATAGCTTGTAAAGCATATTTATAAACATTATGTAACGGATTAAAGACATTAGCTATTATAATAAAGGTAAGTATACTTGCAGCATAATTAATTAAATTCGTATCATTTGTAATAAAAGCTACAACCTCATATTTTAAAAATACAAAAATAATACTTAAAAACATGTAAAATACCATAATAAGTCCTAAAGTCACCTTAGGTAGTTCCTTTAAATCTATTAACTGTTTAGAGCCGTACCTTTCACTAACTAAAGTTAGAATAGCAGAAGAATACATATACATTGGAATTAAAATAATACTTAAAATTTGAGAAACTAATAAGTATCCTGATAATTGTATATCTCCTGTTCGAGCAATCATAGCATTTACACCTATAATGAAAATACCGCCTTCTAAAATCTCTTGACCAACTAGAGAGGTGCTCTTTTTACATAAGAACTTTAAATTATTAATATATATTTTAATGTTTTGAAAGGTAATTTTTAAATGTTTTCTACACAAATACATATAAATAATTAAATTTATACTTAAAGCAATTATAGTTGCTATTGCCGAACCACTTATTCCTAATTTCGGAAATCCGAAGTTACCAAAAATCAGAAGATAATTTAATATTACATTCAAGAATGAAATTTTATAAATCTTGTTAAAGGAAATAAGACATTTAAATTATTAATTTAAATGTTCACGAGAAAAAAGAGAATACCCTACCCTTAAACATATAGAAATGTCCTAATACCATATCTAGGACATCCCTCCACTTTACTCATCTTATACATAACTTATCTAAATCTTTAGACCCTATACAGCTCTAACAATTAAACAAACCTAAAATATATCTTCTGCCTAAAACATATTATTATTATTATTATTATTAGTTGTCTCACTTGGAATCTCTTGTATTGCATACCAATGCTCGACAATCTTACCATCCTTTATACGAAATAAATCCCCTATAGCAACTCCCTTATCTTGAGAATTAGCTCGGAAATGTACATGAAGAGCAACTGTATCCCCTTCAGCTACTACACGTTTAATCTCTGCAGAGGAATTAGGGCTTTTAACAAAACCCTCCTTAAAGAAATCCATTGTTATATCTAATATTTAATATCATTTTCCGTTTAAACCCCTTATTTTAATTTTTTACTGATACATTATGTTAAATTTTGTGTGGCAAGATGAAACAAGCTAATAAATTAAATTATTGTTAGGTTAGTTAGTATCTAATGATATGATAATATCATTAGATACATATAAAAAGGCATCCTGCCTTGTAACAGAAAACCTTTTATGTATTATTAACCTACAAACCTAAAATTTCAACAATCTGACGTGCCTTAGCATTATCTATAAAATAATGCATCTCTATCCCTCTTCTTTCTGAGCGGAGTACGGTTCCCCTCAATTTTGATAAATGTTGTGAAACAGTGGACTGTGGTAGTCTCAATATCTCCGTTAACTGTGTAACATTGCAGACTTTATGTTGCATTAATTCATTTACAATTTGTAATCGAACAGGATGTGCCATTACTTTTAATACATCTACATCGTCTTCTTGGATTTCAGCTAGATTTCTTTCAGATATTAATGTTATCATTTCGCATTCTCCTTTATTATTAATTTCTATTTTCCTGTTATCCTTATAATTAATAATTATAGCTAATTACCATTTGTCCTGTTGAGAAAATATATTCTCTTTTTAAAACAAAAAGGACACCAATTCATTAAAACGTTTTTACTGCTTTAATGAATTGGTGCCCTCTAATTTTTTGACCCAAATATATCTTATTTTAAAGGATATTTTCAGTTCCTTTTTTCTCACGTCTAGTAAAATTTTGTATTTTCTTTAAAATTCATATTAAGAATACTCTTCAAATCCTGAAAGCATAAATTTGCGGTAAACCTATACTTTCTATCACATTCCACACCAATTAAAATAGTTAACACTATTAACAAAGTGCTAACTATTTTAATTGAATATTAATAATAGTGAATCTACATATTATCAATTAACTTTATAGTACATGTATGTAAAAATAATAACATGATAAGCTTTTTCAAATTTTTCTCCTTGTAAAGATTTGAAAATAGCATTTCATTACTCTCCTTACTGTTAATATGCCTAGAAAAAGAACCCTATAGGGTTCTTTTTCTGTTCATTCCCTAAAGTCCCATATTAATAAAAAAAGAAGAGGGATATATCCTCTCTTCACCAATAAAATCGAACATCTTTACACTTAAGGAAGGGCATATATTCATCAAGAGATGAAATGAACAATAATAGTTCACCTAGTGAATTATAACACAAATTCAATTCCATAAATAGATAATATTAACATTTTTAGAATTATTGTTACAAAATTGTTAAACATCTTAATATTAAAAGGCTTTATATGTATGTAAATTGAAAGTGGATAGTGTAAGAATAAAATATAAGGGGGATATACCATGTTTAACAAAAAACAAACATTCGTAACAACGGTAACAGCTTTAACACTAGGTTGTGGATTTACATTCGGATTAACACCGGCCTTTGCAGATTCTAACAAGATTTCCGCAAACAATATTCCTGTTCATTCTATTCAGAACCAAGAACAAGAACCTTTTACTGGATATGTTATTTCAGTAGAGAACAATTATTTAGTAGTTGCTGCTACGTCTACAAAAGATGAAGCTCTTGCTTATCAACATGATTGGTGGGATCTAGTTTCTCAAAATAAGATTTTAAAGGTCCCTGTTTCAGATAGTGAAAACTATACATTAGGTGAGAAATTAAATGTATATGCAGCTGCATGGACTAAATCCCTACCACCAATAGCTGTTATGCCCACAATTGAAAAAGTATTTCATTAGATTATATTTAAAATAAGAAGGGCATCATTCTAATTAGAATGATGCCCTTTATCCCACCAACCTTTTTCTCTTATTAATAAAGCTGTCTAGCGATAAATAAGAAATGGTTACAGTAAGAAAATCCCATAGCCTTTGTTTAACGTATTCCCCGAAAGAATTCTCCTTCCTCAAGCGTGTGAAGGGCGTAGCCCAACGATAGGTGGGAGATGAATTTCGGTTTGGCATAGCCAAAGACTTTTGATAAACTTGCTATATGAAGTTCTTTGATAACTTGATATAGAAGGTTGCAGGAAGAAAATAGAGTGCGAAAACCAAGCCATTCGGTTCCTGCGTAAAATATCAACCGTACCAAAAGAGCATCCATGCGTTGAACATCTAGGGGTGGAACACCCCAAAGTAACGCTCAGGGAGACGAAAAGTTACTCTCGTCGTGGAACTGAGAAGCTCCCCCTTCAAACTTTGCTAAGTGGCGAGTAGTTCACTAACTGATTTACCTTTCACAAAAAGTCTTTCTCATTATTCAAATAGATCCTTATGATTCAATGAAAGATCATTTCAAAGAGCATTATATAAAAATTGAGCATACTGTTCACGAGTTGCTGTCATAAATGGAGCAAATTCTCCTATCTCTACTCCTGCAAAAATATAATTAGAGTAAACTACACTAATTGCTTCTTTTACCCAAAAGTTAGCAGGTATATCTTTAAATTAATGCGGAGCTTTCACACTGTAGGGAAAAGCATTTTTAATTATTTGTTCCACCTCCGCGCGTGTAAACGCACCCCTTTGGATCTCCTTTAAAAATCCCTAACTCTGTCACAATCAAAAATTCTTTTAAAAACATTGTTGAGTTTTCATTAATATCATGATAAGGATTAGCAAATGACGACTTCCCTTGAATATGTAGTATCTGATCATCTTTCACATCCCCCTTCAAATGCGCTCGATAAAGTAGTGCAGCTACTTGTCCACGGGTAACATTATCTCCCAAACCAAATATACCATTTCCGTATCCTACAATAATATTTCCCTCGTTAGATAAATTATATATTACATAAATGACCAATAATCCATTGGCACCTCATCAAACAGAATTCGTTTCGTTTTTACTTCAGCAAAACCTGTACTAGTTAATAGTCCCCCTATAATCGTATTGCCCTTAAGACTTTATTCACTATTGTTATTCTGTATATTATAATTTTATTTAAAAGCATAAAAAATTATACACATATTTTATCATTCATGTTAATATAACAATATTGCAATTTTATTATTAGTAATTTATAACAGGAGATGAAAAGATGAAAGGACTTGAATTTTCAACCAGCCTATTATTTTTTTGGATAAAAGGCAGAGTAGACGTTGATAATAGGTTTGTAAAAACCAACTTATCAAACACATTATTTGGTTTTATTCCAGCTGGTAAAGACCAACAAAACATTCCTCTAAAAAATATTTCTGGAGCAATGTTATCTACCAAGTATTTTTTTAAACCGATGATTTTAGGAATACTAATTTTCTTATTTGGATTAGGTACTTTAAGTGACAGTTTTATTGGTGGATTAATTTTACTACTATTAGGTATTGGAATGGCGGGTAGCGGCATTCAAACAATATTAAGAATTGAAAAAGCAGGAACACCTTATCATATTAGTGTCCCATTCTTTGAAAAAGAAAAAATGCAATTATTAAATGATATTATACAAAATGCTTTAGCAGATGACACAGACAAAACAGATTTAAATTTATTCTTCGATAAAAAATCACAGTAAGTATTATTATATTTAAAATAAAACCTTATAATCTAATTATATTATTTAATTAGATTATAAGGTTTTTAAGTTATTCTAGCCAACAAGCTTTTCTCAATAAAAATTCTACTTCTACCTTCCCTTCTTGTAAAATCTATAAGAATTCCCCTCCCATCTCGCCTTCTACAAAATAATTTTTTAATTCTCAACATAAGATGATTAGAATTAAATTCCTAATCATAGTAGGTACAGTTGTCAATTATCCTTCCTTTTTGAAAGGTCCTATCTTTAATGACAAGGCCATTCAAATTTTCCTAACCTAAAATATCCTTTCTATTTCGTTTTCTTTTTGATCTCAAATTGTTTCTTTTCGTTGGTTTTCCTGCATGTTGTATATAAAAAATAAGGCAATACCTGTCATGCTAATTAAAAAATTTGATAATAATCAATCATCTGTAATACTCCCTCCATACAAAAATAAGAAGTCTCTTTTTAAGAGACTTCTCATTTCTAATACAAACGACATACATAGGATAAATATACACAATATTATCAGGATGGTGTGCTATGTTGCTCTTTTAGAATAACACACAATATCTCATTTTTGTTTAATAATCCCAACTTATAAAACTTTATCAACATTAAAATATTTCATTTAAAGCAAACGAACAAAAATAAACTCAACGAAATATTCACTTAAAAAACAACGTATGTAAAAAACAGTTACAATCCTATTCATAGTTTTAAAAATTTGTCCCCCTCTTCTTCTAAGAATATTCTAAATCTCAGATAGATTATCTTATATCGCCACCTTGTGTATGCAGAATTACATATCAAACCATATTGAAAACCATTCTCATTGTAACTATAATGGTTTCAAGGAGTTGTATTTTCACTTCCTTTTCAAATCTCAAAATATATTAAAGGAGGAACTAGCATTATGAAAAAAGCTATTTTAGCAGGGGCACTAGGAATTGCAGTACTATCAGGTATGAATTTACCAGGAGCAGAGGCACCAAAAGCGAGTGCGGCAACTACGAATTTAGAAATTCAAGAAGTTACAAAATATTACTCTATGAATTCCTATGAAGTTTCTCAAAAAGAATCATTTAATCTTAGTAAAGGGGAAGAACTTACAGTCTTTGTACAAAATTCCGGGTTCCCAATTTCTTATACAGTCTTTGATGCAGATAATCAAGTAATTGGCACATACAATGCTAATTCACCATATGGTCGCGTATTCAAAGCACAAAAAGACGGTAATATTTCTGTTCAATTTCAAGCAGGAGTAAATTCTTCTTACATGAAGAAAATGAATTTCACAGCTAAATTTGCGGTTTCTAAACTTAACCAACAATAAAAAATGTAACGATCCTCTTTAAAAGCAAATTAAAAAGGTATATCCCTTCAATGGGATATACCTTTAACTTTAGTGAATTTTATATTGACCAGATAACTGCTCTTGCGCCATACGAACTAAACGTTTCGTAATCTCTCCACCTACTGAACCATTTGCTCGTGATGTTGAATCTGGTCCAAGTGTAACGCCAAACTCCTGAGCAATTTCATACTTCATTTGCTCAATTGCACTTGCTGCCGCTGCTATTAAGATTTCGTTTGAATTATTATTTTCGCGAATTTGCATTTTTTAAACACCTCCGTTGAATTTGGTAATATCATGCTCTATTTCCAACAAAATATGCAAAAAAATTATTCGTTTAGCCATTTTACATATATACCTAAGCTTTCATCTCTTATGTGGGAATAAATAAAGGTATAGATCATACTCTATACCTACACCTTCTCCTATCCTACTTACTTTTGAATTCCCCTATTAACCCCTGTAACTCTTGCGAGAGCCAATTTAAAGAATTTGCTAACTCTGCAATATCTTGTACATATAGTTCTTGCTCTTTCATACTTTTCTCCACATTACTACTGCTATTCACATATGTATTTACAATGTGTGATAATTCATTTACAAACTGAACAATTGTTTGATTATCTTTTAGAATGTCACTTGAATTATTCGAATTCGCTTTAATTTGATTTGTAACAGATTGTGCAGATTCTGAAATCTTTTCAAAGAAAGCACCACTACTTTGAACAAGTGTTATTCCTGATTCAACTTCCTTTGAACTCTTCTGTATGGATCTTACAGCTCTCTCTGCTTCAGCCTGGGTTTCACCAATTAATTTAGCTATATCCCTTGCAGATGCCTCGGTTCTTTTCGCTAATATACGTACCTCGTCCGCAACACCTGAAAATTCTTCCCCCATCTCTCCAGCACATGAGGATTCAGTAGAAGCATTTAAAGCTAATGAATGTGTTTGATTTGAAATGGTTGTAATTACAGTAAGAATTTCATGAATTTCCTTAGATTGTGCTTCTAATGCATAAATACTAGAAGATACATCCTGAACTGTATCTTTGATTCTTTTCATTTGATTCACGATTTGCTTAATCAAATCTTTTCCCTTTGCAGAATGCTGGTCCATGTTTTCCAAAGCATTGCCAACTTGTTTTGCAGCTCCTTTAATTTCTTTCATCTTACTTTCCATTTCTTGAACAATCCCTAAACATTTTTGCAATACATATTCATGAGAATGTGCTCCTACATTTAATCCTGTAATAGCACTTGCAATTTCTTTAAAGGCTATGCTATTCTCTTTTGTACTTACCGACAATTCCTGTGAAGATGTAGACACCTGTTCAGCAGTCTGCCTTACTTTATCTATAATACTATTAAACTTTTTAATAGTATTATTAAAATAGATATTAGTTATTCCTATATCATCAGATCTTTCATTCAATTTAATACTTAAATCCCCTTCGCCAACTTTACGTAACCCTTCTTGTAAATCCTTTAAAGGCGATAGAGAGCTTCGTGAGATAAATATTTGAATTGTAATTGCGATTGTTAATGAAATTATAATAAATAGTAAACCTTGTATCATAAATTGTTTCTTTGTAAGAGGAATAATAGAAGCTTCCAAATCCGCTGCAACAATTGCAATTATATTTTTATTTTCATCTGTAACTGGCTCTAAAATTGTTACCCAGAACCCTAATTCATCTTCATACACTTCTGTCATTTGTGCCTGTTTTGTTTGTATTACTTTATCATATGTTTTCATCCAATAAGTGGGCTGCTCATAGTATTCACCTGGTTTTACAGAAACAGTATGTGCTAATTCTGTATCCAGAGCTACTATTTGTAATTCAGCTTTTTCACTTAGCTTGGCTCCTGTAACATATGTTTGTCCAACACTTTTCATATCTTTTATAGATTTATCTAATTGCTCCGTCAATTTTTCTTTCTTCACTCTTTGAGCTGTGGGGTCTTTTGCTACATCTTTTACTATTTCTAGATCTAATTGATTTAATACCGAATCACCTGTTTCAAAAGACTGCCTCTCAAATATAGACATCATACTACTTTGAAACATATTAAAACTTAACGCTCCCATACTTCCAACAAGGGTCAGAATTACTAATACCGTTAGTAATACATTTTTTTGAAGCAACGATAGCTTATGCCAATATTTTTTCATTAACATCACCTTTCTTAATTTCTGGAATAAAGCTAAAGCAAGTAGCAATATCTTTTAAAAAACTTTTTTCTTTTATCTTGATTGTTTCACTATATTCATAGCAATATTTAAGGACTCCAAACGTTTATGTACGTATAAACAAAAACATGCAATTTTTATAAGCATTAAAATACAGCTAATTTTTAGCTCTCCCTTATATAACAATACTAAAGATATGATAGCCATCACATCTATAAATAATAATGCTAAAGTTTTTATATTTCCCCTCCTTAATACAATAACACTTTATAGAATTTAATATTAGGCGGTACAATATTTCTGTAATTATTGGATCTTCTGCTTATATTGTTTAATCATTTCATTTCTTTATAATTGCAAATTTTTCATTTTATACGAGAAAATAAGTACAATCTACTTCTAATAACAGCTATAATTCTTTTACTCCACCACAATTTTAAACTTCATACCGTCATTTAATTCCCTTAACTTCCTCCCCTATGCAAGAAACCGCTCCTCGGTTATCATAGGGCTATATATTGAACACTCGCACCCTTTATATGTCCAGCTGTTTTTGGAAATATAAAGGGTGGAAGATATGAAGCCTCTGGTGCTCCATTCTTTCCACTTCTACTTATATTTTTTAAATCGATGACATCAAAGTTGTAGCCTACCAGAACAACTATAATAATTAATAGACTACTAAACATGATTTTTAATTTCATATTTATCGCCTTAAAAATTTCACACTAGATTCGTTACTATTTATTTTAATGTGTTTATCGGTGAGGAATGGAGACTGGTTTTATTTAATGTTTTTCGAAATTAAAAAAGAGACCTATTTATTAGATCTCTTTTTTAATTTATCTTAACTTAATTATTCTATTCTTTTACCTAAAATTCTAATATCCCCATAACTTCTTTTGTAAATAGTTTAAAATCAGTTAAATGTTTTTCAATAATTTGACGAACAATATCTAAATTTACACTTTGATAATCATGAACAGCAATATTACGAAATCCTACCATCGCCTTTAATTTATTTGCTAAATCAGCGCTAAGTAATCCTGCTGTAACCAATAAATCAAAGGCCTCTCGACTAGATTGGGGTAGTCCTAATTTTTTCCCTGCAACAATATGCATTGCTAAATCAATACTCGCTTCACAAGCTCTTTGTATGTTCAATATTATTGAATCTTGTTTTGTAAAGTCCTCTAAATTTTCAGGGTCATTTCCATATACATCTTGGATTCTTTTTATACAACGCTCTATTGTAGAAATTTTATTTAAAATAACCTCATTCTTCATATATAGAACCTCTTTTCTTTATATCATCAAATACTATCTGTCGTTCTTCATTCAACTTTGAATACATTTTTAAGGTTTTCATTTCAAAAATGACCTTACGTTTTTCATCCGAACAAAATATTGTCTTTCCTGTATGTATAATCTGAGCCTGAAAAACTGTAGAAGCTTCGGATAAATCAACTAAATCAACATCTCTATGAACAATGTTAGCTAACTCCTGTGCTAATAAAAAACGTTCATAGTTCCCTAAAGTTGTGTCACTTAAATAAGCTATATCAATATCACTATCTTCTCGTTCTCTGTTCTCAGCCGTTGATCCAAACACAATTATCCAATAGGGATTCACCGTCTCTTGTAATTTTTCTATAATAGCTGTTATCATGCTTTGAAAAATCATCTCATTAATCCCCCTTAGTATACTTGAACTTTATTATATCATAATCATTACGAAATCCATTAAGCTTCAACAAATACATAAACAACATTAAACCTTCTTAGTACTTAAAGACGGAATCGAAAAAAAGAAATTAAAGATGATATAGATGTTATGTCACTTACTTCTTTCCTTTCTTCTTCCATGGAAGGAGCTATTATGGCTAGTCGAGTATCAAAAAATAATATACACCATCATTATTTTATAGAACAAGTAAGACATCTCCTTAATTCATACGCCAATTAAACCTTCTTAAAACGCGGCTTGTATTTAAAACAAAAAGACATTTTGAGGTGTCTTTTTTCAATATGTCCATTGTAATAATTAATTTATTAAAGCAAATAAAATATCCGATAACAAAAAATAAAGGCTTTGGAGCCCTCTTTATTATAAAAGTTTCCTTCTTGATTAATACAATGATTCCTTCTGATCCTTATTCTCTTCTTCAATTAGTAACTCGATGTATGAGGAGGTATCATCGCTCATTAGACCATTAACCTGTCTGTGTCTACAAACTTTTTTTCTGATGGAGCAAGAAGATGAACAATAAATTTAGCAGACTCTGCTGTAATCCTTAACAAGAAAACATTTTCTAAAATAATCAGTTTACCTATTTGTATGGTCAACTAACAGTAAAAAATTATTTTGTCCTGACAATTTATATGTGAGAATTAATTGTGGATTTTTTTGTTTAAATATCCAAATATTAGTTGCAGTTTGTTGTACTTCTGAGTTAAATCTTTTTATTTGTACAATCTGCTCAAATAATTAATAAAATTTATCTATTAAACTAGCAAAATATCCTCATATCCAAATCCCATTCAAAGAAAAAAGAGTGCTCCCTCATGATTCTATCCCAAAAACAAATTTCATTTACTGATTACTCGACAAGAATTACATACTTACCAACCATAACAGGATGTAATAAAGTTTCATCCCTATTCATTCTTAATCTTCGCAGTATACAATACGCTAATTCCATTCTATGAATATATATAAAAATACCATTCATCAAAGTTTATTATGGCTATAAAAATAAGATTATTTATCAGTTCAAATTAGCAGAATGTCTACAATCTCTCACTTAAACACAGGATCAAATACTATTTTAAGGGCTAATAACCCCTTAATAACTTCTCACTATAGAGATATTTGAACCCTAGTAAAATTCCGCATCATTAAAAATAAATTACCACTTTGTCTATTACGATTAGTAATTTTCAACATACCCTATCTTGAGAAGTAGCAAAGAGGTATTTTTTTAACCCCTTTCTACTTTTTTAATTTATTTGAGGAGGAAGATATAAATGCCAGAACGTCATGAAGATGAAATCCGTGAATTGTTACACGCATTTCAATTAGTAGGTGCAAGAGTCGTATTATTTTTACCATCGTTTCATGTAGAAGGTCTTATCACTCGAATTGGAGAAAACTTTGTTACTCTTCGTCGTGGTAACGGCGAAGGTGTCGAAGTAGAAAGTAATGCTAATGGTGGAGACCTTGAGAATCCAAACCAAATTAGTGTTAAAATTAGTTCAATTTTATCAGTTAGTGATGACCAAGGGGAATAATCAATAAAACCCAAAAATGCAATGGGATTATAAATACCCATTGCATTTTTTTAATTTCATTTTACAGAATCTTAATTGGTATGAATTACCCTGAAATATTACTTATATGGAAAGTAATTTTGATTCCTTTATTATTCTTTTTATTATCACTCCTTCACACAAACTGTTTATTTTATAATACAACTCTTTTTAGAGAGTATTTAGATATGTCAGTTTTGTTTAAATCAAAAAATATTAAACAGACTAAAATGAATCCAAAACAAGATTATTTACCATTTAAAATTAGCAGAATGTCTATAATCTCTCACTTAAACACAAGATTAACTACTATTTTAAGGGCTAATAACCTCTTAATAACTTCTCACTATAGAGATATTTGAACCCTAGTAAAATTCCGCATCATTAAAAATAAATTACCACTTTGTCTATTACGATTAGTAATTTTCAACATACCCTATCTTGAGAAGTAGCAAAGAGGTATTTTTTTAACCCCTTTCTACTTTTTTAATTTATTTGAGGAGGAAGATATAAATGCCAGAACGTCATGAAGATGAAATCCGTGAATTGTTACACGCATTTCAATTAGTAGGTGCAAGAGTCGTATTATTTTTACCATCGTTTCATGTAGAAGGTCTTATCACTCGAATTGGAGAAAACTTTGTTACTCTTCGTCGTGGTAACGGCGAAGGTGTCGAAGTAGAAAGTAATGCTACTGGGGGAGACCTTGAAAATCCAAACCAAATTAGTGTTAAAATTAGTTCAATTTTATCAGTTAGTGATGACCAAGGGGAATAATCAATAAAACCCAAAAATGCAATGGGTTGTAAATACCCATTGCATTTTTTAAAATTTCATTTTACAAAACCTTAATTGATATAAATTAGCCTAAAATATCACTTATATAGAAAATAATTTTGGCTTGTTTATTATTTTTTTATTAGCACTCTTTTACATAATCTGTTTACTATATAGTACAACTCTTTTTAGGAGGTGTTTAGATGTTTCAGTTTTGTTCAAATCAAAAAAATATTAAACAACCTAAGTTTAAATTGTTTAATATAGATCCTATCCCTTTTTATACTCCACCACGCTCACAACAAAATAATTCAGTTTCATCAGAACCAACAGATACTCCACCACGTTCACAACAAAATAATTCGGTTTCATCAGAACCAACAGATACTTCACCACGTTCACAACAAAATAATTCGGTTTCATCAGAACCAACAGATACTTCACCACGTTCACAACAAAATAATTCGGTTTCATCAGAACCAACAGATACTTCACCACGTT
>NZ_JBQAGQ010000004.1:0-618964 GCF_051916445.1 Bacillus cereus group sp. MYBK220-1 | reverse complement strand
GTATTAGGCACGCCGCCAGCGTTCATCCTGAGCCAGGATCAAACTCTCCAATAAAGTTAGTTTGTCTAGCATCTAAAATAAAAATTGACGTTTCACGTTGTTTGTTTCGTTCAGTTTTCAAAGAACTACTTGGTCGCTCATTTGCGACTTCCTTATGTTAACATCTTCGTTTTTCGATGTCAACTAAGTTTTTTAATTTCTTTTTTGTCGTTTTCTGCGTTTCCGCATCAGCGACGGTTATTAATATATCATGGTGAAAAATGAAATGCAACACCTTTTATAAACTTTTTTTAAAACTGCCCACATTTCTTTTTTTATATCATATACTTAAACGAAATATCTCTTTCATGTATGAGCAATTCCTACATATATTTTATATAAAGTTACTCTATCAAAAGACGTTTCTTTCTATAATAAGCGTTTTATTCATATAGCATATCATACAGGGAGGAATATATATGGACTATACCGATTTATTAATCAAACTAGGTCTCTCGGCTATTTTAGGATTTGCCATTGGTTTAGAACGTGAATTAAAACGGAAACCACTTGGTTTAAAAACGTGTTTAGTTATTTCTATTATTAGTTGCCTCCTAACGATTGTTTCTATTAAAGCAGCTTATAACTTACCACATACCGATCATATGAATATGGATCCACTTCGACTTGCCGCTCAAATTGTATCAGGAATTGGTTTTTTAGGTGCTGGCGTAATTTTAAGAAGAGGCAACGATAGCATTGCAGGGCTCACGACTGCCGCTATGATCTGGGGTGCTTCTGGTATTGGTATTGCTGTTGGGGCCGGATTCTATATTGAAGCGATATTCGGAATGTGTTTCCTTATGATTAGTGTCGAACTTATACCACTCGCGATGAAATATGTAGGCCCTAGATCATTTCGTCAACGTGATATCGCTGTGAAACTTGTTGTACGAAATATGGACAATATCCCAATCGTAATTGAAGAAATAAAAGAAATGGATATAAAAGTTAAGAATATGAAGCTTAAAACATTAGAAAACGGTTCTCACTATTTACATCTTAAACTGTCCATTGATCAAAAAAGACATACTGCTGATGTTTACTATGCTCTCCAGCATCTTGAAAGTGTCCAACAAACTGAAGTGGAAAGTATGTAACGTAAAACAACCTCTCTTTAATTAGAGAGTTTTTCTTTTTTCTATAATGGCAACAATGAATGTAGTCCTACAAAGTAAGGAGGAATAGGCAATTGAAATCCCGTCCGAATTTAGTAGATACATTTCGTGATTCCATTATTTTTCGTTTAATTTGTTTTATTATTGTACTGACTGCTTTTTCCGGTTTTCTTATACATAGATTAGAACCTTTTCATTTCACTACATGGTTTGACGGAATTTGGTGGTCAATCGTTACCATTTTTACAGTTGGATATGGCGACTTTGCTCCCCATACAACGATAGGAAAACTAATAGGTATAAGTATTATTTTATTAGGAACTGGCTTTTGTTCTTATTATATGGTGCTGTTTGCTACTGAAATGATTAATAAACAATATATGAAAATTAAAGGTGAAGAAGCCGCTACTTCTAACGGTCATATGATTATCGTTGGCTGGAATGAGCGCGCAAAACATGTTGTAAAGCAAATGCACGTATTACAACCAAACCTTGATATCGTTTTAATTGATGAAACACTTTCTTTACTCCCAAAACCATTTCATCATTTAGAATTTATAAAAGGTTGTCCGCATCACGATCAAACTTTATTAAAGGCCAATATTGCAACGGCACACACCATATTAATAACAGCTGATAAAGAAAAAAACGAAAGCTTAGCGGATACACAGTCCATTTTAAATATTTTAACTGCAAAAGGGCTCAACCCAAACATTCACTGCATCGCTGAACTTCTTACTTCTGAACAAATACAAAATGCAACGAGAGCTGGCGTGTCAGAAATTATAGAAGGAAATAAATTAACGAGCTATGTATTTACCGCTTCTCTTTTATTCCCTTCCATTTCAGGTGTACTATTTTCACTTTACGACGAAATCTCTGATAATAAATTACAACTGATGGAGCTTCCATCGTCCTGCACCGGACAAACTTTTGCCAATTGTAGCTATACTCTTTTAAAGCAAAACATTCTCTTACTAGGTATAAAGCGCGACGAACAATATATGATTAATCCAGTTCATTCCTTTGTTCTCATTGAAAGCGACATACTCATTGTTATTCACCATTAGTAAAATGACGCTCTAATTCTTGCATGAGCACTTTCCCAATATTGATATATTTTCTTTTCACATCTCCATCTGGATCTTTCGGCTCAGCAAATTGATCCATTCCACTTGTTCCAGCTGTTAAAGTATTCACATTATCATCTAGTTCGTCTTGATATACGTGCGAAAGAATATACGGCGTTCCAAGACGAACTATTACGCCTGGTACATCTAGTTCTCCATCAATGGCTGTAAATGGAACTCGTAAAAATTGATACCCATCTTCTTCATCAATTTTGTAATCGAAGCATCCTTTATCATAATCCCAATTACCACCAATGCTATATCCAAGTGGTTTCATAATCTCTTCTAACTTATATAACGCATATGTACGTCCTTCTAAATTTGATTGAATCGGAATCAAGCCCATCCCTCCTAGACTTTTCCTTTAGCATACCCACTTTAGTTTGAATATACTGATGAACTTTTCGATAAAATAATAAAAAGCGACCGGATTCCGGTCGCTTTTTATTATTTTAAACGCTCTTCTAATTCTGCTTTTAATTCTTCAAATCCTGGTTTACCAAGTAAAGCAAACATGTTTTTCTTGTATGCTTCTACTCCAGGTTGGTCAAATGGATTCACGCCTAATAAGTAGCCGCTCATCGCACATGCTTTTTCGAAGAAGTATACAAGGTAACCGAATGTGTACTCATTTAATTCAGGAATATTTACGATTAAGTTTGGTACTCCCCCGTCGCTATGTGCAAGTAATGTACCTTCGTATGCTTTTGTGTTTACGAAGTCTACAGTTTCACCAGCAAGGTAGTTTAATCCGTCTAAATCGTTTTCTTCTGATTCGATTGTTAGTTCATGTGTAGATTTACCTACTTTAAGAACTGTTTCAAATAAGTCACGACGCCCTTCTTGAACGTATTGACCTAATGAGTGTAAATCAGTTGAGAAGTTTGCTGAAGATGGGAAAATACCTTTTTGATCTTTTCCTTCACTTTCACCAAATAACTGTTTCCACCACTCAGCGAAGTATTGAAGTGCTGGCTCATAGTTAACAAGCATTTCAATTGTTTTTCCTTTATTGTATAAAGCGTTACGAACTACTGCGTATTGGTAAGCTGGATTTTCTTCTAGTTCTGATGTTCCGAAGTCATCATGACCAGCAGCTGCACCTTTCATCATCTCTTCAATATTTAAGCCACTTACTGCGATTGGTAATAAACCAACTGGCGTTAATACAGAGAAACGACCTCCAACATCATCTGGAATAACAAATGTTTCGTAACCTTCGTTATCAGCTAATGTTTTTAATGCACCACGCGCTTTATCTGTAGTTGCATAAATACGTTTGCGAGCTTCTTCTTTTCCATACTTTTCTTCTAATAACTTACGGAAGATACGGAATGCTAGTGCTGGCTCTGTTGTTGTACCTGATTTGGAAATAACGTTAATAGAGAAGTCTTTACCTTCTAATACGTCCATTAAATCTTTCATGTAAGTGGAGCTAATGTTTTGTCCAACAAATAGCACTTGTGGAGTTTTACGTTGTTCTTTAGAAAGCGTATTGTAGAAAGAATGGTTTAACATTTCGATTGCTGCGCGTGCTCCTAGGTAAGAACCACCAATACCTACAACAAGTAAAATGTCAGAGTCATTTTTAATTTTTTCTGCGCATTTTTGAATGCGAGCGAATTCTTCTTTGTCATATTGAAGCGGAAGGTCTACCCACCCAAGGAAATCGTTCCCAGCTCCAGTTTTTTCGTGGATTGCGTGATGTGTTACTTTCACTGCATCACGTAAATAAGTGATTTCATGTTCACCGATGAAGGATAACGCTTTAGAATAGTCGAACGTTACATGTGTACTCATCTTTTTCCCTCCAATTATGGATATGTATTTCTGTATTCACTTTAGCGAAACTGAAGTTGTAAATCAAGCGATTCAAACATTGTAAACGTAACCAATATATATTTTTTAGAAAAAGTTCATTTTTTGCATAAAAATTCGCATTTTTCGGTATAGATGTATATACATCTTCTTTCAAACATTTTTTATGTATAAAAACAACATAACTACCCCATTCTATAAAAGAGTTAATTAACTCATCGCTTGCTCATGCTTCACAATTAAGGGGGGCTTTTTCATGAGTACTTTACAACGTATCGCATTAGTCTTTACTGTAATTGGCGCTGTGAACTGGGGACTAATCGGTTTTTTCCAGTTTGACTTAGTAGCAGCCATTTTCGGTGGACAAAATTCAGCTCTTGCACGTATTATTTACGGCATCGTTGGTATATCTGGGCTTATCAACCTTGGTTTACTGTTTAAACCATCTGAAAATCTTGGTACGCACCCAGAAACAAACGAAATTCGATAATCAGTATGTCCTTTCACCTCCGACATACGAATATGATTGCATGCAATCATATTTGCAAATATATATCATAAGATAAAGTAAAAGAGGAACGCTCATATGCGTTCCTCTTTTACTTTGTTAACTCGGACTCTTCAATCCATTCTGCCAACTTTTCTCGCAGCGTATTAAATCCGTTTTCAGATGGGTTCGGTATAAGAATCCTTCCTTGTTTTCTTTTCGCCGCTTTTAACGATAAACTCATTTTTCTGTGCTCTTCATCAATTGAAAGTACCTTTACTTCTACTGTATCGCCGACCTTTAAAAAG
Source organism: Bacillus cereus group sp. MYBK220-1 (assembly GCF_051916445.1). Lineage (NCBI taxonomy): Bacteria > Bacillati > Bacillota > Bacilli > Caryophanales > Bacillaceae > Bacillus > Bacillus cereus group sp. MYBK220-1. The sequence goes on along the minus strand of NZ_JBQAGQ010000004.1, from coordinate 614,064 downwards.
TCATGAATATCCTTTACATATCCATTTGTAATTTCAGATATATGCACAAGTCCTTGTGTTTCTGCATCTAACGCTACAAACGCACCGTAATCTTGAATTCCAGTCACTTTCCCTGTTACAACCACTCCTGTTGTATATTGTTCTGACATATGAAACACTCCCATACGTTTACCATTCTCTCTACAATTATAGAGAGCAAAGCAGATATATTTATTTTAAATATCCGATTGGTTAGTACGCATTCTAGATAACAATATCTAGAATGCGCATACCTTATATTAGTAAATTATACCACTATGACAGAACTCATTCAAAATTCATGAAAAATTTCCCTTAAAGAAGTATAATTCTCCAATATTGGGATAGACTACTAACACATGGCTTTCTAGTATTCCCCCCCTTTTATGGACAAAACGTATTACGTTTTGTCCTTTTTTTATTTTCAACAAACCGTTCCATTCTCTTCATTGCTTCCATAAGTTGTTCAAGCGACGTCGCATAAGAACAACGAATAAACCCTTCACCACTTTCGCCAAATACGCTACCAGGGACAACAGCTACTTTTTCTTCCAGCAATAACTGTTCTGCAAATTCCGCTGAAGATAATCCTGTTGAAGATATAGAAGGGAAAACATAAAATGCTCCGCCCGGCACATGACACGTTAAGCCCATTTCATTGAAAGATGTCGTCATAAAATTACGACGCTTCTTATAACTATCTCTCATCCGAATTACTTCATCATTCCCCGCACGTAACGCTTCAAGTGCTGCGAACTGAGACATCGTCGGTGCACACATCATGGAATATTGGTGAATTTTGAGCATCAATTCTGAAAACTGAACAGGAGCTGCAATCATACCGAGACGCCATCCTGTCATCGCAAATCCTTTTGAAAATCCTGAAATTAAAATCGTATGCTCGCGCATATTTTTAATACTCGCGAAACTTGTATATGCTTCGTCGTATACAAGCTCTGCATAAATTTCATCAGATAATACAATTAGATTGTACTTCTCAACAATCACTGCTATTTCTTCAAGCTCGAATTTATTTAGCATTGCACCTGTCGGGTTATTTGGTGAACAAAGTAAAATCGCCTTTGTTTTCGCTGTAATAGCTGCTTCAATTTGTTCTGGTTGTACTTTAAACTCGTTTTCTAGCTTAGTCGCCACAGGAACCGGAACTCCTCCAGCTAATGTCACAAGTGGTGCATAAGAAACGAAGCTTGGTTCAACAATGAGCACTTCATCATCAGGATTTATAATGGCACGCATCGCTACATCTAACGCCTGGCTCGCTCCAACTGTAACAATGATTTCATCACTTGGATCATAAGATACTGCAAATTGTTTTTTTAGATACTTTGCTATTTCTTGACGGAGCTCCAATAATCCTGCATTTGCTGTATATGACGTATACCCTTGTTCCAAAGAACGAATACATGCTTGCCTTACATTCCAAGGGGTAACAAAATCCGGCTCTCCTACCCCGAGGGAAATAACACCTTTCATATTTGCTGCTAAATCAAAAAATTTTCGAATACCAGATGGTTTTAAAGATTCTGCTGATCTAGATAGTTCAAATTGCTTCATGGTGTCACCACAATTCGCTTATCATCATCGTCTTTTTCATAAATAACGCCCTCATGTTTATACTTCTTCAAAATGAAATGAGTAGTTGTAGAAACGACAGATTCAATTGTTGCTAATTTCTCAGAAACAAACATCGCTACTTCCCCCATCGTTTTCCCTTCTAATGTAATAGAAAGATCATATGTCCCTGACATTAAATAAACGGATTTCACTTCTGAATAACGATAAATTTGCTCAGCAACCGCATCAAACCCAACGCCGTGCTTTGGCGTAACTTTCACATCGATCATTGCCGTTAAACCTGTATGTTCTTTCACTTTCGTCCAATCGATATGTGTTACATAATCCACAATAATCTTTTCATTTTCTAATCTCGCAACCATCTTCTTTACTTCTTCTACTTCTATATTTAACAGCTTCGCTAATGTATCTACAGATAATCGACTACTCTTTTCAAGACAAGCTAATAATTCTAATTCTTTTTCTGTCACCATATAAATCATCCTTCCTTTTCGTTTGTGTCTAAATTATACAAATACCCTTTCCAGTTTGAAAAGAAGATTTTTCTATTGAATTATGTCAAAATAAAGTGAAACTTTAATCAGCGGAAAAATGCGTGATAAAGCGAAAGGGGATGGAACCGTGAAACCAAAAATTTATATTGCTGAACCAGTTCCGACATTTGTAGAAAACTATTTATCAGAACACTGTGATTACGAAAAATGGGATCAAAATGAGAAAGTGCCTCGTGATGTTCTATTAGAGAAAATACAAGATAAAGATGGGTTATTAAATTTCGGATCTGCTATTAATGAAGAATTACTGACAGTGGCTTCTAACTTAAAAGTAGTGAGCAATATTTCTGTTGGTTACGATAATTTTGATTTACAAGCGATGAAAAACCGAAATGTTATCGGAACGAATACACCATACGTATTAGATGATACAGTAGCTGATCTCGTTTTCGCCCTTATGCTATCAGCTGGGCGCCGCGTTTGCGAACTCGATTCTTACGTAAAAAATGGTGAATGGAACGCTGAAATCGGAAAAGAACACTTCGGACTAGATGTACACCATAGCACAATTGGTATTATCGGTATGGGCCGAATTGGAGAAGCCGTTGCAAAACGAGCAAAATTTGGATTTGATATGAATGTTCTTTACTATAACCGCCGTCGTAAAGAAGAAGCTGAACAAAAATTCGATGCTACATATTGTGATTTACAGACGCTACTGAAGCAGTCTGACTTTATTGTTCTTCTTACTCCATTAACAGATGAAACATATCACCTTATCGGAGAAAAGGAATTTTCATTAATGAAAGAAACAGCAATCTTCATTAATGCTTCTCGGGGGAAAACAGTAGATGAAGAAGCGTTAATCCATGCTTTAACAGAAAAGAAAATCTTTGCAGCAGGCATCGATACTTTTACACAAGAGCCAATTCAAAAAGATAATCCACTCTTATCATTACAAAATGTTGTGACTTTACCGCACATCGGATCTGCAACATTAAAAACTCGTCAGCAAATGGCCATGACCGCCGCTGAAAATTTAGTTGCAGGGTTACAAGGAAAAACACCGCCTAATATTGTGCGCGGGTAATACTGAATAAACGAAAGGCAAGATGACATCGTCATCTTGCCTTTTTTTGTTAACATATTTTCTTCTTCCTTGGAGATGATATGAACAAAAATCAATGGAGTGACAAAAAATGAATCATAAATATACTTGTCCTTATTTCACTTTTTCCACTCGCGGCACTACTGTTCATTACGAATTGTATGAACATGATAATAAAACAGAACGCCCTACTTTCGTACTCGTTCACGGCTTTTTATCTTCCTCATTCAGTTACCGCCGTCTCATTCCTTTACTAGCGAAGGAAGGAACAGTCATTGCTCTTGATTTACCACCGTTCGGAAAAAGTGATAAGTCTCATCTGTTTAAGTATTCTTATCACAATTTAGCAACGATTATTATTGATTTAATTGAACATTTATCTCTCTCAAACATTGTATTAGTTGGGCATTCTATGGGTGGGCAAATTTCTCTCTATGTAAACCGTATACGTCCTGAACTCATTTCAAAGACGATTTTACTATGTAGCTCGAGCTATTTAGCGCGCGCAACCTTACCTTTACTATACTCTTCTTATTTACCGTTCTTTCATTTATACGTAAAGAACTGGATTATAAGGCGCGGCATTGTTCATAACTTAATGAATGTCGTTCATGATCACTCATTAATTGACGATGAAATGAAAAAAGGTTACTCCGCTCCTTTTTATGACGACCGTATATTTCCCGCTTTAACTCGCATGATACGAGACCGTGAAGGTGACTTATCTTCAACTGAATTACAAAAAATCGAAACACCTATCCTACTCATTTGGGGTGAAAAAGACCGCGTCGTCCCTGTACATGTAGGTCATCGTCTACACAAAGATTTACCGAATTCAAAATTTATTTCTTATGAAAATACAGGACATTTACTACCTGAAGAAAAGCCTGAACATGTTTATGAAGAAATTATCGCTTTTTCCGCGCAATAAAATGAAACTTTAATCAGCCCCCACCTAACTTCTTTGCTTCCGCTGAATTTTGAGGTGAGGGTCTTACTACCCAGCAAATAGCGGGATAATATAAAAAAGGCTGTCGGAAATTCTGACAGCCTATAATGAACAGCTTCCACCTTCTTTTATTATAAGTAATTCCATAGCTAATTTCTCACATTTTTCAAGCGCAGGTACTTCCTCAAAAGACATAAAGTATATATGTTGAATCTTCTTTGCGATGTATTTTGGATCGTCAAACACACTTATGACGTTCACAACATCGCTCGCTTCTGTTTCATAAAACTCCGGTCCCATTTGAAACGGATCCCAATTCTTCACAACCTCTATCATCTTTTCATATGTACCCATTCGCTTCCCGCCTTTTCACTTTTTAATAGTTTTCTTTATCCTATCACATCAGCTATTCTATAAGAAGAGAGAGAACTTTCATAACTTATTGGTTTTACAGAAGAAGGGAGCAAACTTATGCAACTATTTCATAAAGCAATCAATCGACGTGGAACGCATAGTATAAAATGGGATACATATAAAAACGAAGAACTTATCCATGCTTGGATTGCTGATATGGATTTTGAAGTACCAAAACCAATCCAAGCTGCCTTAAAACAACGAATCGAACATCCGATTTTTGGCTATACACTTCCTCCCGAAAATATTGGGAATATTATTTGTAACTGGACAAAACAACAATACGACTGGGATATTCAAAAAGAATGGATTGTCTTTAGCGCCGGAATCGTTCCAGCTCTTAGTACGAGCATACAAGCTTTCACAAAAGAAAACGAATCCGTTCTCGTACAACCACCTATTTATCCTCCATTTTTCGAAATGGTCACAACAAACAACAGACAGTTATACGTGAGTCCATTACAGAAACAAAATGATACATATGTGATAGACTTCAAGCATTTAGAAAAGCAGTTTCAGCAAGGCATCAAACTCATGCTTCTTTGTAGCCCTCATAACCCAATCGGGCGCGTTTGGACGAAAGAGGAACTTTTGCAGCTCGGATCGTTATGTACTAAATATAACGTAATCGTTGTGGCGGATGAAATTCATTCCGATATTATTTATGCAGATCATACACATACACCGTTCGCTTCCTTATCTGAAGAATTAGCAGAGCGCACTATCACTTGTATGGCTCCAAGTAAAACATTTAATATCGCTGGATTACAAGCATCGATTATTATCATTCCAAATGAAAAACTCCGTCAAGCCTTTACATCTATCCAATATAGACAAGGCTTCCACGGATTAAATATCTTCGCTTATACAGCGATGCAAAGTGCCTATACAGAATGTAATGATTGGCTAAACGAAATTCGATTATATATAGAAGATAATGCTCAATTTGCTTGTGAATATATTAAAACTCACATACCTGCTCTTTCCGTAACGAAGCCAGAAGGTAGCTTTTTATTATGGATTGATTGTTCTCGTCTAAAGCTTTCTCAAAACGAGCGTACTGCATTACTTGAGGAAAAAGGAAAAATCATTGTTGAACCTGGTGAGAAATACGGGTTAGGTGGCGAAGAACATATTCGAATTAATATCGGCTGTCCACGATCTGTTTTAGAAGAAATTTTAAACAGACTGCGTCATACGGTTTCATAATAAGAAAGGAGTCTGTCCCCCTAATCATTCTTGGACAGACTCCTTTGTCATATTTTGTCAGTAAGTCGATATATTTCAAGTTACGGTCGATATATTCCAATAATCGCTAATATATTTTCAATTACATTTCACAAAGAAAGCTACCATTCACGGTAGCTTTTACTTTTTCTTCATATCCGATGCTTTTTTTACAATTACGCCACAAGCAATTCGATCCCCTGATTTACCTGTCGGTTGAGTCATACCATCATCAGGGTTTTCTGTAATAATAATAGACGCTCCATCTTTTCTATGAATCGTCGTTTTTCCTTCTTCAAGTGTGATGTGTGGGGCATTAATTTCCGCCTTAATCTTTCCAGAACCATCTGCAACTACGTTCGGTAAATCACCGTTTTCTGCACCCTTCGGATTAAGAAGACCATGTTTTTTATCATCTGGATTAAAATGATTTCCAGCTGATTCAAAACGAGGTGCTTTACACTCTCCAATTTCGTGTACATGTAGTCCGTGCGGGCCTGGCGTGAAACCTTCCCCTTTAATCGTAATTTTCACTCCACTTGTTTGCTGAACTACTTTCGCAGTCCCTACTTCATCACCTGAAGCATTATGTAATTTCACTTCAATTTCTTTCGGCTTTCCTTGGTCACAACCTGCCATCAGAAATAATAAACAACAACTGAAAAAAAGCCGTTTCTTCATTCTATTCCCTCCAAAATATATTCTGCCCTTAGATTGTCCGAGCATAGAGGGAAACATACAAAAATGCATTACTGTTTCTTTTCAGCTAATAGTTTTTCTTCAACTTTCTGCAATCGCTCTGCTTCTCTTTTTGATACACGAATAAACATGCGCCACGTGGCAATAGCACCGATAATAAATAGAACGCAAACAATCCCTGGAATAATATATTCTGTTTTATCTTCCGGAAAATATAAAGGCATCATATAGAACACTCCTTATTATAGGATTTATAAAACATCAGAATTTTCTGTTATATCATTTTAAATTATAGTGGAACCTATCCATATTCTCAAGGGGCGTTCTGAAAGCAAATGATTTCTTTGACTCCTTCTCCTACTTTCCTTACTATAAACTTGAGGTGAAAAATATGAGAGAAACATTTGAAATTGGCGAAATCGTTACTGGTATTTATAAAACAGGAAAATACATTGGCGAAGTTACAAATAGCCGCCCTGGCAGTTACGTCGTAAAAGTATTAGCTGTTTTAAAACATCCGGTGCAAGGTGACTTACATAACGTAAAACAGGCTGACGTACCATTTTTCCATGAAAGACGCGCTTTAGCTTTCCGTGAACAGACGAACATTCCAGAGCAAATGGTGAAAAAATATGAAGGAGAAATTCCGGATTATACCGAGTCACTAAAATTAGCATTAGAAACTCAAATGAATTCATTTTTTGAAGATGATTCACCTTTTGCAGAGCGTAGTCTAGAAACATTACAACAGTTAAAGAAAGACTACAAACTCTAAAAAACAAAACGACCAAATTACATAATGTGCAATTTGGTCGTTACTGTGTGCTCACTTTCTTTAACACTTTTGAAAAATCAACGAGTTCTCCTAATGTTGGAGGTGCTGGCTTTACTAAATACTCTTTATCTTTTTCTACTAGTTTAAAAATATTGTACGTCGTCATCGCATCATCAAGCGCACAATGATGCTTCCCTGTCCCTACTTTTCCATACGCCTCAATTGCTTTCCATAATCCTGTTTGATTTCTTTCTCCAAAAAACTTCTTATACTCAAGCGATAAATCACGACACTGTCCGAAGAATGGAAAAGCTATCCCTGCCATCTCACAATTATGCTTCAGCACTTTCATATCCATATTTCCCCACGTTACAATTGTCGGTTTACATTTCGTTTCGTATTCTGCAAGCTTCTTAACGAGTTCAGGAAATGAAATCCCTTTATCTACGACTTCTTGTTTTATTCCCAAAAACTTCTTACATCGATCCGTTAAAGAGGGAAATGTTTTCGGCCTGACATGTGATGAATACGTATCTTCTACCTTACAGCCAGCAACTGAAACGAGTCCTACCTCAATAATCTCTGGAAAAAATCCTTTCGGTTTCTTTCTATGCTGGGGCATCGTAAACTCAAAGTCTAAAAATAAAAATCGTTGTTCATCCATACGATCCCTTCCTTATCATTTTTGTCATTCCTTTCTATTTGACACTCCTACACGAACAAGCTCGAATGCTAATTCCATTTTAAATATTCAGATTGGATGTATCTTATATATATGTCAAATGCCCACAAATATTTTAAAAAATAAGAAAAAATGACCTATGCAGAAAATATGACAAAATCTCTCCTTTCATTTACATCCGCAGTTTTTCTACTTTATAATGACGTTATGTGTGTTTCATCTAGTTAATATTTGACACACTAAGAAAAATGAATGAAAGGAGATGAGATCTTTGCACGAAACAACGCAAGAACTCGCTAACTGGCAGTATTATTTTGCTATCGCAGTCTTTTTAATTACATATGCCATTATTATTTCTGAAAAAATTAATCGCGCTGTCATCGCACTTCTCGGTGCAGCATTCATGGTAATTGTGGGGGTCGTCGATTTACATAACGCCTTTACGAAACATATTGAATGGGGAACGATTACGCTACTCATCGGTATGATGATTTTGGTGAACATTACGAGTAAATCAGGTGTTTTCCAATACGTTGCCATTAAAGCAGCAAAAGGGGCACAAGGAAATCCAATTAAAATTTTAATTTCCCTTTCCCTACTTACCGCGCTTGGCTCCGCATTTTTAGATAACGTTACAACTGTACTTCTTGTTGTTCCAGTTACTTTATCTATTACGCGCATACTGCAAGTAAATCCTGTTCCTTATTTACTTTCTGAAATTATTTTTTCAAATATAGGAGGAACAGCAACATTAATTGGTGATCCACCTAATATTATGATTGGTTCTGCAAATAAGCATTTAGACTTCAATGCTTTCCTATTGAATCTAGCACCAATCGTAATTATTATTATTGCAGTTACAGCGATAATACTTTACTTCATGTATCGCAAACAATTAATTGCCGATCCTGTACAAGTTAAAAAATTAATGAGCTTAGATGAAAAACAATACATTAAAGATCCAGTATTAATGAAAAAATCTTTAACGGTACTTGGACTTACAATTGTAGGTTTCATGACTCATTCTATTTTCCATATCGATGCCGCTATTATCGCCTTAACTGGTGCTACTGTACTTATGTTAATTGGTGTGAAAGAGCATGAAATTGAAGAAGTATTTGCAAGCGTAGAATGGGTAACAATCTTCTTCTTCGCAGGGCTATTCGTACTTGTTGGAGGACTTATCGATATCGGTCTTATCAAAATGTTAGCTCAAAAAGTAATTGGTATAACAGGCGGAGATATTTCTTACGCATCCATCCTTATTTTATGGGTATCTGGTATCGCCTCTGCAACAATTGATAACATCCCATTCGTTGCAACAATGATTCCACTTATTAACGATATGGCAGTTGGGCTAGGCTTATCACCATCTGACGCACAAATCGATGTATTATGGTGGGCATTAGCACTAGGTGCTTGTCTGGGCGGAAACGGAACATTAATCGGAGCTTCTGCTAACGTAATCGTTGCAGGTATAGCGAGCCGCGAAGGACATAAATTTAGTTACATGGACTTCCTAAAAGTCGGTTTCCCAATTATGATCGTTTCATTAATCATTTCTCACATTTATATTTATTTACGCTACCTTATGTAGTAAAAAAAGCGCTCTGATAATCAGGGCGCTTTTTTACTTATATCTAAAATATATCGACTTATCAACAAAACGAAAAATCTACTCTTTATATCTCACCGGTTCATTCCGAATAATAAATAAATGAATCGGTAAGAACACCGAAAATGTGATTACATGAATAATCGTAAATAATATAGAGTTCGTTCCGTATCTGTCTAAAATAGCGTAGATAAGATAAATGGACAATACAATCGATACAGCTGTTGCTAGTAAACTTATAATTGGTACGAAATTAAAAATAAAACATGCAACATATATGCCGAATACTTTCCACCCTGCCTCTTCTTTCAAAAAATCTGGTAATTTATCTTTCGCTAAGTCACCCCATGTCTTACTATTCAAAAACGGAATAAACGCAAGCACCCCGTCCGTTGCACCATCATTTTTCGCCATCGAATAAAGTGCAAAAGCCGTTAACAAATATGAAATAATTGCCCAAATCAATATAACAAGAATAAACGCAAAACTAAGAGCAAAGAAACCTGCTAATACGCCTTGATCCTCCATCTTATCCTCTCCTCTCTACTTTCAACATATTTCATTACATTGCAAGTTATGTTTTAAAATTTATCCAAACTCTTTGTATAATAAGAGAAGAAAGAGAATAAGAGAGGAGCAACACTTATGCATCCATTTGTAAAAGCATTACAAGAGCATTTCACAGCTCATCAAAATCCTGAAAAAGCAGAACCTATGGCTCGTTATATGAAAAATCACTTCCCATTTCTAGGTATTCAAACACCGGAAAGACGCCAATTATTAAAAGACATCATTCAAATACATACTCTCCCAGATCAAAAAGACTTCCAAATTATCGTACGTGAGCTTTGGGACTTGCCAGAACGTGAATTCCAAGCGGCCGCACTTGATATTATGCAAAAATATAAAAAGCATATAAACGAAACTCATATCCCCTTCTTAGAAGAACTGATTGTCACAAAATCTTGGTGGGACTCTGTCGATAGCATCGTCCCTACATTTTTAGGCGATATCTTTTTAAAACATCCAGAATTAATTTCTGCCTATATTCCAAAATGGATTGCATCAGATAACATATGGTTACAACGTGCCGCTATTTTATTCCAACTAAAATATAAACAAAAGATGGATGAAGAACTTCTTTTCTGGATTATTGGACAACTACACTCTTCAAAAGAATTTTTCATTCAAAAAGCGATTGGCTGGGTCCTTCGTGAATATGCAAAAACAAATCCGGATGTAGTTTGGGAATACGTTCAAAACAATGAGCTCGCTCCATTAAGTAAGCGTGAAGCAATTAAGCATATTAAAGAAAATTACGGAATAAATAATGAAAAAATAGGCGAGACTCTATCATAGATAGACGCGTTCCTCTATTGAGATTTAAAAAAGAACGTGTTAGAATATGTTCATTATTATTAATATAAGTAGCGATGACGGACTTATAAGTACTTGCATAAAAAGCGATTCAGGGATAGTGAAAGCCTGAAGCCGCAAGGAAACGGCAGTCCCGAGCAATACATGATAAAGTGGATGCACCTTTTGTGTATCAACTAGGGTGGAACCGCGGGCAAACGCTCGTCCCTAGGCAAATAAGCCTTGGGATGAGCGTTTTTTTATGTTCTTTTTAGCATATACTGCTCGTTTCCAAAGTATCAGAGTATGTCATCGCCAATACGTTAACTTTCAAAAGGAGGATTTTCTTATGTATTCAATGGAACAAGTTGTAAACTTAGCGAAACATCGCGGTTTTGTTTTCCCTGGTTCTGAAATTTACGGTGGTCTTGCAAACACTTGGGATTACGGTCCACTTGGAATCGAATTAAAAAATAACGTTAAAAAAGCTTGGTGGAAAAAATTCATTCAAGAATCTCCACACAACGTTGGTTTAGACGCAGCTATTTTAATGAACCCTAAAACTTGGATCGCTTCTGGTCACGTTGGTAACTTCAACGATCCAATGATTGACTGTAAAAAATGTAAAGCTCGTCACCGTGCTGACAAATTAATTGAGGATGCTTTAGATGCAAAAGGCATCGAAATGGTTGTTGACGGTCTTACTTTCGACCAAATGGCTGACTTAATGAAAGAACATGAAGTAAAATGTCCTGATTGCGGTAGTGAAGAATTCACTGAAATCCGTCAGTTCAACTTAATGTTCAAAACATTCCAAGGTGTTACAGAGTCTAGCACAAACGAAATCTTCCTTCGTCCTGAAACAGCACAAGGTATTTTCGTAAACTTCAAAAACGTTCAACGCTCTATGCGTAAAAAGCTTCCATTTGGTATCGGCCAAATCGGTAAGAGTTTCCGTAACGAAATCACGCCTGGTAACTTCACATTCCGTACACGTGAATTCGAACAAATGGAACTTGAATTCTTCTGTAAGCCTGGTGAAGATTTAGAGTGGTTTGCATTCTGGCGTGAAACTTGTAAAAACTGGTTACTTTCACTTGGTATGTCTGAAGAGAGCATGCGTCTTCGTGACCACGGTGAAGAAGAGTTATCTCACTACAGTAATGCAACAACTGACATTGAATTCAAATTCCCATTCGGTTGGGGCGAACTTTGGGGCGTTGCATCTCGTACAGACTTCGACTTAAAACGTCACATGGAACATTCAAACGAAGACTTTAACTATATTGATCCACAAACGAATGAGCGTTACGTGCCATACTGCATCGAGCCATCTTTAGGCGCAGACCGCGTAACATTAGCATTCTTATGTGATGCATATGAAGAAGAGCAATTAGAAAACGATTCTCGTACAGTTCTTCGTTTCCACCCTGCTTTAGCACCATACAAAGCAGCTATCTTACCATTATCTAAGAAGCTATCTGAAGGTGCTACTGAAGTATTCGCAGAATTAGCTAAAGACTTCATGGTAGACTTTGATGAAACTGGTTCTATCGGTAAACGTTACCGTCGTCAAGACGAAATCGGTACACCATTCTGTATCACATACGACTTCGACTCAGTTGAAGACAAAGCTGTTACAGTACGTGACCGTGACACAATGGAACAAGTTCGTATGCCAATTAGCGAACTAAAAGGTTTCTTAGAGAAGAAAATCCAGTTCTAATTATAAGAAAAAGAGGCTGCTCATAAGAGCGCCTCTTTTTTACTTTTCACGTTTTTCTTTAATTGCTACTGTACATCTTGATATACATAGTAAATCATCATTTTCATCAATAATGCGAACATCCCAAACCATTGTCGATTGTCCTCTATGTATTGGTGTTCCAATCGCTGTTACAATTCCATCTTTCTTTGAGCGAATGTGGTTCGCATTAATTTCTAATCCGAAACAAATACATTTTTCTTGATCAATTAAATTATATGAACCAACACTTGCCACTGTTTCTGCTAATGCAACCGATGCACCACCATGTAAAAATCCAAATGGCTGATGCGTACGCTCATCAACAGGCATCGTAGCAACCACCTTATCTTCTGTCATCTCTAACAACTCAATTCCAAGTGAATCCATTAAAGTTTTTGCCATATCGCTTCTCCCTTCTCTTACTTTAATTAAATGTATAATTTTACCTATTTATTTTCAAACTACTTATAACACTTATATAAGGAGGCTTCACCTAAATGAAACAGAAATTTTGTATATTACTGCTTATGTTCTCCTTGCTGACTATTGTACCAAATTGTGCAATAACAGCCAAAGCATCTAACCTGACAATCGATGTTAAGACTGTAACGCAAAAAGGTAAGAAACCTTATATAGAATATCAAATAAACAGGCCTTCTTTTCACAAATTTTCTGACTCTAAATTTCAAAATAAACTCAATTTATACTACAAAAAATCCACTGACAAATTTAAAACCAAATTAGAAAAAGAAGCAAAAAAATATTATAAAGAGACAGAAGGATCTAGTACACCATTTCATCCGTACGTAGCAAATGTTGATTATAAAGTCTCTTTAAACAAACCACCTTTTCTTAGCCTATATGTGAATTACTATCAATATACTGGCGGAGCACACGGTCTTTATACGTGGAAGGCAAATACATTCGATTTAAACGAAAAAAAGGTACTGCACTTAGACGATTTATTTGAACAAAAGGATAAATATAAAGATGTAATCCGTGCGGAGATTGTACGACAAATTAAACAAAATGAAAGCATTTATTTTCCTGATGCAACTGAAAAAGTAATGAGTATGAAAAAATTCCACTTCTTTTTAGAGCCAGACAATCTCGTCATTTATTTCCCTTTATATGAGATTGCTCCCTATTCAAGTGGAATTCCGCAATTTCGTATTCCATATACGTTGCTAAGAGACTATTTAAAGCCTTCTTATCAAAATATTTTGATTGACAACAAGTAAATATTTTCGCTACGATAATGTTAACCTAAAAACAACAGGAGGTTAACATTATGAGAAGATTTCATGTTTTAGATTTAGCATTAGCTGCCATGTTCGTTGCTCTTATGGCAATCGGTGCAAATATTGTATCTTGGGCACCATTCCTTCAAGTAGCAGGCATCCCATTATCTATGCAACCATTTTTCGCAATTTTAGCAGGTCTTCTTCTTGGAAGTAGACTTGGTGCCTTATCCATGACTGTATATATGCTCGTTGGCGTAGCCGGCGCACCAATCTTCGCTAACTTCAAAGCTGGATTTGGAGCACTTTTAGATCCTACTGGTGGTTTTATTATCGCATTTATTATCGTTGCTTACGTATCCGGAAAACTAGTAGAACAAAAAGAAAGACCAACATTCATTACATTTGCAATTGCCTCTTTCACAGGAATTATTTTAACTTATATAATCGGTACTACTTACATGTACGGGGCAGTCAATCTCTTTATGGGCGGTAATATGAGCTATAAAGCTGCTTGGATGATTATGATGTGGTTTGCAGTAAAAGATATTGCATTTACAATTATCGGTGCTATTATCGCACCTCGCATATATTATGCTGTGCGTCGTTCTGCTTATCAGCATTCTCATTCGACGATTTCATAATAAAAAAATGAGTTATTTCAGTATACTGAAATAACTCATTTTTTATTATGACTCTTGATTCGCTTGTTCTTCTAAAATTTTCTTCATCATTGCAACCATGTCATCACGTAATTCTGGGTGTTGCAGGGCCATTTCAATTGTCGTTTGAACGAATCCTAGCTTTTCACCTACGTCGTAGCGCTTTCCTTCGAAATCGTAGGCAAATACACGTTGGATTTCATTTAAGCTTTGGATTGCATCTGTTAACTGAATTTCACCACCAGCACCGACATGTTGCTGTTCTAAGAACATAAAGATTTCAGGCGTTAAAATGTAGCGCCCCATAATCGCTAAGTTTGAAGGAGCTGTACCTTGTGCTGGTTTTTCAACGAAATTGCGAACTTGGTAACGACGACCTTCTTGTTCTAATGGATCGATAATTCCATAGCGATGTGTTTCCGACTCCGGAACAGTTTGTACACCAATAACAGAAGAAAGTGTTTTTTCATACTCATCCATTAATTGACGTAAACACGGTTTCTCAGCTTGGACAATATCATCACCTAGTAACACTGCAAATGGCTCATCACCAATGAATTTACGTGCACACCAAACAGCATGTCCTAGTCCCTTCGGCTCTTTTTGACGGATGTAATGAATATCTACCATTTTTGAAGAAGCTTGTACTTTTTCAAGCAACTCATATTTTTTCTTCTCTAATAGGTTTTGTTCTAGTTCAAATGCGTTATCAAAATGATCTTCGATAGAGCGCTTTGTTTTACCAGTAACAATAATAATATCTTCGATTCCCGATTTCACTGCTTCTTCTACAATGTATTGAATCGTTGGTTTATCTACTATCGGTAACATTTCTTTCGGCATTGCTTTCGTTGCTGGTAAAAAACGTGTTCCTAATCCAGCTGCTGGGATTATCGCTTTTCTTACTTTTTTCATCACAAAATACCCTCTCTCCTGTCGGAATCAATAGCAATTATTTCCTACATAAAACAAAAGGGAGATTTCGCTCCCTTTTGTTCCTTACTACTTAAAATTACTTTGTATTATAAACGATTCATAATGTCTTCTTTAATAGTAAGTAACTTTTGTTCACTATTTTGTAAAGAACTATCTTTTACACCAAAGTAAAACTTAATCTTCGGCTCAGTTCCAGATGGACGTAGGCAGAACCATGAACCATCCTCTAATTGATATTTTAACACATTTGATTTCGGTAAGTGAATCTCTTCTTTATGTCCATCTTGTAAAGATGTAACGATGCTTGCTTTATAGTCTTCCACTGCTACGACTGTTAAGCCCGCTACTTCTTTCGGAGGATTCTCACGGAACGTTGCCATCATCTCTTGGATTTTTTCCGCTCCATCTTTTCCTTTTAACGTTAACGATACAAGGTCTTCACGGAAGAAGCCGTATTTCTCAAATACTTCTAATAGACCGTCATATAACGTTTTCCCTTGTGATTTGTAGTATGCAGCTACTTCACATGCAAATAGGACAGATTGTACTGCATCTTTATCACGGCAGAATGGGCGGATTAAATAACCATAGCTTTCCTCATAACCGAATTGGAATTCATATTGTCCGCTTTCTTCATACTGCCTAATTTTCTCACCGATAAATTTAAATCCAGTTAACGTATCAACTGTATCTAAACCGTATGCTTTCGCAATTGTACGACCAATCTCAGACGTTACGATTGTTTTTAATACGACACCGTTCTCCGGAAGCGTTCCGTTTTCTTTCTTTTGAGATAGTAAGTAATCAAGCATTAATGCACCTGTTTGGTTTCCTGTTAATACTTGGAACTCACCATTATGATTGCGCACCGCTACACCTAGACGATCTGCGTCAGGATCAGTTGCGATTAATACATCTGCGCCTACCTTTTCACCGTCACGAATGGCATACTCAAACGCTGCGTGCTCTTCTGGGTTCGGTGATTTTACTGTAGAGAAGTTTGGATCTGGTAACTCTTGCTCTTTTACAACTGTTACATCTGTAAATCCAACTTCTTTTAAACCACGGCGTACAGAAATATTTGATGTTCCGTGTAATGGTGTAAAGACGATTTTTAAGTCTTTACCAACCTTTTGCACCATTTCTTTATTAATGATGACATTGTTCAATTCTGCAGCATATGCATCATCTACTTCTTGTCCAATAATATGTAATAAACCGTCAGCTTTTAATTGCTCTACATTAGCGACTTCAACTGTTAATTCATCTTCTACTGCATTTACGTAGCTAATTAACTCATCTGCTTCTTTTGGAGGTAACTGTCCACCATCTTCACCGTATACTTTGTATCCGTTATATTCAGGTGGATTATGGCTTGCCGTAAGAACGATTCCACTTACTGTATGTAAATGACGAACTGCGAAAGAAAGTACTGGCGTTGGACGTAAGCTTTCAAACACATATGTTGTGATACCGCGTGCCCCAAGTGTAGCAGCAACTTCCATTGCGAACTCAGGTGATTTATGTCGAGAATCATAGGCTACAACAACACCGCGTTTTTTCGCTTCCTCACCTAATTTTTCAATAAAGCTTGCTAATCCTTTTGTTGCTTTACGAACTGTATATACGTTTAAACGGTTCGTACCAGCACCAAGTTCACCACGCATACCACCTGTACCAAACTCTAGATTTTTATAAAAGCTATCCTCGATTTTCTTCTCATCTTGCTTCATATTTTCTAGCTGTTCTTTTAATTCTGCATCTAATTGTGCGTAAGAAAGCCAGCGACTAAATTCTTGTTTCCAATTCATTCTTCTCTCTCCTCTCGCTCGTCATACCTTTATTATATGAAAAAAACATGCTGTATCTCAATATTTTATAAAATCTAGTAGGATTTTACTAGGAATATTTGTATACACTATTGTTAAATACTCCACTAAAGGGAATGAGGATTATGCACGAATGGGGCTTGTCAGAAGAGCTCAAAATACAAACAAAGCAAATGATTGAAATTGCTGAAAAAGAACTATCGATTATGAGGAACGCAATCGATAAAGAAGACGAATGTATTTTATGCAAAATGGAAGATATTCATCATATGTTAGCAAATGTACAAACATTGGCAGCTACATACTACATTCAGGCATATTTATCACCTTATACGGAAAGTTCATCTTTTATTACGACAGCTATCCAACATTTAAGCGCCAGAAAACATGGTGCTCTTATCGTTGTGGAACGAAACGAGACGCTTGAAGCTCTCATTCAAACTGGAACGACATTAAACGCTCATTTAACTGCACCATTACTCGAATCAATATTTTATCCAGGTAACCCTCTTCATGACGGTGCTGTTCTCGTAAAAAATAATCATATTGTCTCAGCTGCTAATATTCTTCCTTTAACGAAAAGTACAGAAGTTGATCCTGAGCTAGGAACACGTCACAGAGCTGCAATTGGCTTATCAGAAAAGAGTGATGCACTTATATTAGTTGTCTCTGAAGAAACGGGCCGTACTTCTTTTGCTTTAAACGGGATTTTGTATACGATTTCTTTATAAACACTTTTTTGAACAGCGCAGTAGTAAATGAAGTTATATCGAATTACCAACAAATATACCTACTATATCAATAAAAAAGGCTGTCTCCAAAATTTGAGACAGCTTTTTCTTCAAAAAAATTATTCTTCTACAAAATGCTCGAAAAGTATACGAATTACCTACACCATTGCTCGAGCTGACCATAAATTATTTGCTCACAGGGATGTCTAAGTACACTTGCTACTCTTTTTGTACTCAAAACATGTTTAGACCTCTTTCATAACAACTATATGTTTTCTAAAATGCTTCACTTCTAGCTATTATTTTTTATCTATTTTTAAGAAATAGTAAAAAAGGGTACTTTAGAAATCCTATCTAAAGTACCCTTTTATTAAAAATCTATTTTATTATAAAGAATAATTGGAGACTGCAAAATGATAAAAATATAGCATACTTTCAAAATTATTTATAATTATTAATATTAATATTAAACATAAAGCAACTACTTTTACACGTCTCATCACTTTAAAACCATATGCCAATAATAACGGTATTGTAAACAGCATATGTGCGCCATAAATAAATGCTTCAGATGCCCCAAAACCAATAATTCCATGTAAAACAATATTAAATAGTAAACAGAAACTTAAAAACCTTACGAAAGGCTCTTTTCTAAAGTTTTTCCATACAGCTACTATTATAAAAGCATACACAGATACAATCACAATCCACCCGATCATAGTATGCGATGGAAGTATATTTAATTGTGCGAATTGCTCACCTTGTCTTAAAGTAACTTCCGAGAATGGTCCAAAGATGAATGAAGATCCTAATAATAGATGAAATACTAATATACCTGATGGCTTAACGTATTCTGGTGAAAAACTCTGTCCTTGCGCAGCAAAGTCCATACTACCCTTTAATCCTTCGATAAGAACGACATTATTTGCGTTCATTGCTAATACAAACAGGACCACGACAATAACAATCGAAATACCAGTCCAAATAATTTTTTTCCGTAGTTTCTTATAACTCATCAGACTACCTAAAAACCACATAAACGAATTGGTTAATGTAACCCCTGTTATTACTATTGCCAACAATACATTCGCAATACTAAATCCTATTTTCGCTTCTTTTTCCCCTGTAATAAATGGATAGCATACAAAGCACATAAGTACCAATGTGAAATTTGCATAGCTAAAAGATTCTGGTGTCCACGTAATAACTAACATTGTAGCTGAAAATCCATACATGACCGCTAGTAAAAAAGAAACAATCGTATTCTTACAAATTTTACAGCATAATGTATAAATCATCACTACACTGAGCGCGCTTAAAAACGTTTGAATGAATATAATACCATGTACAATATTCCCTACTTTTACTGTCTCCAGCATCCACATGAATTGTTGAATAAAATAATAAAGGAATGGATGTCGGAACCAGGTCGCCGCTGCTACATCTACTTTTTCAAGGAAAAAGGAGATGATATAATATCCTTGATCAAAAGAAAAATAGGTATCAACCACCCAAGCTTCAATAAAAAGCTTAGAGTGAGTATCCATTTTCCAACCGATAAAAAAATAAAATGACCAATAAAAAATGAAAAGGACAAGGGCTAATATCCCCTTTCCTTTATAATCATTCCAAATATTCAATACTTCTTCTCCTCTCTACGGTAGAAATAACATAATTAGATGTGCCACGTACCCAATAACTGTTCCTAACACAAGCCCACCAAAAATCTCATGCCAATGATGTCCTTGACGCTCTCTTAATTTTTCTTCTTCCGAACTTATATGTTTATTCAACATTCTTGCATGTTTACCAACTGTACGGCGAAGTCCTGTGGCATCAATGATAACAATTGTTAAAATTGCTATCCCGATTCCAAACATCGGTGTATTAAACCCTTCATGAAACCCTATTGTCATGACCATACTTGATAAAATCGTTGTATGCGTACTAGGAAATCCACCATTTCCAACTAAACGAAAAGCATCTTTTCCAGAACGAAGATAATTCACTAAAAATTTCAATACTCCCGAAGCTACCCAAGCTATAAATGGAAGTATACAATATAAATATGTTCCCATTGCTTTACCTCCTATGATTTTGCAATAAATAAAATGCCAGCTACTATACATACCATTCCAGCAATTTTCATGAAATTGATTGTTTCACCAAATAATAATGCTGACGCAATAATAACAAATACATATCCGAAACTCACCATTGGGTATGCATAACTTAAATCCACCTTTCTCAGCACAATCATCCATAATAATGCACTTAAACCGTAAAAAGCTAGTCCGAAAAAGTTCGGTACGTTAATGAAATTCATAATACCTACAGCCGCTGAACTTTGTGATTTCATTGCGCCAAACTTTAATAAAATTTGCCCTACAACTCCCATACCAACTGATAAAATAATCATTAAAAATTGTTGCATCTCTATACTCCTTAACCGTTTATATTCAAAAAATGTTTTATTCCAAATAAAAAACGTTTAAGACACTCCTCTTAAACGTTTTAACAAACCCGAATAGAGTAATTAAAAGTTCAATAGTATAATAATAACTGTTATCGCATATAACAACACTGTTATTAAAATATGCTGATCCTCTAATAAAACTTTATCTGGTTCTCCACCTTTATCTTCCATGTGAACTAAATATAAATAACGAAAAATCCCGTAAATTACAAATGGGATTGTCCACATTAAATAGATACTTTTCCCTGCATTAAAAGTAAAGATAGCATAAGTTACAATAGTTGCCGATGTAACAATTGTACTTAATTGGTCTAACAAAGCAGGAGAATAACTTTCTAATACTTTTCTATGAGAACCTTTATTATTCTGTAACAATACTAATTCATGTCTTCTTTTATTAATAGCCAAGAATAGTGACAGTAATAATGTACATAATAAAAACCACGGTGTAAATGGCACTTGAATAACTAATCCACCGGCCAATGCTCGTAAAACAAATCCAGCTGCAATAATTAAAATATCAATGATTACAACGTGCTTTAAACGAATTGAATACGCTACATTTAAAATAAAATAGGCTGCTAATACTAAGCACAATAACGGATTTAATATATATGAAACTACTAAAGACGCTACTAAAATAACACAACCTGCTGTAATAGCAAAGTACGGATTTAATGCCCCCGATGCCATCGGTCGATATCGCTTAACAGGGTGTTGTCGATCTGCCTCAATATCCATAAAATCATTTAAAATATAGACACAGCCAGATATTGCACAAAATAGCGCAAAACAAATTGCAGCTTGTGCCACCATAGTTAAAGATACTTGTTTTATTGAAAAGACTAACGCTGCAAATACAAGCAAGTTTTTAGTCCACTGTTTCGGGCGTAACTGTTTAAAAAACAATACAACTATATTTTGTTGAGATAAAGTCCCTTCCCTCATAATAATAAGAGTGCTTCTATTTTTGTCACTCTCTTCTTTCCCTCCCTATTCAATTGTTATTTACTTCTAATACAGGGAAAATTATATCACATAAGTATAACATTGAAAATCAACTATTAAATACCAATAAAAAAGACTGCCTCAAAAATTTGAGACAGCCTTTTCTTCAAAAAATTATTCTTCTCCAAAGCGCTCCACAAGTGTTGCAAGTGTACGTACCATTGCACCAGTTGCTCCAGCTGGACCTAAGTCGTGCGCGCCTTTTGTTTCTGATGTTCCAGCGATATCTAAGTGTACCCACGGTGTATCTTCAGCGAATTCGCCTAAGAATGTACCTGCCATAACCGCATGTCCTTCACGGCCTGGTGAGTTATTTAAATCAGCAAACTTACTGTTTCGAACGCGTTCTTTATCACGATCAAAAATCGGTAGTTGCCAAATTGGCTCATCTGTTTCCATAGAAGCCTCTAGCACTTGCTCAAATAACTCTTCATTATTTGTCATTGCGCCTGTCGTATAGTTTCCAAGTGCAACAATTACACCGCCTGTTAATGTTGCAACATCAACAAGGTAGTTTGCACCAAGTTTTTTCGCATACGTAATACCGTCAGCTAAAGCTAGACGACCTTCTGCATCCGTATTTAATACTTCAATTGTTTTTCCGCTCATAGATGTAATTACATCGTCTGGCTTAAATGCCGTACCACTTACAACGTTATCAGTTGAAGGAATAACAGCGATCACATTTTGTTCTGGGCGAAGTTCACCGATAATTTCCATCGCACCTAATACAGCAGCTGCACCACCCATATCACCTTTCATACCGACCATGCCTTCACGTGGTTTTAAAGAATAACCACCTGTATCGTATGTAATACCTTTTCCAACGAATCCAATGACATCTGTCCACTCTTCTTTTCCTTTATAAATAAGAGCAATCATTTTTGGTGGCTCTACACTACCTTGGTTTACTGCAAGCAACGCACCCATACCAAGATCTTCCATCTCTTCTTTCTCAAGAACTTTATAGTCCATATCATACTTCTCCGCTAATTCAACAGCATACTCAGCAAGCTTTGTCGCTGTTAATACGTTTGGCGGCATATTTACAAGTGTACGAGCTGAATTTGTTGCACGTCCATGTACGTAGCCAACTGTTAATGCGGCTTCAATTTCTTGTGCATCTTCCGCTGTAATAGCCGTGAACTTCTCTAACTCTACACGATCCTTTTTATCTGATTTATACGTTTGTAATTCATATGTACCAAGGCCTTGTACCTCTGCTGCAATATGAGCGACATCAATCGCCTCTAATTTCTCTGTTACGAAAGAATCAAGTAAGATTGCTGCATCTTGTACTTTTGCTACTTGCAGTGTTTTAAATGCCTTACCAAGAGCCGCACGTAACGTTTCTGTCGTGTAAGACTCTTTCTTGCCTAAACCAACAAAGTAATAACGTTTCACATTTGTTTTTCCTAAGCTATGTACTTTCGAAATGGCCTTTTTCTTCGTAGATAATTCTTTCTCTTCTAGTAAAACTTGTAATTGTCCTTCAAACGCTTTGTCCAGTTCTTGTACAAAACTACTCATTTTCTCTTCTTCAAATAAAGCGACAATTACTGCTTCGTGACCTGCTAATTCTTTTTGTACTTGAAACATGTTCAGACCCCCTAAATTTCTCTAACACCATTATAACTTTATTTTCGATAAAATGCGACAATTCTAACTACAGTTATATGTCGTGTAAAATCCCCTCCATTATGAAATAAGCCAAGAAAAAAAGTCTAGCGTAATTACGACTAGACTATCTTTGTTTTAAATATTGACCACGAAACACTTGCATCGTTTCGTCTTGATTTAACATCGTTAACTCTTCTTCTGTAAACTTACCATTTCCTACTTTTACTACGTACACATTTACTTTTTTCTTACCCCATTGGCTATAAACATCTTTCACCGTATCATAATATAGATCAAGACGGTTTCCTTTTATTGCACCGCCCTTATCAGCTACTACACCATACCCATAACCTGGTACGAATAAAATTGTTCCAATTGGGAATACGCGTAAGTCCGCTGCGATTGTGGAATATAAATCCCTTTTCGCCTTAACACCTGAATATGTAATACCATACTCCGGATGTCCCGGCCTCTTACCAGTTGACTCAATTCCCGACGTATAACCTGTTGCAGTCATTTCAATTGAACGATATTTAGACCAGTCGTTTGCCTGCTCTAAAGCATTTATCACTTCTTTACTCGGAGCAACATTTCTCTTAACTTCTGCTGCATGTACTTCTTTTGCACTCGTTCCCTCATACTTCTTTACAATCTCTAATAAAGAAACTCCTGTGAAAGCATTCCATGTTACGCATAATGCAATTGCAAGTAAACAAGTCATCATAATGCGAATACAATATCGTTTTAACATTTTTATATTCCACACTCCTTCATCGTTAATCATTCCCTATACCATGAAGGAATATGCAAAAAAATAATCTCCAACTTAATTGGAGATTAAAACATTTGATATCCGCTTTTCCGAAGTTTCTTGATTACGACTCCTGCTAAAGCAGCCCCTACTAATCCAGTAGATAGAATAAATACGTCTGCTTGTCCTAAGTGCGATACACTTGTCCCAAATGAAGAAAATGTTTCTTTCGGTTTTGAAAAATAATCCCACATACTCGCTTTATTAATAATAAGCATACAAACAATCGGATACACAATAACCATTACCCAAGTAGCTCGCAAAATCATGTTGAGTAAAAATCCAATTCCAAAGAACAAAATAAAGAATAACATCATTGAAATAAGTAGTACCGGTATACTCACTCTTTTCCCCTCTCCTTCGCACGTGCCGTAAATACGTGATAAGCTGTATAACCAAATGGTTCGCCTGGATTTAATGTTTTGTCCACTTCAAGATGTAGTTCTGATCTTCCTTCTAACAAATATTTAATAAGCACAGACGTATTCGGATCGTCTACAATCTTATCCGGATGTAAGAACGCCACTTCAGACAATTCTTTCTCCTGTATAATAATATTTTCTCCTTCAGGCTCCAAAAGAAAAATAATCATATTATCACTAATCTCATTACGAATAACACCCGATCGAACACCAATGATCCCCTTCACATGAGCGACAATGCCTGTCTCTTCTAACACTTCGCGTTTCACAGCTTCATCAACCGTCTCACCTTCATTTACAAAACCAGCCGGTAAAGACCATTTCCCTTTTAATCCACTGTATTTCTTCTTAACAAATAGCCACCTACCATCTTTTGTAGCTACTAAACCACTAACAGCCAGCCATACCTTCCCTCGTTTCTCCATGATGTAATAACCTCCTCTTTCAGAACGGACAGAATATTCTTTCTTTTTATATTATACTATATTTTTAATATGAAAAAAGCAGAAACAGCTCTTAGCCGTTTCTGCTTTTTCTAATATATATTAAAAGAACTTTAATTTACCTTTTTTAAGAACTAATAAAGGTCCACCTAATAAGAATAGGTAACGGTTATCGATTACTTTCTTCATGAAGGAAGCTTTCCAACCTGTTAACTTTTTACCCATAACAACGCCCATTGCATCGTCATGACCTAAAGAACATACAGATCCTTTATTATCAAATGCGAATTTCTTCATTTCGCCTTTACCACGAACTAATACAGTTAAGTTGTGTGCAATATTGTAACCTTGTTGAATTGCGATTTGTGCTGTTGGTGGGTATGGACGGTTAATTTCTTCATTAATGATTAACGCTGCGTCACCAACCATGAATACATCTTCGTATCCTGGAGCATGCATGTACTCATCAACTTTTACACGTCCGCGCATTGCTTCAAATCCAGACTCTTCCACAATACCATTACCACGAACACCTGCAGCCCAAACTACTGTTTCAGACTTAATTAATTCAGTGTCATCGCCATTCGCAACGATAATACCTTCTTCAGTTGCTTCTTTAATTGCTGTACCGATGCGGAATTCTACACCTTTTTTCTCAAGTTGTTTTACAGCGTATTCTACTAACGCTGGATCGAAACCTGGAAGTGCTGTTGGAGCAGCTTCTACACAGATGATACGTGCTTTTTCACGTGGTACATTGTACTCTTTGCAAAGTTCAGGAACACGGTTTGCAAGCTCACCTACGTACTCGATACCAGTAAATCCAGCACCACCAACAACGATTGTTACTAACTCATCGCGTTGTTCAGTTGCATATTTAGAGAAACTAGCTTCCATATGCTCACGAATTTCACGAGTTGCATTAATGTTAGCGATTGAGAATGCATGCTCTTTTAATCCTGTAATTCCGAATGTTTCTGATTCGAAACCAAGACCAATTACTAAGTAGTCATACTCTAACTCGCCGTCTTTTAAGATAATGCGTTTTTCAGCAGCTTTAATTTCTACTACTGTGTCTTGTACAAAGTTCACTTTATTTGTATCAATAACGTCTTGAATATCTAGACAGATTTTTTCATCTTGTAATGTACCAGCTGCGCTCTCGTGTAACCAAGTCGCTTGGTAGTGATAGCTGTTGTTGTTTACTAGCGTAATTTCAGCTTCATTTACAGATAATGCTTTTTGCAGACGAACAGTCGTAATCATCCCGCCATAACCTGCACCTAAAACTACGATTTTTGGAGTCTTCACCAAATCACAACCCTTTTCTTTATATAATAGTAATGAAAAATAATACCAAGTACTAAAAACTCTATTTGTCAAGAATGTGGAATTTATCACATTCTATATCATAACAAAACGCAGTCAAAAAATCGTACGAATTTTGTCATAGAAATTTAACATAATACTTCCCTATATTAGTCGGTTTTATTCCAGAATTCAAGCGTCTGGAGAATTATCAATATTTTAAAATAACATAGCGTTTTCAAGGGTTTTTTATCCTTTTTTTCATGTATTTTCCTTTCTGTATATTTTATACAATAAAAAAGAACCTATGCGAAAACTTACACACAATTCAGTCGTTTTCAGAAGTATTATGAACTCAAATATGCTATCATTTATTTGAAAGTATCATCATTTGCAGGATTTTCGTGTACATATGAACAATATATGAAATCAATATCAAAATTCCATCTATAGGGGGAATGAAAGTGGCAGAAAATCAAAAAGTTTACGACATAACAATTATTGGTGGTGGTCCAACGGGACTGTTCACAGCATTTTATGGCGGTATGAGACAAGCAAGTGTAAAAATCATTGAAAGCTTACCTCAACTTGGAGGACAATTATCCGCACTCTACCCTGAAAAATACATTTATGATGTAGCTGGATTCCCAAAAGTGCGCGCACAAGAATTAGTTGATAACTTAAAAGAGCAAATGAAGAAATTTGACCCAACCGTTTGTTTAGAAGAATCTGTCGATACGCTTGAGAAACAAGCTGACGGTATATTTAAACTTGTTACGAATAAGCAAACTCACTATTCTAAATCAGTTATTATTACTGCTGGCAATGGTGCTTTCCAACCACGCCGCTTAGAATTAGAAGGTACAGCAAAGTATGAAAAGAAAAACTTACATTATTTCGTTGATGATATGAATAAATTTGCCGGTAAGCGCGTCGTAGTATTTGGTGGCGGCGATTCAGCTGTTGATTGGACAATGATGTTAGAACCGATCGCTGAAAAAGTTACAATCGTTCATCGCCGCGATAAATTCCGTGCGCATGAACATAGCGTCGAAAACTTAATGAATTCTCGTGCAGAAGTAAGTACACCGTATGTTCCAGTTGAACTCATTGGTGATGACAAAATTGAACAAGTCGTTCTTCAGCACGTAAAAACTGAAGAAAAAGTTATCATCGATGTTGATGACGTAATTGTAAACTATGGCTTCGTTTCTTCTCTTGGCCCAATTAAAAACTGGGGCTTAGATATACAAAAAAACAGCATCCTTGTAAATTCAAAAATGGAAACAAATATTCCTGGCATTTACGCTGCTGGTGACATTTGTACATATGAAGGAAAAGTAAAACTCATTGCTTGCGGCTTCGGTGAAGCACCAACAGCAGTAAACAATGCAAAAGCTTACTTCGATCCAAATGCAAAACTTCAACCAATGCATAGCTCAAGCATGTTTTAATATGTAAAAATAAAAGCTCCTTCCATACGTGGAAGGAGCTTTTATTTTATATACCACGAAAGCACACTGAATTCGATAAACTATCGAACTCAGTGTGCTTTTCGTCTAAAAAAATTATTGTTTTCTTCTTCTACCTAATACGAATAATACTCCGCCAACTAAGAATGAAATTCCAGCACCAACTGACATCATCCATGGAGACGCTGCCCCTGTTTTCGGTAATTCTCTTTCTGTTTTTACTTGCGGCTCTTTAATTAATTTTTCCAATCTTACTTCTGGTTTCACTTCTGGCTCCTTCGGCTCTTTCGGATCCTCCGGTTTCACTTCTGGTTCTTTCGGATCTTCCGGTTTCACTTCTGGTTCTTTCGGATCTTTCGGTTCTTTCGGTTCTTCTGGTTTCACTTCTGGCTCCTTCGGCTCTTTCGGATCTTCCGGTTTCACTTCTGGCTCCTTCGGCTCTTTCGGATCCTCCGGTTTCACTTCTGGTTCTTTCGGATCTTCCGGTTTCACTTCTGGTTCTTTCGGATCTTCCGGTTTCACTTCTGGTTCTTTCGGATCTTCCGGTTTCACTTCTGGTTCTTTCGGATCCTCCGGTTTCACTTCTGGTTCTTTCGGATCTTCCGGTTTCACTTCTGGTTCTTCCGGTATCTTAAAATCTTCTTTTGTTTTCGGTAAAATTGTAACTGTAGGCTCAAGTGGCGGATTTATTCCATCATCCACTACCGCTCTATTTGTTATCCCTTTACTTGGTGCTTCTTTTACCTTCGCTTTAAAAATAATACTACGTTCTTTCATATCCGCAATGTCTAGATATTTCGCGATTACTTTTCCAAACTCCATTTTTAACTCTACTGGATTTGGCTCAGCACCTTCAAATCTAAGACTATCTTGCACGTATTCTAAACCGGCTGGAATTTCATCTTCTATTGTAACTACATCTAGTTTTCCGTTTTCCACCGTATTTTTGAAGCTAATTCGGTATTCTACTTCTTCTCCTAGCTTTGGCTCTTTATTACTTACTGTCTTCGCTGCTGTTAACTTACCATCTTTATATTCTGGCTTTATTTTCGCTGTCGGTTCTATAACTGGATGTTTCGGATCATCCACTTCAATAATCGCTTTATTTGTTATTTCTCCTCCAACTTTTGCTGTTTCTTTTACCTTTACTTTAAAGATGACACTTCTTTCTTTCGTATCCGTAATTTCTGGATACTTCACTGTTACTTTTCCATTCTCTACTTTAAGTTCTGTAGGCACAGGCTTATCACCTACGGCCTCCAGACTATCTTTCACATACTCTAAACCAGACGGAATTTCATCTTCAATCTTTACATCAACTAACTTCCCGCCATCTACTGTGCCGTTAAAAGTAATTCGATATTCAATTTCTTCCCCTAGCTTTGGTTCATGATTACTTACTTCTTTCCTTGCCTCTAGTTTCCCATCTTTATATTGCGGTGTGATTGGTATAAGTGACTCAACTGGCGGCGTCGTCGGATTATTATCATCAACAATCGCCTTGTTTACAATCTCTTTTCCTACTTGTACCGTCTCTTGTACTCTCACTTTAAAGATGATACTTCTTTTTTTCGTATCCGTAATTTCTGGATACTTTGCTGTTACTTTTCCATTCTCTACTTTCAGTTCCACCGGATGTGGTTCGGGCCCATCAGACTTTATACTATCTTGTACATATTCTAAACCGGCTGGAATTTCATCTTCTACCTTTACCTCAGTTAGTTTTCCGTTCTCTACCGTATTTTCAAAGCTAATTCGATATTCTACTTCTTCTCCTAACTTTGGTTCATGATTACTTACTGTTTTTTCTGCTTGTAATGCACCATCTTTATATTGAGGCTGAATAGAGATATTCGGTTGCTCTGGTGGATTTATTGTATCTTCCACAATCGCCTTGTTCACAATCTCTTCGCCTACTTTAACTTTTTCTTTCACTTTCACTTTAAAGACGATACTTCTTTCTTTCATATCCGTAATTTCTGGATATTCCGCAAGGACGATTCCGTTTTTCACTTTCACATACAACGGTTTCGGATTCTCTCCCTCGGCTCTTTCACTACCTTCTACAAACTCTAAGCCAGTTGGTAATTCATCCTTAATCTTCACCTTCGCTACTTTTCCATGCTCTACTACGTTACGGAAAGTAATTCGATACTCTACTTCTTCTCCTAATTTTGGAGCTGGATTATTTACTGTTTTCTCAGCTTTTAGTTTTCCGTCCTTATACTCCGGCGTAATAATCGCTTCTGGTTTTTGCGGCGGAGTATAAGGATTGTCATCATCCACAATTGCCGTATTCACGATTTTCTTACCGACTTTTGCTACTTCCGTTACTTTCACTTTAAAGATAATACTACGCTCAGCTGTATCAGTAATATTTTCATACTTCGCTGTAATTTTCCCAGCTTCTTCTTTTAACTCTACTGGCGCTGGCTCATTACCTTCTGATTTTAAACTATCCTTCACATACTCTAAACCAGTTGGTAATTGATCCTCAATTTTCACTTCTGCTAGTTTTCCGTTTTCTACCGTATTTTTAAAACTAATTCGGTACTCTACTTCTTCTCCTAGCTTTGGATCTTTTTTATTTACCTTTTTATCAGCTTTAACTTTACCGTCTTTATGCTGCGGGGTAATTTCTACTTCTGGTCGCTCTGGTGGATTTTTTGTATCATCAACAATTGCTTTATTTACAATTGCTTTGTCCACTTCAACAGAATCTTTCACCTTCACTTTAAAGATAATGCTTCTTTCTTTCATGTCAGTGATATTTTCATACTTCGCACTAACCTTACCAGCTTCTTCTTTCAACTCTACTGGTGCTGGCTTATCACCTTCTGCTTTTAGACTATCTTTCACATACTCTAAACCAGACGGAATTTCATCCTCAATTTTCACCTCTGCCAGTTTTCCATCTTTCACCGTATTATTAAATGAAATTCGGTATTCGATTTCTTCCCCTAGCTTCGGTTTATGATTATTTGCTACTTTCTGCGCAGCAATTTTACCGTCTTTATATTGCGGTGTAATTTTTGCTGTCGGATCAATTACTGGATGGTTCGGATCATCAACATGGATAATCGCTTTATTTGTGATGTCTTTAC
This sequence comes from Bacillus cereus group sp. MYBK220-1, assembly GCF_051916445.1. Taxonomy (NCBI): domain Bacteria; kingdom Bacillati; phylum Bacillota; class Bacilli; order Caryophanales; family Bacillaceae; genus Bacillus; species Bacillus cereus group sp. MYBK220-1. Next base: position 583,321 of record NZ_JBQAGQ010000004.1, on the reverse strand, counting down.
CTATTGCAACTGAATCTTTCACCTTCACTTTAAAGACGATACTTCTTTCTTTCGTATCCATAATCTCTGAATACTTTGCCATTACCTTACCATTTTCTACTTTCAACTCCACTGGTTTTGGCTCTTCACCTTCAGCCTTTTCGCTTCCTTCTACAAACTCTAATCCAGCTGGAATTTCATCTTCTATTTTTACCTCTGCTAGTTTTCCATCTTTCACCGTATTATTAAAAATAATTCGATATTCGATTTCCTCACCTAACTTCGGTTCATGATTACTTACTTCTTTTCTTGCCTCAATTTTCCCATCTTTATATTGTGGTGTAATCGGTACATAAGGCTCTTCTGGCAGATTCTTTGTATCATCTATAATTGCCTCATTTACGATTTCTTCTCCCACTTTTACGCTTTCTTTTACCTTCGCTTTAAAGACAATACTTCTTTCCTCTGTATCTGTAATTTCTGGATACTTTGCCATTACCTTATTATTTTTCACCTGTAGCTCTACTGGTTTCGGTTTAGAACCTTCTGCTGTGATGCTGCCTTCTACATACTCTAAACCATTTGGTAATGTATCCTTTATATTTACCTCTACTAGTTTTCCGTTTTCTACCGTGTTTTTAAAACTAATTCGGTATTCTACTTCTTCTCCTAGTTTCGGTTTATGATTATTTGCTACTTTCTGCGCAGCAATTTTACCATCTTTATATTGCGGAGTAATTTCCACACGAGGCTCTTCTGGCTCATTTTTTGTATCTACTACGATTGCTTTATTAACAATCTCCTTGCCTATTTCTGCCTCTTCTTTTACTTTCACTTTAAAAATAATACTTCTTTCTTTTGTATCCGCAATTTCTCGATACTTTGCCATTACCTTGCCGTTTTCAAATTTCAATTCTACCGGACTTGGTTTAGAACCTTCTGCTTGTAAACTGTTCTCCACGTACTCTAATCCAGCTGGAATTTCATCTTCTACTGTAACCTCTACTAGTTTTCCGTTTTCTACCGTGTTTTTAAAACTAATTCGGTATTCTACTTCTTCTCCTAATTTCGGTTTTTTATTGTTTACAAATTTCTCTGCTTTAAGCTTACCGTCTTTATATTCTGGCGTAATTGTTACTTCTGAAGTTGTTGGATCTTTTGTATCATTAACAACTACTTTATTGACAATGCCTTCACCAACCTTAAATTCTTCTTTTACTTTCGCTTTAAAGACGATACTTCTTTCTTCTGTATCCATAATTTCTGGATATTTTGCGATTACTTTTCCATCTTTCACTTTCAGTTCTACCGGATCTGGCTTAGAACCTTCTGCTCGTAAACTATCTTTCACATACTCTAATCCATTTGGTAAATCATCTTTTATTGTTACCTCTGCTAGCTTTCCGTTTTCTACCGTATTTTTAAAGCTAATTCGGTATTCCACTTCTTCTCCTAACTTCGGTGTTTCATTATTTACCGTTTTCTTCGCTTCCACTTTTCCGTCTTTATGCTGTGGAGTAATTTCTGCCGTCGGTGTTTCTGGCTCATTTTTCGTATCATCAATAATTGCTTTATTGACGATTTTTTTACCGACTTTCACTTCATCTTTTACTTTCACTTTAAAAGTGATACTTCTTTCTTCTGTATCCGTAATCTCTGGATACTTCGCCATTACCTTACCATTTTCAAATTTCAATTCTACTGGATCCGGCTTAGAACCTTCTGCTTTCACACTGTTTTCTACGTACTCTAAACCTTCGGGTAAAGTATCTTCTATTTTCACCTCTGCTAGTTTTCCGTCTTCTACCGTGTTTTTAAAACTAATTCGGTATTCTACTTCTTCTCCTAACTTCGGCGTTTCATTATTTACCGTCTTCTTCGCTTTCACTTTTCCGTCTTTATGTTGCGGAATAATTTCTGCTGTCGGTGTTTCTGGCGGATGTTTCGTATCGCTCACAATCGCTTCATTAACAATTGAATCGCTCACTTTACCTTTTACTTTCACTTTAAAGGTAATACTTCTCTCTTTTGTATCTGTAATCTCAGGATACTTTGCCATTACCTTACCGTTTTCAAATTTCAATTCCACTGGATCTGGCTTAGAACCTTCTACTTTTACACTATCTTTCACATACTCTAATCCATTTGGTAAATCATCTTCTATCTTTACCTCTGTTAGCTTTCCATGTTCTACCGTATTTTTAAAGCTGATTCGGTATTCCACTTCTTCTCCTAACTTCGGCGTTTCATTATTTACCATCTTTTTCGCTTCAAGTTTTCCATCTTTATACTGAGGAATAATTTCCGCAGTCGGATTAACTGGCTTATTTTGCGAATCATCAATAGTTGCTTTATTAATGATTTTTTTACCGACTGTTACTCCTTCTTTTACTTTCACTTTAAAAACGATACTTCTTTCTTCTGTATCCATAATTTCTGGATATTTTGCCATTACCTTACCGTTTTCAAATTTCAGCTCTACTGAATCTGTTCCGACACCTTCTGCTTTCAAACTATTTTCTACATACTCTAAACCTTCTGGTAAAGTATCCTCTATTATCACGTCTGTTAGCTTTCCGTACTTAACCGTGTTTTTCATACTAATTCGGTATTCTACTTCTTCTCCTAACTTCGGTGTTTCATTATTTACGCTTTTCTTCGCTTTAATTTTTCCATCTTTGTGTAATGGTGTGATTTTTGCTTCTGGTTCTTTCGGATGTTTCATATCATCCACAATTGCCTTATTGATGATTTCCTTACCTACTTCCGCTTCTTCCTTCACCTTTACCTTAAAGACAATACTTCTTTCTTTCATATCCGTAATATTTTCGTATTCAGCAATGACTTTTCCATCTTTCACACTTAACTTTAATGGAGCTGGTTTATCACCTTCAGCCTTTTCACTGCCTTTTACATACTCTAAACCGTTAGGAATTGTATCCTCTATTATTACCTTTTCTAGTTTTCCGTTTTCTACCGTGTTCTTAAAGCTAATTCGGTATTCTACTTCTTCTCCTAGTTTTGGTGATGGATTATCTACTGTCTTCTTCGAATCAATTATTCCATCCTTATGTTGCGGAGTAATTCTTTCCTCCGGCTCAATCGGTGGATTTTTCGTATCATCAACAATTGCTTTATTGACAATCTCTTTATCTACTTTTGCTTCTTCCTTCACCTTTACTTTAAAGACGATACTTCTTTCTTTCATATCCATAATATCGATATACTTAGCTTTGACTATCCCATTTTCAACAGCTAATTCTACTGGTCCAGGTGCTTCTCCTTCGGCCTTGATGCTATTTTCTACATATTCAAGACCTTTTGGAATTGTATCTTCCACTCGCACCTCTTCAAGTTTTCCGTTCTCAACCGTATTATGAAAACTAATACGGTACTCGATTTCTTCGCCTAACTTTGGCTTCTTATTATTAACTACCTTTGTAGCAGCAATTTCACCTTTTTTACTTTGCGGTGTAATAACAACCTTTGATTCAACAGGCTCATTTTTCGGATCTTTTGCAATTGCTTTATTTACGATTGCCTCCCCTACTTTTGCCGAATCTTTTACTTTCACTTTAAAAACAATACTTCTTTTTTCTGTATCCGTAATTTCTGGATACTTTGCCATTACTTTGCCGTCTTCCACTTTTAGTTCTACTGGCTCTGGTTTTATACCTTCAGCTTTCAAACTATCTTTCACGTATTCAACACCTTTAGGTAGTGTATCTTCTACTAGCACCTTTTCTAGTTTTCCGTTTTCTACCGTATTATAAAATGTAATTCGGTATTCCACTTCTTCTCCTAGTTTTGGTGTTTGATTCGTTACGCTTTTTTCAACATCCACTTTACCGTATTTATAATCCGGCGTAATCTTTTCTTCTGGATGCTCAGTTTGTCCATTCGGCTCACTCACAACCGCTTTATTAACAATCGTTTCTCCGGCTTTTGCCTCTTCTTTTACTTTCACTTTAAAGGCAATGCTTCGCTCTTTTGTATCCGTAATCTCTGGATATTTTGCGATTACCTTACCATTTTCTACTTTTAACTCTACTGGATTTGGTTCAGCACCTTCAGCTCTCTCACTGCCTTGAACAAATTCTAAGTTAGCTGGAATTTCATCTTCTATTGTAACTGCATCTAGTTTTCCGTTTTCCACCGTATTTTGGAAGCTAATTTGATATTCAAATTCTTCTCCTAGCTTTGGCTTCTTATTTGTTGCTTTTTTCTTTGCAGCAATTTTACCGGCCTTATGCTGTGGTGTAATCTTCTCTTCTAGATTCTTTGGTGGATTTGTTTTATCACTAACGGTTGCTTTATTAACAATTTCTTCACCAATTTTTGCAGTTTCTTTTACTTTTGTTTTAAAGACGATACTTCTTTCTTCCATATCCATAATTTCTGGATACTTTGCAATTACTTTTCCATTTTCAAACTTCAGCTCTACTGGCTCTGGTTTTGCACCTTCTGCTTTCAAACTATCTTTCACGTATTCAAGATTGCTTGGTAATTCATCTTCAATGGTCAATACATCTAGACGTCCATCTTTTGTCTTATTTTTAAATGTAATACGATACTCTACCTCGTCACCTAGCTTCGGTGTTTTATTAGATGCTATTTTTTTAGCTTCTATTTCTCCAGGGATTTCTTTTGGAGTCGTAACCGTAATATCTGCATCATCTGCAGTTTCATAATTTACCTCGCTACTATCTTGTCCCTTTACAACAACGATATTTTTTACTGTTGTATCTGATTGTACAGAAGCTTTCACTTTTACTTTGAATGTAATAACAGCACTTTCACCAGGCTTTAAAACACCGCCGTCTTTAGCATTTGCACCTTCACCAATACGGAAATCAATTTGATTATTTACAAACTCTGCTTCATCATCGCTTGCATTATCTGTTTTATTTCCTTTATTACTTCCAGACACATATTGAATAGATCCCGGAACATACTCTAAACGATCATCTAATTTATCAAAACCTTTTACATTAGATACAGGGGCTTGGTTATTTTTCGTATCATTTTTCACTTCAATTTGATACGTAAACTCTTCACCAGCTTTAACGTCCTTAATTTCTTTCCCAGCACTATCTAACGCCTTTTTATCAACTTGTAAGTTTGGCGCATTATGTTCTGTAACAAATGTAGCGTTATTTAATACGTAAATATCACCAGTAGCACCATTTGCTTTAAATTGCATTTTACCTTCTTTTAAATCATTTTTTACTTTAGCAGGTCCTTCAAGATGATACGTATGAATATCAGTACTAAATGAATTTGTCCAATCCGGATTATATCCTGGATATTTTTTCGTAACAAACTCGTTAGTACCATCCACTTGCACTTCTGTCATAGATGAATCATTAACATCATTTTTTTTACCGTTAATGTTTTCTAAATCTTTATAACCGAATCCAAAATCATACTGCCCAAAATCATAGGCATATATATCATTTTCAGCAGGATCTCCTTGTGACGAGAAATAACTAAATTTCGCCTTAAAAGCCCCTTCTTTTGGCGTGTTTATTTTATTAATACCAATAGTTGTCCAGGCTGCACTTTTTTGAGCAACTAACCCTTCCCAAATCTTCATATCTTTTACGGTTTCTTTATGGTTTTCATACACTAATATAAGATTCCAGTTGCCCCAGTAGTAACCACTGCCTTTTTCAAATTTAATTTGTGGCACATTCGCAACTGTCACCGTTTGAGAAATACCTTGCTTTGCAATTACATTTGTTACGTCAGCATATGCAACATAACCGGCACCAGCACCCGAGTAATTTGAAATATACGGTAAATAATCCGCTTTTCGTATACTATCAGCACTTACTTCAGCGTATCCTTTATTCCCCATTTTCATTTTAACGGGCTCTCTTACCTCTGCATCGCTAACTCTATACTCTTTAGATGGATAAGTTGGCGTTCCCATAGCTGCTGTCCAAAATAAATACGCCTTTTTCACTTTACTTCCAGCAGGAATGTTAGGAAAAGCTCCTGTTGACGAATTAAAAGTACTATCATCGTTATCAACGTCCACAGTCATTTTATTCGTCTTATACCCCAGACTTTGTCTGCCATAATGATCGGTCGTCAAACCAAGTGTTACATTACCAGTCTGTACTAAATTACCAGCAGTAATTGTAGAATACAGTGGATCTCCAAATCCTTGCTTATCCCCTGTTTGCATTTGAACCTTCGAAGCATTCTCTGATGCAGCTTGTACTTTTGCATCGCTCTGATTTTCCGCTTCTTTTTCTAGTTTCTCAGCTTCGGTTACTGGTTGTTTTGGTGGTTCTGTTTTTGATGTAGGGTTATTTTTATCTTCTACAGATACTTTTAGCTTTTCATCAACTTTTTTAATTGTATTATTAGCTGATGGGCCAACTTCTTTCTTACTACTGTCAGCCTCCTCATCGGCATTAGCTGCTACCTTTTCTTCAGAAGGGATTCCCTCAACATCTACAGACATGTTCCCTATTTGTAGTTGATCCTTTTGCACACTAATTTTTTGCTTATACTCATTATTAAAATGTTGTGCACGACGAGCTTTTATTAACACAGTCATTTTTTCATGTGATTTTAAATCTTTAATTTTAAGATTAGAAGAAAGAACCTTTCCTCCCTTATCTTTTTCCTCTACATAGAAATCCGCTACCTTATTTTCAGGTAACTTCTCTCCGTTTACTTTCACAGATTGCGAAGGGAACGTAATTTCATTTTCATTATTTTGTTTAAGCACCAATTCTTGAATTGGTGTAGCTCCCGTATTTTCAATCGTATATTGAAATACGTGCTCCCTCTCTGCTACTTCTCCCTTATATATTTCAGCATTTACTTGCTCTGCCTTAATTTTCACATCATTTCCTTGTAGCTCATCCCAGCTTTTTTTATTTATCTCTGTAGCAAAAGCACTGGGTGAAGGCAATATGATGGATAGGAGAAGTGTGATCATCGTTACGACATTAAAACACTTCAATACTTGCTTCATATTTTCTACCTTTCTCCTTTCTATATACTTGCTATCCGTCTACTTAATTTCGTAGCCGTATACATAGCAATATATATCCACTCGCAACAATCCGACCTACGAAAATGTATCGTTGAAATCCCAATGTCAACAATATAAATCTCATAGAATATTACTATTTTAATTTATCAAAAATAGCATATATATATCGGACACTTATACAAACCTTCACCATTTTTTAACATAGTAAAAAATGCCCTATTGTATAGGTTTATATAACAGTTTAAGGATACATAAAAAGCTTAACATATCTCTTAATCTATTCATACATACAATAGAAATTTTACCATTTTTAGTCATTTCAGTTTGTTATTTATGATTAAAATTTTCAAAAAACAATAACCGTTACATGTAAAAATATGTTATATTATCAAGGAACGTATGTTCTTATTTTAAAGGAGGAATTTTCATGATTAACGAGCCCATTATAATGAAAAAAGAAGCTTTCCAAGCAATCGGCGTTTCAGTTACGACGACTAACGAAAGAGAGGCATCTACTAAAGGAAAAATCCCCGAGCTTTGGAACCGCTACTTCCAAGAACAAATGATGCATCACATCCCAAACCAAAAAACGAAAGCAACATTTGCTTTCTACTCAAACTACGAATCAGATGAAACTGGTACATATACATTCACAATCGGTACGCCCGTTTCTTCATTAGAAGACGTTCCTGAAAATATGACAACTTTAACAATACCTGCTGCTACATATGCGGTATTTACAACGAGAAAGGGACCAGTTGCTGAAGTCGTTTGCGAAGCTTGGGAATACATTTGGCAATGGTCGAAAGAAAATAAACGTGCCTTCACAACAGACTTTGAGCTTTACGATGAAAGAGCATTAGACCCAAATCATGCACAATTGGATATTTATATTGCGTTAGCCTAAAAAAAGATGCCCATTCGGCATCTTTTTTTGTCGTTAAATAGCTACTGGGCAAATTCATTATTATTGTCTACAATGAGAAAGTGCAGTATAGAAATATTAGAAACTGTATAAAGTGAAACTATAATCAGTGGGGGCATCTCCCATTAAGTATTAGCCCTCACCAATCGGGCGTTTACTGGTTTTTTAGTTTAAATTTGTCACATAGAAAGGAAGCAATATGGAGGAACTACAACAAAATAAAACTGCTTTAGAAGGAAGCGGAAAACCGTTATTAAAAAATACGAATTTCCTTTTTCTTTGGGCAGCTACTCTTTTTTCAAGCTTTGCTTTAGCCTTTTTTACTTTTTCACAAACGTGGTACATAGCAAAAACATTAAACCTTGAAGCTTCACTCGGTGTTGTTTTCGTAGCCCTTAGTGTTCCAAGGCTTATTTTTATGATTGTCGGCGGCGCTGTAGCTGATAAATTCCCGAAAAAAAATATTATGTTTTACTCCAATATCATTCGAGCGATTCTTGTCGCAACCATTCTCACATGGTTTATCGTTGGTGATGTAACGCTATATACATTTGCTTTATTCGCTTTATTCTTTGGACTTGCTGATGCTTTCTTCTGGTCAGCAGATGGATCTATCTTACCGGAATTGGTAGAAAAAAGCCGGTTAACACAAGCGAATTCACTTACACAAATGACGAACCAAGCATCGGTCATCTTAGGCCCTGTACTTGGCGGAATTCTCATTAAATTTACGAACTACGAGACAATATTTTCCATTACGATTTTATTACTGATTGTCGCTGCCATACTCGTTCAAAAAATACAATTTACGATGCCAGAACAAAAAGATACAGATAAAGGTATGTTCACTTCCATTAAAGAAGGAATCTTATATGTAAAGGAATCGCCATTCCTTTCAACTTTCCTTATTTGTAGCGCTTTTTTAAACTTATTTTTAATCGGTCCGATGCAAGTTGGTTTCCCGCTTTTTGTTAAAAACGTGCTGCATGGTGATTCGCTCCAGTTTAGTTACTTAGAAGCATCTGTAGGCGGCGGAATGGCAATCGGTGCTGTCATTGTCGGTTTAAAAAATATTAATCGTAGACGCGGTCTATTTTGTATTATCATGATGCTACTGTCTGGTGTATTCTTCTTATCCATCAACTTTAGCACCGTACTTTGGCAAGCATTATTAGCCGGCATGTTTTATGGTATTACAATCGCAATGGCTATCGTTCCGCTTATGGCGATGATTCAATCGACAGTAAAAGAGGAAATGATGGGACGCGTAATGAGCTTACTTATGCTATCATCAATGGGCTTTATCCCGCTCTCTTATGCATTCACATCCATTGCACTTGCAATAGGAATTCCAATCGTAACCGTTATGAAAAGTGGTGCAATAGCTGTTATCGTCTTCGTACTATTTGTAGCGATTCGTGTTCCAGTTGTAAGAAAGTTCGACTAGCTACTTGGAGTCATGTATTATACGCATGGCTCTTTTTTAAATGGATCAAATAACGCTATCCCCTTACTTCTTCTCACAGCTGCTCCCCATTCTAATCCAATCTCTAAAAATAAATCTCGCACTGTACTGTATAAAAGTGCCCCAATGTCTTTACGAATTTCCCCATATTTATATGCTCTTACAACACTTTTCACACGCCAAATTAAATTTCCATACACTTCTTCGTCAGCTAATATTTGCTCTAGTAAAACACCTTGTTCTAGTAACCCGCTCTTTTTATATGCAAGCTCGACCTTACTCCAAAATATATTAATTTTCTTCGGATTACTCGTCATCGGCACCAGTGCGTATATAAAAGGCTTTGGTATATCGTGACGGCAATACGTCTCATCAAGCTCGTACGTTTCTTTTCTATTCTCTTTTATTTGTGGAATGTTTTTAGAAAGAATTGTTTCACCCTCATTTTTTTGCACATTTTTACTACAGCCAGATGCACGATCCTCACTTTCACATGCGGACATTTTCATACGGTCATCCATGCGGTCAATTGCAGATGTAAGAAATACATATAAGTTCGCACTATATCCGCCGCGCCTATGTCTTTCTTTTGTCGCAACACGCTTTATAATTCCTAGTTCCTCTAACTTTGCAATAGAGCGGCGTACTGTACGAATACTCTTTCCAACATTTGTAGCAATCGTCTCCATTAATGGACAAGCAACCCCCACTGTTTTCTGTTTCTCATTCACTGCATACTTTCCTAAAAAATGAATAATGGTAGCATCCGTTTTATTTAATTGAAATCGATAATGTTTCAAAACTTGTTTTTGATATGTATTAAACTCTTCTTTACTTTGAAATTCACTATATGGTTTCATTAAATTATATAAGCTTCCCATTTTTATCACCTCACTTATAAATAAGAGGCAGGAAGAAAAATTGGCGTGATAGTTAATATTTTTTTATTGGAGATGAAAATATGATCGTAATTAGTGCTTGTTTAGGTGGTATCGCTTGTCGGTATGATGGAAATGACAATCTCGTTTCAAAAATAGAGGAGCTTTTGCAAAAAGAAGATACAGTCCTCATTTGTCCTGAAATATTAGGGGGATTACCAACACCTCGCCCCTCAGCTGAAATTATTGGCGGGAATGGCGACGACGTTTTAGACGGAAAAGCGAAAGTGATGACAAAAGATGGTGAAGATGTTACAGAAGCTTTCGTAAATGGCGCTTATAAAGCATTAGAGCAAATTAAAAATTTACACCCAGAATATATTATTTTAAAGGAACGCAGCCCATCTTGTGGTAGTTCTACGATTTACACTGGAGAATTTAACGGCAATAAGCAAACTGGTTTCGGAGTGACAACTGCTTTATTTAAAAGACACGGATTTAAAGTCATTTCAGAAGAAGAATTTGAAAGCAAAAAAAGGAATTGACCCTGTTCGTCAATTCCTTTTCTATCTGTCTTATTTCACGCCTAATTTTTCTTTCACTTTCGCTGGAAGCTCGTCTTTCTTTACTTCTTCCCAAGCTGATACACCTTTTTTATCTGAGTGATATACGCGTAGGAATGCTTCTTTACGAAGATTTTTTTGAGCTGTAAATTCTAATTCTTTCTCTTTACCGTCTTTATCAAAGCCAGTCAACTTATATTCATAATCTTTAAATTTTTGACCATTATCAGCTTTACTATGAACTTCTTTTCCATCTACTGTAATTTGAACGTAGTACTCATCTTTACCCATACGGTTTAAATCACAACCAACTAACAAGCTTGCGAATACAACTAAAATACTAAATAGTGCAATGTATCTTTTCATTTCCTTCACCTCATATGTTTTTTCTTATATTCTTATCTTAAAGCCCGGAGCTTAAAGAAGAAATTCAAAAACATGACATGAACATTACACTTTTGTAAGATAATAATTATTTCTTCACTTTAGAAATTGTCATTCCATCATCAATTGGAACGAGTACAGATTGTAAATGCGGGTCGATTTCTATCATTTCATTAAACTTCTGTATAACGTTTTTGTTTCGCACGCTTATCAGCTACACTACCGCCAATAACGTCTTTCACGCCAATTTTCCCACTTATCACGTAATTTCCTTATACCGTTTATTACGCCTTCTATTATGCATTCCATTATAATATTTATCACAAGGTATCTTATACATCTAAAAATAGAACCTATAACATACCTCAATACAAATTCAAAAACATCTTCCAGCATATATCCCCCTCTTTCTATCCTTCCATTATAACTAGAAAAAGAGAACTTAAAGCTCAAATAAATGATAAAGAAATTAGAAGTCAATAGATGAAAAAGGATTTCTAAATGATGAATTGAATATATATTTATTGTTCTCTAACTTTTGAACGAAAGTTTTTTACATATGTTTCATTCTGTCCTAATTTAAAGTTTTCGAGAGGAGAAATGATATGAACTCTATTTTATTAGATGTTCCGTTACAAATAGAAACAGACAGACTCATTCTTCGAGCACCACTTCAAGCTGGTGAAGGGGATATAGTACAACAAGCTATTAAAGATTCCATTAATGAATTAAAGCAATGGTTGTCTTTATTTCAGTCCATTCCTACTGTTGAAGAAACGGAGATTCTTCTGAGAAATGCACATATAGATTTTTTGAAAAGAGAAAGCTTTCGCTATCTTATCTATCATAAAGAGACGAATGATTTTGTTGGAACAGCTAGCCTTCATCGAATTGATTGGAAGGTTTCTAAATGTGAAATTGGATACTGGATTAACACGCAATTTAGTGGCAGTGGATATATGACAGAAACAGTAAGTGCGTTAACAAACCTTGGATTTCAGTTATTCAAATTTAGAAGGATTGAAATACGATGTGAATGTAATAACACGAAAAGTCGTGCACTCCCTGAAAAACTAGGCTTTGAACTTGAAGGGATATTACGTAATGAAGATTTTTCAGCTGACGGCAAACAACTAACTGATACTTGCATCTATGCAAAAATAAAGTGAAATATTGATTAGCCTTGGTAATCGGGCTTTTACGGCAAAAGAAAAGACCTTTCTAACGATTTTATTCTATCGCTGAAAAGGTCTTTCTCTATTTCTGCTAAAAACTTAGCACTCTTCTGGCTTACCAGCATTCGATGCTGTACGGAAAGATGATCCACATCCGCATGATGCGATTGCGTTTGGATTGTCGATTGTGAATCCGCCGCCAAGCATAGATTGTTTATAGTCAATTTTTACTCCTTTAACAATTGGAGCACTTTCTGTATCGATAACAAATTCAACACCGAAAAACTCAAGAACTGTGTCGTCTTCTTTTGGTTCTACTTCAAACCCTAAGCCGTAAGAAAGACCGCTACATCCGCCGCCGTGTACAGCAAGGCGCACATACTTCTCTCCATCTTCAGCATCTTTTAACATATCTTTAATTTGAAAAGCTGCTTGTTCTGTTACTTCAATCATGAAATACACCTTCCTTTCTGTTCTTAGTCCATTATACATCTTTACGCTTCTATCTTGTACTCATACACTCCGCGGCAAATTACTTCCGCAGGTCCTTTCATCAACACGTTTCCTTCTTCAGTCCACGCAATCATTAAATCGCCACCAGCTAAATGGACTGTAATTTCCTTACCACGTTCCATCTTTCCATTTAAAATAGCAGCTACAACTGCAGCGCACGCCCCTGTTCCGCAAGCTTGCGTTACACCAGACCCACGTTCCCAAACGCGGAAGTTCATCTCGTCATCATTCAAAATTTCGATAAACTCAACATTTACTCGCTCTGGAAACATTTCATGTGTCTCGAGAACTGGTCCAAGTGTTGTAAGAGGTGCTTTTTCTACATCATCAACAAAAATAACCGCATGTGGATTTCCCATTGAAACAGCTGTAAATGCATAACGATGATTATTGTATAAGAAGTTTTCACGAATAAATGGTGTTTCACCTTCACCAAGCATCGGTATTTCTGCACGTGTTAGACGCGGTGCTCCCATATCGATTTTCGCTAATGTCACGACACCATCTTCTACTGTTACTTCAGCCGTTACAATACCAGCCAACGTTTCAATTGTAAAAACTGTTTCTTCTACTAGTTTATGCTCATACGCATATTTCGCTACGCAGCGTAAACCGTTACCACAGCTCTTTCCTTCAGAACCATCATTATTAAACATGCGCATTTTCACCGGAGCTACGTCTGAAGGGCAAATTAAAATCATCCCGTCTGCTCCAATACCAGTATTAATATTTGAAACCTTTTCCGCCACAAGGGCTAAATCTTCTTCAGGAATTTGCTCTTCAAACATATTTACATATATATAACTATTGCCAAGACCATGCATTTTTGTAAAAGAAAATTGGCTCATTTATATTCACTCCAAAAATAATTTGTTATGTTAAGTATAAAATGCATGCTTTTAGAACACAATATGAATGTCCCCCGTTTCTCATATTTGACAACGTTTGGCGATGAGCCACTCTTACACAATTTGTGTAAGAAAAAAGCCCTTCTAAAAAGGGCCTTTTTTTATTTATCCTACTATTTTCGATTGGGGAAGACTAATACTGAGTATTAGTCTTCCCCACGAAATAAAGTTTTATCTAATGAAAAAGGTGCTGCTAATTCGCAACACCTTAAAACATTGGATTTTCATCCAAATACTCATATACATTATTAACAAGCTCTTCTACTGTTGCACCTTGTACAACTTCACCATTTACAAGTGCAAACGGTCCTTCAAAACAAATACCACAATATCCTAGACAACCATACTCCATTACATCTAAATTCGGATCTTTTTCTAATTTTTCTAGAGCTGCTTGTGAACCACTTGCAAGGTTACCTACACAAAATTCAATTAATGGTTTAATCAAAATTCTCCCCCCTGTACTACAAAACAAATTACCTTTTCACTTTATCTATAAGAAGAAAACTAAGCTGTTTCTTGTTGTTTTCGTTACACAGTCTAAACTATTTAGTTACTTCATTACTTCACTTCAAAGTAGATGATTTCTTCTATATAACATGCTACTTCCAATGAAATAGTAACTACAAAGAAAAAACAGTTTATTTTACTTTTCTTCTTATTGTACAACAGAGTATTCATTCATGCATTGTTATTTGTTCACAAATTCGATATAATTTGATTGAGTAAAGTCAAAATATTTTATTAATATAAAATTTTATGATTAGGGGATATTTCAACAGAAAAGGGGTAATCCATCATGAAACACCTCGTAATACTAGGTGGCGGCTACGGTGGAATGAGAATTCTGCAAAGGCTACTTCCAAGCAACCAACTTCCAGATGATGTACAAGTGACATTAATCGACAAAGTACCATATCATTGCTTCAAAACTGAATATTATGCATTAGTTGCGGGTACTATTTCAGAAACGCATATTCGTATACCGTTTCCTGAACACCCACGCCTCAATATTCAATACGGCACAGTAACAAATATTGACCTCGAAGAAAAAGCTGTTCATCTCGATGGCGGCGAAGCAATCCAATATGATGACTTAATTATCGGACTTGGCTGTGAAGATAAATATCATAACGTTCCTGGGGCTAGGGAATATACACATAGTCTACAATCAATTGAACAAACACGTAAAACATATGAACAATTAAATAGTCTAGAACCAAATGCAACAGTAGCTGTTGTTGGTGCTGGCTTAAGTGGCGTTGAAGTAGCAAGTGAACTTCGTGAAAGCCGTTCTGATTTAAAAATCTATTTATTTGATCGAAAAGATAGAATTTTATTCCCATATCCAGAGAAATTAAGTAGATATGTAGAAGAATGGTTTGTAAAGCATAAAGTTAACATTATACGAAACTCTAACATTACAAAAGTAGAACCAAATATTGTGTACAACCACGATGAACCACTTGAATGTGATGCAATCGTCTGGACAGCTGGTATTCAAGCAAATGAAGTTGTTCGAAACCTTCCAGTTGAACAAGATGGTAGCGGACGGGTTGTCTTAACGAAATATCACAATATTCCAAACAATGAGCACGTGTATGTTGTAGGAGATTGCGCAGCACTTCCACATGCACCATCTGCCCAACTTGCTGAAGGTCAAGGAGAACAAATTGTCCAAATATTATTAAAACGTTGGAATAATGAACCACTCCCGGATGAACTACCTGTTATTAAATTAAAAGGTGTTCTAGGATCTCTTGGTAAGAAGCATGGATTCGGTTTACTCGCAAACCAACCATTAATGGGACGTGTACCGAGATTATTAAAATCTGGTCTTCTTTGGATGTACAAATATCATAAAGGTTAATACTTTACAAGCTGTCTACTATGTAGGCAGCCTCTTTGCATCAGTTTTTAAAAATTATCAGACACATCTTTCTCAATATTTATAATGATTTATTTTTCATTTTTATATTAAAAAATATTGATAAACATTGTATGCTATTTGTAAGTTGTTTTATTATTTCCTTGAAGACCGAATTCATTCGGTCTTATTTTTTATGTGATAAATACTTTTGTAGGAGGCATTACATTCCACTTATGAACTTATCGAAACTAAACAATCGAATAGAAGCGAAAAAGAAAGAGTTAATCTATCTCGTTGAACGATACGGATTGACTCATGATAAAGTGATTTCTTTCAGCCAAGAATTAGATCGTTTACTTAACTTATTAATAAAACTCAAGACGAAGAAAAAACGTTGCTCTTTATAACCGTTATCTTCTCTTTTTTGATACGATATAACTAGAATCAGAAAGGAGCGATTTATGTTTATATTAAAAAACGTTATATATAAAGATATACTATACATTCCTTATTTACAGATTCAAAAAGAAAAGATTACTTGCATTATCGGTGAAAGCGGAAGCGGAAAAAGCACGTTGCTTCGCATGTTAAACGATTTACAATCTCCAACATCCGGCACAATTGAATATAACGGAAAATTAATTTCTGATTATCACCCTATTCAATTACGTCGTGACGTAGTTATGCTTGGGCAAACTCCACCTATTTTTGATGGAACCGTTAAAGACAACCTATTAATGGGACTTCGTCTTTCTGAAAAACCATTTCCAAATGATGATGCCCTGCGGAGTGCATTACAAACCGTTAGCTTAGACAAGCAATTAGAAAATAGCGCCTCCTCACTATCTGGCGGTGAAAAACAAAGACTTGCCTTTGCACGTATCGTACTTATGGATCCGCCTGTCTATTTATTAGATGAACCTACTTCAGCATTAGACAGTGATACAGAACGCCGCGTTATGAAACAATTTACTGAACTAGCACGAAAAAAGAAAAAAACAATTATCTTCATCACACACTCACAACAACTTCCAGAAGAAATTGCAGACGACATTATTGAGATTAGTAAAGCAAACGGTGCAACTAGAAAGGAAGTGCTCTCTGTTGAAGGGCGTTATTGAACTCCAAATTTGGCAACTTGCAGCTGCCTATATTTTCATTCTTATTTTAATTGGACTTGTAAAATTAAAAGGAATACCTCGCGAAAAACAAATCGCGCTCGCAACATTCCGTATGACGATTCAGCTCGTACTTGTTGCATATGTCCTTACATACGTATTTGAAAACAGTAATCCATTTTATACAATTGCTCTCATTACTTCTATTACTACCTTTGCAATTTTTAATATTTATAAACGAGTTAACATCCCAATGTCTAAAGAATTAAAACGAGTAGCCGCCCTTTCCATGGTCGCCGGATCAATTGGGCCACTTCTACTATTTATCTTTGTTATTATCGGACATGATCCGTGGTATGCTCCGCAATATATCGTCCCTATTACAGGAATGTTAGTTGGGAATGCCATGACTGGCGTTTCTCTCGGCGCAAATACGTTCTTAAACAATATGAAATCGCAAAGAGGTCAAATTGAAGGTGCACTTATGCTCGGCGCAACACCGAAAGAAGCAGCTGCTCCGCTCATTCGAGACGCTTTTGACTCTGCTATTTTACCGACAATCAATTCTATGGTCGGAATGGGGATTATAAGCTTACCAGGCATGATGACTGGTCAAATATTATCCGGTGTATCACCATTCACAGCCATTCAATATCAAATCGCCATCATACTCGGTATTTCTGGAAGTACTGCCTTTGCTGTCATTATCTTTTTACAGCTTGGATATAAAACGTTCTTTAATAAGCGATGTCAATTGAAAGAAATTGACTATGGTGCACGGTGAATCGTGCGTAGTTCACGATGAATGAAATTATATTAACGATTTTTTCAATATATCTATCATAACTTGCAATATATCAACGATTTTTCAAATATATCTATCATAACTCAGAATATATCAACGATTTTGTACGAAATATCGATTTACCGACAAAAAGTGACATAATAAAAAGAGGAGGCTATTCGCCTCCTCTTCTATTTACTTACGCCTTCTTAACGAACTGTGATTTTAACTTCATAGCTCCGAAGCCGTCGATTTTGCAATCGATATCGTGATCGCCATCAACTAGACGGATACTCTTTACTTTCGTACCGATCTTCACAACTGAAGAAGTTCCTTTTACTTTTAAATCTTTAATAACAGTAACTGCATCGCCGTCTTGAAGAACGTTTCCGTTCGCATCTTTTACAACTTTCGCACCATCATTATTTTCAGCTTCTGCTTCTTGGCCCCACTCATGAGCACATTCTGGACATACGAAAAGAACGCCATCCTCATACGTATATTCTGAATTACATTTTGGACAATTTGGTAAAGTAGCCATAAATTCATTTCCTCCGTTCATTATTTATACGTAAAAATCAAAATTGATGTTTACATCTCGATAAATAAAATTTGTATAGCATTTCTTTATAGTGCCATAGTCTCACGTTATTGACAACCCTACCTCAAATTCTCATTTTTTATTGTATTTTACAAAATTTCAATTTGTATGCCGTTTTTCTATTTGCTCTTCTACTAATTTTAAAAATCTTCGTTGTGCATTTTTATTTTTTACGAGCAATCGAACTCTTAGCTTACTTTGTAAATATGAGCGAACTTTGTAGTTCGTAATAAATAACTTTCGATACTTCTCGTCTTCATATATCATTCGAAACCATTCATACTGCTGCAAGTAACGTATGTTAGCATCAATCTTTTTCATGTGTAAACCCGTACTTAAACTAATCGATCCTATTAGAGCTTCTATTAATGCTGAAATTATTTCTCTCCCCCCTAATAAACAAAAGAAGAACCTTCACAAGATTCTTCTTTTCAAAATGAACGAGTTCCCTCTAGAAACCCAAATTATTTTCTTCAATGTAAATTTGATATTCTTCCACTTCTTCTTCACTTAACTTCTTATTATTTTCATATACCTCTTGCCACTCGAAATCATCTTCATCGAAATAAACAGCAAATTTAATTTTCACGTTTTTCTTCTCTGTATAATCATAACCAGTAAACTCTACTACGTCATAATCTTTTTCTTTCTTCACAAACTTCCAAGTTGGATTATTAGTCATAATCTCTAAAGTAACCCCTTCTCCACTTGAACGAACAACGTTTTTAATATTCGGCTCAGTTGGTAAAAAGGACAGCCCGAACGCAGCTAATCCATACACAATCCCGACTATAATCTGTAAACCAATCATACCAGCAATACTCACGCCGCCCTTTGATTGTAAGAAATACGCCTTCTCATGATCAGACGCATCTTCTCCCTTACGAAAAACACGAACAGCCTGCTTATAATATAAACGGTTTCCTTGCCATCCAGTAAATATCATCATTCCTAATTGAAGAGCTAAACTAAATGTTACATAAATCCCATCTGGAATATCTATAAAAGGGGGTATAACTATACTAGGTATAGCCAATAACGCAAATATAATAAATAACTTATACATTTTACGATAAGCTAACCAAAAAGTTGGGAAGAAAAAGGCTACCCAATTCCATGTATTCCCTTGCGCTGGATTTTCTACTTTACCCCACTTAAAGTCATAATAAGCTGTATTCTTTTGAACAACTTTATGTAATTCTTGTGGAGAAATCGTTTCTTGTAAAACCGTGTCCTTCACGTACATCATCCTTTTCTTATTTCTATATACATTTATTGTATATGGACAAAATGAAGGAATCTAACAAAAAGTACACATATTTCATAAAAGTGAACGGAAATCGAATATATTCCGACAATTATCCGTTTCTTATTTCATTTTACTTTTAAATATATTAAAATAATCGTGTATCATACCTTTAATACACTAAGTTAATTATTTTATATATTCACTAAAAAGGATGCATCAAAATCATTTTTATACATCCTTTTTAGTGAATATATACTACTATTTTAAAACAAACATCTCGACTTAAGAGCGCTCACAAATTAGCCTTCTACTATTTCAAACATATTTCCACTTACACAACTAATGAATAGTCCATTATTACCTTCCTCAATTGATACAATAAAATCTATTACAACAACATTTTTAGGGAGTTTAATTATATCTTTTACTTCACTACATTCAGCATCAAGTATTATCAATTCTAAATTTGAAGTTGCAATGTAAATTTCTCCATCTTTATATAACAGAACCTCTGTAATATCATGTAGAGTAGTATTGTTCCAAAGCACTTTACCTGTTTGAATATTAATACCACAAATTCTGCCTTCTCCTAAGGACAATACCATCATCTCTCCGATAAGAAATGGAGGCAATTCAATTTCAAAAGACATATTTACTTCATATAACTTTTGACCGCTCTTATGAATATGACGAAGAATAAGCCTGGCTCTAAAAAGGAGCAAGATTTTATTACAAATTTACACGCCACTTTAAAACCACTCGGCTTTAAGAAAAAAAGACATACATTTTTCAAAGCTGAAAACGGATTTTATAAGCTCATTAACATACAAAAAAGCCAGTTTGGAGATGATTTTTATATAAATATAGGAGTTCACCCTATCGGTCTCCCGCAGCTTATTACGAACCAATTACAAATAAAAGAAAACATTTCAATATTCGCTTGCATTCTACAAACAAGAATAGAGCCTATACATATCAAACAGAACCAGCTATTGCACAATGTTTCACATGAAACTATCAACATTCCGAATTACCTTTCTACTATTTTCGACTGGTTTCAAACGTGGGCATCTTATGAAAATTCAGTGGAAATAAATATACATTCCATTACTCCGGTACTAGCTGTCGTTCCAATATTAGAAGAAAAAGCGTTTCTACTTCTTACCTGTTTTTCTTTCTACAAATTAAAACAGTACGAACAAGCTAATCGCTACTTACAGCAATATTTACATTGCACCGTGCATCTGAATACCGAGGAAAAAGAGCCCATATTCTTTCACGAAGTTGATATGTATATGAAAAAACTAGTAGAAAGTACAATGTAATTTCACATTGTACTTTCTACTAGTGCTTTATATTCCTCTTGTAACTTTTTAAATCGTTCTTCATACTTTTGCATCTTCACAATATCCGTTTTTGAATTAAGGACTGGCCTTCTTCTCCCAGTCACCATTATATTTTTCCCATCTATTGCATCGTTCATATATACGTAAGGTTTAAAAGACTCGCATACCGTATATGGCAATGCTACAGAGAGTTTTGCATACTCTTCCACTTTAAATTGATTAGATAAGCTTAACTCCTTTAAATTTTTCAATTGCATTAACGGTTCTAATGAATCATCTTTAACCTTTAAATTCATCAAAGTAAGCTTTTGCAACTGCTGTAATTCAGCGAGTGGTTTTAAAGTTTGTACTTTCATCGCTGTATTTATTCCACCACCCATATAGAAGGTATTGAGTTGTGTGCACTTACTTAAAGCACTTAAATCTTCTAACTTAGAAAAATCATCAATTAGTAAGGATTTGAGTTTTTTATTATAATCAATATCCCATAACGTCTTCGCTTTTGTATTCCAGCACATATACAACTGTTGTAAATTGGACAATTTCTGAAGGCTACTTAAATCCTCGACCCTCATTTTGTAAACGTATAATATATCGGGACAAACATACGTAAGAATATGATCAAACTGCTTTTGATTTACTGTGAACACCCATAATTTTTTAACTTTCAAAGATGCTAGTCGTTCTATATTTTTTGTTTTCCCCTCAATCGCTACTTCTTCTAAATCACCAGCTATACTTGCTAAGTCTTTCATAATCTTCGGCTGATCACCAATCGGAAACATGTTATCCCCCCTACAACTCCCAAGTAATATTCATTTCTTCAAATGAGTCCTTACTAACTTCCAATCCTTCGCTATCTTCCGTTCCAATCATTGCTACTTCTTCTTTAGACAACTTAATTTCCTCATTTGGCCTTTGGATTTTTTTCTCATACACGAGTTGTAAAAGCTCTATTTGTTCCTCTGTCAGTTCATACTCTTCTTCTAGTCTTTCCATTGCTGATTCTGTATCAAGTAATGGAATTTCTAATAAGAATCCGCCGTGCTCTTCCATCTCTTCAAATGAATCAATTGAATACGCACCGCTATCCTCAATCCAAAATGCAGTTGTAATCAAAGGAACTGTTTCGCCTTCTACTTCTTCTAATACGTATTGAAGTGCTTCTTCTTTCGCAATATCTATTACTTCCGAAGGTGCCCCTTCAAAAAATTTTTTCGCATCAATCCACTCATCAATTCTCTCGCTATTCACATCTTGAAGACATACAATCGTGTAATTCGGATGAAACGTAATTGTCCCTTGTCCCCCTTGGCTATCTTGCATACTATAGTTAAATCCATCCCATGAACTTTCATGTGAGAAATCTGGACAATGCGCTACATTAATTGCATGGGCAATCGAATTTAAAACGCATCCTTTCCATAATTGTTCTCTATCTATATGTAATTTATATTTACTCATCATCTTCCCCCATGCGCATATTTTTTTCTATTATCTTTCCTCTACACAATACTTGTAAATACTTTTCTATCTACTACAAAATAAAAAAGACAATACACCCCACTGTATTGTCCATTTTCTTCCCTACCATTTCTCTCTACACGTCTCAATTAAATGCAGTAAATACCTCTTCGTCATATCTGCTCTTCTCCACCTTGAGAGCATTCTCTTTTCTTTTGGATTGTGCCGTATTCTCGCTACTTCTTTTAATAAAAGCGCCCATTCTTCCGCTGAACGTTCTGACAAGTATTGCAATCCTCTATCTTTTGAAACGATTGTTTTATGATCTAGTGTATATAAAATACGTCCCATCGTAACGACAGCTGATTCTACCCACTCTTCTATAAAAAATAAATATGGCTTCTTCGCCTTTTCACTCCAGTACTGTTCTACGTTGTATTTCATCGTATTTACTACATCATTCCATTGTATTTGCAGCGGAAGATCTTCTGCTTCTTTTCCTGTAACTGTAATGCCTTGATTTTTCAACGTCCACCATGTGACCGCATTAATGTCCCAATGACCAACATTAGCTTTACCATCTGCACAATACACGTACTCGTTCATTTCATCATTGTATTTCCCTAAGTCAGCAAGCGGAATATACATACCGTCCATTCTTTTACCTAGCGTATTGTCACTAAGTTTCTTATGTAGTTCCACAAGCTGCTGTTTTTCAGCTTCATTCACGGAATCATTTATCACTGTAACAAAATCAACATCGCTCGTTTCCTTATGAAATGCACCTAGTGCGATGGATCCGTAAATATATACCCCGACTATTTTTTCATCCAAAAAAATTTCTTTTAATTCTACTGTGTACCGCTCCATTAACTGTTGTACTTCCGTTGGTAACGCATGCTTCACTCCATTTTTCATATCTATCCCTCCAATAAAAAAGCCTTTGCAAATTCGCAAAGACTTCTTGTTTTATAAATATTTCTCGATTTCTTCATAAACATCCTTCAAACGAGGATTTCCTTCTCCAACAATTTCTCCATTTACAAGAACGACCGGATAAAATAAATCTTCTTCCACTACGCGCTCAGCGAATGCTTTTTTATCTGCATCTTCTTGTTCTTCTTGGAAATCAATATACTCGAAATTAAATTTATTTTCTTGTCCTTCATATTTACGACCAATTGCCGCTTGTAACCATTCAAACGTTTCTGTTGAAGATGGCATTCCGACGCAGCTCGCACAAATTACTTTCGTCCCATACACTTGAACATTAACCATTTCTTCTCCCCCACTTCTTGTCCCAACAGTATATTCAGATGTCTTATTACATAAGCACATCATTTTACAAACTTATTCCATACCCCTATACTGAAAAAACACGATACAATATTTCGACAATAAAACAAGAAGAGAAAAAATAGATTTTCCCCTCTATCTTGATTATAATAAAACTGATGAAAGGAGTCGATAAAAATGGAAAACCCACATATGCAAGAACAAGTATTAGAAGTATTAGATAAATTACGTCCATTCTTACTTCGCGATGGCGGAGACGTTGAATTAGTAGACATTGAAGAAGGTATCGTAAAACTACGCCTTATGGGTGCATGCGGAAGCTGCCCAAGTTCTACAATCACACTAAAAGCTGGTATCGAGCGCGCGTTACTTGAAGAAGTACCAGGCGTTATCGAAGTAGAACAAGTATTTTAATCTAAAAGCGGAAGCGGCTCGTTCAAAGTCACTTGCTAAAAGGAGACCAAATTTGGTCTCCTTTTTTTATTCAAATCACATTTATCCGTTAACATCATAAAACAAAATTGGAAATCCTTCTCAAAAAATGCGATAATTAATACTATATAGTGAATCGTTCACACATATACAGTAAAAAAACATAGGGGGACGACAGATGCCAAAAATGGGGAACACTTTTGTAACAATTCAAGAACTAGAAAAGAAAAAAGAGTATTTATTAGGCCTTTCATCCGTTATACCAACATGGAATACAAGCTATCAATTTTTATTTAAAGAAATCCAGCAAGAATTATTGGGTAAAGTAAATGAAAAGCTCGAAAGGCATAAATTCGTTTTAAATATATGTACAGATCAACAGGTAGGGGCATAATGTATTACATAAAATTGTGGTATATAAAAAAGAGACCTCACTCGGTCTCTTTTTTATATTTTTAAGATAACCAATCTAATTTTCTAATCCCGAGCTTATCTACCGGTAAACGAAGTGAGCCATAAAAATGCTTCATAAATTGCTCTGAGCGGTTCACATCGTGTAAAATGGCTTCTAAGCGATCTCTATATATGCTTTTTTGTTCTTCGTTTCCAGTTTGGTAATATCGTTCGACCGTTTCAAAATAGTGAAGCGGGAACAGGAGCCTTGCAAATAATAAGCGCCAACCAAATGAGGACAGCGAGTAATTTCGTTCATAATCTGTAACAAATTGAACAATTGTTTGATCCCAGTCTTTCTTTTTTTCAATCATCATATAGCGAATCCATTCTGCTATATCTCGAG
Source organism: Bacillus cereus group sp. MYBK220-1 (assembly GCF_051916445.1). Taxonomy (NCBI): domain Bacteria; kingdom Bacillati; phylum Bacillota; class Bacilli; order Caryophanales; family Bacillaceae; genus Bacillus; species Bacillus cereus group sp. MYBK220-1. Next base: position 558,557 of record NZ_JBQAGQ010000004.1, on the reverse strand, counting down.
TTGGGTGATCATACACCCAATCAAAAGGAAGTTTGAGACGCTTCGTTTGATGCCATAATAAAGGTGTGAATCGTTCTTGGCAAATTGTCGCTGCATCCGTTAGTTGCGGCGTATCATCCATTTCTGTATCAACAACATATTGAATGGCATTTTCTGCAACTCCTAAGTAATACGGGAAGGATTCAATAAACAATTGATCGAATACGTCTGTAGGGTGGTTCATCACTTGTGATTGCCAAAACTTTTCTAACTGATCGAGTCTCTTTTCCCATAACGCTTTCCATTCACCAATGCGGCTTAATTGCTCGATTTCTTCTGGAAAGAATGCACCTCGTTTATGGAATATAGAAAGTTCACTTCCTAATGACGTAGCATGTCGTTCTAACGCTCGCATACCTTTTAATAAGCAGTAATTTTGTTCTTCTATCTCACTTACATAGTAGCCGTGTATAGTTGGAACGAAAGTCGCTACAGTTATATCCCCTTGCTGGTTCATATAGTCACTGAGCTTTTTCATCTCTACAAGTACTTCTTCCTCCATTTCTCCAATTGGAACAAGTACATAAATTTTGTTGCGAATCCAAAAGCTTTTATAGGGGCCAAGGGGGATTAATTCTTTAACATGCATGTGATAATGCTCATAAATATGCTGAATCATCGCAGTCGCCACCTATGGTTTTTCTTTATATATATGAGCTTGTGCTCGCCTTTCATTCCTATGCACAGGATAAAGCAACGAAACGTATACAAATACTAAAAAGAAAAAAAGGTGATAAACATGAAAGAATCAAATCAACTACAAGAAAGAGCATTACAACTATTACAAGAACGTGGTGTAACAATTGACGATATTGCTGAACTTGTTCATTTTCTTCAAAAAAAATATCATCCAAATTTAGAGATGTCAGAATGCCGTTACAATGTAGAACGTGTACTATCAAAACGTGAAGTACAAAACGCACTGATTACTGGTATCGAACTTGATGTCCTTGCTGAAAAGGGAATGCTAAGTGAACCGTTACAAGATATTGTAAAACGTGATGAAGGCTTATACGGAATTGATGAAGTTATCGCACTTTCTATCGTAAACGTGTACGGCTCTATCGGTTTCACGAACTTTGGATATATTGATAAATTAAAACCTGGTATTTTAGAATACTTAAATGATAAATCAACTGGAAAAGTGCACACATTCCTTGACGATATCGTTGGCGGAATTGCTGCCGCAGCTTCAAGCCGTTTAGCGCACCGAGCTGAGCACTCAGAATAATAATGTTTTCTAGGCCGTCAGTTTCATGCTGACGGCCTTTCGTATTCCATAAGCATAAATTCTCTTCCGCGACTCAAAAAAATAGTCCCTTGTTTAAATCCGATATTTTTATATACCGTAATCGCTCTTGTATTAAATGTTGCTACGCTTAATCGAAACATTTTTGCATTAAACTCTTTCGTGGCAAACGCTATTCCAGCTTGGAAGAATTCTTTCCCTATTCCCTTCCCAGTTAACGCCGGCTTCATGCCAAGTCCGATATCAATCACATCTTCTCCACCATATAAATTAGCATCTCTTCCACCTGGCACTTGTGCATTTGCTCCAAAACAAAAATAACCGATGAGGTCTCCTTGATCGTCACAACAGCCATAATACGTTCCATCTAATAGCTCTTCTATTACTTCTTTCTCGCCTGAAAAACTATATAAACTATAAGGTTCCTCGTACGTCCAAGTATTTATCTCATTTGCTTCTTCCTCTGTTAACTTATGTATATCCACTTTCTCTTTCCCCCTATTATATTTCTATTAACAATATTCGATATTCATCTTATAATTCATCTTTCTCAATATATTTTTTAATTTCTCGCTTTATTTTTATGGAAGATTTTTCTTATTATGTTACGATTAAACAGAATCATTACAAATAAGGTGGTGACAATTTGAATTACTTTTCTTATCTCTCCTCGGAAGAACGGCAAAATTTTTTCTATAAAGAACCCCTTAGTTTTTCAAAAAATATAGGGAAAGAACAACTAGCTTACGCACTAGGTGCCACACTATATACTCCCGGCACGAAAGAAACGATTGCGGAAGATATAATTAGAAAGAAACATGTGGATGCTACCTCAATTATTCTTTGTCTAGAGGACGCTATCAGCGATGAGGAAGTAAAACTTGCAGAGCAAAACCTCGTCGTTCAAATACAGCAAATCGCTAACTTAGTCAGTGCCAACATACTAAACCAAGCAGACATCCCACTTCTTTTTATTAGAGTTCGACAGCCAAGTCAAATGAAGACAATTGTTACTGAATTAGGTAGTGCTGTTCATTGTTTATGTGGTTTTGTCTTTCCAAAATTCACACCGATTAACGGAAAGACTTATATCGATCAGCTTGCATATATAAACGAGTTATACTCATTATCGCTATATGGCATGCCGATTTTAGAATCACCCGAAATTATGTATAAGGAAACACGGGCAGAATCATTATTACAAATAAAAAATTTACTAGATTCTTATCACGATTACATCTTAAATGTACGTATTGGTGCTACTGATTTTTCAAGTATATTTAGTATTCGGCGCAATAAATACACACCTATCTATCATATTACTGTTGTCCGTGATTGTATTTCAGACATTATTAACGTTTTCTCAAGGGCAACAAATGAATATATTATTTCAGGATGTGTATGGGAATATTTTTCTAATGATCATGAAGAAGGGCTTATTCAAGAGGTATCACTTGACCATGCAAATGGCTTAATCGGAAAGACAGTTATTCACCCATCTCATATTAAAGTTGTACAGGCAATGCACATTGTCACAATGGAAGATTATTTAGATGCGAGATCAATTTTACAAAATGCAGATACGTATAATGGAGTGCTAAAAAGCAGTTTTTCTAACAAAATGAATGAAGTAAAACCTCATTATAGCTGGGCTCGCAAAACCATTTTAAAATCTAATATTTACGGGGTGCTACATGAAAACAAACAATTCACCGATCTCCTTATTACAAACGCAAAGCAACACGTATAACGTTTTAAATAATATACAAGTCCATGTAGAAGTACGTGATAATCCATATAATTTAGCGCTAGACAATCTTTTTCAAATGGCTGCGAGAATAAATAAGAAACGTAGTTTTTTATTTGTGAGTACAATCCTTGGAAAGCATCTTCCTATTAAACCTGCAGTCTCTCTATCAAGTGGAGTTGCTCTCGCTGCAAGATATATGGAAATACTACATAATATTTCTCATCCATTTCGAAAAGAAATTTTAAATCTCATTTCATTAGAAATTGATGAAATCCCAGAGGAAGTATTTCGTTATCAATATCCTCTGCAAGAAGAAGTTTTGTTCATCGGATTCGCTGAAACAGCGACAGCACTTGGTCATTCTATGTTTCAATGCTTTCAAAATGCAAAGTATGTGCATACAACTAGGGAATCGATACCCCACCTAGAATCTGTCATTACATTTGAGGAAGAACATTCTCATGCAACATCGCACCGTTGTTATGTAGATGAAAGCTTTTTTCAAAACAACAACCCGATTGTTCTCGTAGATGATGAGATGACAACAGGAAAAACAGCATTAAATATTATTAGATCTATTCAAAATAAATTCCCACGAGAAGAATATATAATTGCTTCTTTATTAGACTGGCGTTCTCATACTAATAGAAAACAATTTAAACAATTAGAAGAAGAACTTCAAATTAAGGTTCATGTTATTTCTTTATTAGAAGGCAGTATTCATACAACTGGCCAACCATTAAATATTGCAAAAAAAGAGATTCAAATTGAAGAAACAAAACCTGATTTCAAAAAACATACCCTTACCTGCCTAAAATCACCCTATACATCAAATTATATAAAATATACTGGGCGATTTGGCATTTCAGCATATGAACAAAAGCACATTCATTCTTTCGCCCAAGAAGCAGGAAAAACTTTAAAAAGAGAAAGAATGGGAAAACGAACACTCTGTCTCGGAACGGGTGAATTTATGTATATCCCAATGAAAATTGCTGATGAAATGGGTGAAAATATTTTATATCAATCTACAACAAGAAGCCCTATCCATTCTGTTTCAAATGATGTGAACTACGCCATTCATAATCATTTCTCATATCCAAGTCCTGAAGATTCTACTATTACAAATTACTTTTATAATATTTCACCTCATGATTACGATGAAGTATTTGTTTTCATTGAGCGTGATTTAGGGGAAGAAGCCCTATCTCCTCTTCTACAGCAGTTACAAACAGTTATTCCTTTTATTCATATCGTCTCATTTTCAAATAGCATAGAAAAGGAAGGTTGATAATTATGGTAAAATTAAATTCTCATATTAGTAGTTACAATCCAAATGATGCTATTTTTCTATTAAAAGATATTAGTGATTTAATGAAAGAAAGTTCCACGGAAACTAGAGAACAATCAATTCAAGCTGGCACACATTATTCCGAAATGTTACCAATGGAATATAAACCATCTAAAGCGTATATGGATTTATTCTTTTCTTCCCTGCAACAATATAAACACAAACTAGCCATCGCTGTTGGAGTTGTCGCCGAACAGATTATACAAACTAAAGGAACTAACCTTGTCTTCGTTTCATTAGCTCGTGCTGGTACACCTATTGGCATTCTTATCAAACGCTACATACGCTATCAATACAACCTTGATGTACCTCACTATTGTATTTCTATTGTTCGCGGACGCGGTATTGATGAAAATGCACTCCATTATATTTTGGAACATCACCCTAAAGAAACAATTCAATTCATTGATGGGTGGACTGGAAAAGGTGCAATAAAAAAAGAATTAGAATATGCAGTACACACATTTAACGAACGAAATAATACACACATTTCTCATTGTATGGCTGTGCTTGCTGATCCCGGTTACTGTACTTCAATTTACGGTACACGTGAAGATTTTCTTATTCCTAGCGCTTGCTTAAATGCAACAGTCTCTGGACTAATTAGCCGCACTGTACTAAATGACACCTATATCGGTCCAAATGATTTTCATGGTGTTAAATATTATAAAGAGCTAGAACAAGAAGACTTATCAAATTTCTTCGTTGATGAGGTAACAGAGTTATTCCCTTCTGTTCATTCTCATATAGATAATCAATTACGTTATATTACTTCAACTTACACTGATCCCTCTTGGCAAGGATTAAAAGATATACAGTCTATCCAAAATCACTTTGAAATTGACGATATTAACTTAATTAAACCAGGAGTCGGTGAAACAACTCGTGTATTACTCCGGAGAATACCGTGGAAAATTTTAATACGTAAGCAAAACAATCCCGATTTAAAGCATATTTTACTTCTCGCTAAAGAAAAGAATGTCCCAATTGAAATCTATGAGAATATGGCTTATTCATGTTGCGGGCTCATTAAGCCTCTTAGGAAGGAAACAATATGATTTTCGCCAGTGATCTTGATCAGACGCTTATTTATTCCCGGAAATCGTTTCGTGCCCCTATAGAAGATGAATCAATTCAACTCATTGAAACTTTAGATGGGAAAGAAATTTCTTTCATATCACATAAAACCATTTCACTACTAAAAAAATTACAACTGCACTCACATTTCATCCCAGTTACAACAAGAACTATTAAGCAGTTTCAGCGTATTGCTTTATTCCAAAACGAAATCATTCCCGAATACGCCATTACAAGTAACGGCGGCAATATCCTTCATAATGGGAAACAAGATGGTACTTGGAACAGGACAGTAAAAGAAAGACTATCGGTTGAATGTATAGAGAGAAACGACATACTAAAGGAATTTGGACAAATAGCTCATAAAGATTGGGTTATATCGCAAAAAACAGCTGATGATCTATTCCATTATTGCATTATTAAACGGGAGAACATTCCTTATGATGAATTATCATCCTTCACTTCCTGGTTAGACAAACAAGGCTGGAATCATTCACTTCAAGGTAGAAAGCTATACTTTGTACCAAAACCAATTAATAAATGGGACGCCGTGCAATATATAAAAGAAATTTTGCAAATAGATACGATTATTACAGCTGGGGATTCTTTACTTGATTTATGCATGCTTGAAAAGGCGAACCATGCCTTCGCACCACTTCATGGTGAGTTAGGGGCAATGCATGATAGCTTACAACCCCATATTTTAAAAACAGACGCAATCGGCATATATGCCGCAGAAGAAATCGTAAATAAATCACTTCAAATTATTCACAGTTCATTACCTACCTCATGATCATCATATGCACAATTGCATACGCACCGCGGTTAAACAGATGGTACAATTTATTTGAATCGCTGTTGCTACACTTCTTGATTAGAGAAAAGGCGTTAACACGGAAATTAGCGTCTTATCAACCTCAAGCAATTGGCACATTTTGTCATCTTAAAAGACACTCCAACGAGTGTCTTTTTTTCTATATCTCACAAGGACTTACTCATTTCAAAGCATAAATACATAAAATAATGTAAATCATGACACGCATGAATCACTTTCTAAAAGTTATAAAGTAGATTCAAAATAAAAAAGCACTCTTAACTAGAGTGCTTTTTACTTTCAAACAAGGAGGCTACATATATGGATAGTACTCTCGTATTTAACTTTGGCATTGGTATTGTTATCATTTTATTCGTCTTCTTTGTACTTTGTATGAGCGGGGTATAAAAAGGCGATTTTCGAGCGTCTTTTTATACATACATATGTATTACTTGACTTCTATAAAAGTAGTAACCATAATAGTTACAGAAATACAAATAGCTATTCACATATCCACAAATAGGAGGAAGAAAAATGAAACATGTAATCGTTTATGCACACCCGAATACAGAAAGCTTCAACCATGCGATTTTAGAAACGGTAAAAAGTGAATTAGAAGGAAAAGGTCACGAAGTACGCGTTCGCGATCTATACGAATTAAACTTTAATCCAGTATTAAGCGCTTCCGATTTCATCTCATTTTCTCAAGGAAATACACCAGAAGATATTAAAGAAGAACAAGAACATATCTCTTGGGCTGACAGCATTACATTCATTTATCCAGTGTGGTGGGCGGGACTTCCTGCTATTTTAAAAGGATACGTTGACCGTGTATTTAGCCATGGATTTGCTTATGCTTACGGTGAAAACGGCATTGAAAAGTTATTAAGCGGTAAAAAAGGATTGTTATTATCTACAATGGGCAATACGAAAGAGGCATACACAGCAGGTGGCATGTTTGATGCAATGAAGAAAACAGCGGATGTTGGTATTTTTGAATTCACAGGTATTGAAACAATTGAGCATACATTCTATACAAGTGTCCCTTCTGTGGATGACAGTGTGCGTAAGCAATATCTTGAAGAGGTTAAAGACGTTGTGAATCGTGCGTTTTAAATAAAGTTATATCAGCGATTTTCTAAATATATCAGCGCAACTCAGATTATATCGGCGATTTTTCAAATATATCGACTTACCGACAAAAATCGACACTAGTCACAACGAAATAAAAAAAAGCTGTTCCAAAGTTTGGAACAGCTTTCTTCATTACATCTTCTCAATCCACTCCGTCAAGTTATGCACAACTTGCGTTGGTTGTACTTCGTATTCTGTTAACTTCTCCACAGTTGTGACTCCAGTGTGGACAAGAAGGGTATGCATACCAGCATTTATTCCTGCTAAAATGTCTGTATCGTAGTTATCCCCAACCATTAATGCTTCATTCTTTTCTATGCCAAGCACTTTCAAAGCTTGTTCCATAATGATTGATTCTGGTTTTCCGATAAAGATTGGATCCACACCTGTTGATACTGCTACAACTGATGTTAATGAACCATTACCTGGTAATAACCCTCGCTCAGTTGGGATGGCAATATCCCCATTTGTAGAAATAAACGTCGCGCCATTACGCACAGCAAGACACGCTTTTGCTAATTTTTCATATGTGATGTCACGATCTAAACCAACAACAACGAAATCAGGATTTTCATCCACAAGTTCAAATCCTTTTTCCACAAGTGCATCGTGTAAGCCTTCTTCACCAATCATATATACAGTTGCGTCTTGTTTACGTTCATAAATGAAGTTCGCAGTCGCCATACTCGTTGTGAATACTTGCTCCGCTTTCGCCGGAATATCGAAACGAACAAGCTTTTCTGCCACTTGTTCTGGTTTGCGAGTTGAGTTATTCGTAACGAATAAATATGGAATGTCGCGCTCTCCTAATGCTTTTACGAAGTCGCTTGCTTCTTCAATTTGTTCTTCTCCACGATACATCGTACCGTCTAAGTCAATTAAGTAACCTTTATACATCGATTATGTCTCTCCTTCTATGCTAACGTTCTCACCTTATCATACCACTCTTATATTACCCGCTTTTCCAAAAGAAAAAAACGCTTTACCTTAAAGCGCCCCATAACGTTCATTTTTTCTCTTTTATTTGATAAGAACAACTACAATCGCCCTCGCACATATTTGCTAGCGTTTTCACTTCTGCGTTCGTAAATAAACGCTTATACATTTCTTTTTCATCTTCACACACTTGCGGGAATCTCTCGGCAATTTCCTTTAACGGACAGTTTTGTTTTTCAATTACGAAAGATTTCTCTCCATCTCTCTTTATTTGAACCATATAACCATTTTTCTCTTGCATAGCTGCTATCTCTTGCACTTTATATGCTAAATTCTTTTGATTATTCACTCTCTTTTGTAACTGTTCTTCCATTCGCTTCGTTCTCTCTTTTAAAACGTAACGAAGTATTTTTTCATCGCCCATTCGAGCTAAATCTTCTAGCATATCAATCGCAAATTGCTTATACTCTTTCGGGAATGTATCTTCTCCCTTTTCGCTTAATCCATACAAATAAGTTGGTCTTCCGACATGTTGCCTTACCATCTTAGAATAAATGAGTCCATCTTTCTCAAGATTACTTAAATGTCTTCGAATCGCCATTTCTGTAATCTCTAAAACGTCAGCTAGTTCCGCTACCGTGTGCTCTCCCTTTACTTTCAACAATTGTACAATCTCGTCTTTCGTAGTACGTGCTTCCCCCATACTTCACCCTTCTCCCTTTTCTTTCTCACATACAATATAAGATCCCCAAAAGGCATTCTCTGGGGATCTTATAAGCATAATTATTCTGGTACAAATGCAGATACAGGTCCTAATTCCTTTTCTAAATAACTGCGAATATTTGCTGGGTATTTCTCTACCACTGCAATATGTTTTTGAATCATCTTATATAATTCATCATGATTCATTTGAATATAATCTTGCGTAAGCATTTTTCGAAGAAGGATAATTTCTTTCATCCCTTGTCCATCTTCTTCACTTATCACTCGCTCGTCCATTAAAATATCAATAATATCTTCATAGCTTCCTGGATCGCGCATAATAAATCCATCAATCATCGCATTTCCTACATCTAATACACAATCAATAATAAGATGGGCTATGCGCTCTAATGCGTAAAATTCAAACTCGGTTTCATATATCTTTTTCTCTTGAAATGTACTTGTTGCTCGTTCTAAACATACTAGCATTTGTTCTATTTTCTTTCTGTCTACAAAATACATGAATGTCACCTACCTGGAAATTAAAGCATTTACATTTTAATTGTAACGCTTTCTTCTGAAAAAATCGACAATTTTTCGAATTCACCTTTTCTCCGTTATTTGTTATAGTTATATTTGTATGATTTTTGAAATTGGAGGAATGGAATCTTGGAACGTGAACTCGCACTAGAAATTGTCCGTGTAACAGAAGCAGCAGCCTTAGCATCCGCACAGTGGATGGGCCGCGGAAAGAAAAATGAAGCAGATGATGCAGCAACTACAGCAATGCGTGATATGTTCGATTCAGTAAACATGGCAGGTACAGTTGTAATTGGTGAAGGAGAACTTGATGAAGCACCGATGTTGTATATTGGTGAAGAACTAGGAACAGGTAACGGTCCAGAAGTAGATATCGCCGTTGATCCATTAGAAGGTACAAACATCGTTGCAAAAGGTCTTGCAAATGCAATGGCAGTTATTGCAATCGCAGACAAAGGGAACCTTCTTCATGCTCCTGATATGTACATGGAAAAAATCGCGGTTGGTCCAAAAGCAGCTGGTAAAATTAGCTTAGATGATCCAATTGAAAAAACAATTGAAATTGTAGCAGAAGCTAACAATAAAAAGATTCGCGATCTAACAGTTATCGTTCAAGAACGTGAACGTCATCAAGATATTATTGACCGTGTTCGTGCAAAAGGTGCACGCGTAAAATTATTTGGTGACGGTGATGTTGGTGCGTCAATCGCAACAGCACTACCTGGAACGGGTATCGACTTATTCGTAGGTATTGGCGGAGCTCCAGAAGGTGTTATTTCTGCAGCAGCATTAAAATGCCTTGAAGGTGAAATGCAAGCTCGCTTAGTTCCAATGAACGAAGAAGAAGAAGCTCGTTGTCGTGAAATGGGATTAGAAGACCCTCGTCAACTTCTTATGTTAGATGACTTAGTATCTGGGGATGATGCAATCTTCTCAGCAACTGGTGTATCTGCTGGTGAGTTATTAGACGGTGTTAAATTCCTTGGCGGAGATTTAGCTGAAACATACTCTATCGTAATGCGTTACAAAACAAGAACAGTACGATTCATTAAAACGCATCACCATTTAGATCATAAACCACACTTAAACTTAGATATTTAATAAAGGAGCCATGTGTATGGAAGAACGTTTCTTTCTGTACGACGATACTGTCGCTACAAAAACTCGTTTCGTTAGCTTTATGGGAGAAAATGAGCGTCACGATTTAGCGCTTTTATACTCCGATCGTCATTACGGTAAAACAATTGTCCTTGATATGCAACGCAATAAATTTGCAATCATCGGTGCTGACGATTTAAACGAACCAGGCTACTTAGAGCATGCATTTTCTATGACTGAAGAAATTGCAGAAGAATTACGCTCATTTTTATTTGAACTTATATAATTTATCGTATGCACCAGCTATTTTAGCTGGTGTTTTTTCATTAATAGAGTTTTGAATTTTCAATCTTTTGTGTTATAATGAAGAATAAATCTATTTGGATAGAAAGGACGTTATCTACGTATGCCAACAACTACTTTGTAATGGACCAGCAATTGGATAGCATTACTCTCAAAAAAGCACCGTGCTTTTTCAAGGGAGTAGTCTGCCCATTCCCATTACAAAGGAACGTATTGCATCTGTAGTATGATGTTTACGGAGGTTCCTCTTTGGGGACCTCCTTTTATTTTTGTCTTTTTCTCATGTCTTCATACTACAAGACATCCAAATAGCTGTATTACGTTTCTTTGCCACTACTATAAGAGGTGAAGGAAAATGCAGAAAGTACAACTTTCTTGGAGTTTATATGAAAACGAGCAAAACACAATCGAAAAATATTGTAAAAATTGCAGACGTACTACCCTATTTACCGATACAAATATTCGTAGGCATAACGCCAACGGAAAAAACATATACCGCTTTGCCATTTATAAATGTCCGAAAGACCATACGTGGAATCAAAAACTTCGTATTTATAAAGCATTTACTGATCACGTTGAAACGATCGATATGACTCAGCAAGATCAAACGGAAACAACTACTACCATTTCCATTACGCAACATCAAGAAAGCGGCATAACCGAAATCACGATCGTATTAGATATCGTTTTCGGTTCCCACCGCATCGATAAAGCCTTATCCACATATATTTCCGACTGGAGCCGTACACGCATTGTGGATAAAATTAAAAATGGGGATATTCAATTAAACGGACAACAAATGAAGCCAAATACAATACTTTCTGAAGGCGATTCTATTTCAATTTGTTTATAAGGGGGAGTTTCATGCTAAATGTGAGAAAAGGTACGATGAATTTATTAGACGAATTAGATGCAATGTATACAGAATGTAAAAAAGCACTCTTACAAAAGAAAATTTATCAATGGGATGATTCATATCCGACTCGAGAACATATTTCCTATCACTTAGAACAAGGTGAACTCTATTGCCTATTTGAGCATGATTCGCTTGTTGGTGCTGTTGTATTGAACGAATGGCAATCTCCCGAATACGCGCTTATTGATTGGTCAGAAACAGATGGATGTTTTCTTATCGTCCACTCTTTCGTCATCCATCCTTTCGCCCAAGGAAAAGGATATAGCAAAGTACTTTTATCCTTTTGGGAAAGTGAAGCGAAACGAAAAAACTATACCGGCATACGATTAGATGCTTTCACTGGCAATCCTGTCTCATTACGTTTGTATGAAAAGAATCATTATATTTGCCGAGGTGCTGTTTACTTTTCAAGTAAACAGCCTCCTCACAATTGGTATAACTGCTATGAAAAAATCCTCTTACAATTGTAAGAGGATTTTTTTATTTCTTCACTTTTCGTAATACAAAATGTGCGCAACCGAAGTTACAGTACTCGTATAAATACTCCGTTAACGTACTAATTTTCGTATCATATGTCGCACGTTGGTTACTATCATCAAAGAATCCTCGCAATCTAAGTTGCTCATATCCCCAGTCCCCAACGATGTAATCATATTTATTTAAAATTTCTGCATAGCGCTCTTTAAATGCTTCTTCACTAAAACCGTCACGAAAGTTTTTAATTACTTCGTACTGAACATTATTAATGCTCACCGTAGCATGAATCTCTTGCTTTTGCTCCATCATTAACTTCCTCTCTAAGCATTCTTCTTTTTATCGTATCACAAAGCATAACAACCAACAATTTCAAATACAAAAAATTGCAAATTAGTACATGCTATGGAGAAGGAGGTGATACATCGTGAAAAAACAAATTTTACTTTCCCTTCTCACTCTTTCCTTATTTGCAGGCTGCCAATCAGCGAACAAAGCTGAAATGGAACGTGAAGAAGGAAGCCGTGTTCTTGTTTCCAATAAAAACGACATGTATCATACGGAAAATACAAATACAAGACTCACAAGAGTCGGTTATTCTTCTAAACAAAAGCATGAAGTATCTAACAAACAAGTAGGGGCCATTAATCGCGAGAAGGTCGCTGAAATGATTACAAGCATGACAGTCAAACTTCCTGACGTTACAAACGCTGCTACACTCGTTACTGATGATGAAGTGTTCGTTGTATACCGTGCAAACACAACGGATCCAAAACTCGTAGCGGATCAAGTATATAGAGCTGCTTTGTCCATCGTTCCTCGCTATTATAAAGCATATGTATCAACAGACCAAAAGTTGATTTCTCAAATTCAAGGGCTTCAATCTGGCGCATTAAATGATACAGAATATACACAAAGCCTCGATATGTTAAAACGAGAAATGAGTAAAAATCCTCATTTGAACAATACGGGAGATCAGACTTTGAATGATATGATTAAAAAGTAAAACAGGTGGAGAAAATCTCCACCTGTTTTACTTTTTATTTTTTATTACGATCCGCATAAACCTCCATCGCATCACACATAAACTGCGCTAATCCCTCACCAAACTTATCAATATTTTTCGTAAAACGCTCATCAGCGACGTACATTTGACCGAGTCCTTTAAAAGCATCTAACGAATATTCACCGAAGTTTTGCAAGTAATCGTACCATACTTTAATAGCTGCCTGCGCCTCTTTAGAATCTGGTGCATCGTGTCTAAGCGTTGCTAAATTTCTATAAATAGCATTAAACTCCTCTTGGTTCTCTTTTGACATACCTTTTGCATATTCGTTCGCTTTATCTACAGCTGCGTCTCCCCATTTTTCACGTGCTTCTTCTTCATATGGGTTATGGCTGAAATCGAATCCTTCAAATTTCTCTTTATTCGTCATTTCAATCTCTCCTTTTGTATGCTGAATTGTTTTATCAATCGTCGCAATCACCTTATCTAATCTGGCACGCTTTTCAAGAAGCATCTTCTTATGAAGCTGTAGTGCCTCTTCGCGATCAAATGATGGACTCATGATAATCTCTTTAATTTTCTTCAAAGGGAAGCCAAGCTCTTTAAAAAACAAAATTTGCTGCAATGTCTCTAAATTTTCATTGGAATACAGACGATATCCAGACTCTGTCGTCTCGTCTGGGGTTAACAACCCAATTTCATCGTAATGATGCAGTGTGCGCACACTAATTCCAACTAAATCAGCTACTTCTTTTACTCTCATTGTCATTTGTATCTCCCCCTTAGTACATACGATAAAGTATGACGCAACGTTAGAGTCAATAAGTAAATTCATTTTCTTTCTAAAAGTTTCATCTCTCCCCTATTTCATGCATAATAGATATGTACATATATTAGAAAGCGGTGAAAGTATGGTTTCAAATACTGTAATTGCCAGCATCATTTTTCAACTTATTGTCTCGATTCTGGTCCCAATTATCGTACTCGTTTATTTCCGTAAAAAATATAATATGAATTGGAAAGTGGTCGGCGTTGGTGTTCTTATCTTTATCGGATTCACCCAAATTCTTGAAACACCATTCCACCTATTTATGCGCGGTAATCCAACAATCGCTCCATTTTTAGAAAATCCGTTTGTCTTCGCAATTTATGGCGGATTGACTGCTGGTATTTTTGAAGAATTAGGACGCTTCGTTGCCTTCTTCTTCTTACTAAAAAAATATCTAGAATATAAAGATGGCTTCGCTTATGGAATTGGTCACGGCGGAATTGAATCTATTTTAATTGGCGGTTTTTCTGCATTACAAGCATTAATCTTTGCTAATTCTATTAACGATGGTAGCTTCGCTCGACTGATTGAACAAAAACCCGAGCTTAGCATTTTACAGGACATGTTAATTCAGCAACCTGCCTACTTATACTTCCTTGGTAGCTTAGAAAGAATTATGGCACTCGTGCTTCAAATCGCCTTTACAATGCTTGTTTTATACGCAGTCAAACAGAAGAAATATATCTTCCTAGTATACGCTATACTATTCCACGCATTTGTAGACTTTTTCGCGGCACTTTACCAAACAAAAACAATCAATATCTTTGTTGCCGAAGGAATTACCCTTCTCTTCACAATTGGGGCTGTCGTTCTTATTCGCAAGATGAAAGCGAAATTAATGAGTGTGCCGGAGTAAAAAATAACCCACCGATTGGTGGGTTATTTTTTATGGATTGTCGCAATGGTGATAGCTTTTTCCTTCTTGCAGCTCCCTCTTTGTTTCTGCATCTATAACGATGTACTTATGGAACTCTTCTACTTCATTTTGAGTAAAAGAAGCGAAAAAATAAACTTGGCGATCAGGGTGAACAAAAAAATCTTGAAGCACCACTCTACTTCGACAACCGACAGCTGTTTTTTGCAGGAAAGAAAATTCCTCATCAGCCACTTCTTTAAATGAAATTTTTTTACGAACACTATATGCTGCATTTTTGTACTCTTTATAGATTTTCTTATCTAACTGTTTATAAAAAACATCCTCACTCACAAATGACTTATTTTGATTGCTTGGATAATTTAGTTTTCGGTTGGATTCTGCATATGTTGTGGACAATTGCGCAAGAAAACAAATAATGAATACGATACATATCATTTTTTTCATCATTGCACCTCAAATGTTCATTATCCACATTACTTTTCCACATATTTAAATCAATATACTGTTTCCAATAAAAAGGAATTATTTCTACATTTGTCGAAGTATATAGCGTCAACTTGAAAGATGGGGATGAATTATGAAGAAAATTATTATAATACGACATTGTTCAGCAATTGGGCAAAAACGTGATGATGAATTAACGACCGATGGAAAAGACCAAGCAAACACCCTTGCTACATTCCTCTTAGAAAATCATCTACAAATCGATCATATTATTTCAAGCCCATTTGTCCGAGCTATCGATTCCATTCGGCCCTATGCGCTCCAAGCTAACTTATCTATCCAAGAAGATGAACGATTAACTGAACGCATATTGAGCAACATTCCAATGGATGATTGGATGCAAAAACTAGAATCTACTTTTACAAATATAGATATTGCCTTTTCAGGCGGAGAGTCAACAAAACAAGCAACAGACCGGGCCCTATCGCTTATTCAAGACGTTTTACAATTAAACCATACGACAACACTACTTGTTACACATGGCAATTTACTTACACTCATTTTAAAGCATTTTGATCATACGATTGGCTTTAATGAATGGAGAACTTTAACGAATCCTGATATTTACGAAATTACAATCGACGAACAATGTATCATAAAACGCTTATGGGAAGCATCGTCCAAGTAATATCCCTTTCCAAAACATTCAGTTGACGCCACGAGAAGAGACTGTTCTAACAATAGAAAGGGGTATCATTTCATATGTACGAAGACGTACTTGCTTTACTACATAAAACAAATGTTTCTTATGAAAAATTCGAACACGAACCAGTACTCGATTATGAGACCGATCGGATCGTACGCGAGAGACTTGGCTTACAAGGCACCCCAAGTAAAAGCTTATTTTTAAAATCAAAGTCTGGAGATTATTACGTATTTTTTACGTTAGAGGGCACAAGGCTCAACCGGGGAGAGATGAAAGAACTATCAGGAGAACGCTTATCTCTCTGTTCTCCTGATGAACTGCGAGACAAAACTGGTTGTACGCCGGGATGTGTGGCTCCTTTCGGATATTCACACGATGTAACAATTATTGTGGATAACGCTATTTATACGTACGATAAAATTTTAATTACACCTGGTGTTCCTGAATTTACAATTGAATTATCCACAGAAGAATTAAAAAAGATTTTATTAACATGTCCAAATACCGTTTTAGAGTACAAACAAAAAGAGAGCTAATCATTAGCTCTCTTTTTTTCATTATTTAGCTTCTGCTGTTTTTTCTTTTGCAGAACGTACTTGCTCGTCCGCATGGTAAGAAGAACGCACAAGTGGGCCAGCTTCACAGTGGCTAAATCCTTTGCTAAGTGCAATTTCTTTAAGCTCTGCAAATTCTGCTGGTGGGTAATATTTAAGAACTGGTAAATGCTTCTTAGATGGTTGTAGGTATTGCCCAAGAGTTAAAATATCCACATTGTTTGCACGTAAGTCATCCATTGCTTCAATTAAATCTTCTCTCGTTTCACCTAAGCCCACCATAATGCTCGATTTAGTTGGAATATCAGGCTGCATTTCTTTCGCTCGACGTAAAAACTCTAATGAACGTTCATATTTTGCTCTAGCGCGAACTCGGTCAGATAATCGACGTACTGTTTCAATGTTATGGTTTAAAATATCTGGTTTTGCATCCATTAACATTTTTAAGTTTTCTTCTACTCCACCCATATCAGATGGTAATACTTCGATAGACGTGAATGGGTTTTTACGACGTACTGCGCGTACTGTTTCAGCAAAAACAGCTGCTCCCCCGTCCTTTAAATCATCACGTGCAACCGCTGTTATAACAACGTGCTTTAAGCCCATTTGTACTACTGAATCTGCTACGCGTTCTGGTTCTTGTAAATCAAGCTCAGTTGGTAAGCCTGTTTTAACCGCACAAAAACGACAAGCACGTGTACAAACCGCACCTAAAATCATAAATGTTGCTGTTTTTCTTACAGCCCAGCATTCATGAATATTCGGACATTTTGCCTCTTCACAAACGGTATGAAGATTCTTAGAACGCATCATTTTCTTTAAGCCTGTATAGTTTTCATTCGTGTTTAACTTAATTTTCAACCATTCGGGCTTGCGCTTATATTCTGTTTGTTTTGTCATGGTTATCAACTCCGCACAATATGAAATAGTTTACCGTGTTCGCTTCTTTCAATGTAACATATCTATTCTAACGTATGAAAGCGATTTGCTCAAATGAAGATTCTAAGATTTTTTCCAATCGTTCCCTATAATGAAATACTCCGTATATCCCACACTAAAAAGAGTGATGTTGTGAAAGGAGTCTATTTCATGCTTCGAAAAATTTCTCTTTTGCTTTCTATTTGTTTTCTTCTTCACCAAAACATCGCTTACGGTGAAGATAATCAGCAAAGCATATACGAAAAGCGCATGGCACTATATAAAGAAACCGAGCAGTCTTCAGGCATTCCATGGTATTACTTAGCTGCAATGGATCAATATGAAAGAAATATACGGAGCGTAAGAAAAGATATTCCGAAAAAACCAGATGCCATCATTTCCCTTTATTTCAAACCAGAAATATGGGCTGGACCTATTAATAGTAACGATACTCTCCCCCATACAATTTCTCTATTTGGCGGAATAGGTTTAGATGGTGACAAAGATGGATTTGCAAATGCAAATAGCGACCGTGATCTTCTGCATACCGCAGCGACTATTTTAAGGAAACAAGGAACGTCAGAAGACCGTATTAAAATTATGCTCTGGGAATATTATAGACGTGCAAAAACAGTTGATTTAATTAGCGAATATGCCCAAATTTATAAACATTATGGACGTATTAATTTAGAGGGAAATGCTTTTCCTCTTCCGATCCGTAGTGACCATAGCTACCGTAGTACTTTCGGCGCTGGAAGAAGTTTTGGCGGCAGAAGGATTCATGAAGGAACAGATATTTTCGCCGGATATGGCGTGCCAGTAAGATCGACTTGCTATGGCATTATTGAAACGAAAGGTTGGAACCGCCTTGGTGGATGGCGCATTGGTATTCGCGACCTTCATAACAATTACCATTATTACGCTCATTTAGGCGGGTTCTCAAAAGAAATACAGCTTGGACAAATTGTTGAGCCAGGGAAAGTAATCGGATTTGTTGGTAGCACTGGTTATGGACCTCCTGGTACAGCCGGAAAATTTCCGCCCCACTTACATTTTGGCATATATAAAGACAATGGCTATACAGAATGGGCCTTCGATCCATACATGCATTTAAGCCTTTGGGAACGCAAAGAACGAGCAAATACAAAACGATAACCGTAGCTGCATTGCTACGGTTATTTTTTATCCATTAAAAGCCTGGCTGAGCCGGGTTTCACTTTATTTACAACTAACTATCTGTTTTCTTTTTATCAGGTACAGCAACACTTCCACTTCCATAATACGTAGGCACTTCCCCTTGAACGATACGCGTCGCAATCGGAACATTTTGTTTCACCGTTATCTCTTTCGTATGAAATGGAATAATTACTTGCAATGTTACTTCCATTTCCATAACAATTTGAATTGCTGTAGTATTAATCCCATGCGGCTCAATTTTTTGTTTAATATCTGTATTCACATGCCCAATTGGCGTGAAATGAATCGGAATATCCGGTCCTATATTACCAAGAAGTGCATTATCAGTTACACGCCCAAAAGGAACTGCCATAGTCGCCCCGTTTTTTTCAGAAATACCTAGCTCCTTCAACTTCCCTTGTTCTACTTGCTGCAAATATTTTTCTATGTACGTGGTCGTTGACGTTACGATTTCATTTACTTGCTTTGTATTTAAATTAATTGTAGATACTTTTCCGTTTTTATCATTCTGTACTTTCATTAATGAATCTACATCGAATCCTTCATTAATTCGATCCTTTACTGCCTTCGTCATAATTGCCGTCGCCATTTTATGCGTCTCTACTTCCCCATATTTAATTAAGGTCGGCTGAATATTATTATTCACAATCCACAACCCTTGCGTAAGTAATATAATAAAAAGAATAAACGACATAAGCAGTATATACCGAAAGGCAATAGGTCCCCTTCGAAACCGCGAGTTTTTCGAGCGAAATATACTCATAAAAAAACCTCCTTCTTATATCATTTCTATGCAAGAAGGAGGGACGATATATGCTTATCTCATTTTTAATAATGCTTCTTTTCCAATCGTTCCTGCTGGAATGCCTAATGCTTCAGCTCCAGTCGTTACCGATTCTAGCGGCGCTTCAAGAAGTTGTTCAATCGTTCTTACACCAACCGCACGGCCAGCAATAATTCCTCGATCACCTAACTTCTCATTTAAAAGACCTACATCTAATGCACCACACATAATATATCCTTTATCGCTCATTACAGCTAGCAAATTTGTCTTTGGAAGTTTCACGCTAACCGCAATAAACGTATAATTATCAATTATAATTGGCTCCACATTAACCATAGTTCACACTCCTCTCTTTCTTATCTGTATGACAAGAGAAAAATGAGTGTTACAAGTTAACTAGCCTATAGTTTAACGGAAGATGTATAAGTTATTAACATATCTGTTAACACATCTCTAAGTAGTTCTGGCATATAATATTGTTTGTCAGAAAGTGTGGATAGCTCTGGGTATAAGTAGCCAAATGTAAACATATCAATTGTTCCTACTGTATATATACGATCTAATTCCAGCGATTCCCCGTTAATTAATACATCTTCGAGTAAAATTTTATTCCCAGGAATCGTATCTGGAATTACTTCTACACCCGCGTAAATCATTTTCCCCATCACTTTCCCACGAAATCCGAATCCTTTCACCTCAAGATTCTCCATATTCGGCTTACGTGCTTTCAAAATAACTTCTCTTAATATCTTTCCTGGAACTTTCAAAGCACACGGATTAATTGGATGTGGACAAATTCTGTGAATATCTCCGCGCGTTACGACACCCTCTTCTAACCCTTCAAGAAGTACACCAACATTCACCATGCCAACTTCTGCACCGCACCATGTTTTCAGCGCACTTGCTAACATATGAGAAAACGGCGTCTCATGAAACCAATCAACCTGTAATGACTCTTTTAAATGAACGACAGGCTCTGCCATTATATGCTTACTTTCTTCCTGCAGTATTTCAATTGTGGATAACGGCTCGCTATAAGCACCTAACCGTTCCGTCTTAATCGCTCTACCGTCCTTTTTCAACAGCTTCTTCGTCTCTTTATCCACAGTAAGCTGCACGTGCCCAACGTAACGTCCCCACTTTTCACAGCAACAAAGTAAAGTATTATTCATTAGAACACCACGCTCAAATAAATGATGCGTATGTGCCCCTAAAATAACATCTATATCATAATGCTCTGCCATATACTCATCCATACTTTTTCCAAGGTGAGAAAGGACAACTGTTATATGAGCCTCATCTCTCACTTCTTCTAAAATAGACTCTAAATGGATAAGCGGATCTTCAATATGCCAATCGAGCATTTGATAAAACTCTGGATACGCAACAGTTAACCCGATAAAAGCAATCGTAATCCCATCTGTCGTTGTATGTAATTTATAGGGCTTTGCCCATGATGGACGTACACCTTCTTTTTCAAATAAATTTGCGACAAGTACTTCAAATCCAGCATCATCATAGAGCCGATTTAAATGCTCTTTCGCTAACGTAATGCCTTCATTATTTCCGATCGTTACATAATCATATAACGCCTCATTTAAAAGCTTCGTATTCCCAAGCCCATTTGTCGCTTCCGAAATACTATGAAAACGATCCACATGATCGCCGATATCAATCGTCAAAACAGTCTCTCCCGCTTCCTGTCTTCGCTTTTTCTCCCCTAGAACAAACCGAGAAATTTGCGGCCAATTTTCAAAATGACTATGTATATCGTTTGTATGATAAAGGTGGATGATTGTTTCTTTATTTGTATTCAGAGAAAAAACCTCCTCTCAGTTCCTTACTGCCATTTACGCTATGCGCACACAATAATCCTGTAAATACTTTTCGTCTTTTCTTGCTATTTTACATTGTACTCGCATTGTGAGAAAAAGCAAAAGATTGTCCTTTTTATATGAGAAACTTTTGCTAATGCAGGAAATAATTCCAGATAGTGGAGGGAGGGGTGGATTTGTCAAAAAGTTTAATAGAGAATTCAGTGGTTGGTTGTTCAAGTGGATTTGTCAGTATCTTTGTCTTAAAGCTAGTCGTTCTCTGTTCTTATAAAATATTTGGGGGTATGTGAGGATTTTCTTTTGTCTTATCTTGTCGACAAATCGATATTCCTTGTCGAAACGTTGATATATTGAAATAATCGTTGATATATTCCCGTTTATGATCGATATATTTGAAAAATCGTTGATATATTTAGCTGAACACCCACCCGGGTATCCTCTCCCGAGCCAAATCCGCAAAACAAAAAAGCGCCCTGCACAGCAGGACGCTTTCTTCATACATATATTATCCAGTTCCAGCGGCTAGAATAAGCCGCTGCCACTTTTAAATATTGTCCAGCTTCGCCTCCTAGACCTTCATGTCTAAGAACCTTCCGCACGAGAAGATAAAAAGCATCTTCTGTGCGAAAGAACCTTAGCCAACGGGTCTGAACAATCGGCTCCGCATTTCTATTTAACCAATAGAACCTTCCATCTCAAACTTGATTAGGCGGTTCATTTCAACTGCGTATTCCATTGGAAGTTCGCGAGTGAATGGCTCGATGAAGCCCATTACGATCATTTCTGTAGCTTCTTGCTCAGAAATACCGCGGCTCATTAGGTAGAATAATTGTTCTTCTGATACTTTCGATACTTTCGCTTCGTGCTCAAGTGAAACGTAATCGTTTTTGATTTCGTTGTAAGGAATTGTATCAGATGTAGATTGGTTATCCATGATTAACGTGTCACACTCGATGTTAGAGCGAGAGTTTTTCGCTTTTGGTCCGAAGTGTACGATACCACGGTAAGTTACTTTACCACCATGCTTCGCAATCGATTTAGAAACGATTGTTGAAGACGTGTTTGGTGCTAAGTGAATCATTTTCGCACCAGCATCTTGGTGTTGGCCTTTACCAGCAATCGCGATAGATAATGTTAAACCACGAGCGCCTTCGCCTTTTAAGATAACTGCTGGGTATTTCATCGTTAATTTAGATCCGATGTTACCGTCAATCCATTCCATCGTTGCGTTTTCTTCACAAACCGCACGTTTTGTAACTAGGTTGTATACGTTGTTCGCCCAGTTTTGGATTGTTGTATAACGGCAATATGCATCTTTCTTAATGATGATTTCTACTACCGCACTGTGAAGTGAGTTAGTCGTGTAAACAGGTGCTGTACAACCTTCTACGTAGTGTACGTGTGCGCCTTCGTCTACGATGATAAGCGTACGCTCGAATTGTCCCATATTTTCAGAGTTAATACGGAAATACGCTTGAAGTGGTGTATCAACTTTAACACCTTTTGGAACGTAGATGAATGATCCACCAGACCAAACTGCAGAGTTTAATGCAGAGAATTTGTTGTCTGTTGGTGGGATTACTTTTCCGAAATGCTCACGGAAAATATCTTCGTTCTCTTTTAATGCGCTATCTGTATCTTTGAAGACGATTCCTAGAGCTTCTAGGTCTTCTTTCATGTTGTGGTATACAACTTCAGATTCGTACTGTGCAGATACACCAGCTAAATATTTTTGCTCAGCTTCTGGAATACCTAATTTATCAAATGTTGCTTTAATTTCATCAGGTACTTCATCCCAAGACTTCTCAGATTTCTCAGATGGTTTTACGTAGTACGTAATTTCATCGAAATCTAAGTCGTTTAAGTCGCCGCCCCATTGTGGCATTGGCATTTCGTAGAACTTATCCAGTGATTTTAAACGGAAGTCTAACATCCACTGTGGTTCTTCTTTCATACGTGAAATTTCTTCAACGATCTCTTTTGTTAAACCGCGTCCAGCACGGAAAATCGAAACGTCTTTGTCTTTGAAACCATATTTATAATCGCCGATATCTGGCAGTTGCTTCGCCATGTTGGTGTGTCCCTCCTTAGATAACCTCGTTTTTAGGAACCTTTAACATTACTTATCTTCGTTTAAGCCCTTTTCTAACGCTTTCCACGCTAATGTTGCACATTTAATACGTGCAGGGAACTTGCATACGCCTTGTAATGCTTCAATATCTCCTAAATCGATGCTGTCATCGTACTCTTTTCCTAGCATCATGTCAGAGAAAATTTTCGAAAGCTGAAGTGCTTCTTCAATTTTCTTACCTTTTACTGCTTGTGTCATCATTGAAGCTGAAGACATTGAGATTGAACATCCTTCACCTTCAAACTTCGCCTCTTGCACAATACCTTCTTCTACTTTCATCGTAAGTTGAATACGATCGCCGCAAGTTGGATTGTTCAAGTTAACGGTAACACTATCTTCTAACACGCCATGGTTACGAGGATTTTTGTAATGATCCATAATAACTTGACGATATAACGTATCTAAATTATTAAATGACATTTGTGAAATACTCCTTTGTCTTGATTAGCGATTCAACAAATGTATCAATTTCTTCTTTTGTATTATATAAATAGAAGCTCGCACGTGCTGTTGAAGAAGCTTTTAGCCACTTCATAAGCGGTTGTGCACAGTGATGTCCTGCGCGAACTGCAATGCCTTCTACATCTAATACAGTCGCTACATCGTGAGGATGTACGTCTTCAATATTAAATGTAACAAGACCAGCGCGATGCTTTGGACCATAAATTGTAACGCCATCTACTTCTGATAGTCTTTCTAAAGCGTATTGCGCTAATTCATGCTCATGCTTTTCAATATTATCAAGACCGATTTCTTCTAGGAAATCAATTGCCGCACCAAGTCCGATTGCATTACCGATAATCGGTGTACCTGCTTCAAACTTCCACGGAAGCTCTTTCCACGTAGATTCTTGTAAATCTACGAAATCAATCATTTCACCGCCAAATTCAATTGGCTCCATATTGTTCAGCAATTCTTTTTTACCATATAATACGCCGATACCTGTAGGTCCGCACATCTTATGAGCAGATAATGCGTAGAAATCACAGTTTAAATCTTGTACATCCACTTTCATGTGAGGTGTACTTTGTGCACCATCAACGACCATAATTGCGCCATTTTCGTGTGCGATTGCTCCGATTTCTTTTATAGGGTTAATCGTTCCAAGTACGTTTGATACTTGCATAATAGAAACGATTTTTGTATTCGGTGTAACTGTTTGACGAACATCTTCTAAAGAAATTGTACCGTCTGGTTGAAGCGGAAGGTATTTTAAAGTTGCACCAGTTTTCTTCGCAACTTGTTGCCACGGAATGATATTACTATGGTGCTCCATGTAAGAAATAACGATTTCATCGCCCTCTTTTACATTTTCAAGACCATAGCTAGCTGCTACTGTATTTAATGCAGTTGTCGTTCCGCGCGTGAAAATAATCTCTTCCATTGATTTCGCGTTAATAAACTTGCGAACTTTCTCACGTGCACCTTCATACGCGTCGGTAGCTTTCGTACCGAGCGTATGAACACCGCGATGCACGTTAGAATTATATTCTTTATAGTAACGTTCTAACGTTTCAATGACTTGAATTGGTTTTTGAGAAGTTGCTGCACTATCGAAATAAACAAGTTGTTTGCCGTTCACTTTTTGATCAAGAATTGGAAACTGTTTGCGTATTTCATGAATATTCATTAGCGAACTTTCCTTTCAATTACCTCAACAAGCTGTGCCTTTACTCCTTCAATTGGAAGCTCATTAACTACAGGTGCTAAGAATCCATGGATGACTAAACGTTCTGCTTCGCGTTTTGGAATACCACGGCTCATCAAGTAGTATAGTTGGACTGGATCTACGCGACCTACTGAAGCTGCGTGACCTGCCATTACATCATCTTCGTCGATTAAAAGAATTGGGTTTGCATCACCGCGTGCTTTTTCATCTAACATAAGAACGCGAGAAGATTGTTGTGCATTTGATTTAGATGCACCGTGTTCAATCTTACCAATTCCGTTAAAGATAGATGTTGCACTATCTTTTTGTACACCGTGTTTTAAAATCCAACCTTCAGAGTGTTTACCGAAGTGAACAACTTTAGTTGTAAAGTTTTGTGTTTGGTTACCACGGCCAATTGTTACTGTTTTCGTATCAGCATATGAACCGTCGCCCATTAAGTTCGTAACGTTCTCTGAAATTGTGTTTCCGTCATTCATAAGGCCTAGAGCCCAATCAATACGGCCGTCGCGTCCTACAACGCCGCGGCGGTTAACGTAAGTTGTTACGTCTTTTGCTAATAGATCAACCGCACCGAATTTCACTTGTGCGCCTTGTTCCACGATTACTTCTGCCACGATATTTGCAATACCTTTAGCATTTTCATTTGCAACATAGTTTTCTACATAAGTTGCAGTACTGTTCGCATCTGCTACGAATAGCACGTGATTATATACATTAGCTTCTTCGCCATCTACTAAGAATACAGCTTGAAGTGGAGTTTCAAGAACAACGTTTTTCGGAACATATACGAATGCACCGCCGTTGATTAATGCAGCATGAAGTGCAGTTAGACGATGCTCGTCTACTTTCACGCCGTCTTTCATTAAGTACTTTTGTACTAGTTCAGCATGCTCAGTTGCAGCTGTTACGATGTCTGTGAAAATAACACCTTTTTCTTTTGCTTCGTCTGCTAAAGAAACGAACGCAGTTGTACCAGTACGTTGCACTAATACGCTGTTATTTTCATCGATTAAGTTTTTCACTGCTTCTGGAAGTTCAGTTAAAGAACTTACAGGCTCTTGCTTAGCAGCGTCGCCTTTTCCGATAAAGTCCCATTTGTCAATTTTCGTTTTATCAGGCGTTGGCATTGGAAGTTCAGTTGCTTGTGCAAGAGCTTGTAAGCGGAACTCAGTCAACCAAGCTGCTTCGTTTACTTCGCTTGCGCGTTGACGGATTGTTTCTTGATCGAAAGGTAATGTACCGATTGTCATGTTTATGCTCCTCTCTTACGCTTCTTGCTCTGTTGTTTCGTCTTCAATACCTAATTCTTTTTTAATCCAGTCGTAACCTTCAGCTTCTAGACGTTGTGCAAGCTCAGGGCCACCAGATTTAACGATACGACCGTTCATCATAACGTGAACGAAGTCTGGAGTGATGTAGTTTAATAAACGTTGGTAATGCGTAATCATTAGGCAACCGAACTCTTCGCCGCGCATTTCGTTAATACCTTTAGATACAACTTTTAATGCATCGATATCAAGACCTGAGTCAATTTCATCTAAGATTGCGATTTTTGGCTCAATCATCATTAATTGAAGAATTTCGTTACGTTTTTTCTCTCCACCAGAGAAACCTTCGTTTAAGTAACGTTGTGCCATTTCTGGATCCATTTCTAGGAATTCCATGTTTTTATCTAATGTACGGATAAATTTCATAAGAGAAATTTCATCGCCTTCTTCACGACGTGCATTAATTGCAGAACGTAAGAAGTCAGCGTTTGTTACTCCGCTAATTTCACTTGGATATTGCATTGCTAGGAATAGACCCGCTTGTGCGCGCTCGTCTACTTCCATTTCTAATACATCTTCACCGTCGATGATGATGCTACCTTCTGTTACTTCATACTTTGGGTGACCCATAATTGCAGAAGATAAAGTTGATTTACCTGTTCCGTTAGGTCCCATAATTGCGTGGATTTCTCCACCTTTTACTTCAAGGTTTACACCCTTTAAAATTTCTTTGCCATCAATTGATACGTGTAAGTCTTTAACCGTTAATGTAGAACCAGCCATCTCAATACCTCCATTAATCCTATATATACATTTTAAAAATTCCTAAAACGTTCATATTCTCATTTTATTCTCATTCTAATTTTATATCAAATAAAATGATATCGCAAACGACGAAAAAAAGTAACCGTTTTTTCACAAATGTATATAAGTATTTCCTTCACATCTTTCTATGATACACCTTTCTTCTTATTTATATAAAGAAAAAGGACTGGTAATTTTCCAGCCCTTTCCTTATATTTATTCACTTACCGGAAGTACAGCACCTTTATATTCTTTATTAATAAAATCTTGAATTTCTTTTGAATGTAGCACTTTTACTAGCTCTTTAATTTCTTTTTTATTCTCATCACCTTTACGAACTGCAATGATGTTTGCATACGGAGAGTCTGATCCTTCAATCGCAATTGCATCCTTTGTTGGATTTAATTTTGCATCAATTGCATAGTTTGAATTAATAAATAAAGCATCTCCCTCATTATTTTCATACAATTTCGGTGAAAGTCCAGGTTCAACATCTGTTTTAAATTTTAAGTTTTTCGGGTTTTCTACAACATCTTTTACTGTTGCTTTAACAACATCTACTCCGTCTTTTAATTTAATAACGCCGCCTTTTTGTAACAGCGCTAGCATGCGGCCACGCTCCGCTACGTTATTACTCATAATCACTGTCCCGCCATCTGGTAAGTCTTTTAAGCTTTTATATTTCTTAGAATAAATACCCATTGGCTCTAAATGGATTTTTCCTGCGTTTACAATTTTATATCCCTTTTCTTGAATTTCTTTATCTAAGTAAGGAATATGCTGGAAGTAGTTCGCATCAATTTCTTTATCCGCTAACGCTTTATTTGGCAGTACATAATCCTGGAACTTTTTAATCTCTAACTTAATGCCTTTTTTCTCTAATATCGGCTGTGCCTTCTCTAAAATAACAGCGTGTGGCACGTTAGAAGCTCCCACAACAAGCTTATTCTCCTCTTTTCCTCCGCAAGCAGCTAATGTAAATACAGACAACGCTGTAACAACTGACAGTAGAACCTTTTTCATATGATTTCCCCTTCTCCCCAATGGTTATGTAGTTATAAAAAGAGCCGGCATACACCAGCCCTTTTCAGCAATTATTCTTTTACAGGAACAACTGCCCCTTTATATTCTTTATTAATGAAGTCTTCAATTTCTTTAGAATGCAATACTTCTACAAGAGCTTTAATCTCTTTCTTATCTTTATCGCCTTTACGAACAGCTACTATGTTTGCGTATGGTGAATCATTTCCTTCAATTGCAATTGCATCTTTTTCCGGATTTAACTTTGCATCAATTGCATAGTTAGAGTTAATTAAAACAGCGTCGCCTTCTTTATTGTTATACACTTGTGGCAATAAACCAGGCTCGATATCCGTTTTGAATTTTAGATTTTTCGGATTATCTGCAATATCTTTTGTAGTTGCTTTAACTGGATCTATTCCGTCTTTAATTTTTAAAATACCTTCTTTTTGTAAAATTGCTAAACCACGTCCGTGGTCAGCAACTGAATTACTCATAATAATTGTCGCACCATCTGGAAGCTCTTTTAAACTCTTATACTTTTGAGAGTACACACCAATTGGTTCTAAATGAATCTTTCCTGCTACTTCAAAGTCATACTTTTTATCTTTAATTTCTTTTTCTAAATACGGAATATGCTGGAAGTAGTTTGCATCTAATTCCTTATCCGCTAACGATTTATTTGGTAATACGTAGTCTTGGAATTTTTTAATTTCTAATTCAATTCCTTTTTTCTCAAGTAACGGTTTTGCCTTTTCTAAAATAACAGCGTGCGGTACGTTAGAAGCACCAACAACAAGTTTCTTTTCATCTTTATCTTTCCCGCCACAAGCAGCTAATCCAAAAATTGAAGTTGAAATAAGTGCCGTAAGTAATAATTTTTTCATTTGAAACATCCTCCCGTTTTTCATTATCGTTTATCTATTCGAGTCGTTAAACTATCACCAATCCACTGAATGAAAAATACAACTAGTAATACACAAATTGTCGCAACGATTGTTACATCGTTATTCCCTCTTTGGAATCCTTCTAAGTAAGCAAGTGTTCCAAGGCCACCAGCACCAACAACTCCTGCCATTGCTGTATAGCCTACTAAAGCAATTGTCGTAACCGTAATACCAGATACTAATGCTGGTAACGATTCTGGAATTAACACTTTCAAAATAATTGTGCTTGTTTTTGCTCCCATTGCTTTTGAAGCTTCAATTACACCTTTATCAATTTCGCGAAGTGCGATTTCAACCATTCTCGCGTAGAATGGTGCCGCTCCAATAATTAAAGCCGGCAAAGCTGCACTTGCTCCAAGAATTGTTCCAAGAAGAATCTTTGTGAATGGGATTAATAAAATAATTAAAATGATGAATGGTATAGAACGGAATATATTTACGAATGCTCCAATCACCGTATTAATTGATTTGTTTTCCCATAAATTATCTTTTGCTGTCATGAAGAGTAACAATCCTAAAATGAGTCCTAAAACAAATGTCGCAAGAGCTGCGATTGCCGTCATATATAACGTTTCACCAGTTGCTTCTAACATTTGATTCCAATCAACATTTGTGAGTAACTTATCCATGTGCAATCACCTCCAGCTCTACTTGATCTTGATGAATTCCTTCTATTGCTTGCTGGATTGCTGTTTCCTCACCATTTAAATGAACAACTAAACTACCGTAAGAACCGTTATTCGTTTGTGCGATATTTCCTTGCAAAATGCTAACTTCTATGTCACTGCGTTGCATCAATCGTTGAAGCACTGGTCTTTCTACAGCCTCACCGATAAACTGCAAACGAATTACTTTTCCATCTGGATATTTTTCAATTAAATTTTCAATCGTTTCATTTGTATCTTCAGAATCTGTTAACTGCTGTACAAATCGTTTCGTAATATCTTGCTTCGGATTACGGAATACATCAAGTACTGGACCTGTTTCTACAATCTTTCCTTTCTCCATTACCGCAACACGATTACAAATCTTTCGAATTACGTGCATCTCATGTGTAATGAGTACAATTGTTAAACCAAGGCGCTTATTAATGTCTAATAGTAAATCCAAAATTTGATCTGTCGTTTCCGGATCAAGAGCTGACGTTGCTTCGTCACATAAAAGCACTTGTGGATTGTTAGCTAATGCTCTTGCAATCCCGACGCGTTGCTTTTGTCCCCCGCTCAGCTGAGATGGGTACGCGTCTCCTCTTCCTTCTAATCCAACAAGATGAATTAATTCATCAACACGTTTTCTTCTCTTCGCTTTATCAACACCTGCAATTTCAAGTGGAAACTCTATATTTTCACGTACAGTTCGTGACCAAAGTAAGTTGAAGTGCTGAAAAATCATTCCGATTTCTTGCCTTGCCTTACGAAGTTCACTTCCTGTAATTGCTGATATAACACGATTTGCAATTGTAATTTGGCCAGAAGTTGGTTTCTCCAACTGATTGAACAATCTAATTAAAGAACTTTTTCCAGCGCCACTATATCCGATAACACCAAATATTTCACCTTTATCTATTTTTAAATTGGCATTATCTACAGCAGTGACATCACCGCTTTTCGCCTTATATATTTTCTTTACGTTCTCTAATAGAATCATGATGTTCACCCCTTTTTTGTTTAGGTCGACTCCGCAATTTTTTATTTTTAATGCGTGTAGTCCACTGTTATCATTACTTTTATTATTTGAATGTCCTCCACATTCAAACAATAAAAAAACCTTTCTGCTTTAGAGAAGCAGAAAGGTTTATATGCGTATATAACAACATTATCCCTCTCTCTCATCTCTCAAAGCATTCGCTTTGCAGGAATTGGCACCATTTCAACATAAGTTGACGGTTGCCGGGCTTCACAGGGCACAGTCCCTCCACCTCTCTTGATAAGAGAAATCAGATTCAATTTTCGTCTGATTTGAAATTTATGAAATTGTCTATATTTTATGACTTGAATTGTATCAATATACACTTACCATGTCAACAGAAATTTTCGCAAAAAATGAAACTTCAGAATTTTAAGCACCTACTGACATCGGTTTACATATATGAAACATCGATTCCACTAATAACATCGTTTGGTACGTTCCCGAATATTGTACACGCCCATCGTTCATTAACATTTGCAATCGTACATTTCCATTCACCAATTGCTCTATATCTTTTTCATCTAAGCAAATGATTTGTTCCGTTCCTCTTTCCTCTTGTAGCAGCTCTATATAATCTCTTGAAATTTGTAACGAACAACTTTCATCTCTAAAGCGGAAATTAACAGTTTTCTCCTCTCGTCTTAAAAGCGGTTCTAAATGATATTGAGCATTAGCGTAATTTACAAATGATTGAAGCAAAGAATATAATCTCACCCTAAATCACATCCTTCATATCACTTTCTATTACATACCATTCCCTCTCACTAAAGAGCAATCCTGTTATTTTCGCTCGACAAATACTGTATCCACCCTGCATCTCGACATATTTCCCAAGAAATATGTCGAGGCGGCAAAAATTTTGCCGCCTACTTTAATTCCGTATATAAATATTCAACCGAATGAAATGCGTATATCTTCTTCATCAGTGTCCCATTTTCAAAAACAAGTAAACAAGGTACACTTTCAATCCCATACTCTTTCGCTAAATGCGGAGCATAATTTAAATCTAACATCCCAATTTTGAGGCCTTCAATTGTCATCTCAACGACTGTTAACATCTTTTTTGCTAATTGGCATGTTCCACACATTGGAGTATATACATATAATACTGTTTTTTCTTCGTTCTCTATTAGGGCTGTAGCTTCGGCTCCTGTCCAATCAATCACTTCTATCATTCCTTACCGTAAATATTCTGTATAAACGTCAATGTCGGCTCCCCATAATACATTTGCTAAGTGTGTAGATGGCGCAGTTGCCACTTCTCGGTACGAGCGATCAATATAGATATGCTCGGCTTGCGGGAATTCTTTTCGAAATTGTTTCCTTAACTTTTCTCCAGCATCATCAGCATCCACTAGCACATACACTTCCTTATCAAAAAACTGATCAACGAGCTCATCCATTTTCGACAAACCAATTGTACCATTTGTACAAACAATTTCCACCGGTTCACGAATAATAGATTCAATCTTTCTTCTATCTGATGTACCTTCTACAATAATGACTTTTTCTACATAAATCATATGTCATCACCCGATCACCATATACTATATAACCTTGAACTTAGTATATAGTATATTCGTTATTTTCATGTTGTTTCCTGTTTATTTTTGCAAAAGAAAAGCGCAAGCGGCTCATTCAGATTGTGAGGGGGATGGAGCTTCTGACGTAAAGGCGCTTTTGGCCTTGCAGGAAGAAGCGAAGCCACCGAACAATCTAGCCGCTGGAGCTAGACAATGAAAAGCGCAAGCGGCTCATTCAGATTGTGAAGACTTATGAAACCTTACCACAAAACAGTTTTTCTCATAATAGCTTATTTATTTACATATAACTTGAATTTCATTATTTCACAAAAAATAAAAAAGGACAGCACAAAGGCTGTCCTTTAGTCGACTATAATTAGTCTTGGTTTGTCATTTCTGCATATTTTTCTGCAGTTAATAACTTCTCAACTTGGCTTGCATCAGAAAGTTCAACTTTAACCATCCATGCACCCTCGTATGGAGATTCGTTAACAAGTTCTGGTTGGTCACTTAATTCTTCGTTTACTGCTACAACTTTACCGCTTACAGGTGCGTATAACTCAGAAACTGTTTTAACAGATTCTACGCTTCCGAATGGCTCGTTAGCTTCGATTGTTGCACCTACTTCAGGAAGTTCAACGAATACGATATCGCCTAGCTCACCTTGTGCAAAGTGAGTGATACCGATAACAACTTCATTACCTTCAGTTTTTACCCATTCGTGTTCTTCAGAGTAACGTAAATTATTTGGAATGCTCATGACTGTACCTCCAGTGAATGTATTAATTATGTAAAAATACCTTATTGGTACTTTTTCCACACACTTTCAAACTGCTCTTCGTTAAAACCAAGTGTTACATTCGTTCCATCTGTTACAATTGGACGTTTAATCAACATGCCATCAGATGCTAAAAGCTCATACATTTCGTCTTCGCTTGCATCTTTCAACTTATCTTTTAGACCAAGTTCACGGTAACGCATTCCACTTGTATTAAAGAATTTTTTTAATGGTAATTCACTTTTTTCATGTAAATTACGTAAATCTTCTTTTGATGGTGGATTTTCAACAATATGAATCATCTCATATGCTACATCGTTTGCCTCAAACCATTTCTTTGCCTTTTGACATGTGCCACACTTTGGATATGAATAAAATGTTACTGTCATAAATTCACCTACTTTTTTACTAACCTTTACCTTTATCATATAGAAAACGTTTTATTATTTCAAACCATTATTCGCTAAACTTTTACTTATTTCGTGATAATTTTTAATAATCCTGCGAATTTTTCTTATTTTTCCGCCATTTGTTAAGAAAAAAATAAATATATAAATTTTTGAGATTCTGCACCAAACATATATCTTAAACAAGCGTTTGATTAATTCTCCATTTTCTTTCTTAACCTTTGAACTACAGGAGTTTCTTTCTACCGAACATACAGCTTAAACAAACGTTTGATTAATTCTCTATTTTTCTTTGTTAACCCTTGAGTTACATCGGTTTCTTCCTACCGAACATACAGCTTAAACAAACGTTTGATTAAAAAAATAAGAAGCCTCTTTTGTAGGCTCCTTCATTATCTATTTAAATAATCTGCAATTGTTTGAAATACGACGATATACATATTATGAATACTTTCTTCTGTATTTCCACCATTCGATAAACCAACTGCCCATTGTTGTCCTTCACCACTTCCGATATTCGCAAACCCTTGCGTATACATAGCATTTACATCTTTTCGGGCACTGTTATACTCTATCCCTTTTGTAATAAAAATCGAATATGATTTATCTTGTAAACCGATAAAAAACACTGGTTTCTTTAGTGATGAAAATACATTTTTATATTGCTCTGTTGAGGCTTCTTGAAAGTGATCTTTCATTATTAGAAAACCATCTACTTCCTTAGATTTCTTTTCCAGTTCCTCTAACTTCATTTCCTCAAACTTTATATTCCTAAACGTATCTTTCGGTTTTTCTCCAACAACTCCAATTACGAGTGCTCTTCCGTTATATTCTAATTTCTCTCCTTCTTTATCCTTTGCACACCCAGCACCGACTAGGCATATCAATATAAAAAATAAGAAATACGATAAACGCTTCATTTAGCACCCTCCCCTTCTTTTTAGTCAAGTGACAAAAACGTAAGGTTAATTCAAGAAAATGTAAGTAAAATCGATAGCCCAATTCACGTTTCTATATTATAATCAATTGAATTTACTTACATTACTAAACATAGGAGATCAACATGAAGAAATTTAAACTTTCATCTTTTCTTCCGTTAAGTTATATACTTCTACTCGTGCTCGTAAGTCCCCTTTACGACGTATTAAATAAATCGACTGTTCACGCAGTAGACGTTACAACTGTAGTAGATGATTGGATTCCATTTGTAAAAGCATTTATTATTCCTTATTTACTTTGGTTTCCATACTTATACGGCGCACTTATTTATTACTGTTTTGCTGACCGAAAGCAATATTATGTTACTTTAAGTAGTGTTATTTTTGGAAAGCTTGCTTGTTTTTCTATTTATTATTTTTGGCAAACAACTGTACCACGTCCGACTGTCGTTGGAACAGATGTATTTTCTGAACTAGTTCGCTATATTTATAGTATCGACCAGCCAGTAAACTGTTTCCCTAGCATTCACGTTCTTACTACATTTGTAATTATGTTAGCTGCCTTTAAGCGTAGAGAACAGCATGTTTTTGAATATTACATCCTTACTTTCTTCGGTACACTTATTATTTTATCAACGCTATTTACGAAGCAGCATGCCTTTGTAGATGCCGTTTCTGGAATGACGCTTGCAAGCATACTTTACTTCGGCGTTCAGCTCTTATTGGCCAAAGAACCAATAAGAGTTCCAGTAAAACAAAATCATAGAATGTAGCATGACAAAAAAGCAGACTGTGGCTTCAGTCTGCTTTTATCTATTATTAAGAAGATTTTCAATTTAAGATTGCGGTACAGTCATATCACCAGAATGAATACAACCTGCTTTTTTAAGAGCAATGTAAAGTATATAAGAAACAGCTACTGGAATGACGATATAAGTAATTACCATCGCCGGGAGAACTTCCCATCCTTGGCTGGAAATTAAATTAATTGGTGCGATAAGAGAACTTAATCCAAGACCTGCAATTTCCTTTCCTGCTTCCAGTTGGAAAATTAATGCTGATACTGGACCGACTATAGCACTGGCGACGACAGTTGGGACGAGAATCATTGGATTTTTAGTGATATTTGGTAACTGTACTTTCGGAGTACAAAGTGCTTGAGCTAATATGCCACCTAAATTGTTTTCTTTTGCTGAGATGACAGAGAATCCGATAAACTGAGCAACGCATCCAGCAAGAGCAGCACCACCTGCAACACCGTCTAAGCTAAGTGCAATTGCTAACGCAGCTGATGAAGCTGGAGAGATAAGTAATAGTCCCCAAACTACTGCAATGACGATAGAAGCGATGAATGGGCTACCAGCTGAGCTATCTTTAATAAACGCTCCAACTGCATTTAAAACAGGAGTAATATTATGAGATAACCAAATGCCTACTAAACCAGAACCTAATATGGCCGCAAATGGAACGAGCATCATATCTAACGCAGTTTTTCCACTTAAACGTTTACCAATATATACAGCTAAAGTTGCTGTTAATAATGCACCGATTGGCTCACCTGTTTTAATAATTAGACCAGCTTCAGTAATCGAAATGGATCCGGCACCAATCGCTCCGGCTACCATCGCCGAGAAGATTACAAGACCGTTTGCACCGAGCATAAAAGCAATTCCAGCACCAATTGCCGGTGCCATTAGTGATTTTGCAACAACTCCGATTGTAATAAGTAATGGTATATCAACAATTCTTCCTATATTTTCGATCAGTAAACCAATTCCGAGGGATACGAAAATACCTTGTGCGATTCCAGCAGATGCTTTAAATACACGAGACATTATATATTCCTTCATTTGTTTCACCTTCTCCTATAAGTTAGTAACCAATTGTTTTCATATAATCACGTAAAATATCGTTTGATTTTGCGAATCGAGATTCTTCATCCTCTGTTAAATTGAGTTCTACAACTTCTCTTATACCGTCTCTAGTAATAATAGCTGGTACTCCTGTACAAATATCGTATTCACCGTACTCACCATCTAAAATGGCTGATACAGCAATGACACGGTGATCATCGTTAAAGATTGAACTCGCAATATACGCTAGAGAGTTTCCGATTCCGTAATAAGTAGTTCCTTTACGTTTATAAATTTCCCAGCCAGCTTTTGCAGTTTTCTCAACAATTTCATCTAAATCTATTTCACCAAATCGTTCTTTTTGTTCTTCTAAAATTTGCAGAATTGGCTTTCCACCAACAGTTACATGAGACCAAGCAACCATTTGAGAATCACCATGTTCTCCTAATGAATACCCATGAATACTACGAGGATCTACATGTAGCATTTCAGATAAAATTGTTCTTAGGCGAGAAGAATCTAATGATGTTCCTGTACCGATTACGCGATTTCTAGGTAATCCAGATAATTTCCAAACTTGATATGTAATAATATCAACTGGGTTCGATGCAAGTAAGAAAATACCATCAAATCCACTTTCCATTACGCCACCAACAACACTTTCCATAATCTTCGCACTCGCTCCTAAAGTATCTAAGCGACTTTGCCCTGGTTTTGGTGCTGGTCCTGCTGTAATAATGACAATGTCCATATCTTTGCAGTCTTCATAGCTTCCTGCATATACTTTTGTTCTTGTATTTGTAAAGTTAATGCAATGTGATAAATCCATTGCTTCCCCAACTGCACGTTCATGATTTATATCAATTAATAATAGCTCTTCGCAAATCCCTTGATTTACAATGGAATACGCACAACTTGATCCAACTAATCCAGTACCGATAATTGCAATTTTTCTTGTATGTCTTTTCATAGCAATCTCTCCTAAGTGATCATATAATCTATTTCTTTTGTTCTTTACATTCTTAATTATAGAGGTTCCCACGATAGAAACCATGGATACTTTGTGAAATGTTGAACAAAGTTTTTGTCCTTTTTGTGAATTGTCATATTCCATTTTCGTCATATTTGTTACAACTGGAAAAATATTTATTATGTATTTATTGACATATACAAAAAGAAAACGAGCGAATAAATTCGCTCGTTTTCTTTTTCCTGTTATTCCGCACTTAATTGACTTTTTAATTGCTGTACAATCATTGGATTAGCAGGTGCTGCCGGTTTGTAATAACTCTTTTGCTTTGCGTACTCATACATATTACGTTGGCGCGCCTCGTCTTGATTACGAATTTGAATTAACGTTTGATGTAACTGTTCATTATCAGACTGAGCAATATAATTTGCATAGCTTGTTAAACTTGCATTTAATCCTGCTAAATAATCATTTACCATATCTTTTTCATTCATTTTCCGCTTCCTCCTATCCTAGGAAAGTCATTAATTGCTGTTTCGTATTTCGTGCATCTTGCGCATCTTTTTGTAGCATTTGTTTCAGTTGTGGATCTGTACACGTCTGTGCATACTGCTCCAACTTGTTAATAATTGTTGCGTGTCCACCAATTAAATGACGTAAGTTTTCTACTTCAAGCTCTGTTAAGTTTTGCATATAACATACCCGCCTTTCTTTGTTCATTCATCATTAGTATTTGGTTCTTTTTGGATTGTATTCATCAACTTTTCCCACATATAAAAAAAATAAAAGATGAATAGCTAAGCCATTCATCTTTTATACTGGTTATGTATTTATTTTTATAGAGATACAATCATACTTATACTCACAAGTAAGTTCCATATAATGTGTAAAATAATACTAGGTATAATAGATTGCGTCTTTTTGTATAACATAGCAAATACAATCCCCATAATCATTGCCGTAACCGGAAAACCACCATGAAGAATCCCAAAGATGAAGGAAGAAATAATGATACCAACTAGAAAACTATATTTCTTTTCAAAAAATCGATACAAAATACCTCTATATAAAATTTCTTCTTTAATTGGTGTAATTATAGCAACACTTAACACATATATAATACTTTGTAGACTATTTTGAAGTCCTAAGCTCCCTAATTGATCTCGCTGCTGCCCTGCACTTTCAAAGCTAAACAACTCTAACATTACATACTGAGTTAATGCAATGATGATAAAACCTATTAATAAATACAAGTAGGTTTTCCCATTTTTTAAAACAGATACATCCCATATGTTCTTAATAAAATGAAGCACTGGTTTATAAGCAAATAAAACAATAGTAACAACAGCTGCATCAAATAGAAGTAAATAATATCCCTCTAAATTAGCACGTAATACCTCTTCTCCAAAAATTCCAAGGGCTAAAGCAAGGAATAATCCCCCTAAGAGTGAGAACCCTAGAATGCTTGCAATCGTTACAACTAGATTTTTATATGTTATGTTATCTACTTCTCTTTCTGCATTATACGCGTCTAATACTGTTTTTCTCATACTATTCCTCCATTTGTTTTCATTACCTTAACAAAAATCCTTTAATACAAATATATAGATAATATAACAATTTTTTCAAAAAGAATAATATGCAATTTTACATATTATGAAAACTTTATATTTTATAGTTTTAGGAATAGAATTACTATGCAATAATTATTATATGAAATTTCAAAAAACACTTCCTATCCACTATAACCCTCGCATCATATAAAACTTATTAGTTAAAGGAGCAATAAACATGAAAACACATGACTTCCTTACAGAAATCCAGAAGGGCTCTGAGCCTAATCCATATCAAGATCCTATTGCATTTATTTTCGTTTGCCTTTCCGTAGCCATATACACATTTTTCAAACCTGCAAAATAATATCATGTAATGAGAAAAAGCCTACCGCTCTTTTCAAATCATATGCACTAAAAAACCTTAGAATCACTTCTAAGGTTTTTGTTTGCCTCGCTTCTTATTCACGTAATCCTTTAATAAACGTTTCCAATAATACATGTAAACTTATATCCAGATCTAACGGCAAACCAAATCCGCCTTGCTGTTCAATCGAAGCAAATCCATGACAAATACTTCTGAATCCGCGTGTCGCATGAAGTGCATTCTCTCCTTCTAAGCCATACTGTTGTAAAACCTGAAGACAAAGCTTTACAATTCCGTCACCTGCTTTTCTTACTTCTTCATCTCGTAAAAAAGTTGCTTCATATAGTCCAGGATGTTTTCGGACAAATGCTACATACGCTTCTCCTAAAGCATGAATTGCTTCATCCATCCGTTTATCCTCGGCAGCTTCTTCCAGTCTGTTATGCAGCTTTTTGATTCCGTAAATGCCAAGATTTTTCCGTACATCTTGTAACCCTTTTACATGATTATATAGTGAGGGCGAACGTACCCCTAACGTTTGCGCTAATGAAGCTAACGTTACTTCTTGTACTCCATTTGCATCTGCAATTTCTGCTGCTGTTTCTACAATTTTTTGTAATGTAAGTCCGATTCTCGGTGACATAAATTAACCCTCTTTCTTACTTTCTATATTCCGCTTCGCTTCTTTAATAGCAAGCTCTATGACAGCCCCTGGATCCTCTATCATTTTTCCGTGCCCTGCTGCAAGCAAGGAAGGCTCATATTCGCTTAGCTTCTGTGCACTTTGTAATGATATTTCTTTGCTCCACGTTGCCATCGCCGGAAACGGAAACCAAAGTTTTATTTGTCCCGAAACGGCCATACCTCCTCTTGTTTGGAATGCATCCCCAACAATAAGAGCTTTATTTCTTACATCAAGAAACGACATGGAGCCCGGCGTATGTCCCGGTGTCATAATCGCAAAAAGCGATCCAACTCGGTCGCCATCTTCCAATAAAACATCAGGTACCGTTTTTAATTTTTTAGGTACACCGCCTTTTATCGGTATATTCGGTTCATCCTTTTGTAACGTCGTATCTCCTTCTAACAGCTTTGCGTCCCGCTTAGAAATATAGACTGGAACATGAGGAAGTACTTCCTTTAATGCGTCTAATGCACCAATGTGATCATCATGCGCATGTGTTAATACAATTTTAGTAATTGGTTTTCCTATTTTCTCAGCCGCCTGTAAAATACCTTTTGCGCTATATGGCAAAGCCGCATCAATTAAAGTTAAACCATCTTCTTCCTCTACAAAGTAACAATTTACAGGAAACGCTCTTGGCAAAAATGACAATTGATATAACGTTTTTTCATGTATCATCCTCATAGTCCCATCTCCCTTTTCATGAAAACTAATACCATTAGTTTTATTATACTAATGGTATTAGTTTTATGTCACTAAAAAGTTCTTTTTTCAAAAAAAAGAACAGTAGCCGTATAAAAGACTACTGTTCTTTAAAGATATTAAACTGTGTAACGCTCATCTTCTAAAATTTTCGCAGCGATTTCACGTTTCTTCGGAATTACGTTAAGTGGTGTGTGGCGAGTTAATTTACGTAATGATGATAACATCATGCGCAGCATGTCGCCGTTTTCAACTGCGATAAGTGTTTCTTTCGCATCTGCTTCGATTTCGTTAAATGCTTCTTGGCAGAATACTTCAGTGTATAACACTTTTTGTTTATTCTTTTCAAGACCAGTTGTTTTGATTGCTTTTTCTGTACGAAGAACAGCTGATTCCATTGCGTATAGATTGCTTACGATGTCAGCGATATTTACCAGAATTTCTTGCTCTTTATCTAATGCTTTACCGTATTTTTGAGCCGCTAATCCAGCTACCATTAAGCCGATTTTCTTCGCATTAGTTACTAAATACTTTTGAAGTGCTAATGGCTCATCGCCTACTTCTTCTGGCATCATCATCATTAACTCTTCTTGTAATTTTTGTGCTTTTTGAAGAAGTGGTAATTCACCTTTCATCGCTTTACGTAAGAACGTACCTGGTACGATTAGGCGGTTAATTTCGTTCGTTCCTTCGAAAATACGGTTAATACGAGAATCACGGTACATTCTTTCAATCTCGTACTCTGCCATAAATCCGTAACCACCGTGAATTTGAACACCTTCATCTACTGTATAGTCTAATACTTCAGAACCGAATACTTTGTTTAAAGAGCACTCGATTGCATATTCAGCGATAGAAGCTGCTACTGCTTTACCATCTTTTACTTCTTCTTCAGATAATGTGCTCATGCGGCTTTCGAATAAACCTACTGTACGATATACAGAGCTTTCAGCTGCATATGTTTTTGCTGCCATATTCGCAAGTTTCTC
Source organism: Bacillus cereus group sp. MYBK220-1 (assembly GCF_051916445.1). Lineage (NCBI taxonomy): Bacteria > Bacillati > Bacillota > Bacilli > Caryophanales > Bacillaceae > Bacillus > Bacillus cereus group sp. MYBK220-1. The sequence continues at coordinate 516,728 of NZ_JBQAGQ010000004.1, read as the reverse complement.
TTGAATTAATGGGAAGCGAGCGATTGGTTGTTTGAACTGTTGACGTTGGTTTGCATATTGTGCTGAAATTTCTACTGCACGTTTCGCAGATCCAACTGTACCAACACCTAATTTATAACGACCGATATTTAAAATGTTGAATGCGATAATATGACCTTTACCGATTTCACCAAGTAAGTTTTCTTTCGGTACTAACGCATCTTCTAAAATTAACGTACGAGTTGAAGAACATTTAATACCCATTTTCTTTTCTTCTGGGCTTGTAGATACGCCAGCGTAGTCTTTCTCTACGATAAATGCTGAGAAGTGCTCTCCATCGATTTTTGCATATACAATAAATACGTCAGCGAATGCAGAGTTTGTAATCCACTGTTTTTCACCGTTTAATACGTAATGTGTACCTTCTGCATTTAAACGTGCAGTTGTTTTTGCACCTAATGCGTCAGATCCTGAACCTGGCTCTGTTAATGCGTATGCAGCTAATTTTTCACCAGTTGCAAGTAATGGTAAATACTTTTTCTTTTGCTCTTCGTTACCGAATAATACGATTGGTAAAGATCCGATACCTACGTGAGCACCGTGAGTAATTGCAAAGCCACCAGCGCGAGAGAATTTCTCTGCGATTAACGCTGAGCTTACTTTATCAAGACCAATTCCGCCGTACTCTTCTGGAACGTCAGCGCCTAATAAACCAAGTTCCCCAGCTTCTTTTAAAAGACGAACTGAACGATCAAACTCATGTTGCTCTAAATATTCAAGCTCTGGAAGAACTTCATTTACAATAAAGTCCTCTGTCGTTTTTGCAATCATTTTATGCTCAGATGAGAAATCTTCTGGCGTAAACACTTGATCAATCGTAATCTCATCTACTAAAAAGCTACCGCCTTTAACCGCATTTCCTACTGTTTTTTCCATGAAAATTTCCTCCTTCATATTTTCATGAGCCGCTTCTCTCTTTTTGAAAGAAGCTGGCTCTCCCTTTTTTTATAAACCTTTGTTGCTTCCATTCTTTGCTTTAGCGTCGTCTCGTTCTGAGCGAACCGCTTCCACTTTTTTTATAATCCAGTTCCAGTGGCTAAAACAGTCGGTCGTTTCACCCCTTCCTGTGAGGCAAAAAGCGCCTCTTCGTCAGGGCTTCCAACGCCCTCCTGTTCTAAACGAGCCACCTGCACTTTTTATCTAATCCAGTTCCAGCGGCTAGAATGTTCGGTGGCTTCGCTTCTTCCTGCGAGGCAAAGAACGCCTCTACGTCTGAAGCTCCATCCCCCTCTCATTCTGAGCGAGCCGCTTCCACTTTTTTTAAAGTAATTCAAATACTCCCGCTGCTCCCATTCCGCCGCCGATACACATTGTTACGATACCGAATTGTTCGTTGCGGCGTTTCATTTCGTGAATAAGAGATAGTGTTAGTTTTGCTCCTGTACAGCCAAGTGGATGTCCAAGTGCGATTGCACCACCGTTTACGTTTACTTTTTCTTCATCTAAACCAAGTTCACGAATAACTTGAATTGATTGAGAAGCGAATGCTTCATTTAGTTCAAATAAGCCAATATCAGATAGCTCTAAGCCAGCTAGTTTTAGCGCTTTTGGAATTGCAGCGATTGGGCCGATTCCCATTACTTCTGGTGGTACGCCAGCTACTGCAAATGAACGGAATTTCGCAAGTGGCTTCATGCCATCGCTCACTGCTTTTTCGCGATCCATTAATAGTACAGATGCTGCACCGTCACTCATTTGTGAAGAGTTACCAGCTGTTACAGAACCGCGAACGTTAAATGCTGGACGTAATTTCCCTAAAATGTCTAGCGTCGTCTCTGCTCTTACACCTTCGTCTTGTGCGAAAGTGATTGTTTCTTCTTGCAGTTTATTGTTTGATCCAACCGAGCGGAACGTCACATCTACAGGTACTGTTTCATCAGCAAAGTTTCCTGCAGCTAATGCTTTCGCAGCACGTTGATGACTTCTTACTGCAAATGCATCTTGCTCTTCACGAGAAATTCCATATTTCACAGCAACTTGCTCTGCTGTATGTCCCATACCCATATAATATTCTGGAGCCGCTTCTACAAGGCGACTATTCGGACGAACAACGTGTCCCATCATTGGAACTAAACTCATTGATTCTGCTCCGCCTGATAATACAGCTTCAGAGTGACCAAGCATAATACGCTCTGCTCCGTAAGCGATACTTTGTAAACCTGAAGAACAGTAACGGTTAATCGTAATAGCTGGAACATCGTAAGAAAGTCCTGCTAATCCGCCGATATTACGAGCCATATTTAAACCTTGCTCTGCTTCTGGCATCGCACAACCGAAAATTAAATCATCGATTGGTCCTTCATAATTCGCACGCTTTAACGTTTCCTTTACTACTAACGCCCCTAGATCGTCAGGACGAACTGTTTTTAATGAACCCCTCTTTGCCTTTCCAATTGGTGTTCTTGCTCCCGCAACAATGACAGCTTCTCTCATGAACGATATCTCCCCTCGTTATTAGTTACGTAATGGCTTTCCTTTTACAAGCATGTGCTGCATTCTTGCTTGTGATTTCATCTCACTTACTAAGCTAATAAATGCTTCACGTTCTACATCTAATAAATATTGCTCATCAACTTCTGTTCCGTACGGTACTTTTCCGCCCGCAATGACATATGCAAGTTTCTTAGCAATGTGAAGATCGTACTCTGAAATGTAACCAGATAAATGCATTGCTTCCGCACCAAGTGCAAGAGTTGCATATCCTGTTTCCCCAACAACTGGTATCTTTTTGCGGATTGGCGCTTTGTAACCAGCTTCATATAAAGCAAGTGCTTTCTGTTTCGCATCGTATAGTAAGTGATCACCATTCACACTAATACCATCTTTATCACCTAAGAAGTTATGAGAAACTGCTTCTTGTCCTGAAGTTGAAACTTTCGCCATTGCGACTGTTTCGAACACTTTATTTGCAACTTTTTGCAGATCAAACTCTACACCGTTTGCCATTTTGTTTAAGTGTTTAATGTATAGCTCTTTATTACCGCCTCCGCCAGGGATTAAGCCAACACCAACTTCTACTAAGCCCATATACGTTTCACTAGAAGCTTGAATGCTCGCTGCTGGTAAGCAAACTTCTGTACCTCCGCCAAGCGTCATACCATATGGTGCTGCTACAACTGGCTTAGAAGAGTACTTAATTTTCGTCATTGCATCTTGGAAGTTTTTCACAACCCACTCAATTTCAAAGTAGTTGTCGTCTTGTGCTTCCATTAAGATCATTGCTAGGTTCGCACCAACGCAGAAGTTCTTCGATTGGTTACCGATAACAAGACCTTTATAATTCTTTTCTACTTCATCAACAGCGTAGTTAATCATTTGCGTAATATCCATACCGATTGCATTGCTCTTCGAATGGAACTCTAAGCAAAGGATGCCGTCGCCTAAATCAATTAAGCTCGCTCCGCTATTTTTCTTTAATACACCATTTTTCGCTTTTAATTGCTTAAGAGAAATTGCTTTTTTATTACGCTCAATTAGCTTATATTCGCCATTATCGTAATAGTAGCTATCGCCGTTATCATGTTTATAGAAAGTAGTGAAACCTTTCTCTAACATTTCTTTCACCCAAGTAGGAACAACTACGCCGTTTTCTTCCATCTTTTGAACAGATTTTTCAACGCCGATTGCATCCCACACTTCAAATGGTCCTTGCTCCCAGCCGAAGCCCCACTTCATCGCTTGATCAATTGCAACGATATCGTCAGCAATTTCTTTATGAAGTTTTGCAGAGTATAAAAGAGTTGGTGTAATGATGTTCCATAATAACTCTCCTGCACGGTCTTTCGCGTATACAAGCGCTTTCAATTTATTCGCTAATCCTTTTTCTTGTTTACTTAACTCTACGGATGCAGCTTTTAATTTTTTACGCGCTTCGTATTCCATCGTTTCAGGATTTAATTCTAAAATTTCTTTTCCTTGTTTTAAGAAGAAGCCTTGACCCGTTTTACTTCCAAGCCATTTTTTCTCAAGCATGTCATGCATGAAAGCTGGTACTTTAAATACATCACGCTCTTCTTCTTGCACATTTTCATATACGTTATTTGCAACGTGTACGAATGTATCTAAACCGACAACATCTAATGTGCGGAACGTTGCGCTCTTCGGACGACCAATAAGTGGGCCTGTTACAGAATCAACTTCCCCAATGCTATAGCCGCGTTTTACCATCTCTTGAAGAGTAACAAGTAAACCGTACGTACCGATGCGGTTTCCAATAAAGTTTGGTGTATCTTTTGCGATAACAACGCCTTTTCCAAGAACGTCTTCGCCAAATAGTTTCATGAAGCTTAATACTTGTGGATCTGTTTCTTTCGTCGGTATTACCTCTAGAAGTTTTAAATATCGTGGTGGGTTAAAAAAGTGTGTGCCTAAGAAGTGTTTCTGGAAGTCGTCTGAACGACCTTCTGCCATTTTTTCAACTGAAATACCTGACGTATTCGAGCTTACGATAGAACCCGGTTTACGAACCGCATCTACTTTTTCAAATAGTTTCTTTTTAATATCTAAGTTTTCAACTACTACTTCAATAATCCAATCTACATCAGCTAGACGCTCAAGGTCATCTTCTAAGTTACCTGCTTCAATCAGTGCTAAATTTCCTTTCACTGTCAGAGGAGCTGGTTTTTGCTTTAATAGTTTTTGCACAGCCGTATTACTAAAACGATTTCTCACACTTTTATGTTCTAATGTAAGTCCCTTCGCTTCTTCTTCTTTCGTAAGCGCAGGTGGTACAATATCAAGCAATAATGTCGGAATACCAATATTAGCTAAGTGTGCCGCAATTCCCGAACCCATTACGCCTGAACCTAGAACAGCAGCCTTTTTAATTTGGAACATCCAATTCTCCCCCTATTCTTGAATGAATGCTCATTCAATTTTTCGACATAAGTCGCAATCAATGAGTGAGCCTCTACTAATAAATATATGATACTGTTTAAATTTTCGCAATATATTTATTGATAAAATTTTCTGAAATAAATATTTTTCTTTTATTTGCCCATGCTATATATGTATTTTCTTCACTAAAATACACTTTCCCTTTTTATAATCTGACGAAACTGGAGGAATATATATGGCAAAACTTAAGAAGAACCCTTCAAAGGCTGGAATTAGTGCAGCTAGTGTAACTGGAAACGCAGGTCCGCATAACCACGGCGTGGAAAAAGGACGTCAAGGTAATAACCAACAATATAAAAAGCATAATATGGGCGAAAAATAACGCTATATTTTTGGGCAGAGAACGTGGCATAATGATTAATGGCTGCTTTTTCTGCCCAATTTATTTGTAACAAATGAGGGAATTATAATGAAACGAACAATAGTTATGATTGTAATGATTGCCACACTATTTACAGGGATGATTTTCTTCTCTTATGCACAAAGGCAACAAGCTGTAAGAGCTGATCAACCTAATATTACTGGGCAATATGGAGTTACAATCGATGCAGACACAGGTGAAGTTTTGTATGGAAAACGCGAAGACGAACGCTCTTATCCGGCTAGTATAGCCAAAATGATGACAACCCTTCTTTTACTAGAGAATGTAAAAGAGGATGAAGAAATTACAGTTACAGAAAACGCAATTAAAACAGAAAGTCAAAGTAAGAAAATTAAACTTCGTGCTGGAGAAAAATTAAAGCGTGATGAGGCATTAAAACTTATGCTTATCATTAGTGCAGATCCAATAGCTGAATCAATCGCAGAACATATTGCAGGATCAAAAAATGAATTTGTAAAAATGATGAATGCTAGAGCGAAGGAACTCGGTACAAAGCATGCGACTTTCAAGAACGCAAGTGGTGCTGATGCACTTGGAAATAAAGTATCGCCATATGACATTGCTATTATTACGAAAGAAGCATTAAAGTATCCAGTTGTTTTAGAATATATGAATTCAACACGTACAACTCTACATACTTCAGAACGCTCTCCAAACATCGCAAACTACGGACGAGAAGAACTATATGACGATCCATATGCGATTGGAAGTAAAAGCGGTCTATCAGCACTCGGAAAATATACAGTCGTAACAGTGGATGAAAAAGACGGTAAACGCGTCATTAACGTCGTATTATCTTCTACTCGCGCGCAACTATATCCTGATACGAAAAAAATGGCACATTACGCATTTCAGCAATTAAAATAACCAAGGAGTATTTTCTCCTTGGTTATTTTTTAACCATACCTTTTAATACGAACGCAACGTTTGCTGGACGCTCTGCTAGACGACGCATGAAATATCCATACCAGTCGTTTCCATAAGGTACGTAAACACGCATTTTGTAGCCTTCTTTTACTAGCTCAAGTTGACGCTCATTACGAATACCATATAACATTTGGAATTCAAATTGATCCCTTGGAATATTATGTTCTTCAGCAAGTTTTTTTGTATATTCAATAATCGCTTCGTCATGTGAAGCAATTGCAGTATAATTTCCATTTAATAAGTGCATTTTAATAATCTTTTTATAATTGTCATCTACATCTTTCTTGTCCGGGAACGCCACTTCTTCAGGTTCTTTATAAGCTCCTTTTACAAGACGTAAATTAGGTTTATAAGCATTTAAATCCTCAATATCTTTTTCTGTACGATATAGGTAAGCTTGAATAACAGTACCAATATTATCGTACTCAGATTTTAACTGTTTAAAGATATCAATTGTCTTTCCGCAGCGTGTATAATCTTCCATATCAATTGTAACGAACACACCATTTTCTTTTGCAGCTTCTAAAATACGGCGCATATTGTTCATTACGATTTCATCAGAGATATCTAATCCCATGGAAGTCATCTTTAAAGAAAGCTGCGAATCAAGACCTTCTCTTCCAATTGCACGGATCGCTTCAATCGATTGGTTAGCCATTTCATTTGCTTCCGCTTCATTATCAACGAATTCACCTAAATAATCGATTGTTACACAAAGACCTTGCTTATTTAATTGTTGAATGGCAGCTGTCGCTAATTCAATCGTCTCCCCTGCGACGAAGCGACCTGCACCAAAGCGTAAACCGTACTTTTTAGCCAGTTTTGTTAGCGCTTTATTTTTAGATAAGAAAAGAAACGAATTTCGCATTAATTGTTCCATGTAATTCACCCCTATGACTGTAATTTATCTGTTTTTTACCCCTCTTCAAAATTATATCATTGTTTAAAATTATTGGATACAAATAATTATTTAGATAATTTATAAAATACTATAAAAACATTTAAAAACCTATATTTCTGCTTATAAATATACCTGAAATATTTTTCGACATTTAGAAAAATGGAGTTTAATAGGCATAAAATAGGCATGTCGAAAATATTCGACATGCCTATAAAATCCTTTATATTCTATGTAAATTATATAAGGATATTAATACAGAAAACTTGCGATTATATTTACCTCAAGTTTTTTTATTGCTCATTTCGCTTCTCTTCATTCAGCCTTTTAATATCTGTAATTAACTGTACCATCTCTTCTTTCGCATCTGGATAAGTTTCATTCCAATGCTTTACTAAAGCTGGCATCGTCTTAGCTATGTAAGAATACAGTGCCCACTTCTGTACCTGTTCTTTTCTCTCTTCATTGCTCTCTCCAAGTAATAATTCCGTGTATTTCTCTAACAACCCGTCAAATTGTTCATTAAACTTTTCACTCATCTTATTTACCTCCTATATGAAAAAAGCAGCGAAGATCGCTGCTTTTTCTTATAATTTTGATCGAACAGAGTTTATTTTTTTCTCCATTGTGCTTACTTTATCACGACGATCATCAATACGAATAGTTGTTGCAACACGCTGTGCACCTTTCGTATATGGAACTTCATGCATTTGTTGTATTACTTCTAGAATGACAGGAAGATCTCCTTCAATAATTGTATTCATCGGTGTTAATTGATACTTCACGCGATCCGCATTTTTCTCTAGCACCTTTTGTACTTCTGCTACATATTCACTAACACTTGGATTACCTGTTCCTACTGGAATAATCGATACATCAACAATTGCCATAGTAGTCTTCCTCCTATAATCGTTTCTTATATATCCATTGTCTATTTTACCGAAATCCTCATCATTTTACTAATATGTTACTCTTCCACTTTAAACTGCTCGACTAATCTTTCTAAATCTCTCATATGTTCTGTCAAACTTTCCATCGTGTGAGCTACCTTTTCTAAATGATTCACCTGTGATTCCGTTGCAGCATGTACCTCTTCAGAAACAGCTGCACTTTCTTGACTCGTACCAGCAATTGTATGCATTACCGCTGTAATTTCCCCTTGCTCATAACCTATGTTATGTACCTCTTCTACAATTTTTTCAACTGAAGTACTAATCGTATTTACAACTGACATAATTGTACGGAACTCCATTTCCGCCTCTGTCGTCACTTTATTTTGCACATCTGCAATGTCTTTCAATTTACTTACAACTTCTACAACCCTTTTTACTTCTAATTGTACATCACCAATCATCATTGTGATTTCTCCGGTTGCCTCTTTTGATTGTTCCGCTAATTTCCGAACCTCTTCAGCAACAACCGCAAATCCCTTACCTTGCTCACCTGCACGGGCAGCTTCAATCGATGCATTTAAAGCAAGTAAATTTGTTTGATCCGAAATACCTTTTATAAGCTCAACAACATTTTGAATCGATCCAACTCTTTGTTCTAACTTATCCGATGCTTCTTCTGTATGAACAACAATCGAAGATGATTGTCCCCTCGTACGGATTAAATTCCTCATTGTATTTAATCCTTGCTTAGATGCCTCTTCCGCTTTGCCAGCCACTCCTTTTATTTCACCAACGGAGCTATTCATTTGTTCTACTGACTCCGCCATATTCTCGAGCTGAGCTGAAACTTCATCCACACTATTCGCAAGAGTAGAAGCTCCTCCGCTCACATCATCCATCGCTCCTGAAACTTCTCTACTAGCCGCTACTGTTTCGTTCGTTAAATAATGTAAACTATTCGTTGATTGTTGCACCGTTGATACACTGTTTTTAATTTTACTTACCATTTCATTCATTTGTTCAACCATATCATTAAAGTGCTTAGTCAACTCTCCAACTTCATCTTTACTTGTCACTTTCATTCGCAGCGTTAAATCGCCTTCTGCTACTTTTTGCACGTGATTCTTTAATAGTTGCAGTGGTCTTGCTAATCTTCTTGAGAACAAGTAGGAAGCTACGATTCCAACTAATAAACTAATACATGCCATTATAATAACTGTATTTCTCGTACTATTTAATAGCCCATCGATCGTTTCTTTCGGATAAAAGATTCCTATCGTCCATTTCATCGTGTCAAATGATTGACTATAAACAACTACATCTTCACCTTTTATTGTAGTGACCGCATATTTTGTTACCTCTTTATTTAAGCTCTGTATAAGTGGCTCTTTAGAAACATCTTTCCCTATCTTTTCTGGATAAACAAGAGCCATATTTTTATCATTTATAATAAACATTTCTCCGTCATTATTGTATTGAATATTGTGAAGCAACTTCTGAATCGTACCAAGCGATACATCCATCGCAACAACGCCTAATACAGACCCATCTTGAGCTGTAATTGCTTTAGAAACACCTACACTTAACTTTCCTGTTGCAATTTCATAAGAAGGTTGTCCCCAATGGACCTTTTTTACATCAGCCTCTGAATCTTTATACCATGGTCTTGTCGTTGGGTCATATCCTTCTGGCACTTGCCCACCTTCAGCAAGATTGGCACTTAATGTTTTTTTATCTTTCGTACCAATATATAAATCTAAAATACCAGGATGATTCTTTTTATACTCCGCAAACTCTTTCGTTAAAAACGCTTCCTCTTCTGGAGTAACCCCACCTTGAAGTATATTACGAATCATCTCACTGTTCGCGTAATACCCCATATCTTCATCCGTTCTTTGAACAAATGTCGTAAGTTGCTCTGTCACAAGATCCATCGCATTTTGAGAATACTCGTCTAAGGAACGCACTTCCTTTTCTTTCTGTAATTGATACACAGCTGTACCCAATATTACGAACATCATAGAAATAAGTACTGAAAACACTACCGCAATTTTTAAACGTAAACTTCTTAACATCTTCCCCCCAGCATCCCCTTCGTATTAAATTAAAAAACTTATTAATCATTATATTAAGTATAATAGATAAAATTAAAAAATTGAAATTAATTCTCACCTTAATACAATTAGAAAACGGACTACCACTTGTGCAAAAACAAATAGTTCATTATCCTTAAAATATAATCTCATTCGTTCGGAGGGAACTATGTTACAAAAATTCGGTTTCTCACAATATGAAAGCCAGGCTTATGAAGTTGTCGTATCAAGCAATGAACCATTAGATGCTACAACGATTGTGAAGCATTCAGGTGTTCCAAAAGCAAAAATATATGAAGTGCTAGCACGCCTAATCGATAAAGGAATGGTAATGGATTCTGTTTCAGAAAAGAAAAAATTGTATACAGCATTACCACTAAAGCTAGCAATTGAAAAATTAACGACAGAATTCCAATCAAATATTAAAGAACTGGAAACAAATATATCAAAAAAATCATTTACAGATGACCGTGTGTGGAGCTTAAAGATGCAATCTTCTATTCGAGTTCAAAGTAAAGAACTCATTGAAAGTGCACAAGAATCAATCCGTATTTCAGCTTGGAATGATACTCTTTTAGAATATCTTCCTTTACTAGAACAAAAAGCAAAACAAGGTGTTCAAATTGAGTCCCTTATTGTTGGAGAAGTAGAAACAGACTTAGAAAACATGCATTTTCTAATCCCAGCTGAAGAACCTAATGCATTAGAGCGCTACTTGCTACTCATCGTTGACGATCGTGAAATTTTATTTGCTGGCGTAGAACAAGAGTCATGGCAAGCGATGAAAACAATGTCACAACCTTTCGTAAAGTTCTTTACAGAATTTTTCTATCACGACGTTGCACTTGCAAAGATTACCCAGAAGCACCACGATCTCTTTATGGAAGATGAGGAAATTAAGAGTTTGTTGATGAAATTGAGGTACTAATTAAATAATAAAAAGGAGTCTAGTTTTTCACTTAGACTCCTTTTTATTTTGTTCCTTTATCTCCATCAACAGCTCAATGATTTTCTCATTTTGCTCTACCTGTTTCTCTGAATTTTGATAGATGAAACGAATCCATCTAAAAACAATGATAACTACAAATAACGGCAATACTGTGAATATAAAACCAATAATTGAATAATCCATATACTATCACCTCGCTATATACCCTTTTCTCCATTTACCTACTAAAACCTGCAATTTTTTACAAATAAAAAAAGAACCTATCAAACGATAGATTCTTCTTTCACGAACTGAGTAGAGCGTCCTCTCGTAATTGAGAAAATCGCGCAAAGCAGTGCTAATATAATAAAGCCACCGCCTACCCAAGCATTATATATAACAGATGATTTTTCAATAACAACTCCGCCTACTGTTGAACCGAGTGCAATTCCTAAATGAAGCGCAGAGTTATTTAAACCTTGCTGAATACCAGCTGATTCCGGTGCAATTTCAATTAAATAATTTTGCTGTGCTGGTGAAATCGCCCAGCTCAGCATACTCCAAAGTCCCATCATAATGATGAAGAGCGGGAATGAGAATGTCATTATTGGCAGTATGAAGATTGCACATGCAAATACGATAATAATCGAGATAATACTTTTCTTCGATCCCCATTTATCAGCAAGCCAGCCACCGAATCCGCCGCCGATTACTGCTGCGATTCCGAAAATAAAGTAAAACACACTAATCCAGTTTGCTTCAACATGCATGACATCTTTTAAAAACGGTGTTAAATATGCATACAATGTTAAATGCCCCGTTAAAAACAAAAATGATGTTAACTGTGCACTTACAATTTTTTTATCTTTTAAAGTAGCAAGTTGTTCTTTTATTGATAATACCGATGTCGGTGGTACTTTCGTTAAGAACAATGAAATACAAGCTATTGCCATAACTGTTAATACAGAAATTAATACAAATGGTGCACGCCATCCGTATGCATTTCCGAGCACAAGACCGAGCGGTACTCCAAGTACGAGTGATCCGCTAATTCCCATGAAAATGATTCCAATTGCACGCGCACGAAAATGCGGTTCTACAACACTAGAAGCAAGTGTTACCGATAGTGCAATAATTAATGAACCACTCGCCGCACAAATAACCCTTGAGAACATTAGCATTCCGTAATTCACACTAAATGCGGAAATAATATTTCCGCTTAAGAAAATCGATAATGCTCCAACATACAATGTTTTTCTTTCAAACTTCCCTGTCACAGCTAATAAAACTGGACCTGACAAAGCAAATACTACCGAAAATATTGTTATAAGCTGACCAGCTGCGCTAATAGATACTCCTAAATCATTGGCAACTAAATCGAGCGTTCCTCCTATAATTAACTCAACCGTTCCGACTACGAAAGCCGCGATAGCTAAAATATAAACACGAAAATTCAAGTCTTTCCCCACGCTTTCTATTTTGGTTACTACTACTATAGTAACCAAAATAGAAAGTGGACGCAAGTATAATTTTTTACAGTAAAAAAGGTAGGCGTATTATACGCCTACCCTTCCATCATTCTGTTTCTTTCTTCTTATTTAAATACCAATACACCGGAAGTCCCGTAAAGACAATTCCAATTGATAAGAAACAACTTACCGGATCATTGATAATTGCACTACCAATTACAAAGAACGAACCTAAAATCGCTACGATTGGTACGATTGGGAATAACGGCACACTATATGCACGCTCTTTATTCTTATTACGTTTTCTTAAAATGAAGACACCAATAAACGTCATTACATAGAAAATATAAATAATGAATACGGAAATCTCAGATAGCTTATTTGGATCACTAATAATCATTAAAATAATTCCTAAAATGATTTCAACAGTAATCGCATTTGCTGGTGTTTTAAATCTCGGACTTTCCTTTGCAATAAACTTAGAAAATGGAAGTTGTCCACGCTCTGCCATAGACATTGGAATACGTGGGAATGTTAAAATCTTTCCATTTAAACAACCGAAAATAGAAACGATAATACCGATACTAATAATTTTTCCGCCATATTCTCCAAGTAACATGCCCGCAGCTGTCGCTGTTGCATTTTCTCCAAGGTCTACAATTTTCGCTGCTGGTAATACATTTAATAACGCCAAGTTAATTAATACGTAAGCAGCCGTTACGATTAAAATTCCTACTGTCATTGCTTTCGGTAATAACTTTGTTGGATTCTTCATTTCTCCACCAATCGAAGCAAGTAAAATCCAGCCGTCATAAGCAAATAACGTTGCTAAAATTGCCATACCGATACTTTGATTTTCCGATATCGGCACAACTACGTTAAAGATATCGCTATTCCCTTTCCAGAAACCTAGCACAACAATTAACACAATCGGAATCATCTTCCCAATTGTCGTGATTGTTTGAACGATACCTCCGTATTTTGTTCCCATACTATTTACAACGCCAAGGAACACAACCGTTCCAATTGCGATTGGTAAATTCCACACTTTATCTAAATAGAAAAAATTAATCATTAAAGAACTAAAGTATAAACCTAATGTTCCGATAATAGCAGGTCCATAAACAATTGTTTGCATCCAACCTGATAAATATCCCCAAAAACTTCCGTAAATCTCCTCTAAATACGTATACAACCCACCATTTTTCGGGATTTGCGCTCCAATTTCAGCTACTGTTAAACCACTTGCTAGCGTCAACAGACCACCAATTACCCAAGCAAGAATGGCCATATTAGAACTCCCCGAGTAATCTAATACGCTCCCTGGTTTCATAAACACACCAGATCCAATAATCGTTCCTACTACGATAGAAAGTGCTACTGTTAAACCAATTTTGTTCTTCTCATCATGATGCATGCTGCGTATCCTCCTTCCAATCCTAGTGTGATGCAAAAATGAAATAAAAAAACACTCCTCCCTAAAAAAGGGACGAGTGTTGTATTCGTGGTTCCACCCTTGTTTCAATTCGTAAAGTAACACACTTCACCAATTTCTCAAGTCTAAATAACGGTTTTTGCCGGCAAGCAATTACTAGATGCTCGTTCACTGCTGCAGTTCAGAGGTGGTAATCCATTTTTTCGTATTAGGAAGCTCACAGCCAAAGGCTTCCCTCTCTGAGAATCGTAAAAAATTGATCGTGTCCTCATCATCACTTCTTGATGTCGAATTTTGTAGTTATTGTTCATTATATTGAATTGTTAGAAAAAATCAATATATTTTTTATATAACATAGGAAATATTTATCTTCTTATATTATAACAGAAGCTGTAATATTTCTCTAATTCCCTCGTATCTTTGGAGCAGTGTAGCTGTAAAAATTATATCAGCGATTTTTCAAATATATCGATTTACCAACAAAAAACGCCAACAATAAAAGGAGGTCTTTCAAAAGAAAGCCCCCTCACGCCTGTACCTTTCGGTTGCCCACACGAAAGATACGACTTCATTCAATTATTTCTCATCTTTTTTCATAAAAAACTTATGGTGCGGTAAATCAACATTCAATGCCTCTAATTGTTTCTTTTCATTGTCTAAAATCGCTTTTGCTTTTGTTTTTGTTGCCTCATCTAATCCTGCAAAGATGTCTTCATGCTTCTCTTTCTCTGGAAGTTTCACACCTAATTTTGTTAATTCTTCTTTTGCTTGCTCATGCGTTAATTTTCCAGATTTCTTTTGCTCTAAAATTGACTTTGCTTTTGCTTTTGCCTGTTCATCTAAGTTAGCAAACATGTCTCCATGTTTACCTTTCTCCGGCATTTTCACGCCTAGCTTTGTTAATTCCTCTTTTGCTTGCTCATGCGTTAATTTTCCAGATTTCTTTTGCTCTAAAATCGACTTCGCTTTCTCTTTCGCCTGCTCATCTAAGTTAGCAAACATGTCTCCACGCTTACCTTTCTCCGGCATTTTTACGCCTAACTTTGTTAATTCCTCTTTTGCTTGTTCACGTGTTAGTTTTCCGGATTTCTCTTGCTCTAAAATTGACTTCGCTTTTTCTTTCGCCTGTTCATCTAATCCTGCAAACATGTCTTTACGCTTCTCTTTCTCCGGAAGCTTTACACCTAGTTCCTGTAACTGTTTCTTTGTATCGTCCATAATCGTTTTTACTTTTTGTTTTGTAGCGTCATCTAAATCTTTTTTCACTGTTTTTGTCGCTTGCTCAGCTGTTGGAGTATTTGTTGCCGCGAATGCCGGAACACCGACTCCTCCAATGATTCCGAATGATAAAGCACCTGCAATCGCTAAATAACCAACTGTTTTCTTCTTCATAGGAAATTTCCTCCTTCATATTTCTAAAGCATGTACACTTTCGTATACAACGCCAATAGTAATATTGGTTTCTTAAAATTTCCTTAACGATTCAAATAAAAAACACCGCTCGTAATGAGCGGTGTTTCTCTATGCTTTTTGTAATTGTAACTCTTCACGTTCCATTATTTTTCTTAATACAATTGTTTGTGTCATTGTAAATAAGTTACCTGTTATCCAGTACAACACAAGTCCTGATGGCGCCGCAAACCCCATAAATAGAATCATTGCTGGCATCATAATTTGCTGCATCTTTAGCATCTGTACTTGTTCTCCAGGTGTAATATTCGATTGGAAAACTTTCATCTGAATAAATGTCGTTAACGCTGCAATAATCGGTAATATATGATATGGATCTGCATGTCCTAGGTTCACCCATAAAAACGAAGATGTGCGAATCTCTTCCGTTCTGCTAATCGCATAATACAAAGCAGAGAAAATCGGCATTTGTATAAAAATTGGCCAGCAACCAGCAAGTGGATTCCAACCGCCTGATTTCATTAGTTCTGACATTTCTTTTTGATACTGCTTTTGTTTTTCAAGGTCTTTGCTTACATCACCGTATTTTTTCTTTAGCTTCTGCAATTCAGGTTGCATTTTCTTCATTTTCGCTTGGCTGCGATATTGTGAAACAGCTAATGGAATCATGGCTGAACGAATAACGAGCGTCATAATAATGATAGCAACCCCGAAGCTAGCTCCCGGTATATGATGAGCAACAAATTGAATCATATACGAGATTGGATATACGAAATAATGGTTCCATATTCCCGTACTATGTGAATCAATTGTGCCTGCATTACTGCAGCCAGATAAAACAAAAACAAGTACTACTGATAAACTAATGAGCGCAGCTCGGTATGATTTTAACATGTTCATTCCTCCAATGTTTCGTAATTATTTAGCGAAACATTGGTGTATACGGACCAACCTCATCATTCTCTTCACTTGATTCTTGTCTGCGTACAGAACGAATCATTCCATATTTATAAAAAATTGAAAATAGCGGTACATTTCCCGCACTATCTTCACATGTATCAACTAACGCAAAAGCTCTTTGTCTACCGCTTGATGCTTGTTGACGCACAAAGCGAGAAACATTAGCAAGGAAGAAAACTTCTAATAAACAAAGTGCTGTCGTTACAAACGATATATATAGAATTGCATCCTGCAATAAAAATTCCATCGCTTCACATCCTTAATAAGGTCATTTTAGCACATCGGGCAAATATTCTCTATTTCCTTTTATTTTCAAAAAAAGTATTTTGCATATTTTCTCAAGAAAACAATAATTAAGAAACGTTGTATTCGCTTTCTTTAGCATATTCACACACATCAATGAATAGGCTTGATTTATTAGAAATTTATAAAATTTTTGCATTATAATAAAACTATTGCCAGTTTTTGAAAAAACCTTTATTCTCTTCTTGTAATCAAAAATGAATATGGAGATGAAACATACTATGGGTCAACTAGGAGACGCCGATTACGTTCCCGACACCGCCTTTTTATCCTTCCCAGCAGCTAAAACATTTCACTTAGAATTTATGATACAGTTGGTTGTTATTTTTATAGCTTCTATTTTGTATGCAATTTCTATGAATATGTTTTTTATCCCGCATAATATGATTAGCGGTGGATTCGCTGGTGTAGGGATGATTATCGGTTATTTAATGCACTACAATATCGGTGCACTTATCTTTTTACTAAACATTCCTCTTCTTATTTTAAGTCACTTTTACTTAGGAAAGAAGACAACCTTTTTAACAGCGTACTTTGTAGCTGTATCATCGTTAGCGATGAACATTATCCCGGTACACCAAGTTTCAGACGATATTTTACTTTCTTCTGTATTCGGTGGTGTTATCTGCGGAGCAGCTTCAGGAATTATATTCCGATTTGCTTCTTCAACAGGTGGTTTTGATGTTGTCGGATTGATTGTAGCGAAATATCGAGATGTTTCAATTGGAGCAATCATATTTGTATTCAACTTAATCTTACTTGTAGCAGCAGGTTTTATTTTCGGATGGGATATTACACTTTATACGTTAATTAGTCGATTTGTAGTCAGCAAAGTTATCGACGCTGTGCATACGAAACATATTAAATTAACGATAATGACTATTACAGAAAAAGGCGAGGAAATAAAAAGCGCACTACTACATCACGGCATACGCGGGGTGACAATGGTAGACGCTGTCGGCGGCTATACAAACCATAAGAAAAAAATGATTTACACTGTCGTGACTCGCTATGAGTTAGGCGAAATGAAACGTATTATCCGTCAAGTGGATAACAAAGCATTTATGAACATTACTGAAACAGTTGAAATTGTCGGCCGTTTCAAACGCATATAAAACAGGTTAACAAATTAAAGGGCATAACATATTAGTCATATATAATATGTTATGCCCTTTGTTATTCAACTAACGTACCTTTTAGCATAATAAAATCACTAAGTTTATTACTACAAATCGGAGGATAGCATTCCATATACAATACTATCTGTCCATTCATCTTTATTCCAAAAATCTTGTATGAAATGGGCTTCCTTTCTCATGCCTATTCGTTCACACAATTTTTGTGAAGCTGTATTACGTGCATCAAGATTAGCCTGTATACGATGTACATTACATTCATTAAATAATTTCAATACCAAACTACTTACTGCTTCTGTTGCCAAACCTCTCCCAGCTACTTCATTTGAAAAACTATAACCAATCTCAACAGTGTCTTTCATATTTGTGTACCATACTGATAAATCACCAACTACTTTAGTTTTGTATATAACTGCCAAACTTAATATTGTTTCTTTAGTAAGTACATTATTTGCTATCTTCTTATTAAATCTTTTCTGCATGTCTTCATGAGTCCACTTATTATGTAATAGGAACTTACATGTATCATCACTATTATAAATAGCAAATACATCCTGTAAATCAGTACTCTTAAAAGGTCTAATTATTAATCTTTCTGTTGTGAACTCCAAGTTAGCTCTCCTCCCTTACATTCATGCTATAAAACATTTTTTATAGTATTTAAGCCTCATTCTTAGATATCACCTTGATTACATATTTCATCATAATAAATTAAAATCCTTCTTCCACTAAACTGCACCGTTAATGGTATTTCCTTGCGCTTTTTATTTTTTACACTTATTACAAAATCAGATAATTCTATTATTATGTCCCTAAATGTGTTATAATGAAAGCAGACTCACAAAAAAAGAGTATATAGACTTGGAAGTTTCTCTTATTTTACAAGCAAAAAGAAACGAGCAGTCGGGTATATTTCAGACACCATACACGTAACGGTTTAAACAACCGATCATCTTAGTTACTCTTCAATGATCTTTTTATAAAAAGATACGTACAATTAAAACTCACTTCAATATACTATACCTACCTTTTTGACTTCCAAATCATCTTATTACATAAGGAGATGAACATATGAATCAATATATACGATATACAATAGCTGTCCTGTTTGCTATTATCGGCGGAACAATCTGCTTCTGGACAAACACTCAGCTTGGAGAGAATATCATCTTTAATGGAATCGAAACACTTGTAAGCGCTTCAATTTTAGGCGGATACATTTACTTCCTCTTCAATCCAGAAGAAAACGCTCAAAAAACAATGTTATTAACAATGATCGGAATCGTTGGTGGATGTATTTCCTACTCAATGACAAACTATACATTACCACTTCAATTAAGCTCAGCTTTCTTCCACGGTCTATGGACTTGGTTCATTGCATTCTGCTTAGCAGACGTATTCAACCTATTACAAGACAATGAAGAAGATAGCGGTCGCCAAATTGAAAGTAACTCTTAAGCTGGAAGATACTCTTCCAGCTTTTTTATGTTGGTTTGCATACCCCGCATCACGATAAAAAGAAGTTGCCCTCACGGCAACTTCTTTTCCATATACCCCACTTCGTATTCACTAAAATATATCAACGATTTTTCAAATATATCGATCGTTTCTCCACTTATATCAACGATTTTTTCATTATATCGACGCTTCGACACAAGATATCGATTTACCGACAACCTTCGACACTCAAAACGCACAACATACCCTATCCACCAAGCAATTTACTGCCGAACTCTACGATTAAAAAGATAATTAATAAGATCGCGAGTATCTTTAATGCTACATATGCCACTTTAAAAACAGCATAAATGAGCAAGACGATTAAAATAATCGTTAAAATTTCCATCTAGAATTCCTCCAAGCTTTGCTCTTCTTATCTCATTTTACTCGTCCTAGGCTGTTTATGGAACGGCATAAGATGACATAGAAAAAAGAGGATACCTCACCCATCGTAAGATACCCTCTCTTTCAGCTGCTCAAACCATTCTCTTTCTAATTGTAAATATCCCATCTCACTCTTCTCGGCGCTCTTTAATTCTTGATCGGCTTTCTTCATATAAGTACGGGACGCTTCCATATTACCCTCTACATATCTAATAATTCCTTGTGTACGGTAATATCCACTTAGGTCCATTTTTGTAATAGCCTTTGCATGTTCCTTTGCTTCTTGCAAAGAAAGACTATCCATCTCATAAAGGGCTTTATATAAAAGATACCAACTATGAAAACTACTAACGAAAAACTTATTTTCTTTCGTTACAGGTAGTTGAACAATTCTTTCTATATACGGTATCGCTCTTTCCATTCCCTCTTGATCTGCACGAGCAAAAAAGACAAGCATAAGTCTACTCATTATCTCTCTTATCCCTTTATTCTCTTTTATTTTCTCCTCACTCAATTCTACTAATCTTTCATCCCAATCTTTCGGTCTTTTATAACTAAATAACTCACTCGATATTTGAATCTCATATAAATGATTTCTAGCTCTTTCATCATCTTTAATTAAAATAAGAAATTGCATCCCATCACTCATAAGCGTTCCTTTTATCGGCACGATTGTAACCGCAAAGATTGCAAAATGGAAAAAGGAAAAATATAAAAGATATTGATAATAACTCACCATATATATGTAACCGGAAGTAATACCAAATAGTAAACTCGTAATCGGTCCACCTAAAGTGAGCCACGCCCACTTTTTCGAAAGATTCGGTGTCTCTATAGAAGGTGGTACTAGTGTTGCAACGCCTCCAAAGTAAGCCCATAATTTATTTGCTCGAATGCGTAATTTTCCCTTTTCTTTTTGAATAGTAATGGGTCCTACTGTCATAAATTTAAATGTTAAACCACCTATTACACCAAATACTACATGTCCTAGCTCATGAATGGCTAACACTAATAATGAAATTCCAACTATTGCCCATAGGTTCAAAATTACTTCTAATTTCCCAGTTCGGATTACTCCGTATAAAATGGACAGAATTAGCGCCACTGTCATTGAGCCAGCTGGCCTTCTTAAAATATCCACCTTTTTCTCCCCTTAATAAATCATTTTCCTCTGCATTTCGTACATGAACTTCCCAAGATGCAATATCCAAATAAATGAGATTAAGCCAATTAATACAAAATCGATATTACTAGCAGCTGTATATATAACGGCAGCCCACCATACATATGCCAATATTGTATTCGTAAATTCATACGCTTTATATCCAGCCTCATGCACAATGTGCTTTAATCCTTCATCTGCGTTTTTCGTCCACATTTTCATAGATTCCATATACGTTACACCTTGTTCAGGATATAGCTTATTATAACGATTTTTTGTTATAAGTCCGATAATTACTACAGTAGTTAAACAAACAATAGAAGCTACTAAATTCCACACCGCAAATGAAACATTTGTATCCTGCAACAGTGCACGTCTACATGTAATAACTGCATATACAAACCATGCCTGCGTAACTATATCGCCTACACGTAAATATATACTTATAATGCCTAATTTTCTGCCTTGTACGCTCTCTTCTTCATCGCGTGCCTCTGCTAACATAAGTGTATTCTTCCAAGTATAGTACATCATTAAGATTCCAAAAATAGTACATATACCTATAAATGTATTGGATGATAATTTTCTCGGTTCATCCGAGAGTAAATTTAAAGCTATATAAGACGTTAAAAAGCCACCCATCATACTTAATGCTATTTTCCCCACAGAATCAAATTGTTTTTTTCGTTTACTCTTCATCGTCCTCTTCCCCCTCTACTAACGTAAATATTTCCTCCACCGGTACATTGAAAATTTGTGCGATTTTTAACGACAATACGATAGATGGTGCATAATCCCCGCGCTCAATTAAACTAATCGTTTGCCGTGATGATCCAATCGCTTTCCCTAAATCCCCTTGTGATAAACGATGCTTTGCTCGCAATTCCCTCACTCGATTTTGAAGCTTCATGTCTTCCCTCTTTTTCATTTATTTAATTAAAATTGTAAATAATATCCTTATCTTTGTCAATTATAATTGTCATTACGACTATAATAATTGACAAGATACTTATTTCTTATCCTGTATCAAATTCCTATAAAGAATGTAAAATGTGCATTAAACATAGTCTTAAAAATAAAAAAGTCAGTGCTTTTGCACTGACTTCCTAAATTCTGACATAGAATGGATTTCATATTAACTTGCGTTTTGTAGTAATACTCGTTTTAACTGCTTACGGAAACGAATACCTAACGTAACCGCTACAATCACAATAACTCCAAAAATGATTTTACCGATATGACCTTCTAGCACTCCAAAGATATCATGTAAGTTTCCACCTAACCAGTAACCACCGATTAAGAAGAATGCTACCCAAAATAGAGCGCCTGAATAAATTGTAATGGCAAAACGACGGAATGGTAAATTAATAATTCCTGCAAAGTATCCTGTGAAATGACGTACACCAGGAATAAAGAAACCAATAAAAATTAGGAAGTATCCATACTTATCAAACCACATTCTCGTTAAGTCAATTTTTCTTTGTGTTAAAAATACGTATTTCCCATACTTTTGAATGAAAGGCATACCTAATTTATTTCCTAAAAAGTATTGAATCGTCATTCCTACACTTGTCCCAATAAAGGATAGAATAATTAAAATCGGTAAACTTAAATCACCCTTATGTGCTAAAAATCCCGCATATGCTAATGTTGGCTCTCCCGGAAACGGAAGTGCAATATATTCTAACAGCAAGCCGACAAGTACAACATAGTACCCGTATTGCTGAAATAATTCATGAATCCATTCCATGTCATCTCTCCTTTCAATCACGTACAACTTCTTACTATTATTGTATAAAAAAATTGTCGAAATAACTATCACAATAGCTTACATTTTTATTACATTTTTGTAAGGGTCACACTAATGATTTTCGTTCTTTATTAAATAGTAAAAATCATTTTTCAAGTCGAAATAGCGAAAAGGCGCATTAATAACATGCAAATTTTATCCATTTTTTAGCATTAAAAAACCTCTCTTATTTTGTTCTCAATAAAAAACCATCACAAACTCATGCTAACTTCATATTAGCTTCATATACGTATTGTAAGATTATATCGGAATTTGTTGAAAAATTTAACCAATATATGACTAAGCATTAATTTGAATAAATATAAGTCGTTTTTCGAAATTGAAAAAAGGGTGAATACGAAATGGAAGCATATAAAATGCACGATTTTATTAATACAAATGTTGAATCTCATCAAAATGAAACCGTTTTTAATTTACAAATATGTGAAACAAGTGAATTTGACGTAAGTTTAACAAAATCTACAACACTATCTTTTATCGTTTCAAAAAAGAATATTAAAATTGTCACGAAAAAATGGATTAATTCAAATCAAGAAAGCATGATTGGCAAAAGCTACATCATTCCAACAAAAGCTTTTCATTATTTCTTACCAATCATCTCTGAAAATGAAGATGAGCTAAATATTCAAGTTCAAAGTTTTGGACTACGTGGCGAGCTTTTATTAAATGAAAGATTACTTATTGATAACAACAACAAACACAACAGCAAAATCACTACATTCTTTGAAACATTAGATGAAAATGTAAATAAAGCATTACGAGGATTACAACTTCATTGTATGTAAGACTCTTACGATAGTAAAAGGAGAATAACAATGAAAAAATTATTATTAAGCGCACTATTATCATTAGGATTTTTAACCCTTCCATTCGCTAGTGCAGAGGCAGCTACAACGAAAGATCAATTAATCGTAGACACTCAGTTAAATAAAATGGATTATTATCAGGATGGAAAATTTATAAAAAGTTTTACTGTCGCTACTGGAAAAGCTGCAACACCTACACCTAAAGGCACTTTTCAAATCGTAAATAAAATTAAAAATCGTCCTTATTATACAGGCAAAATTAAAGGCGGCGATCCACGTAATCCACTTGGTGACCGTTGGCTCGGATTAAATATGGCAGGAACTTACGGAACAACTTATGCGATTCACGGAACTAACAATAATCAAGCAATCGGCAAATGGACAACACTTGGTTGTATTCGTATGTATAACAATGATATACACTGGTTATTTGAGCGCGTTCAGCAGCAAGCTACTGTCACTGTAAAATAGCCTAAAAACAAGATTTATGTGTAGCCAAGAATTTTATGTCTTGGCTTATTTTATTTATTCATTTACAGTAGCAAAACAACTGTATTTACATATATAATAGGAATAGATTTGATTAGCTAATATTTAAACATTGATAAACGTAGATATTAAAATTATACAGTTATAATGTTTTATAAATTTTATAATACATACTATAATAGAACTACTGTAATTCTGAACTATTCAGTAACACTAAACTATTCCCCTTGCTACCTTCATGATTATTTTATAGCGGGGGCTTATTATATGTATAAACAATCTGAGTCACTCGAAAAATGATGAATTCGAATATTGCAGTAAAAAGCGTTATTTAGGAGGTGTTACTATGACGCATATACTGGTGATTGAAGACAACCCAGATATACAAGAACTTATTCGTGAATTTCTAATGGCACAAAATTTTACAGTTGATGTAGTTGGTGCTGGAACAGAAGGTATTCTTCTTTTCCAAAAAAATTCATACGATCTTGTCCTCCTCGATGTAATGTTACCAGATATAGATGGCTATAGTATTTGTAAAATTATGCGAGGACAATCTGATGTACCAATCATTATGTTAACAGGCTTACATAATGAAGAAAGTGAAATTAAAGGATTTGAGTTAGGTATTGATGACTATATTACGAAACCGTTCCATTACACTGTATTTATTAAGCGTGTAGAGGCTGTATTAAGAAGGGCAGCAACGAAGGAAGCAGAAGCTGCAACTATACTACAATTCCATGAATTGATGTTAAACTCTACAGCATATGCAGCTTATGTTCATGGTAATCAAATTGAATTGACAACAAAAGAATTTGAAATTATTTATACTTTACTGCAAAATCGAGGAAAAGTATTATCAAGAAGTGATTTGTTGAATAAGGTATGGGGCTATGAACATTATGGTGATGTAAGAGTTATAGATACACATATTAAAAACTTAAGAAAAAAATTAGGAATTCCTTATATTAAAACGGTGAAAGGCATTGGCTACAAAATCGAATCGTAGCAAAGACAACATCACCAAAAATATTTTCATCAAAACCTTATTATTTTGTATTCTTTTATCACTTTGTCTTTATCAAATTATTTACTTTCTAGCTTCAAACTACGATAAAGAACGTTTTGCGAAAGAAAATGGAACGCCGACTACAGAACAGGCCGATTCAGATAAGCAAAACGACGGAAGTAAAACGAAGCAAAATAAAGCTGTGTCAGAGGGGAGCATTTCTAATTTCCAATCTTCTATTATAGATTATAAATCTCTTTCTACAGCTATCAATCACCTTTTGCAGCCTAGCCAAACTGTAAAGGCAAAAGAACATACACAAAATCTTTCGGGGAAAAATAGCACTTCTAATCCGCCTACAGAAGCAGAAAAGAAAGCCGCTAATAATGATGCCTTACATACACAAAATGCAGCAAGTAAAACAAATGATACAAATGATAATCCAAAGTTAGCAGATGCGTTGCAGCAATTAGCTCCACATATTGGCGCGACAATGCTTGCATTATCACTACTCGGATCTTTAATTTATACAAAACTAATTGCCAAACCTTTTCAATATATGAGCGATGCTTTAAAAGATATTATGAATCTTGATTTCTCAGATAAAAAGCTACTTAACAAAAATACAGATCAAACAGATTTTAATTTGCAAGTAGCTGCTTCACAAGTACCAAATATTGTGAAGAATTTACATGCAAGCAATCAAGATTTAAGAAACGAGCTCAAGAAGGAACAACAATTAGAACAATCTCGTAAAGAATTTATGTCTATGGTATCCCATGAATTAAAAACACCAATCGCAGCCGTTATGGGACAACTAGATGGCATGATTCACGGAATTGGAGCTTATAAAGATAGAGATAAGTATTTGAAACGTTCCTACGAGATGATGCAAGACATTAACATATTAACGGAAAAAATGTCGGAATTATCCAAAATACAAAACCCTCAATTTAAACCGAATTTAGAAGTCATTTCTTTATCTAATATTATTGAGGATGTTATGAAGAAAGTAGATTACTTTGTATCTGTAAAACAATTAAATGTACAATCTAATATTAAACACGACGTACAAATTTTAGCTGATCCTAAGTTTATTCAAACTGCTATTTTTAACATTATTTCAAATGCAATTCATTATACAATTGACCATCAGCACGTATATATAAAGCTTTATGAAAAACCAAATGGTTACGCATTAGAAGTATTAAATACAGGTTCACAAATTGATGAAGATAAACTTGCTCATTTATTTGAGCCTTTCTATCGCGCAAACCCTGATAAACACGGTTTAGTACAAGGTAGTGGTCTTGGATTATATATCGTGAAACAAATATTAGATAAACATCAGTTTCCTTACGGGATACAAAACACGCCTCAAGGTGTAAAATGTTCTATTGTATTCCCAAAAGCAATGTAAAAACCTACTACAATTTCATACCCCAAATTCATACTTCGTATGAGTGGCGGAATTTTGTAGAGTATATGACTCTGTTTCGTTCGCCCGTTATCCTTATTTGGATAGCGGGCGTTTTTTATTACTTAAAAGGAGGATTTTTTATGGAGAAGTTTAAATATTCATTGCTCGTTTTATTCGGTGCTTGCAGCTATGGCATACTTTCAACTATTTTCAAACTCGGATTCATAAATGGATTTTCAGCACATCAACTATTAGGGGGACAATATGTCTTCGGATGGATTGGACTATTTCTACTCGTTCTTTTCTTTTCACGTCATAAAGTAACAAAAAAACAATTCTTTTCCTTACTAACCGTCGGAACAACAATGAGTATGACCGGGATTTTCTACGCTATTTCTGTAGAAGAACTACCCGCATCTATCGCTGTCGTCCTACTCTTTCAGTTCACTTGGATTGGTGTCATTATCGAAGCAATTGCAAATCGAACATTTCCAAGCCGCGATAAGATTATATCTATCCTTATTTTATTTGCTGGTACATTGTTTGCAGGTGGTGTATTTGAAGGCCTCGGACAAAGTTTTTCTACGAAAGGGATTATCTTTGGACTATTAGCTGCTGTCTCTTTTTCATTCTATGTTTTTGCAAGCGGGCGCGTCGCTACGGATGTTCCGCCTTATACGAAAAGCTTCCTTATGACAACAAGCGCTACTCTTATCGTATGCCTATTCTTTCCGCCAACCTTTTTAACAGACGGTGCTTTGCAAGCCGGTCTATGGAAATATGCTTTCTTCCTCGGATTATTCGGCGTTGTTGTACCTGTCATTTGTTTTTCAATCGGTGTACCAAAGGTTGGAACAGGGCTTGGTACAATATTAGGTGCAGCTGAATTACCAACTGCTATTATTGCTTCTATTACACTTGTACATGAAGTCGTAACGTTCATGCAGTGGATTGGAATTATTTTCATATTAGTTGGGATCTTCACTCCTCAGCTGCTTACGGCTAGGAAAGAAAGGAAACAAAATCGCGTGTATAGCGCTTGAAAAAATACAGAATTTATATAAAAGATATAACTGCAATTAAAATAAGTAAATTTATCTGGAGGTATAAATGACTATTTTAAGCATCGTATTTTTTGCTATTATGTGTATCTTCTTCCTAATAAGATATATGAAAGAAAAGAAATTTTACGATTTACTTCTCATTCCCGTTTGTATATATGCAGGAGCAGTGAAAACTCCTTTCGTAGAGTACTTAAACTTTAATACTACATTTAAAATAACGTATGATATTGCAGCTATTATTCTTGTAATCCTTGCTGTACTTTTCTTTTTGAAAGATAAGAAAGAGAATCATACTGCATAACAAAAGACCTTTCATTTACTTGAAAGGTCTTTTTCTCTATCTCATTTTACCGCTCCATACAGCTTCTCTATCTCATGCTCAATTTGTTTTACATCGATTCGCTCAAATAATGGCTGTACGCTATCAATTCTACTTGGCAACGTATTTTGCGGTTCCCAATTTCGTTTCACAATCGACAATGTGTTTCGAACTCTTTCACTTGAAAATGGTAAAAACGGTTCAAGGAGATTTGCAAAATTAGCGATAAGATACACACAGTTATAAATCGTTTCTTCACATGAAACTGGATCATCTTCTCTTTGTTTCCAAGGCTGCTTTTCATCAAAGTATTTATTTGCAAAACGTACTGCATCAAATATTGTTTCTAGCGCCACCTTAAATTTAGTTTGCTCAATCGCCTCTCCTACACGCTTATATAATCCTTCTACTTTATCTTTCAGCTCTACCTCAATGCTTCCCTTCGGCACGATACCACCATAATATTTTTCGATAAACTTTAATGTCCGGTTCACAAAGTTCCCGTATGCACCTAATAATTCACTATTATGACTGTAAATAAATTCCCGCCATGAAAAATCAGTATCGCGATTTTCTGGTGCGTTGACGGTTAAAAAGTAACGAATAGAATCTGGATCATAGCGTTCTAATATGTCAGGCACCCATACTGCCCAGTTTTTACTTGTAGATAATTTTCTTTTTTCAACTGTTAAATATTCATTCGAAACGATATGACGCGGGATTGCTTCCTCCCCTATTCCAAGTAATACCGCTGGCCAAATGACGGAATGAAACGGAATATTATCCTTTCCGTGCACATAATATGTTTTCGCTTCGCTATCCCAAAACTCTTGATCATCTTTCCCTGTTTCTTCAGCCCAATGTTTACTCGCTGAATAATAGCCTGTCACTGCTTCAATCCATACGTAAATTTTCTTATCTTCATACCCTTCTACTGGAATTGGTACTCCAATTGGTAAATCACGTGATACGGCCCTATCTAGTAATCCTTCCTTTACATATCTCTCTGTTAGTTGAATCGCATTGTCGCGCCATGTCCCTGTTTGCTTGGCAATTTCTACAACCCTTTTAATTTGCTCCTGAAATGTATGCAATGCGAAATAGAAATGCTCTGTTTCCTGTACAGATGGTGTACTACCACATAACTTACATTTCTTTTCTAACAAATCGAGTGGATCTAAAATAGCAGAACACGCATCGCATTGATCTCCTCTTGCTGCTTCATGGCAATGTGGACATATTCCTTCTACATAACGATCCGGTAAAAACTGCGTACACGTTTCACAATACGCTTGTTCCACTATTTTTTTATAAATATGTCCTTCTTCTAATAAAAGTAAAAAAACATTTTGAACCGTTTCATGATGGTGCTCACTATCTGTACGTGTATAGCAATCATAAGTAAAACCAAGGCTACGAAAACATCGCTGGAACTCTTCATGATACTGATCAGCAATTTCCTTCGCCGTCACACCTTCTTGTTTTGCCCTAATTGCAATCGGTGTTCCATTACAATCACTTCCTGAAACATACAGCACATTCTCACCTTTTGACCGGTAATAACGTGCTAAAATATCTCCAGGTAATAAACTCGCAATATGACCAAGATGTAATGAACCATTCGCATACGGCCAAGCGCCCCCAATAAAAATACTCATCTTACATTCCTCCTTTAAAATATAAAAAGCCCCACCCCTATCTTAAAAAAGATAAGGGCGGGGCTGTATAAACAGTCGCGGTACCACCTTATTTCGCCAATTACTCACATAATTAGCCTTAACAAGTACGGAGCTCTATGCTCTTATACTGTGGTTTTGATAACGAGTACCAACTCTCGTCGCCGCCTACTATTATCATTTGATAAGTTCAGGACGAAGCTCAAAGGCCATTGTTCAAATGAATATTCTTGCTTCTTCTCAGCTACCGAAGCTCTCTGGAAAGAATGTGTTCATCCTACTTTTCCTTTTCAACGCTTTTACGTATAACAAGTATTGTACGACTTAATCACAGAAAAATCAAACTTTTATCCAGAACGAAAAGGAAATCCCATCCTCCCGCCGAATACCTATACGTTCACAAAAGGAGTGATAACATTGAACCAAAAACAACTAAGCACTATAAATGAAAAAAGCTGGAATACAGCTGCTTATGAAGCTTGGACGAATCGCCATGGGGCGCCAGAGGATTATGCAAAAAAAATTATGGAAGATCCCACACGCGAAGTAGCACATTATTTACCTTACATACAATCTCCAAAAGGAAAACGTATTATTAACTTACTCGGCTCAAAAGGAAATAAAGCTGTCGCACTTGCCCTTTTAGGCTCTGACGTAACAGTTGTTGATATTTCAGCAAGTAATGCAAAATATGCAAATGAACTTGCGGACGCAGCAGGTGTCTCTATCCAGTATGTCGTTTCTGATGTATTAAATGTGCAGCTCTCCGAATCATTTGATATCGTATTGCTGGAACTTGGTGTACTCCATTACTTTCTAGATTTAAAACCACTCTTTCAAAAAATTGCTACTTTACTTAAGCGAGATGGAATGCTTATACTTCGTGACTATCATCCTGTTTACACAAAATTATTAGGAGTCGACCACCCATCATTTCAGGCCAATGGAAATTATTTCGATGAAGAATTAATTGAAGATGATGTTGCTTATAGCATCCTTCTTACAGAAGCACAGAAAGAATCGCTACCTAAAACAACCATCCGTCGCTGGACGCTAGGAGAAATCATTACAACACTTGCGGAAGAACGTTTTAAAATCGAAAAACTAGTTGAAGAACATGGATCTCATCAAAGATGGGTCTTTCCTTCTACTGCACCAGAAGGAATCGAAGAACGTATCCCTGGTCTATATACAATAATTGCGACAGCATGCAAAAAAGGATCCCTTCACGGATAGGATCCTTTTTGCATGCTCACGCATATAAGTTGAGGTTGGAGATTACCATAATTCTGTAGAATAGGACACAAGATATTTCAACATTTCGTCTCTGACTTACGTCGTCAAAAAGGGGTATGACCAACATAACGAAGAGTAATGTTTTTAGTTGATACTGATAATCGTTATCAACTAATTAGAAGTATACATGATGTCATTTCAAATTTCAATAGCATTTCTAATATTTATTTATGAAATTTATGATATGCAAATGTATACATTTTAAGAACTTTTTCTAATACTAATCTGACTCCTTCCATTATCTGCTATAATTTTCATTGAACAGA
Organism: Bacillus cereus group sp. MYBK220-1; assembly: GCF_051916445.1. Classification (NCBI taxonomy): domain Bacteria; kingdom Bacillati; phylum Bacillota; class Bacilli; order Caryophanales; family Bacillaceae; genus Bacillus; species Bacillus cereus group sp. MYBK220-1. Next base: position 485,755 of record NZ_JBQAGQ010000004.1, on the reverse strand, counting down.
TTAATAACTTCATAATAATGTTTTTATTAATTTTGTTTTAAATATCTATAAATCATAATAAACAGTTTAAACGAGGGTAGGGGTAACGATGAAATATGTTAGTATTCGAAAAAAACTACTGTTCACACTCTTAAGCATTTCTTCTTTATTTAGTATTGCTCTTATTGTTATTCTTTCATTCGCCATGAATCAAGCAAGTGAAATCGAAACGTTAAAAAATGATGTATCAAAAAGAGCGACGATTTTAAAAGAACGTGGCGATTGGTTCCAAGCACAAGTTGCTGGTTTACAAGAATATTTGCTATCACATGATCAAAAAGGATTAGATAAGTTCAATCGAGAAGGGAAAAAATTAGCTGATACTAGAGAGAAAGTAACAAGTGACAAGAAGCTCCCAGAAGGAATGAAAGAAGCTATTTTAATGGGTGGAAAATGGCGTAGCGTCATAGATAATGAGGTACTACCTCTTGCGCGTGAAGGAAAATGGGACGAAGCATCCAAAATTGCTTTATCACAAACAGATTATGTAAATGATCTTTTAGGTCGTTTTAATAAATATACAAATGAAGAGAATGAGAAACGTGACGCATTAATTGCTGATGTCGAGTCTTCTTCATCACTTATTCAATATATTATTTTCTTCTCACTTATTACATGTACATTAACGTCTATCTTATTAGCATGGTGGTTCTCTGGTAAACTCGTTAAACCAATTCGACAAATTGATGAGAAGTTAAAAGAATTAGCTTCTCAAGACGGAGATTTAACGGCTAGATTACACGTAACAAGTAAAGATGAAATTGGTGACATTGCAAATTCCTTTAATCAAATGCTCACTAACTTACAGCATATAATAAAACAAGTTCAACAAACATCAACAAGTGTAAAAGAAGCTTCCGAAAATGTATTTATCGAAACAACCGCTTCTATGGAAAATACCGCAAGAACCCAAGAAACTATGAATGCTCTTGAACACAATATTCGTTCACAAGTTTCTAGCATTGAAGAAAGTTCAACCGCAATGGATGACATGGCAACGAGTGTTCAGCGTATCGCTGAGTCCGCCTCTTCTGTTACTAGTTTAGCTGTCACAACTTCAGAAAAAGCAGATGATGGGAATAAAGTCATTGAGAAATCTATTACACAAATGCATACAATTAACGAAGCTGTTAACGCTACATCACAAGTAGTTGAGCGGCTCATTACACATACAAATCATATAGATACTGCACTTCAATCTATTTCAAATATCGCCGACCAAACAAATTTACTCGCTTTAAATGCTTCTATTGAAGCAGCTCGTGCTGGTGAACACGGCAAAGGATTCGCTGTTGTTGCCGATGAAGTTCGAAAACTTGCTGAACAATCTCAACTAGCCGCAACTGACATTAACCATTTACTTCATCAAATTCAATCTGATACAAAAATAGCAAATGATATGATGACACAAGGTCAAGCAGAAGCTTCTGAAGGAATTACGGTTATTCGTACCGCCGGATCTTCATTCTCAGAAATTGTTAACCACATTAACAAAGTCTCTACACAAATGCAAGAAATGTCTGCAACTGCTGAAGAGATGGCTGCAAGCTCTGAAGAAATGAACGCAGCTTTAAATAATATCGCTTCTATTTCAAACGAAGTTGCTGCAGAAACATCACAAACAGCGCATTCGGCTGGTGATCAAGTAAACAAAATGAGTATCGTGGCTAAAAAATCATCTGAAATGAAAACAATCGTACAAGAACTTGAAGTTCTCGTCTCTCATTTCAAAACAAACGCTTAAAGTGAAAATGACACGAGCTCAAAGGTATAGGAAAGAAAGTTTTACAGGTTCTACTTTTTCACTTTAAAATATCTCTTTCTATCTCTCATTCCGTCTGCTATAATTCCTAAAGGAAATAAGAAAGCTTTATTCCAACTGGAGTAAAGCTTTCTTTCAATTTTTTACATTTATTAATTCTAATACTAAGATTTCACAAAGGAGGCTTTTAATTATATGAATTTTGTAAGTATCAGAAAAAAACTTATGTTCATGATGGGAACGATTTGCGCTTTATTTGGTGTCGCCTTAGCATTTATTTTATTTTTTGCTATCGATCAATCTCGTAAAGCTGAAACATTACAAAAAGAAATTTCTCCACTGGCAACAGAATTGAAAGAGCGTGGAGACGCTTATCAAGTACAGCTCTCTGCTTTAAGAGGTTATTTACTACAACATGATCAAGTCGAATTAGACAAGTTTAATGAGATGAGTAAACGTCTTGAGGATTCAAAAGATAAACTTCTTTCTAATCCAAATCTTTCTTCGTCCGTAAAAAGCACAATGGAATTAGGGTCTACTTGGAGAAAGTTCATTGAAGAAAAAGTATTCACTCTTGCAAAAGAACAAAAATGGGAAGAAGCTTTACAAGTAGCTTCTTCAGAAAACGGAACGGTCTATAAAGTAATTGGTGACTTCACAAATTACAGTAATGAACAAGCTAAATTACGTGAACAATCTATTGAAAAAATTGATCAATCTGCACTCTTAATCGAATATGTTATTTTCTTATCACTTGTTGTATGTATTATCGTTGCAATTATTCTTGCATGGTGGTTCTCTGGTAAACTGGTGAAACCAATTCAACAAATTGACACGAAACTAAAAGAATTGGCCTCTCAAGAAGGTGACTTAACGGCACGTCTACAAGTAAATAGCAACGATGAAATAGGTGCTATCGCAACATCATTTAATAAAATGTTAGAAAACCTACAACATATTATTAATCGTGTTCAAAAAACATCAGTGGAAGTACAAACCGCTTCTGAAAATATGCTAGAAAAAACGAATACATCACGTGAGGCGACATTAAGAGTCCAAAGCTCGATGTCCAACTTAAATGCAAGTATTCAATCACAAACTTCTAGTATGGAAGAAAGTTCAACTGCAATGGATGATATGGCAGTAAGTGTTCAGCGCATTGCTGAATCTGCTTCATCTGTAGCGGAACTTGCTGTTGCCACATCTGAACATGCTAGCGATGGCAGTACCGTTATCCAAAAATCTGTTTCACAAATGACAACAATACACGAAGCTGTAAATGCTACGTCAGAAGTGGTTGAACGTCTAATCACTCATACGAAATATATTGATACTGCTGTACAATCTATTTCTAATATTGCTGAGCAAACAAACTTACTTGCTTTAAATGCTTCTATTGAGGCAGCTCGTGCTGGTGAGCAAGGAAAAGGATTTGCTGTCGTAGCTGACGAAGTTCGAAAACTTGCTGAACAATCTAAAACAGCTGCAACAGACATTAATCAATTACTACATCAAATTCAAAATGATACAGAAACTGCTAGCTCTATGATGTCTCAAGGCCGTTCTGAAGCATTTGAAGGCATTAATGTTATTCGTGAAGCTGGTACTTCTTTCTCAACAATTGTAGAACAAGTAAATAAAGTATCTACTCAAATGCAAGATATATCAGCAACTGCTGAAGAAATGGCTGCAAGTGCTGAAGAAATGAACGCTTCACTTAATAACATCGCTTCTATCTCTACTGAAGTATCGAGCGAAACTGCCGCAACGGCACAATCTGCTGAACAGAAAGTTATTGTTATGAATGAAATGGCAGTAACTGCTGGAAAAATGAAACAAACAGTTGAAGAGTTAGATCAACTCGTATCTCATTTTAAAACAGAATAGATGTTCAAAAAATATCCCTTCTTTGAAAGAGGGATATTTTTTTGAGCTCATTTCCTGCACATTATGCTCATTTCCGTTATAATGAGAATCGATATCATTAAAGTGTAGGAGGGGCTGCTTATGTCACAAGAAGCATTTGAAAATAAATTACTTGCCAATTTAGAGGCTGTTATTGACCCTGAACTAGGTGTTGATATCGTTAATCTTGGATTAGTTTATGATGTTACAGCAGATGAAAATAATAATGCTGTCATTACGATGACTATGACTTCTATCGGTTGTCCAATGGCTGGGCAAATCGTATCAGACGTTAAAAAAGTATTATCAACAAACGTACCTGAAGTTAATGAAATAGAAGTAAATGTCGTTTGGAATCCACCGTGGTCGAAAGAACGTATGTCACGTATGGCGAAAATCGCATTAGGTATTCGCGACTAAATAAAGTGGAAATTTCATCATTTGCGGATAGCGGGATAAAGAAAAGACCTGACTAGGATGTCAGGTCTTTTCTCTTATTATTTTACACCTACTGCATCATAAGCTTTCGTTACAGCTTGTACAGCTTTAGAGTTTTTACCATATAAATCTTCAGCTGACTGAAGAGCAGCTTGACGCATCATTTTGAAGTCAGAGTTTGCAGTTAAATATTTCGTAAGAGCACGGTAGTAAATTTTTTCTGTCGCTTCACGGCCCACACCAGTTACTTTCACGCCGTAATGATCTCCGCCTTCAGATACTAAATATGCAGCTTTATTGTTAATACTGCTGTTAATATGAACACCGCCATTATCAGCTGTTCCAGTATAACGTTTACTATAGTGATCTGGGTAACCCTCACTTGGTTTTAATGGATTTGGAATAGACGCTGGGTCTTTAAGAGAGCGAAGTGCATCACCAGGTTTATCAGGTGTATAAATATCAGCACCTAAATCCCAGCTCTTCTTCTCAACCATAACACCCATAATATCAGATAACGATTCATTTAACGCCCCTGACTCATTTTTGTAAACAAGGTTTGCTGTATGTTCAGTTACAGCATGCGTTAATTCGTGACCGATAACATCAAGTCCAGCAGATAATGGAATGAACGTTTTTCCATCGCCATCACCGTACATCATTTGCACACCATTCCAAGCTGCGTTATTCCAGCTCTCCCCTACGTGAACAGTTGAAATAAGTTTCGCACCTTTATCATCGAAAGAGTTACGATTAAATGTCTTTTTGTAGTAATCATATACTTTTCCTGCATTTACATGCGCATCAACTGCAGCTTTATCTTCGAAGAACTTAGATTTACTTTCAACTTCTTCTCCTGTATATCCAAGCCATTGTGAGAATAAATTAAACCAGTTCTCGTCCATATTTTCTGCATCAAATGTATGAACACCTTGTCCTCGTTTACCATCAAACAAGTTGAATTGTCCTGTTTTCGTATCTTGAGCAATTTCAAATGATTGTCTAGCACCTAATACTCCGTAACCAAATCCAGTAATGTTATCTACAGCGTTATATTTCTCAATAACATTTCCATTCGTTGCATCAACAAAATAATGCCAATACCCTGGAGCTGGTTTTGAAATCGATGCCTTAACTAAGTATGCAAGGTAGTAATTACCGTCTTTTTCATATACAAATAAATCTTTTTTCACACCATCATAACTCTTTACTTTACCAATTTCTTTCTCAATATCTGCCTTTGCAATTGTTTCTGCTTGTTCCGCAGTAATGCTTGCAGCTGCAGGAATATTTTTATCATCTAAATTCGGAATAACTTGTCCGAAGAATGCTTTTACATTATTCTCTTTATCAAGTGTAACAGTTTGATCAGAACCGTACACAGGAATGTTATTATGTTTCTCAACTAGCTTCACATGTGTCGTATCAGATTCAGCGTCTTTTTCTTCCCCAACGATATTAAAATGCTTTTCAATATTTCCTGCTAATTTAAACATATCTTTCTTACTCTCTAAGTATTGAAAGACTGTCTCTTTTTTATCTAGTCCTTCCGGTGCTTTCCATTCTTCACCTATGTATGCAGGTGTTTTAAATTCTTGATGATATTGAATTTTTTGTTCTTCCGCTTTCGTTGTCGTTGCCCCAAACGCTCCAAATCCCCCGGCGATAACAGTTAACGCTAATGCTGATGAAATGACTTGCTTTTTCACTATAACATTCCCCATTCCCATAAAGATTTTTGACACTTTTATACAATTCTTATTTTCCCAGCCGATACCTCTACCAAAAATTTGAGAAACATTTTTCAGACAATTCCAATCAAAAAAAGAGGACATCTATCGGATGTCCTCTTTTCTATAAACCTTTTATTGTTTTTTCAATTCAATTGCTAAATAGTGTGATTGCTCTTTCGCTTGAATGTGAATATCTTCTTCTACAGATTCTGCTGCATCCCGCATAACAAACGTTTCACCATTTATTACACTGCTTCCTTCAATTTGTACAAGGTACAATTGACGGCCTTCTTTCACTGGAAAATGAATTTCTTTTCCAGCCTCTAATGATAAAGAATATAAATTCGCATCTTGGTGAATTTGAATTGGTGCATTTCCTTCTACTGAAGATACCATATGGAACCATTCATCTTCACGCTTGCTCCAATCAAATTTAAACTCACCATAGTTTGGTTTATGATCTGCGCGGTCTGGTAAAATCCAAATTTGTAATAAACGCAGCGTTTCATCGCCTAAATTATGCTCGCTATGAAATACACCCGTGCCAGCACTCATATATTGAACATGTCCACGCTCAATTGTTCCGCGATTTCCCATGCTGTCTTCATGTGTTAAAGCACCATCTACAACGTAAGAAATAATCTCCATATCACGGTGCGGATGCATATCAAAACCAGTTTGCGCCGCTACTAGATCATCATTAATAACACGTAACGCTCCGAAGTTCATGTTATTTGGATTGTAGTAATTGGCAAAAGAAAAATGAAAATGTGTATTTAACCAACCATGATTTGCTCTGCCCATATTTTTATGATCAACTTTTCTAAACATATCCTTCACCTCATACTATCTCGAATTCGAGATTTTTTTTAAAATTTTTTCTTACTGTAACTTTTTTAGTAGTGTTAATAATTGCTTTTGTTCCTCTATGTTTAAATTATGAAACTTCTCTGCTTGGAACGTTTCTTGAGGTGGGACGATTTCCTCATATAAAGCTCTTCCCTTTTCTGTTAAAGAAATATATTTCGTAGTACCCTCTTGTTCACGCAAAATCCACTCAAGCTGCTCCATTTTATTTAAAAGCTGCGTTACATTTCCTTTCGTAACAAATAGCTTATTTCCAAGTTCTTGCTGCGTTAAACGATTATGTCCTCCAACTTGAGCTAACACATCAAACTGGGCGGCAGATATATTCCATTTTTTCAAATGCTGATTCGTCTCACGAATACTCTTATTATAAAAGCGTGACAAACGAAACCATAATAGTAGCCCTAGTCTATCTTCTGTTTTCATTTCATCACCTCGCTTGTTTCATATCATTAGTTTAGAACTAAACTTAATAAAAGTCAAATACTTATTTTTAATAAGTACAAAAAGCACAGCGCTATTTCTCCACTATGCTTTACATTAACTTTCTACTCTTATATTCATCTAATTTCCTCTCGGCGAACTTCCTCGCATCTTTTTCAATCCACCGCTCTTCGTACCGTTCACTTCCCACATACAATATATCTCTCTTATGCTGCATCGCATGGCGGAATTCATGCAGTAGCGTTTTGAGAACTTGATCATACTCTTCCCACATACAAACGAAAATTAACTGCTTTTCTTTATGATAAAAACCACCTACTGGGAATAGGAACTCTTCTTCCTCTTCCCCTAATGATAGAAGCACATCATTTGCATCACACGTATCACAAAAAATAACGGGCGTTTTACATACTCCAATAAGAGAAAACAAATCCTCTCTCAACTTTTTGACATCCCAAGGAAGCTCCGAATCCAACACATACCAATTCTCTACCTGTTGATATACATTTTGAAACTGGAGTTCCATTTCTCTTTATTCCCCTTTCCAAGCACCCTTTTTCTATATGTATGCCACAATATGGTAAATATTAAACGTATTCTTTCATCCTTGAAAAAATGCCAATAAAAAAGGAATCTACGTCGACATAGATTCCTTTTCTGTAATCACTTTTTTTTCATCATTTTTTTTAATACAAAATAACCAATTGCACAAACAATAGCAGCAAGTGCAAAGTATTTCACATATGGCCCCGCAACTTTATTAATACTTTCCCACTCTGTTCCTAATTTAAAACCTAAATATACAAACACAATTGACCACGGAATAACAGCTAATGTAGTTAGCGTAATAAACTTAGCATGTGACATTTTCGCAATACCCGCTGGTATCGAAATAGCATGACGCACAACCGGAATAAAACGTGCGGTAAAGATAACGCCAGTTCCATAACGATTAAACCAATCTTCAGCATAATCAATATGTTTCTTCTGAATTAAAATATATTTTCCATATCGCTCAAGAACAGGTCTTCCTCCATATCGACCAATCCAATAAATGAATAGTTGTGCAATTACACCACCAATTGTACCGAACGCGACAGCGCCCCAAAATGTAATGCTTCCTGTTGATACTAAATAACCTGCATAAGACAATACGATTTCACTTGGAATAACCTCTAGCATTAATCCAAGCATAATTCCCCAATAACCAAGTCCTTCTAAAAAAACTAAAACCGAATGGATCAACTCTCCTAACATCATGTACCTCTCTTTACTGTTTTCATTACAAAAATGAAAGTACAAGCAGGAAATATCTTGTACTTTTATTTTTTAAAATTTAGTTTAGTTAGTCTTCGTATCCCACTTAAAGATTTTATTTAAGAATTTATATACATTCTTCGACTCTTTTGTCAAAAGTGGGCCTAAAATGGATAGTATAAGCACGTATAGTGCTGAGAATGGTTTCAGTACTGACATTAAACCACCGGCGATACCGATATTAGCCATAATGATGGAGAACTCTCCTCTTGAAACGATTGTTAATCCGATATTTGTTGATGCTTTATGAGATAATCCAGCTTGTCTTCCTGCAATCATTCCTGCTACAAAGTTACCGATTATCGTAAGAAGGACAGCACCTAACGTTAACCATATCGCTCCGCCTAATGAGAACGGATCAATACTTAACCCGAAGCTGAAGAAGAAAATAGCTCCGAAAAAGTCTCTAAATGGAACAACAAGATGTTCAATTCGGTCACTATGCTCTGTCTCAGAGAAAACTAATCCTAGAAGAAGTGCTCCAATTGCTTCTGCAACGTGAATTGTTTCTGAAAAACCAGCAATGAAGAATAATGAAGCAAATACTACAATAATAAAGATTTCATCTGAGCTAATATTGAGCAATTTATTTAATAACGGCGTAGCCTTTCTAGCTACTATAAAGAATAGAAGCATATATCCTAAAGCAATTCCAATTGAAGTAAGGGCACCTAAGAAGGAAGCATGATCCCCAAGTACTAAACCAGAAACAACTGATAAATATACAGCAAGGAATATATCTTCAAACATAATAATTCCTAAAATTAATTCGGTTTCATTATTACCAGTTCTTCTTAAGTCCACTAACACTTTAGCAACGATAGCGCTAGAAGAAATCGTAATAATACCCGCAATAATTAAGATTTCTAGTAATGGGAATCCCATTATAAATCCGTATAACAAACCAAGTGAAAAGTTAATTAAAATATAAATCGTTCCGCCAATCGCAATAGAGCGTCCAGATTTAATTAGTTTTTTCATTGAAAATTCTAATCCTAGATAGAATAGAAGGAATAGAACCCCAATCCGTCCAAGGAAGGAAATTACACTTGCACTTTCAATAAATTTGAGATCGATAACACCTATTGTCGGTGCATGCGGCCCTACTAACATTCCAAGAACGATTAGAAAAGGAATTACTGAGAATTTAAATTTTCCAGCAATTACTGCTGCAATTGCCACTAAAACTAAAGCTGTACCAACTTCAAAAATTAACGTATCCATCTAATCAGTCCCCCCTATTTGAAAGTAATTCATTAATGATTTTTTTAATTTCTTCTCTCTCACCTGAAACTACAAGCATATCTCCTTCTTCAATTACTGTTTCTGGTCCTGGATTAAATAACTTCTTCATGTTCTTCTTCATAACCGCGATTATTGTTACGCTATATGTTTTTCTTATTTCAAGATCGCCAATTGTTTTTCCGATTGCTGGAGCTGTATTCTCCACTTTGAACCACTCAATCGCTAAACCTTCAAAAACCATCTCAACATTTTCTAACGCCCTAGGCTTATATACCATTCCACCTAATATTGCAGCGATTTGTCTCGCCTCTGAGTCACGTAGCGAAATACTTGAGATGCTTTCTTCATGATCTGAATCAAAATGATACATTTCTCTACGACCATCATCATGAATGACAATTACCATCTTTTCGTTACCTTTCGTAACGATTTGAAACTTATAACCAATACCTGGAAGTTCACTTTCTCTAATATTCATTTTTAGCTCCTCCATAACTTATTTATTTTAATTTTCTGTTTTTCTGTCTTTTATTCATCCAATCAACTTTAGAAATTCTAACCACTCAGGATATTTGTGATTTGGAAATCTTTTATTGTAATAATAAGTGGACCCTAAAAAGATACTTAAAGATGTAATGATAAAAAATATATTACTTCTCATTTTCAAACTCTCAAGGCTTACTTTCCATAAAGAATTTTCTTTCAAATTATCCCCACCTTCTCGCTTTAAATTTAGTTTTTTAAAATGTAAATAATTCTAAAAATATTACGATGTAACATAATCATAACACAAAAATGATTTAAGTAACATAATTTTTTAGAAAAATTGATTCTCGTATATTTTTTGCATATAATTTTCTTATTACGAAAAAAAGGAAGTGTATTATATGGTTGATATCTTTAGCAGATTCCTTGAGGTAACGAATAATATTTTATGGTCATATATTCTTATTGCAATGCTAATCGGCTTCGGTCTTTACTTCTCTTTTAAATTAAAATTTGTCCAAATTACTCATTTCAGTGAGATGGTCAGCTTAATTAGTAAAGGGTTTAATCGAAAAGAAAAAAAGAAAGATAGCATCTCACCATTCCAAGCATTTTGCTTAAGTGCAGCAGCACGTATCGGTATCGGAAACTTAGCTGGTGTAGCATTAGCAATTTCAATGGGTGGACCTGGCGCAATATTTTGGATGTGGTTTATCGCAATTATCGGAGCAGCTACTAGTTTTGTAGAATGTACACTTGCGCAAATTTATAAAGTAAAAGATGGAAGTAGGTTCCGTGGTGGACCAGCATATTACATGGAAAAAGGGTTAAACAAACGCTGGATGGGCGTCTGGTTTTCACTTCTTATTACAGTTGCGTACGGATTAATTTTCAATTCAGTGCAAGCAAATACAGTAACAATAGCGTTTGAAAATGCTTTTGGACTAGAGCGAACAATCGTAGGAGCTCTATTAGCCTTATTAGTTGCAGTTATTATTTTTGGTGGCATTAAGAGCATTTCACGTATTACAGAAATGATTGTTCCGCCAATGGCAATCGTTTATATCGGCGTGGCTATTTTTGTCGTTATTAACAACTTCAGTATGTTACCAAGCATTTTCATGGAAATCTTTAACGGTGCATTCGGTTTAGACCAAGCTATAGCTGGTGGTATTGGAGCAGCAATCAAGTTCGGAATTCAGCGCGGTTTATTCGCTACAGAAGCGGGAATGGGTAGTTCTCCTAATGCAGCCGCAACATCTGATGTATCTCACCCTGTAAAACAAGGGCTTGTTCAAGCGTTAGGCGTTTTCGTAGATACATTCTTAGTATGTACATCAACAGCATTTATCGTATTATGTTCTGGACTTTACAAAGGATCAAATTTAGAAGGCATCGAATTAACACAAAACGCATTAAGTTCACAAATTGGACCGTGGGCAAGCACTTTCTTAGCGATTATTATTTTCCTATTCGCTTTCAGTTCACTTCTAGGAAACTACTATTATGGTGAAACAAATATCGCATTCATTAAAGAAAGCAAAACATGGTTAATGATTTATCGTGTTGCAGTTGTCGGAATGGTATTCTTCGGATCAATCGCTGCTCTTAAAACAGTTTGGAGTTTAGCTGATTTATTCATGGGACTAATGGTATTCACAAACTTAATTGCCATCTCATTCCTTAGCAAATTTGCTTACGCTGCATTAGTAGACTATTTGAAGCAAAAGAAACAAGGCAAAGATCCTGTCTTCGTTGCAAACTCTATCCCTGGCTTAAAGAATACAGAGTGCTGGGATGGACAGGATATAGAAGAAAAACAAAAGGCTGTTTAACAAATAAAAGCGGAAGCGGCTCGTTTAGAACAAGAGCCATATCTCAAACAAAGGCCCTATTACTTCACCGTAATAGGGCCTTTTATTTACAACAGTTCATAATTTGTTCAAATTAATTCCAGCAAAAGGGTTGATTTATAGAGATTACTAGATTATAATAATTATAAATTAGTAATTGATATCACATAACAACTCAAAAGGAGATTGATCATAATGAACAAACAAGTAATCGAAGTATTAAACAAACAAGTAGCAGACTGGAGCGTTTTATTCACAAAACTTCACAACTTCCATTGGTATGTAAAAGGACCTCAATTCTTCACATTACACGAGAAATTCGAAGAACTTTACACAGAATCAGCTACTCACATCGATGAAATTGCAGAACGTATTTTAGCAATTGGCGGCAAACCAGTAGCAACAATGAAAGAATACTTAGAACTATCTTCTATTCAAGAAGCAGCATACGGAGAAACTGCAGAAGGGATGGTCGAAGCAATTATGAAAGACTACGAAATGATGCTAGTCGAACTGAAAAAAGGCATGGAAATCGCTCAAGACTCTGACGATGAAATGACATCTGACCTACTACTAGGTATCTACACAGAACTAGAAAAACACGCTTGGATGCTACGTGCGTTCTTGAATCAATAATAGACTTTAAAGCGGAAGCGGCTCGTTTAGAGTCGCTTTTTTATGTAATGGTCGCACTTAACGGTACACGAAATTATATCAACGATTTTTCAAATATATCGATCATAACTCGCAATATATCAACGATTTTTTCATTATATCGATCATTACCCGCAATATATCAACGATTTGACAAAGGATATCAATTTGCCGACAAATCACGACAATATCAGCGCCCCTCTCCCCTACTTTTATCAATATATTACAATCTCATCTATGTTAAAATATAGGAAACACCCTTTAGTATCATAGATCCAAAAAGCTTTTCCAAATTCATCATTTACTACTTAAATGACGGGAGTGGTTCAGTTGAAAGACTACTTAATTAGAGCATTTTTTGCGTTAATAACAGTTGGGATTCTCTTACTTATAGCTAATATTTTCAATATACGTGTCGAGGTTAAAGACTATGCTTTCCTCGTTGTCGTAGCAATTGGTGGCGGATGGGGTGGCTGGTACCTGTATAAAAAACAAAGCAATCAAAATGATAAAGGCATTCCAAAGTAATATGGAATGCCTCTTTTATTGCCTTCTGTAATAAATAATGAAATTCAGGCCACTAATACAACCAATCGCAATAAACATACAAAGCGATTGTGGATCTCCAGCCAAATTATACTCATCAACAATAAAGCCAATCATAAAGAGTGTTATCGCCGAAACACCGATACACAATATCGAAATAAACCAAAGCGAAAATTCATTAATTAGCTCTTTCTTCTGTGTTGAAACGATTAGCATAACAAGAATAGACGCTGCTAAAATACTTTTAAAAACAGGACGTAAATACACAAACTCCTCCATCAATTTCTCCTTTTCCAAAAAACATCATATCTCAACATTAACATATTTAACCAAATTAAAAACACATGCCATCTTAAATTAAAACGACATGTGTTTCCGTATTTGCTATGATAGTTGCTTCCACTTCGTTCCCAAAACAGGACGCTCATAATTTTGGATTGCATGAATTAGTTTATCTGCCGTCTCAGCTGAAACGATCAATTCTTTATTTGATGGATTCATAAATCCTTCTTCTGCTGCACGTTCAACCATTTGCAGAATTGGTCCGTAAAAACCTTTTATGTTTAATAAACCAACCGGCTTATTGTGTATACCAATTTGTGACCAACATACAACTTCAAATAGTTCTTCAAACGTTCCGTATCCGCCTGGAAGCGCAATAAAAGCATCTGCAAGCTCTGCCATTTTCGCTTTACGTTCATGCATCGTCTCTACTTCAATTAATTCTGTTAATCCTGTATGCACAATTTCTCCTCGGAATAGACCGCGTGGCATAACACCTGTTACACGTCCACCTAAACGAAGAACTTCGTTTGCTACTTCTCCCATTAATCCAACGCATGAACCACCGTATACGAGCTCATACTCGTTCTCAACAAACATTTTACCTAACTGAATTGCCTGCTCTTTGAATTCTGGTCTCTCCCCTAAATTAGAACCTGCAAACACACAAATCTTTCTCATTCCTACACCCCGAAACTATATATTGTTATGATACAATGAACATTGTACAACATATTGAGGAGATGAGGAAGAAATGGATATCGTTGCATTTCAAAGATGGGTTGAGGAATTTTACGAAAAACGAAGCTGGTCACAGTATAATGCCTTTATTCGCTTAAATTTCTTAACCGAGGAAGTTGGGGAAGTTTCACGAGTCGTTCGTGCTATTGAAATTGGCCGCGATCGCCCTGATGAAGAGGCGAAAACAGAAGAAGAGCTAAAACAAGAACTAAAAGAAGAACTTGGCGATGTACTATCTAACCTTATTATTCTTTCGCAAAAATATGATTTAGACTTACAAGACATTATGGACGCACACGTCACAAAGCTTTCGAAAAGGTTCGAAGTATCTAAATGAGAATATTATCAATTATGGTATAATATTCTTGTCACAATACTAAGGGGGATTTTATGTTATCAAAAAAATTGCACGACGCATTAAATGAACAAATGAACTTTGAATTTTATTCTGCCCATGCTTATATGGCAATGGCTGCTTACTGTACAGCTGAGAGCTATGATGGATTCGCTAACTTTTTCCTTGTACAAGCTGAAGAAGAACGTTTCCACGCAATGAAGCTTTACAACTATATTAATGACCGCGGAGAGCGCGCTATTATTACTGGATTTGATAATCCGAATAACGAATACGAATCTGTATTAAACGCTTTTGAAGTCGCACTTGAGCACGAGCGTGAAGTAACGAAACGTATTTATAACTTATCTGATATCGCTTGGGACGAGCGTGAACATGCAACAATTACATTCTTAAAATGGTTCGTTGACGAACAAGTTGAAGAAGAAGCTTCATTCGATAGCATCATTCAAAAATTAAAACGTATTACAAGCGATTCAAACGCACTGTTTATGCTAGATGCTGAATTAGAGAAACGTACATTTACGCCTCCAGCTGAATAATACTTTTAATCACCTTAATGAATGGATTAAGGTGATTTTTTAATTTGTTCTTTTCTAAGCTCAATAACCTTAGCCATATCCTTCTTATAAAGCCCTGCAACCTTTTCAACAAAATCACTATGAGTAAAAGTACCCTCTCCCTCTTCTACTATGTTTAAGTACCCATGTGTAAATTTCAAAAATGCTCTAGCATCTTCTCCAGTTAAATGATTAATGTTATCTATAACCTCATCAAGTTCCTTTAAAATACCCTGTTCTTTCAACCTAATTCCTCCTCTCTATATTATTTATCATACAAAAACAAAAAAGTCGTTCATCCCTCTAAGCGAGAGATAAACGACTTCTTTATTATTTATTAAAGCATAACCCCAACGATAATCGCTGATAATATACTTACTAACGTTGCACCGTATACAAGTTTTAAACCGAATGATGATACAACGTTTGCTTGTTTGCCATCGATACTCTTCGTTGCACCTGCGATAATTCCGATAGATGAGAAGTTCGCAAATGATACAAGGAAGATAGATAAAATACCTACTGTACGAGCTGATAAATCACCAGCTACTTTACCAAGATCAAGCATTGCAACGAATTCGTTCGTTACTAATTTTGTTGCCATAATTTGTCCTGCTTGTAGCATCTCTGATGTTGGAATACCCATTACAAATGCTAATGGTGAGAAAATGTATCCTAAAATGCTTTGGAATGTGATTCCGAAAATTGAATCAAATACACCGTTAATTGCTGTAATTAATGCTACGAAACCGATTAACATCGCCGCTACTGTTACAGCGATTGAAAAACCAAGCATAATATATTCGCCTAACATTTCAAAGAATGTTTGTTTCTTGTCTTCTTGTAATTCTAAAATATCGTCTTCTTCTTTTACTTCATATGGATTAATGATATGAACGATAATGAATCCACTGAATAAGTTTAATACAAGTGCTGTTACTACATATTTTGGATCAATCATTTTCATATAAGAACCGACGATTGACATCGATACTGTAGACATTGAAGATGCACAAAGTGTGTATAAACGATTTTTCGGTAATTTGCTTAGTTGATCTTTTACTGTAATGAATACTTCCCCTTGACCAACGATTGCAGCTGCTACCGCATTATATGATTCTAGTTTTCCTAAACCGTTAACTTTACTTAATAGGAAACCGACTGCACGAATGATAATCGGTAAAACTTTAATATGTTGCAGGATCCCGATTAATACTGCTAAGAAAATAATCGGTAATAATACTGTTAAGAAGAATGGTGCTTGTCCATCGTTTGCTAGACCACCAAATACGAAATTAACCCCAGCTTCCGCAAATTTTAAAATAGAACCAAATCCATCTGCAATCCCTTTTACTAATACAAATCCGACCTTTGTATTTAGTAAGAAATACGCAAGTACCAATTGAATAACAAGCATAAGTGCAATTGGTTTATATTTAATCTTCTTACGATCTGAACTGATAAGGAAACCTAGTACAAACACTACAAGTAAACCGACTAGAAACATTACGAACTTCATATGTGAATCCCCCACTTCTCCCACGAATTATTGGTCGTATAACGTATAACGAATGACGTCTGACCATTGTTGTTAAAAAAATTTAAAACCCCTAAAACTATTCAACTGTCATCTAAAATCAGTAAGCGTTTACATAAATTGCAATTTATAAAAGGTAGCTTCTTCTCTCCTACCATACTTGAAAGTCTGAAATTGATACCACCTACAAATCAAATTGTAAGCGTTATCTAGGTGAAATGCAATATAAATTTTAAAAGATTTTTATATGTTAATATATTCCTAATTAATTGGTTTTTTCATGCAAATTTACCATAAAAAAAATAGCCCTAGCTATGAGCTAGAGCCATCCTTTTTTTATAACATAACACCAACGATAATCGCTGATAGAATACTTACTAACGTCGCACCGTACACAAGGCGTAAACCGAATGATGATACAACATTTGATTGATTTTCATCGATACCTTTCGTTGCACCTGCGATAATTCCGATAGATGAGAAGTTCGCAAATGATACAAGGAATACAGAAAGAATACCAACCGTACGAGCCGATAAATCACCAGCTACTTTTCCAAGGTCAAGCATCGCAACAAACTCGTTTGATACTAATTTTGTTGCCATAATTTGTCCCGCTGTTACCATTTCTGCTTGCGGGATGCCCATTACGAATGCTAATGGTGAGAAAATATATCCTAAAATAGCTTGGAATGTAATACCGAACATTGTATCAAACAAGCTATTGATTGCTGTAATTAATGCTACGAAACCGAGTAACATAGCTGCTACTGTAATCGCAATCGTGAAACCAAGCATAATGTACTCGCTCAGCATTTCAAAGAATGATTGTTTTTTCTTATTTTCTAATTTCAGTGTATCTTCTTCTTCTGTAATATCGTACGGGTTAATAATATGAATGATAATGAAACCACTAAATAAATTTAATACAAGTGCTGTTACTACATATTTCGGTTCGACCATTTTCATATAAGAACCAACGATTGACATCGACACTGTCGACATAGAAGATGCACATAATGTATATAAACGATGTTTTGGGATTTTACTTAATTGATCTTTTACTGTAATAAATACTTCTGCTTGTCCAACAATGGCAGCTGCTACTGCGTTATATGATTCTAGTTTTCCTAGACCATTTACTTTACTTAACAACGTACCAATAGCACGAATAAATATCGGTAAAATTTTAAAGTGTTGCAGAATTCCGATTAAAACCGCAAAGAATACGATTGGTAATAACGCTGTTAAGAAGAATGAAACCTCTCCTTTATTAACAAGACCACCAAATACGAAAACGATTCCAGCTTCCGCATATCCAAGAAGTGCGCCAAATCCATCTGAAATTCCTTTTACTAAAATATAACCAACTTGCGTATTTAATAAGAAATAAGATAATGCTAGCTGAATAATAAGCATAATTGCGATTGGTTTATACTTAATCTTCTTTCGATCGGCACTTATAAGAAAACCGAGTACAAATACAACGAGTAATCCTACAAGGAACATAACAAACTTCATTAATAAAATCCTCCATTTAACTCTTCATTAACGTTGAACGTCTGACCATTCAAAACAAGAAATAATCCGAACTTTCCATTTCTCCTCCAAAATCTTCAATCGGATAGGAAAGATCATAAAACCTCTTATTTCAAAGGCATTTTCCATTCTAACATAAATCACAACTCATATCCGCACTTTTCTTAAAAAAATACATTTTATTACGAAACATTCATGAATGTTCGTCTTTTTCATTATAAAGCGAAACTTTAATGAGCAGGAGTTTCACTTCACACAAATAGCTGAACCAACAAAAAATGAGCATCAAGTTTCACTTGATGCTCACCTCATTATACTGCTTTTTCTTTATCAGCTACCGCTGGCTTATCCCAACACTCTGTATTGTTCAAACCTGGAATAGACTCCGCATAAAAGACTGGATCTTTCCCTTGTTTCTTTTGCTTAATATAATCTGATAAAGCTGCGAAAGCATACTTAGAAAGGAATACAATTGCTACTAAGTTAATAACAGCCATAATTCCCATAAATAAATCTGCTAAATCCCAAACGATTTGAATTGTCGCTACAGATCCTAGCATAACCATACCAAGTACAGCAATGCGGTATGCATTTAATAGCACTTTACTTCCATTTAAGAACTCAATATTTGTTTCACCATAGTAGTAGTTACCTACTAATGAACTAAATGCAAACAAGAAGATCGCAACTGCTACAAATATAGAAGCCCATGGACCGATATGTTGACTTAACGCCTGCTGCGTTAATTGAATTCCATTTAAATCAGCTGCATTATGCACGTCTGATAAAAGAATGATAAATGCTGTACAACTACAAATTAATAATGTATCTGTAAATACCCCTAAAGTTTGAATGAAACCTTGTTTAACTGGGTGCGTTACGTTTGCAGTCGCTGCTGCGTTCGGCGCACTCCCCATACCTGCTTCATTTGAGAATAACCCACGTTTTACCCCTAATAAAATCGCAGCTCCTAATCCTCCGCCTACTACTTCTTTAATTCCGAAAGCATGTAAGAAAATTTCTTTAAATACATATGGAATTGCCGTAATGTTTGTTACAACAACAAATAATGCCACTGCTACATAAATAATTGCCATTACTGGAACAATCATTTCAACCGCGCGAGCAATTCGTTTTACTCCGCCGAAAATAATAACTGCAAGTAAACCAGCCATAACAAGACCTACTAATCTGCTATCTGTTTTAAATGCACCATCAAAGGCAGCTGCTACAGTATTAGACTGTACAGCGTTAAAAATCAATCCGAAACTTACTGTTATTAGAACAGAGAACACAACACCTAACCAGCGTTTATTTAAACCCTTTTCCATATAATACGCTGGGCCCCCACGGAATGCATTCCCATCTTTTACTTTATAAATTTGCGCTAATGTGCTCTCTACAAATGCAGAAGCACCCCCAATTACCGCGATTAACCACATCCAAAATACTGCTCCTGGTCCACCTGCTGAGATTGCAATAGCTACACCAGCTAAGTTACCAGTACCTACACGAGAAGCTGTACTCATACAAAATGCTTGGAATGACGATACACCGCTCTTCTCTTTTTGCGCTTTCCTCGTTTTCGAGCTTGCTCCATCCCCAAGCAAACGAATCATTTCACCGAAGTAACGAACTTGGACAAATTTCACACGAAATGAAAAATAGAGCCCTAACCCAATTAACATCGCAATAATGACATATGACCAAAGGATATTATTTACATCCCCAATTACCCTAGCTAAAAAATCCATATTTGTATTGCCCCCTCTTCCTAACAATAAGAAAATTATATTCTAAAAACTTTAAGTAATCAAGAACTTTATGTAAGGTTTTATGACATGAGTATGTTAATTCTCTTAACATACGTGTTTTTTTCATAAAAATATAGCTATTACATGCATTTATCCAATACTCAATCACTTATCCTCTTCGACCAGTCATACTTTTAAAATAGTACGTTCCCCATAAATAACGAGAGAAACAAACAAAAAAAGTTATATTGATAATTACCTCTCACCCTTTTCATCATTTACTACAACAAAAAAGGCGAGCATCGAATTTGCCTCGATGCTCGCCTTTTCATTTACACTGCTTTTTCTTTATCTGTTACCACTGACTTATCCCAGCACTCTGTATTCGTTAAACCAGGAATAGAATCTGCACTGAAGACTGGATCTTTTCCTTGTTTCTTTTGCCTTACATAGTCTGCTAATGCTGCATACGCAAATCGGCCAAGAAGTGTAATCGCAATTAAGTTCGTGATTACCATTAGACCCATAAATAAGTCTGCCATATTCCATACAACTTGAAGCGTCGCAACAGAACCGAATAATACCATTCCAACTACCGCAATACGGTAAATTGTTAACCACGTTTTGCTTTGCTTAATGAATTCAATATTTGTTTCACCATAATAGTAGTTTCCTAGAAGTGAACTAAATGCAAATAAGAAAATAATAATCGCTAAGAAACTGCTCGCCCATGGGCCAATTTGTGAACTTAATGCATTTTGTGTTAATTCAATACCTTCTAAATTCGTTGCTTTATATGCACCAGAACATAGTACGATAAACGCTGTTGATGTACATACTAAGAATGTATCTACTAATACTCCAATTGTTTGAATAAAACCTTGTTTCGCTGGATGCGTTACATCAGCTGTTGCTGCCGCGTTCGGCGCACTACCCATACCTGCTTCGTTCGCAAATAATCCGCGCTGAATACCATATTTCATCGCAGCACCGATACCGCCACCTACAGCTGAATCTAAACCGAATGCACCTTTAAAGATTTCCGTAAACACATCTGGTATTAAATAGAAGTTTTTAATGACAACAAAAATAGCTACTGCAATATAAATAAGCGCCATTGGCGGAACAATCATTTCCGACATACGTGCAATACTTTTTACACCACCAAAAATAATAACCCCAACTAATGCAGCTAATACAATACCAACAATATAACGCTCTAAGCCAAATGCATTTTCAAACGCTAATGTTACTGTATTTGCTTGTACTGAGTTGAAAATTAAACCGTAACTAATTGTAATCAGAATAGAGAACCAAATCCCCATCCAACGTTTATTTAAACCTTTTTCCATATAATAAGCAGGACCACCGCGGAAGCCACTGCCATCTTTTATTTTATAAATTTGCGCAAGCGTACTTTCTACGAAACTTGAAGACGCACCGATAATCGCAATAACCCACATCCAAAATACAGCTCCAGGTCCTCCCATAGAAATAGCTAACGCTACACCAGCTAAGTTCCCGATACCAATACGAGCTGCAGAACTCATACAAAATGCTTGGAACGATGATACGCTGCCCTTTTTACGTGTCTTGCCAGTTAGTCCATCACTCATTAAACGAATCATTTCCCCTAAATGAGTAAGTTGTACGAATTTTAATTTAATAGAAAAATAAAGCCCTAAACCAATTAACATTGCAATAAGAATATATGACCAAAGAATTGTATTCGTTGATGAAATAAATTGCTCTAAAATATTCATACAATTAACCCCCTCCTTTTCTCCATAAAACGAATTATATTTAAAAAACATTCAAAAATCAACATTTTTCGACAATTTGCAATTTCCAAATATTAGCCAGGTTCACAGTAACAATATCTTTATGACTGACTACCCTCCCTCTAACTGTGCATACTAAAACAAAAACTAAATTCACAAACAACCCTATTGACAAAAATACCAACCTGTAACTATAATGATTACAACAGGTTGTAACAAACCTAATTACAACAAATTCATTTACTTTCAGATATACACTTTAACAAAACACTTTGGAGGGATTTATTATGAAAATCGGAATTATCGGAGCAACTGGTAAAGCAGGAAGTCGTATTTTAAAAGAAGCATTGGATCGCGGACATGAAGTAACTGCAATCGTAAGAAACGCTGCAAAAATTACAGAAGACAATGTAAAAGTTTTAGAGAAAGATGTATTCTCTCTTACATCTAACGACCTGCAGGCATTTGACGTAGTTGTAAATGCATTCGGTGCTCCAGCAGGCGAAGAACACCTTCACGTAGATGCAGGAAACGTACTTATTGAAGCTGTGAAAGGTGCACCAAATACAAAATTACTTGTAGTTGGCGGAGCAGGAAGCTTATTTGTAGACGAAGAAAAAACAACACGTGTATTTGATACACCAGGTTTCCCGGGCGAATACCTTGCAACAGCTCAAAACCAAGGTAAAAACTTAGAAATCTTGCAACAAACAAATGATATCACTTGGACATTCATCAGCCCTTCTGCACTATTCGCATTAGGAAAACGCACTGGTTCTTACAAATCTGGCAAAGACAATCTTCTTGTTAACTCAAAAGGTGATAGCTACGTAAGTTACGAAGACTTCGCAGTTGCAGCACTTGATGAAATCGAAAACCCAAAACACGTAAACGAACGCTTCACAGTAGTTTCTGAAGCTGAATAATAAAAAAAGCTCGTAAAACATTATGTTTTACGAGCTTTTTCTTATTATTGCACTTGCTCTAATCCATTTTGAGTAATCTTAAAGGATATTTCTTGCCCCTTCATCGCATCCTCTTTTTTAACGAACTCATTCTTTTTGTACCAATTCAAACGACTCGGTTCCGCATGATATACTTTCAACACGTCTCCATACTCAAATGCCGTTCCATTTACTTGCCCAGCAAAATTCTTTGAAGTCTCTTGTCCTTCTGCCGTTACATGCTTTTTCTCATTTCCATTTTGATCATAAATCGTAAGGCCTATATACTGCTCATTTACAAAGCGATAATGAATCTCCTCATTTGTAAATGTTGCATGTAATTTCTTTTCAGCGTGGTTTAACGTAACAATTGAACGTGTTACATTCGACACACCTTGATATACTATGCTATCTCCATATGTAACTTCTACAGGAACTTCCGTCACCTTCTTATTTCCAAATCGATCTTTCGTTTCTACTTTCACTTTTTGCTGACCAATTTTTGTCGTATCTATTTCCCCTACAAAACCTACTACTTCTCCACCCTGTACTTCAACAAAGTTCTTCGCGTCTAGCGTTTCGCTATTTGTTCCGATTACTACTTGCTGCGGATTTGCTTTTACTGTTTGCTCACCGTCTAATCTTTCAAATCCATTTTCAGTTATTTTGAAGACTAATTCCTTTATCTCTTTACTTTTTCCTTCGCCCACATATACATCTTTTTGATACCAATGTAAACGAGAAGATTCCGCATGATATACTTTCACTACATCTCCATACTCAAATGCAATTCCATTTACTTCCTTAGCAAATTCTTGCGTATTCTCTAAACCTTTTACTGCTATATTTTTCTTCACTCTTCCTTCTTTATCGTACAATGTGAATTCAAAATACTTTTCATCTTTAAAGTAATCATGAATTAGGTTCTTTGTATCTGTCGCACTCAGTTTTTTCGTATCATGATGCAAAGTTACAATTGATTTCAAGTCACCATCTCTATAGCTCAGCCCATATACAAGTAGGCTATCTCCATATGTTACTGTTAGAGGAACTTCTGTCACTTTCTTATTTCCAAATCGATCTTTCGTTTCTACTTTTACTTTTTGTTCACCGATTTTTGTTGTATTTGGTTTTTCTACAAATCCAACTACTTCTCCATCTTTTACTTCAACAAAGTTTTTTGCATTTATTTTCTCTACATCTGTTCCGATTACTACCTTCTGTGGTACTGCCTTTACCTCTTGTAAAGTTTCCATTCTTTCAAAGCCTTTTTCAGTTACCTTGAAGAATAATTCTTTTTCTACTTTCGCCTTACCTTGGCCAGCAAGGCTATTATTTTGATACCATTTCAAGCGGTCCGGTTCTGCATGGAATACTTTTACTACATCACCATATTCAAACTGCATTCCACTCACTTGCTCCGCAAATTTCTTTGAAGTTTCTTGTCCTTCCGCTGTTACACGCTTTTTTGTGTTCCCATTTTGATCATATAGCGTAATCCCCATATACTCTTCATTTACATAACGATAATGAACAGGATTACCTGTAAACGTTGCGTGCAGTTCCTTTTTATCATGTTGCAATGTTACAACCGAACGTATTGCATTATCATTAGCATGAAATACTAAACTATCTCCATAAATTACTTCAAGCGGCACTTCTGTTATCTTCTTATTTCCAAAAGCATCCTTCGTCTCTATTTTTACTTTTTGTTCTCCAATTTTTGATGTATTTGGTTTTTCTGCAAAACCAACCACTTCTCCATTTTTTACTTGTACAAATTCTTTCGGATCTAGTTTGTCTACATCCATTCCGACTACTACTTTTTGCGGTTTCGCCGTCACTTCTTGTAAACTATCTTTTAATTCGAACCCTTGCTCAGTGATTTGGAATAATTTCTCTTTTTTATTTTTAGCCTTCCCTTGATCTACAAGTGTATTATTTTGGTACCACTTCAGACGATCCGGTTCTGCATGGAATACTTTTACTACATCACCATATTCAAAATCCAATTCATTTAGTTCCATCGCAAATCTTTTTCCCGTTTCTTGTCCTTCTGCAGATACGCGTTTCTTTTCAATCCCATTTCGATCATATAGCGTTAAGCCCATATATTCTTCTTTTTCAAAACGGTAATGTATTTCATTATTAGTAAAGTTTACATTTAATTTCTTCTTATTGTGGTGAAGTGTCACTGTCGACATTACATCATCTGAAAGTCCTTGAAAAACTATACTGTCATCATAAAATCCGTTAACTTGGACAGGAATTGAATTTTTATTTCCTTTCTCATCCCCAATTTCTACTAACACTTCCTGTTTACCATTCTCTAGTTTAGGCCATACAATCTTTCCTGTTACTTTTACATTCTCACCTAAATTTCGAACAAGTTTACTTGCTTCATTCTCGTCAGAATCTGTACCAACTAAAAGATTTTGTACTTCATTAGCAGGTTCACCATATGGAACCTTATACGGTTCAACTTGCTTCTCACGAATATCATTACTATCTGTAGATTTCCAGATTTCCTTTTCTAATTTAGGTAACTTTGATTTTTCTATTTTCTCTCTAATATCATCATTTGGTGTTAATCCCCATTCCTCAAAGAAAGGAATTAAATTTTGCCCTGCCACTTGCGATGTCATATAAATAAATAGTTGCTTTTTCTCTTCATCAGAATGAGGCATTTCACTCTGAGGTAACAAACGATAAGCTTGATGTAACCTAGGATAAAAATGTTCTCCATACACTACATTTAATTGCCAAAACATTGTAAGAGGATTAATGTCATCAATGAATCTTTCTGCTTTAGGCTTCTCTAAATACTCAAATGAGTTTTTATAGTGCTCATCCATTTCTAATTGATTCCCTAACGCCTTTTGAACAGCTAATGAGTAAATATTTACTGTTACTTCCCTTACTTTAGACCACTTCCACGGTTCTTGCTGATGTAAATGACCAACTTCATGCCACGGTCCCCATCCATCCTTCTCAAGTACCTCTATATCTAAAACTCTATTCATTGCAGTTGGAATATATCCTGTATGATAATGTTTTGCAAACATAAAGTCCCCTTTAGCAGGCTTCCGTTTTTCAACAAACTGAACATAATGAGTTGGAGATTTTGCAACCCCAACACTGTCCTCAGATAATCCTGCCACTGCGTTTTCTAAACGGATAATCTTATCATGCAATTTCATTAAATCTGTTGGATCCGTATTCTTCATATATTTCTGCACAGAATCGTAAGTAGTAGTAATTAAGCTTCTCTCACCTTTTAATTCAACTGCATAAGGATCCTTATATTTTTTTAACATTTCATCCCAATCTTTTTTTGTATGCTTACCTAAAATAAATAAAGGAAAGTGACTACCACCATTTGTAACGGAAGCTGTTACTTCTCCTTCGTTATTCATATTATAAAAATATAAAATACCGCCTCTTGAAGATGAAATAACATTTTTCCCTGGTTTTAAATCAAACTCCTCTGGGTCCTTTTCATCATAAGATCTCGTTCCAATAAAAGCTTGGATAGACTGCGTTCCTTTTATGTCAATTGTAATCTCTTCATTTGGCTCTGCATAAATTCCAGTCGGTTCATTAGCGGAAAGTTTCCAAGTAACTCTTAAACGATTATTTTCTTCTTCTACGCTACCTTTCCCCGGCAACTGAAATACTCTCTGCTCAAACTTATTCTCTTTTACCTCTTCTAATTTCCCACCTTTATTTTCTTCCAAAGGTGCTGCATATCCTTTCGATGCTTCGAAAGCTACTGGCGATAATAATGTAGATATACATATTCCAGCTACTAATACCCTACTCGTCTTTTTCTTCGACATAATCTGTGTCCCCTGTTCCTTTATTTAGATAAACTACCCTATATATTCATCTAATAAGTAATCCTATTATTTCTATAAAAACATTTGATGAATGGACTAACACCTCGCGCACCTGTATCTATTACTACCGCATTTCTCTCCATGCATTCGCTTTCTTACATTGTAAAATTTTTATGTAATATGCCCTCCTCACTTCTCTCTATTTGTGATGAGTTCTCTTGCTACATAAAAAAGAGAATAGTAAAAGATATTTTTCAGTATTGTCATCTATACATCTAAAAATAAAAATAACAATAAAAACTTACATTTTCTTCATATATGACCATCTATAGGTAGTTTTTCCAAATGAATTTTACACGCTTTACACTTTGTTTGATAGCCTCTCTAATTAGAATAATGTTACAATTTCGTGAATAAAATCTATTTATTGTAACGTTTAGATTTTGTCACATTTTATTATTTTTAAATACTTTTTAAAACGTTAAAATAGTGTTTCACTCGATTAATTATTATCTTGATATACCTTTAAAGAATTCATATGAAAAAGCATTGGCATACGCCAATGCTTTTTCATTATCTCTTTTGATTCGGTTTATGCGGTTCATTTGGAGTATATGGCTTATTTGGTTTATTTGGAGCCTCAGCCTTTTTCCAACTTACCGCTAACTCTGGACTTGTTTTTTCTTCACTACGCTCAAGTAATACTACTGCATTTTGAATAGTCGGTGTACCTTTATGCGCAATCCCTTGTAATTTCGTTAAATTTCCTGATACTTTAAAGCTAAATCCACCAGCTGGTGTTTGTTTCGGAATTAAAATGCGGAACTTTTCTCCTACATTAAATTCTGTTTTTGTTTCGCCTTTTTCATTTGCAAATTTCACGCCCGCTGGTGCACCTGTTGCTTGCACTTTATACGTTCCGCTTTTTGCATTTGTTTCTACTGTATATAAACCTGTTTCAAAGAAATCATTTTTTAATACTGCTTCTTGTTCTTCTGTAGGAGTTACACTCATCGTAATTTCTTGTAACTCTTCACTAGCGCTTGCTTTTGCAACGATGTCTTTCGTTACTTTCTCTACATTTTTATTGCGGAAATCTAAATCATTAATATCGATTTGTTTTAACGCATTCCACACTGCAAGCTGCGTTGCGTAATGTGCTTCTCTCCAATCAGAAACACCTAATTCTTGTGGACTCTTTTGTGGATATCCATTCAATAGTACACGGTATACGTTAATATCCACTTTCCCCATTTCCGGTAAATCTTGACCGCTTGGAGATTTCAAATCTACATTTAAGCAAAAAGCAATTTTGCCATCTGCGGTTTTAATAAGCTCTGTTCGAATTGGTTTCTTCTTTGACTTACTATAACTCCAATTCATTTCATACTTTGTATGGTCCATAACTTCTGCAAATGCTTTTTGAAGCGGGAATAACACAAATAAAACACTTAAAAACATAGCTAAAATCTTGAACGATTGCTTTATATTCATGTTTACAGCCCCTTATCACAAACTTAATACTAAGTAGTATTTATTTAGAAACTATTTTTATGCACAAAAAAAGAGTGCTTTTACGCACTCTTCTTTCTTACTTTAATCTTAGAAATCGAAGTTATCAGGATCTGGACCAACACGGTGATTTTGATTTAACGCATCGATTTTTTCCATATCTTCTTTCGTTAATTCGAAATTAAATATATCGGCATTTGCAATAATGCGGTGTTCTTTCGTTGATTTTGGAATAGTGATTACTCCATTTTGAAGATCCCAACGTAAAATAACTTGCGCTGTTGTTTTACCGTGTTTCTCAGCAATTTCTTGTAATTTTTCATTATCTAATAATTGACCTTGCATTAATGGTGACCATGCTTCCATTTGAATACCTTGTTCTTTACAGAAAGCTTGTAATTCTTTTTGTGTTAAACGAGGGTGGTATTCTACTTGGTTAATCATTGGTTTAATTTCTGCATCTTTCATTACATCTTGTAAGTGATGAATTTGGAAATTACTTACCCCAATTGCACGTACGCGTTTTTCTTTATAAAGTGTTTCTAACGCTCTCCACGTATCTTTATATTTCCCTTCTACAGGCCAATGAACAAGGTATAAATCTAAATAATCCAGCTCTAATTTTTTTAAGCTTTCTTCATATGCAGCAAGTGTCGTTTCATATCCTTGATCCGAATTCCACACTTTTGAAGTAATGAATAAATCTTCACGAGAAATGCCTGCTTCTTTTATACCCGCGCGAATTCCTTCACCTACAGCTTTTTCATTTCCGTAAATTGCAGCTGTATCAATGCTGCGGTATCCTGCTTTAATCGCCGATTTCACTGCTTCTACAAGTTCTGGTCCATCCTCTACTTTAAATACACCTAAACCGAACCAAGGCATTTCTACACCATTATTTAATACTGTTTTACTTTGTAAGTTTTTCATTTTATTTTCTCTCCTTTTATTTTACTTGATCTCTTTTTTCTAATGTCATACTCCACGCAGTTAAAACAACAGCACCTACTACCATAATTCCACCTACCCAAGCCGTATGAATTAATCCTAACGAGTTCGTTACAATACCGCCCAAGTAAGCACCAAGAGCAATTCCTGCGTTAAATGCTGCAATGTTAATCGCCGATGCTACATCAACAGCGCTAGATACAAACCTCTCAGCTAATATAACAACATACACTTGTAGCCCTGGAACATTCATAAATGCGAATAGTCCCATGAAAATAATTGTGATGAATCCAGCGACTTTAAATGGCGCTGTAAATGTTAAAACAAATAATACAATCGCTTGAATAAAGAACATGTAAAATAACGCTCGAATCGGATTATGATTTGATAATTTTCCCCCGACCATATTCCCAATCGCAATTGCAATTCCGTATACTAACAAAATAATTGTAACGGTACTTGCTTTAAATCCTGTTACTTCTTGTAATAACGGAGATAAATACGTAAATGTTACGAACGTTCCCCCGTATCCTAATGCAGTAATAATAAATACAAGTAACAGTCTTCCATTCGTAATCAGCTTAAATTGATCGCGAAATGATACAGACGTACCTTTTTTTAAATTAGAAGGAATTAGCATACTATTGGCGATTAAAGCAACGATTCCAATGGCCACAATAACAATAAACGAGGCCCTCCAGCCAAATTGTTGACCGATAAATGTTCCAATTGGTACACCTGTAATAGTCGCAACAGTTAAACCAGTAAACATAAATGCTATTGCACTTGCACGTTTATTCTCAGGTACAAGCGCAGCCGCAATTGTAGATCCAATTGACATAAAAACACCATGCGCAAATGCAGATACAACCCTCGCAATAAGTAACACAGTAAAACTTGTTGCTACCGCCGCAATTCCATTACCAATAATGAAAATAATCATAATCCACATTAATAACGTCTTTCGCGACATACTAGCTGTTAATGACGTTAATACTGGAGCACCAAACGCTACTCCTAATGCATATAAAGAAACAGTTAACCCCGCTGTTGTAACAGAAACATGTAAATCCTCTGAGATAGATGGTAATAAGCCGACACTAATAAATTCAGTTGTACCAATTCCAAACGCACTAATTGCTAGTGCTAATAAAGCAAACATACTTCTCCGATTCGTCTGCATAACCGAAGAAGATACTGTATATGAATTCAATTGAACTCCTCCTTAATGCGAGAAATCCAATCATAATAGTATGATAAAAAGGCCTTTTTATCTTCTACAAAAATAACTTTACTGTTGATATACGCTATTATGAATGGCTTTACTCTTTTTTTGAAGAACGCACTTAAAAGTACGATAGGTACCTAAAAGTAACATAGGCACTTTTTAGTACCGTACTACTCATTTCCCTCTTACGTATGCTATTATGGAACATATTCAACATGATAAAAAGTACGTACTTTAAAGTGCTATAGGCACTTTTTAGTAACATTTAATTATTTAGCTTCTTTTGTTGGAGAACTTAAATCTACATTCATCAAAGGAGATTTTTATATGAAGAAATACAATATTCCCGTTGAAGCGACTTTAGAGGTTATCGGTGGAAAATGGAAGGTTGTTATCCTTTGTCATCTAACGAAAGGCACAAAAAGAACGAGTGAACTAAAACGTTTAATGCCTGGGATTACACAAAAAATGTTAACTCAGCAATTACGTGAATTAGAAGACGATGGGGTTATTCAAAGAAAGGTATACAATCAAGTACCACCAAAAGTAGAATATTCACTTACAGAATACGGTTGGTCTTTAGAGTCCATTCTTGATTCTCTTTGTACTTGGGGCGAATGCCATCTTGAAAAAAGCGGTAACACATCGATGCTAATTGTAGAAGGTGAATAATAGGAAAAAGGAAAAAACGAACATGAATTTGTTCATTTTTTCCTTTTTTTCTTTATATGTATATACATTTCTAACTGGAACAAAATATTTTATACGCTTTCATACCTTGTCAGCACTACGTTATACACTCAATATCAAATAATTAGGAATCATTTTTATGTTAACATAGGTGTATATAGTATATAATATAGGATATATATTATATACACTTTCCGGTAACGGAGCTTTTCCATTATGCGGACAAGCCATGTATCGGACAGTTCATAAATAATAAGTAAGACGTTATGGTTTTAGATTTATGTTTGCAGCTTACTTGCTGTCATAAATTTAAAGGCATTTTATTGTGTTTTGTGAAACTTTGTATAAAGTTTCGTAAACGTTTACTATCTTACTTATAAAAAATAAGAGTATTGCTATCGTAAAGGAGAATTGGAGATGCCAGAAACTATGACTCAAACAAAGCCAGAACAAGAAACTGTACAAATTTCTGCTAGCCAAGGACAACTTGATGTACTTGATCAGTTGTTAAAACCTGAGGTACAAGAATCATTAACAACACTAGTAGAACAGCTTCCAAAATTAACTGAGCTTGTTAACATTTTAACTAAGTCTTATGACTTCGCTCAAACTGTTGCTACTGATGAAGTATTAAAAAGCGACACTGTTGGTGCAATTACAGAGCTTGTAGAACCTGTAAAAGATACAGTGAAAAGCATGGCTGCAACTGCAATCGAAGCGAAAGATCGTGCTGAAGAAAGCAACGAAGTTATCGGCCTATTCGGTCTGTTAAAATTACTAAAAGATCCACAAGCACAAAAAATGTTCCGCTTTGTGAACGCATATCTTCAAATTAGTGCAGAACGTAACAATAAATAATTTAACTTATAACAACAATTAGTAAAGACGGGGGATATCATACTATGTCAAAACAAATTGTCATCTTAGGCGCTGGTTATGGCGGTCTTCTTGCCGCTTTAAACGTACGTAAATATTACAGCAAATCAGAAGCACAAGTTACAGTGATTAACCAATACCCAACACACCAAATCATCACTGAACTACACCGCCTTGCAGCTGGTAACGTGTCTGAGCAAGCAGTTGCAATGCCACTTACAAAGCTTTTCAAAGGTAAAGACATCGATCTTAAAATCGCAACAGTTGAGTCATTCTCAGTTGATAGCAAAGAAATCAAACTAGCTGGTGGCACTACTTTATCTTACGATGCACTTGTAGTTGCTTTAGGAAGTAAAACTGCTTACTTCGGTATTCCAGGACTAGAAGAAAACAGCATGGTATTAAAATCTGCTGCTGATGCAAACAAAATCTACAAACATGTTGAAGACCGTATTCGTGAATACGCGAAAACGAAAAACGAAGCTGATGCTACAATCGTAATCGGTGGTGGCGGATTAACTGGCGTTGAGCTAGTTGGTGAGCTTGCTGACATTATGCCTAAACTTGCAAAAAGCCACGGCGTAAATCCAAAAGAAGTGAAACTTCTTCTTGTTGAAGCAGGTCCAAAAATCCTTCCAGTATTACCAGACCACTTAATCGAACGTGCAACTACTAGCCTAGAAGCGCGCGGCGTTACATTCTTAACTGGTCTTCCTGTAACAAACGTTGCTGGCAACGAAATCGACTTAAAAGACGGTCAAAAACTTGTTGCTAACACATTCGTTTGGACGGGCGGCGTACAAGGTAACCCATTAATCGGTGAATCAGGTCTTGAAGTTAACCGTGGACGTGCAACAGTTGATGCATACCTACAATCTACTTCTCACAAAGACGTATTCGTTGCTGGAGACAGCGCTGTTGTCTTCGCTCCAGACGGACGTCCATACCCACCAACTGCACAAATTGCTTGGCAAATGGGTGAGTTAATTGGATACAACTTATACGCAGCACTAGAAGGCAAAGCATTAGAAGAGTTCGCACCTGTAAACTCTGGAACACTTGCTAGTCTAGGACGTAAAGATGCGGTTGCTACAATCGGAGCAAGCAATACTCCACTTAAAGGCTTACCAGCATCATTAATGAAAGAAGCAAGTAACGTTCGTTACTTATCACACATTAAAGGTCTATTCAGCTTAGCTTACTAATCTGAATATAAGCCCGAATCATGCCCTGCATGGTTCGGGCTATTTTTATCCGTAATTTTCTCTAACTTATTTATTCGTCAGAAGAATAATATAACCCTTTTAATTATCTAAATTTACTGATTATTTTATGTCCAAATTGTGTATACGAAAAGATGGAAGTATTCTTCCTACTCCCATCCTTTCACACAAACTATTCGCCTAACTTCACAAGGCTGTAGTTCTTCTTCCCTTTACGAATAATAATAAATCTTCCATCAAATGAATTTTCTACAGTAACATCCGTACCCACATCTGTTACTTTCTCACCATTCATAGAAATCGCACCATTATTAATGTCTTCACGTGCTTGTCGTCTAGATGGTTCAATTCCTAAATCGACTAGCCACTCTACGATGTTTTTCTTCTCTTTTGAAGACTGGAATGTTGGCATTTCTTTAAAGCCTTGTTCAATTTCATCAGCTGTTAACGATTTAATATCTCCGCTAAATAACGCTGCTGTAATTTTCTCAGCTTGCAGGAACGCCTCTTCTCCATGAACAAATTTCGTCATTTCTTCTGCTAACACTTTTTGCGCTTCACGTTTATGAGGTTCCGCTTCTACCTTCGTTGCTAATTCATCAATACGCTCTTTCGTTAAGAACGTAAAGTATTTCAAGTATTTAATTACGTCACGGTCATCTGTATTTACCCAGAACTGGTAAAATTCAAACGGTGTCGTTTTTTCAGGATCAAGCCAAACCGCACCACCTGCTGATTTACCAAACTTCGTACCGTCCGATTTTAATAATAACGGAATCGTTAATCCGAATACTTTCGCCTCATGACCTTCTAACTTACGAATTAAATCTAAACCACTCGTAATATTTCCCCATTGGTCACTGCCACCAATTTGAAGTTGAACATCCTCTTTCGTGTATAAATGATGGAAGTCCATCGCTTGCAAAATTTGGTACGTGAATTCCGTGAAAGAAATACCTGTATCTAAACGGCTTGCTACAATATCCTTCGCTAACATGCTATTGATGCTAAAGTTTTTCCCGTAATCACGTAAAAACTCAATAATATTTATTTCATGTGTCCAATCATAGTTATTTACCATCTTCACTTCGCTATTTCCACCAAAATCAAATAGCTTTTTCATTTGTGCTGTTAACGCATCTACATTATGCTGAACCACTTCTAACGTTTGAAGTTGACGCTCTGATTGTCGTCCACTCGGATCACCAATTGTTCCTGTTGCCCCGCCAATTAAAATAACAGGATGATGACCAGCTAATTGGAATCTCTTCATCATCATAAACGGAATCAAATGTCCAATATGCATACTATCACCAGTCGGATCAACTCCGCAGTATAGCGAAATCTTTTTCTCTTCTACTAGCTTACGTAAACCTTCTTCGTCAGTCTGCTGATTAATGGCGCCGCGCCATTCTAATTCATCAATAATATTCATCTTTTGTCATCCCCTTTATTTTTTAAAAACAAAAAAGCCCCTATGTCTACGATAGACATAGGGACGATTATTCACCGTGTTACCACCCAGTTTGCATAAATAGCATAGCTACTCATACCACTCTTAGCAATAATATCGATTGCTAGTCCGCTTAGCATTACCTAAGATACTCCAGAGTGTAATTCGCAAGTTTGTTTGTGCTAGGTTCCAGCAACCCCTAGCTCTCTCATTAACAGTGACAAACTGCTACTGGGCTCTTTCAACGTATGTTATTTGTTAAATTATTAGCCATTATATTGAATTGAAAACAAATTGTCAACAATACCCAAATATTATTTTAAAATAATTCATATCTTCATACGTATTTCTTTATTCCTTATCTTCTCCAATAATCCTTACTTCTCGCTCCAACTTCACGCCAAATTTCTCTTCAACTGTCTTTTGTACGAAGTGAATTAAATCGATGTAATCTTGTGCTGTTCCGTTATCAACATTCACCATAAACCCAGCGTGTTTTAAAGAAACTTCTACTCCACCAATTCGCTTACCTTGTAGTCCTGAGTCTTGAATTAACTTACCAGCAAAGTTATTTGGTGGGCGCTTAAATACGCTACCACATGAAGG
The DNA here is from genome assembly GCF_051916445.1 of Bacillus cereus group sp. MYBK220-1. Classification (NCBI taxonomy): domain Bacteria; kingdom Bacillati; phylum Bacillota; class Bacilli; order Caryophanales; family Bacillaceae; genus Bacillus; species Bacillus cereus group sp. MYBK220-1. The sequence continues at coordinate 450,601 of NZ_JBQAGQ010000004.1, read as the reverse complement.
ATATTCTAGAGGCTGTTTTGACTCACGTTTAAACGTTAAATCATCCATTTTTGCTTTAATTTCTTCATGTACACCTTCTTCAAGTTCAAATCTCGCTTCAAGAATAATGTAATGGTTGTTCGCAAATACACTCTTACGATATCCAAATTCAAATGCTTCTTTCGTCAAAGTACGTAGCTCTCCATCACCTGTCATTACGACAGCTTCTGTTAATACAAACGAAATTTCACCGCCGTATGCACCAGCATTCATATATAATGCTCCGCCAACTGAACCTGGAATACCACAAGCAAACTCAAGACCCGTTAAGTTATGGTCTAAGGCAATACGTGATACGTCAATAATTGCTGCACCACACTGTGCTACAATCGTCGTTCCTGTTACAGTAACACCTGTAATATGAATTAAACTTACTGTAATCCCGCGAATTCCACCATCTTTAATAATGACATTCGATCCATTTCCTAAAAACGTAACTGGAATATTATATTCGTTCGCATATTTAATAACTTCTTGAATTTCATCATAATTTGTAGGCGCAACAAAAACATCTGCTTTTCCGCCAACTTTAATATGCGTATGATTCTTTAACATTTCATCTTGTTTAACATGTCCTTCAGGCAATACCGTACTTAAATATTTATAAACCTCTTGCATATTCATTTTACGATTCCTCTATTTCTATATTCATTTTATCCCGTTATACGGGCCCATAATATCCCCACGTACATGAAAGAACCTAAAGTGGTGGATACAGTGTACCCAAAATCAATTCGAGACACCTATAAACCTCTTAATTTATAAGAGGTGCCACTCATATTAAAATATATATTGCATAATAAAGCAACCCAAATGGACTACTAAACTTGACATGTCATCAGAAAGACAACAATTTGTAAAATATGTGACTTTTTCAAAACACTATCCCTCAGTATCTTACTATACCATACAAAAAGAAAGTGGTATTTTTTTGTACTTTTTACTTTATTTACATCAATAAAAAAGAGCACATCCGACAGAATGTGCTCTTTTTTATATTCTTTATATTACTTTTCGTTCTCTTCTTTTTCTTTATCAAACCATAACAGCTCATCGTTATCAACTTCACCATTATAATTGATTAAAATTTCTTCTCCTGCTTTTATATCCTTATAAGCATAGAAGTTAAACGTATGGTTCTCGAAGACAATATCATACGTTGCATTCGGTGTATATGAATGATTAAATAACATACCGTATCCTAAAAGGATTGCCGTATGATTGATTCCATACTCAAATGCGTAGTCAGCAAGTAATGTTTTCTCAATATGTTCATGCTGTTCATTCGGATAAGAGATAACTGGTGCTGCGTGTATCAACTCACCCTTTTTAATATCACGAGTTGCAAATACACCTCTATTAAATTCTCCATCACTAAGTTCAGAAGTCTTAACTTCGATCATATGCGTCACCTATTTAATTCTTTCTTTGAAGTATTTTAATTCCGCTATTAGCTGAATTTTATCTCCTTAAGCTTGGCAGAAAACGCGCAGAAAAGCAATTAAATTCCTATCAAGTATTCGTTTCAATGAAAAAAGAGCACATCATTCGTGCTCTTTCCAAGCAATATTACTTTTCTAAAATATCTTCTAACAACTTCACTTGCTCGCTAACAGTTTGTAACGTCTTCACTGACGTATCATTTCGATGTTTTTCTTCTTCCACACTCGCTAGCACTTCTTCTGTAGCTGTAGAAGTTTGCTGAATTACGTTAGAAGCATGCGTAACATCCTTTACGATATTCGTCGTTTTAACTTGGAAACTTTCTTGATGAACAACAACCTCTCGCATTACTTCATTAATCGTATCAATAAACTTCCCTAAATCAGTTACATTTGTTAAAACGCTTGCTAACATCTCGTTACATTCTTCTTGTACTCTTTCTGACTTCTCTACTTGCGCTTCTACCTTACTTGCTTGATTACTAAACTCCTTCAAAATCCCTTGAATTCTTCCCGCAGAACGATTTGATTCTTCAGCAAGCTTTAACACTTCACTCGCTACAATAGCAAAACCTTTTCCATGCTCGCCTGCCCTCGCAGCTTCAATATTTGCATTTAAAGCTAGCAAACTCGTCTGACTTGAAATATTCGTTATTACATCTACAATTTCATTAATTTGTTTCGATTGCATCATTAAATCTCTAAATATAATTCCAGACTGTGAAACAACATCATTTAAACTTCTCATGTTAGTTTCAAAATTTCTTAGAGTATGTACACTACCTTTTGAAATTTCTAAGCTTTCATCCACACGAGTCGATGCAGTTCTTACTTGAGAGATGATTTGTTCAATATTTCCCTCCATATCATTCAATACTTCTACCGAACGATACATCATCTCTGATTGTGATTGCGTACCAACTGCCACCTCTTCAAAGGCAAAATTAATTTCACTCATCGATTCCATCGACGTGTTCATATTTTGTCTTAAATGATTGAAATTACTATCTAGTTTCACAACTGTTTCTTCAATAAGTCTTTGCGTCTCTTCTAACTCCTGAGCTTTTCTCATTACTTCTTGCTTCTCATCACTTAAACGAAGGAGCAGATTAGAACCGATTTTCGTGACGCCCCACATAGCAATTGTTACAATCGCTAACAAACTTGCGAAATTAGCAGCTTCAGACGAGGCTGTATAAGCAAAAAATTGCTCCGGCCAATAGCTACAAAGGATAAATGTGATCACAACAGCTACCCCGCCAAGAATTAAAATGAGACGCTCACTTAAGTAAATAAGTGAAACAGCTAATGTAAAATAGACCATTTGAAATACAGCCGGGCTTTCATTAAAAGCTTGTACCATAATGTAAGACATTGTAAGCAACATAAATGTCATGATATATTTATACGCTGATTCCATACTTTTTATAAAAGTAAACAGCGTTCCAAATGCAACGACAGAAATACCACAAATCCAAAACGCTATTGCTCTCTCTGTAAAAATATATCCATAATACCCAATTGCGATTATCCCAAGAAAGAAACTACAAATCGTTATAAACAGTAATAAATGATTTTTCTGTGATTCTTTCTCAAGGTTAGAAAAACAAGTCCTCTTTAACCACTCCATATGAAGCCCCACCTTCTACTTATACATATCAATTACTTCAGTTTAAATACCGCACTTACTGGGTTATGATCGCTATTTTCAAACTTTAAATCTTTCCCTTGTACATTTACAATCTCTACATTCGGTGAAACGATAAAGCCATCAATAATAGTGACGAAATTTTCACCTTCTACATATTTCTTTACATCATCTCTCACAGTCATAACAGACGGATCTACAGCCCACTTAAAGCCACCGTCTGTAAAGTCCTTCGGTAACTCTACTAACCACTCAGGGCGCTCTTTCACGAACTTCGGATCACTTAATTGAGCGTTTGAAACTAATTGATTCCAATCTCCGCCCATTATTACGTAATCACCATTTTCATAATGCTTGTTCATATATTCTTTTAAGTACTCTACTTGCTGTTTTCTAATTTTCCCGCCTTCATCATAAGCAGACAAATGTAAATTTACGAGTCTAACATGTTTCCCATTATTAACAGGAATTTTATATTCCACAATTGCTCGATCTAAATCAAACAAACGCTTTGGCCAAGGCTCCATTCCAGGAAGCTGGAACCTCTTCGCTTCTTGAACAGTGTATTTAGAAAACGTACTTAATCCAGCCTCCGCATATCCCATTGGATTTGTTATTGGCACTGGAACCCATTTCGTATCGTAGTTCTTGCCAAATGACGAAACATAATCAGGTAATCCTTTTTTCAAAAATTCATGTTCATTTACATCAAATGAACGAAGTGACTTTATATCAACTTCTTGTAATAGTGCAAAATCACTATTCTCATTTTGTAAAAACGAAAGCATATTCTTTAAATTAGTTTCCGTTTGCTCTTTACTACTTGAACCAGATCCCTTTCCACCATCCATAAAGAAATCTTGATCCTTATCTAACCCAGCATATCCAATATTAAATGTTGTAACTTTAAACTCATTTCCAGTCGCTAATACGCGCTCCTTATTATTCTCCACCTTCAAGCTTATAACATCAGCAGGCTGTTCTTTAGTAAGTGTCATATACGCTAGAAATCCTCCTACAATGCCCGCTACTACTAAAACACATGTAAATACGATTTTTAAAAATTTCTTCAAATAAATGACTCCTTTTCACGCGAATTTATTTTTCTTTATTTTCAGTCAAATAAAACAAAACGACACACATAAGAAACATTTTATCATAATTAAAACCGTATATCACTATATTTAGTTGATAAGTAATCGATCCCATTTTAATTACTTGAAAAACCTTCAGACATCAAAAAAAGAAACGTTACACCCACCTCCTCACTGGAATTTAAACGGTATATTTAGTACACTATATGTAATAATCCTAGGCGATGGAGTTCGCCATAAACGCTGCTTAGCTAATGACTCCTACCAGTATACATACTGGTAGGAGTCTATTTTTTTGAGCAATCTATTTAAAGAGGTGAGAAAATTGATTTATATTATCGTCGGCATTGCCGGTATATTAGGAGCTCTTTCTCGTTATTATTTAGGTCTTAATATCACCACATTTTGGCATCATTCATTTCCATTAGCAACATTACTCATTAACTTAATCGGTTGCTTCTTCTTAGCGTGGCTAACTACTTATATCGCCCGGCTAAACATCTTACCTTCAGAGGTCATCACAGGCATCGGAACTGGATTCATCGGTTCCTTTACGACTTTTTCAACATTTAGTGTAGAAACTGTGCAATTGATCAATCATTCTGAGTGGAGCATAGCCTTCTTATATGTATCATGTAGCATACTTGGTGGCCTCATTATGTCTGGCCTTGGCTATACACTTGGTGATTTCTTAATTAAGAAATCTCTTACGGAAGGTGATTACTCATGATAGAAGCCTTATTAGTCGCAACAGGAGGATTTTTCGGTGCGATTACACGATTTGCAATTAGCAATTGGTTTAAGAAAAGAAATAAAACACAATTTCCACTTGCTACATTCCTTATTAATATAACAGGGGCGTTTTTACTTGGATATATAATCGGCAACGGAGTTACTACAGGCTGGCAACTATTATTAGGTACTGGATTTATGGGTGCATTCACTACATTTTCTACGTTTAAACTAGAAGCCGTTCAACTTCTCAATCGAAAAAATATTAGCACTTTCCTTTTATACTTAAGCGCTACGTACATAATTGGTATCCTCTTCGCATTCCTTGGAATGAAGCTAGGCGGAATATGAAAAAAAGCGACTCTATTGAGTCGCTTTCTTTCATAAGAAATATGTCCCGCCATATGGAATAGAAAATAAACCAGCTGGATGTACATCGTAATGTACAATTTGCATCGGAAGCTGTGAATACGGCATATACTGACTTTGCATCATTTGTGCAAAATATGCTTGTTGTTGCATTTGAATAGCTTGATTCATAGCGTGAATTGTTCCCTGTGCCCCAGCCAGCGTAATAGCTGCTCCTACTTGTCTTCCATTATAAAAATGATGGTTCATCATGATTCATCTCACTTATTCTTTTTCTTCCATATGGTATGTTTCTATTTCATAGTGAGTATTTTGTCCCTATTGGTAACCCCTATTTATTGCCCTTTTTCAGCTTTGAAGTAATAAATCCAAATAGCAATATACCAATACCACTAAGGAACAATACATAACTTATCGGTACTAGGAAAAAGAAAGGTTCTTCAAGGAATCCATCCGCTCCTACTTTACTGTTTGAAGCATGTATAGTTAAAGAAATAATCGCTAAAATCATGAAAGAAATAGCTACTACGTATTTATTTTTCATTTCACATTCTCCTCTACTTATGTAATTCTCCTTAAATCGTTAACATCATATTATCTAAAAAAACATTAACAGTCAATAATTACTTATTGTTTAACGATAAATAATTATTGACTAAACTAATAACAAAAAGGTTTACGAAGCATATTAAATCACTTCGCAAACCCTCTGTATTATAAATATTTACACTTCAAACCTCTTGCTTAATACAATATACATTGCGCAAAATAGCACGAATATCCCAGCATAAATTAACAAAATCTCTACACTAAACATATCCGACAATGGCCCAAATATTATCATTCCTAGAGGAAGCGCGCATGAATTCGCAATTTGTACAAGACTGAACATCCGTCCGTGCATTGATGGTTCTACTTTCTCCTGCAATAACACAGTAACTGGTGTATTGAAGCACGGCATCGTTATACCAATTAAAAAATTAAATACTAAATACATAATAAATATCGGTGCTATTCCGAGTCCAATCATAAGCAGTCCATATAATGCACAAGCTAGCGCTGTTGTATGCATACGATTACGAAAACCACCCCACGCGGCAATCAATACGCCACCAGCTGCCGCACCAGCACTAAAGGTCATCTCACTAGCAGTAAGTCTCCACATTTCGGCCCCGAAAGAACGAGTTACCATTAAAGGTGTTAAAAAAGCAGCTGGACTTATTAAAATCATGATGATAATCAATAAAACGATTAGCCTTTTAATAAATACATTTTCTTTTAAATAAGAGAATCCTTCTTTAATTCCTTGTAGATTAGATTTTTGCTTATTCTCTGCATTCACATGTCCCTCTACTTGAATGATAAGCATAATACTAATTCCAATCATAGCCGTAATAACATCAATAAAAAATGTTGTTTCAATGCTGGCAATAGAAAGAATCGCCGCACTTGCTGCTGGAGAAAGAAACATAATTAAAGATGTAATACTGCTATTTATTCCATTTACTTTCATAAGATACTCTTTCGGAACGATTTGCGGAATTAATGCATTCACAGCTGGCGTTTGTACTCCTGTTCCAGCTGAACGAATGAGTAACACAATAAAAAGTAACCAAATACTTTTATATCCTGTTAAAAATAAAATTGCTAAAACTAACGTCGCAATCGCTATAATTCCATCCGATAACATAATCATCTTTTTACGGTCATAACGATCAATCCAAACACCTGCAAACAAAGATATCGCAATTTGTGGTAGAAAACCGCAAACAGTTGAAATAGTCAACATCACTCCTGATGATGTTGTAAGGGTGATATACCATATAATCGCGTATTGCACGAGAGAGGAACCGAACAACGAAATAGTTTGAGCGGTCAAAAATAATATAATTTTCGTTTTCCAATTGTTTTCACTCATATGTTTCACACCCCCTTAACTAATCCCGTCTCTATATGAAAGATACTATCTGCCCAATCAAGATAAAAACTCGCTTCGTGAGATACGAGTATAATGCTGCCCTTAAACTTAATTAACGCCTTTTGCAAAGCTTCCTTCGCTTCTGCATCTAAATGATTTGTCGGCTCATCTAAAATTAATAAGTTACAAGGTGATAATAATAATCCGCACAGTTTCACCTTCGATTGTTCACCACCACTTAACGTACGAATTTCTTGCGAAACGTGCGTATCCTTCACTCCACACGCAGCTAAATGATGGCGTATTTCCTTCATATTCAGTTTAGGAAACTGTTCTGAAATAATTTGAAGCGGCGTTAAAGAATCATTGCTCCAATTTAAATCTTGCTCATAATATCCAATCTTTATTTGCTCTGAAAAGTGAAACTCTCCAGAAATACTATCAATATTTCCAACGATTGTTTTTAATAAAGTAGATTTTCCTACTCCATTGAAACCTGTAATAACAAGTTTTTGCCTACCCATTACTGAAAAATTCAACTTTTGTAAGAGAGCGAAGTCGTAACCAACTTCAAGGTTATTTACTTCAAGAACTGTCTGAACTGAAATGGGAAGTTCCTGAAAATGAATAGACGGTTTATGAGTAAAACTTGGTGGCGCAATTCTTTCCATACGCTCCAATTGTTTTCTACGACCTTGCGCTATTTTTGAATTCACCCCAGCAATATTTCTACGAATATACTCTTCCGTTTTTTCAATTTTCTTTTGCTGTGCATAATATTGGCGAATATAATCTTTTCGCAAATGCTCCTTCTGTCTTACAAAATCTGAGTATTTGCCGTAATACTTCTTAACTGTCCCGAACTCTACATCACATATGCAAGAAGTTACCTTTTCCAGAAAATCAAAATCATGTGATATGACAATAAACGCTCCTTCAAAATTCATTAAATAATTAGCAAGCCACTCCACATGCTCCTTATCAAGAAAATTCGTCGGTTCATCTAGTAATAAAATATTAGGCTCTTCTAATAAGAGCTTCGCTAAAATTACCTTTGCACGCTGCCCTCCGCTTAATTCACCAATAACACGATCCATCCCAATCACATCAATACCTAAGCCGGATGCCACCTTATTCGTAATACTATCTACTGAATAAAAATCATGAGCCTCGAGCAGTCCTTGAATTTCTGCCGCTTTCAATAGTTGATTTTCATCTCCGGTCATCGCACTTTCTTCATATAACTTGTTCATTCTCTTTTCCATTTCATACAAATCATAAAAGGCTCTCTTTAAATATTGAGAAATGGTATAACCCTCATCAATTTCTGCGTATTGATCAAGATGTCCAATTTGAATATTTGGTTGCCACTTTATGTCTCCCTTATCAGAAATAATTTCCCCCACCAATATTTTCATTAATGTGCTTTTCCCTGCACCATTCTGTCCAACAATTCCCATATGCTCCCCTTTATGCAAATCAAAAGAAGCATTTTCGTATAATACTTTATCTATAAAACTATGTGATAAACTTTCAACTTTAAGTAAACTCATTTTTATTCCTCTTTTCCTGAAATTAAAAAAAGCAGAGAGATAGCGTCATTCGACACTAGCCCTCTGCTTCGTGGTTTTTTCTATACTACTCCAATTTACAGTAAAGACTCATCGGAATAATATACACAAAGGGCCATAGACAAAGCATTGTCTATGGCCCCTTAATCTATTTTATACACCAGCTGAAAAACCATAACGAAATAAGCATAGATAAACTATACTTTTTTAGAAAAGTTATTCAGCCGATGAATATAGGGGATTTATACCCCTTGATTAAGCTCCGTACAACGCTTCACCGTATACATTTGTGCGGAGCAAAGTTTTCTAATGAGTTTTACAAATTTTATATAAAGCATATTCTGCACCTTCCTTAATACTTAAAAGGGATTTTAGCATACGGTTTTACGAAGCGTCAACATTACTTCCGAATCTTTCAACTACTTGTTTTCAAAATATTGCTTCTGAAACATACACATTCTTATCGCATTATGATAGTTACCATCAACGAAAAACTCATCGATAAGCTCACCTTCTACCATAAACCCAACCTTTTTATAAACATGTACTGCTTTTTCATTTTCCTTATCCACAACTAAATATATCTTATGCATATTTAATACAGCGAAAGCATAATCCATTGCTAAACGCGTCGCCTCTACTGCATAACCATATCCTTGATAATTCGGATCAATAATAATTTGGAATTCTGTTCTACGATGAATATAATCGATTTCTACTAACTCAACTAATCCAACCATTTCATTGTCTTTCTCAACGATAAATCGGCGTTCGCTTTGATCATGTATATGTTTATCGTATAAGTCTTGCAGCTCCACAAATGCCTCATATGGCTCTTCAAACCAATACGACATAATATGCGCATTATTATTCAGTTCGTGTACGAACTTTAAATCTTCTCGTTCCAATGGACGTAACTTCAATTCCTGATTCATTCCTATAACCTCCAAGTAAAAGAAACCTCTTCACTTAATTTCTCAATTTTTTTCGATTTCAAACGCCCTAATTTCATTGTAAACTTTCAAGCAACTTGAAGGTCAAGATGTAAAAAAGTAGTGCAAACTTATGTCTGCACTACTACTCTTTTCTCAAATCTCTCATATTCGATATGTATAAAGCAATAACTAAAACAAGAATTGCTCCTGCGTATAATAACGTCTCCATCGGTTCCTCATGAGACACAATAATCAATCGAATTAAGGCCGTAATTCCGATATAAATAAAATAACGTAACGGGAAATGATAGTTCGATTTAAAATACTTAATAATTAATGCAATGAACTCGAAGTATAAGAAATAAACGATGATACTTTCAACCAATTTATAAGACGTATACTCTTTTGCCGAAAAAATATACTGCACAAACGTAATTGTCTCATTCACTAAGAAAATCGATAACACAATGGATAATATAATTAAAGCTATATTTAATATCCATTGCAAAACACTAGCTATAACATGATCGATATTAAATGACTTCATTTTCTCTTTAGACTCCCCTTCGTATAAGTACTTATTTATTATAGCAAAATTACGATTGGAAAGAAGTTAAATCATATATTTGTCCTTTGTTGTTGCCAGTGTAGGGGAGATTTAGTGTGTGGAGAATTCTGTTTACAACCATACCCGACGAAACATGGAGAAACTCTTTCAAATTACCGTTCGTACATGTCGTACTAATGAGCAATGCATAATCTCGTATAGCATCCTCATGTGCCACTTTTGAAAAATCTTTACAACTTGTACAACGCCAGCCCTTCTTCACTTTAACCATTGGAATAACTAAGCATTTCTCACATTGTACTCCATTTAACAACTCCTCTTTTTCTATTTTATATTGCTCAAGTATATTTTGTTGAAGTGGAGAATGCTCCGTTATTATTTGATGAATGAGCCTATCTACATTATCTATAACTTTTCTCTTATATTTACTTTCAAACCACTTTATTTTATGAGGTAAATTTGCACTATGAATAATTGTATGAAGAAGATTGTCATCTGAAGATTTTATAATGGTACGAGGCGAGCTAATAACAACGAGGGACTCGATTGGAAGACTAGAGGAAAATCCATGTAAGCTTAACCATTTCTTTAATTGTATTTCTTGCCTTTTTATTTGTAAAACCGGATCTGGAAATCCCTCTGAATTTCCTTCTGTTATTCGGATAAGTTGATTAAACTTTGCATCAAACATTAATGTACCTGCTATATTTTTATCTCAAGAAAAAGAAGAAACTTTGTGGAAATGATAATAGTATCAATTTGAAAGTATTGATCATGATTAGATAAGCGAACATCATGTAAAACACTATACTCTTTCTCAGAAATAAAACTAAGTGGATAATCAATTGCTTGCTCCCCTTTATACCCCGCCATGTGTTTTGCCAAGTTTTCTCCAATTAAATTTCGTTTTGGATGATGTACAGGTAACCTTCTAAGCAGTGCTTCTAACTGTCTTATATAAATCGGCATTTTTCTTTCTTTCACAATCACCTCAAACACCCCTTTACAAATATATCAACGATTTTTTCAATATATCTATCATAACTCACAATATATCAACGATTTTTCCAATATATCGATTGGTCGACAATATCTGACACTACCTCACTCCAATCACTCACAGCATATCCTAGAAAAACACCTTCAGCAAAAACTTAAAATCGTATTTCCTCATAAAAAAAACCATAACCCGCTCCTCCAGCAAAGTTATGGTTTTTAACCCTGCAATGCCACTCTATCTATAACTTTGCCGTGAAGTCCACAAAATCCATTTGTACTTATAGCAACTTTCACTTTTTTCACACTGAAACTATATACCCCAAAATCGTTTCACAACGTTATTACTTCCGCATAGCTACAATTTATATAATAACGGTACAGTACAAATAACGTGCTGAATGACTAAGTATGGGGGCATAACGATGAACGAAGCGTTGCTATTAGTAGACATACAAAATGATTACTTTGAAGGTGGCAATATGGAATTACATCAACCTGAAAAAGCCGCACAAAAAGCGAAAGAAGTTTTGAAAGCATTTCGTGAAAAACATAAAACAGTTATTCACGTACAACATATTGCGAACAATGAAGGAGCTACTTTCTTTTTACCCGATACAGTAGGTGTTCAAATTTATGATGATGTACAACCGATTGCTAACGAAAGAGTCTTACAAAAACACCACTCCTACAGTTTTTCTCAAAAGTTTTGCACTACAATCGATTAGCTCTATTAGCAATTACATTATTATTAGCGGCTTTCCTTCTTCTTTACAATGTATTTTTTGGATTACTCGTAGGCACTACAGCAAGCTAGCGATTTTTTATAAATATGAACATTTTTTAGGAATTAGTTTATCTTTTTTTAATGTTTTATTTAGAGGCAGTTTATAGTCGGGGATTAACATAAGAAACGTAGCAACTAAGTTCATATATGACGCACTGCTACTATAATCGCTAACCGTACTACTTGAAATCATAAAATAAGGAGACGATAAAACATGAACAAAAAAGCAAAAGCACTATCATCCGTACTGCTCGGATTCACATTAGCATTAACAGGGTGTGCTGGTACTAAAGCTGAAGAAAATCATGGGAAACAAAAACAAGAACAAGTTGCTAAAGAAACAAAAAAGGAAAATAAATTAACTAAAGGGCAAAAAATGGCTAATATTCTTAGCGAGACAAATTGGCAAGGTACACGAGTGTATGACAAAGATAAGAATGACTTAACAAAAGAGAATGCAAACTTCATTGGTCTTGCAAAATATGATGCGAAGTCAGGCAGATATGAATTTTTTGATGCTAAAACAGGTGCAAGTCGTGGTGATAAAGGCACTTTCTTTGTCACAAATGATGGGAAGAAGAGAATATTAATTTCAGAATCAATGAAGTATCAAGCTGTCGTTGACATGACAAAACTAAATAAAAATGTATTTACTTATAAACGAATGGGGAAAGACGCTAACGGTAAAGATGTAGAAGTTTTCGTTGAACATGTCCCATATAAAGAAAAAGAACTTTCTTTCACTGATCCGGACAAGCAGCTGAACACGACTACAGGAGATATTGTTAAAAACGTTGATGGAGATAAAATTTTAGGCAGTACCCTTTGGCATGGAACAAAGGTATTAGATGAAGCTGGTAACGATGTAACACAGTTTAATTCGAATTTTATAAGTTTAGCAAAATTTGATGACAAATCTAATAAATATGAGTTTTTCAATAGCGAAACAGGTCAAAGCCGCGGTGATTATGGCTACTTCGATGTTGTACACGAAAATAAAATAAGAGCCCATGTTTCAATTGGAAATAACAAATACGGTGCTGCTCTTGAACTTACTGAACTAAATAAGAATAAATTTACGTATAAAAGAACTGGTAAAGACCAAGCTGGTAAGGATATAACTATATTCGTTGAACATGAACCTTATAAAGGTGATATGAAGCCACAATTTAGTTTTTAAATACGTTTGATTAAAGATCCTGTACTGAGTTGCAGGATCTTTCTTATTAAGCAAGAGAACGAAAAGACGAAAAACATGTAGCTTTTCGTCTTCACAATATTTCCACCTTATAGTTGATGATTTACAAAACCTAAAAACATGCCGATACAAAATAAAATAAATCCAATTAGAATTAAGGGAAGAGTGAAGCCACCCCAAGCTGGTTTATTAGCAAACGCCCTTATTTTAAAATTAATCCTCGCTAAAGACATGATAACGATACCCGCTATTGATAAAATTGTAGTTACATAAGTCATCTAGAATAATACTCCTCTTCTATATTGATTTTATATCTCTGCAAACCATCTACATAAGTGTTACAGTCCACTATTCATACATGTCATCCCAATTGTAGCAATCCAGCTTTGTGCCACATCATTTGTAAAATTCATTCTTCATTCCTAAAAAAAGACAGAACCAGACGGTTCGGTCTTTTTTGTTTTATAATAATCTCTTTCATTTTTGCTACAATACCTTTTTCTTATAAATCTTACGCTAACACAGCTTTTGATTAACTTATCCTGAAATATTATGAATTTGCGTTCAACTTATCTAAAATACCTTTATCTATTTTTGCTTGATTCACTTTAGTTATTTTAGAAACAATCCCACGGCGATCTTCCCAATCAATCAAATAATATTGATTTTTTTCCAATTCATTTTGCAAGGAAATTTTCAGTTCTCTTTCTTCCCCTTTTTTATCGTACACCTTCTCATCGTAAACATGATACGTAAGAACTTCTCCATTACTCAATTTTTCGTTTTCTACTTTAGAATCAGTCGTTACTTTTACATAATATTGTTTAGTCAAATAGTATCCATTCCCTGACTTCATATAGTAGAAAGCACCTCCTACTATAGCTAATAACACAAAAATTCTCATGATCCATTTCATATGGTAATACCTAACCTTTCTATTCTACTTGTAAGATTTATACCCGTTAAAATATAAATCTTCCTTACCTTAAGTATGCTTTAACCATAAAGATGGTACAATCCAGTTTCCTTACACCCACATTACATTTTTGTAATCCTATCATTTTACAAAAGTTTCTTAAGTTGGCCCAAAACAAAGGAACATAAAGTTTTATTCCTCCAATTGCCACACTTTTAGCAACACTTGTCCAAGTAATAGGAATTTCATTTCAATCCATTTTACGTGAAGAAGTAAATCAACGCCGATTAACTATATTAGGAATTACATTATTAATCAGCCCTCATCAATCGGGCTGCCCGGCAAATAGAGGAATAAAATTTGTGACTAAGTAAAAAAGCGCCCTACTTATAGGGCGCTTTTTTTATACTTAATGACTAATACTAGCTGTTGGATATAATGTTGTTCCTCCAATTGAAACTTTTATTTCATTTGTTAATGGAACATTTTGTTCATTAATAATTGTTCTCCACCATTCCCATGCAAGACCTGTACATTCTCTTGCTACAATTTTTATATTTTTTGAGTTCGGTGGAAGAGGGATAACTGTAGAGTAATGAGCCGTTTTGTCTTTTCCGCTACCATCCCACGTTTTATGTGTTAGTACTTCGTTACCCTTTTGGTCAAATGTGAATTCATCCCAAGATACATCAAATTGAGCAACGTAAGCACCGTAATGATCAAGTGTCATTTTAGCACTTGAATATTCTGTAGTTGTCGTCTCAATATAATCTGTATTGTTATGAACAGCAGCAGTTGCATTATCTTTTAAGAAAGTACTTGTATATGAAATTGGGTATGCTGGATTTTTAAGACTTAATTCAGCATTATCTTTAATGATATTTCGGATTTCATTGAAATCTTTAGTAACAACCTTGTTATGCTCTTTCGCATCTCCGCCTAATACTACAGCAGTAAAGGTACTTTCTTCAAAAATATCTTTATACTGTCCACTTGTTTCAACGCTGTTATTCTTAAGTAAGGCTTTAAAAGCAGCTTGTACATCTTTGCTCTTAGATGTTGTTTCTAATTTTACATAAATCGTTCTACCATAAGCTACATTTGAAACCATAACAGGTGGAGCCGAATTACTTACGCCTTTTCGAGTTAACTCGTCAAAAGTAACGCTATTATCAAAAAGGTCGGATGGATTGTTAGGTAGTTCAGCACTTACCGTATAAAATATTTGCTTATACGCCGCTACCATCACTTTTTTCTCTCCATTTGCAACCGCATTAAAATCAATGTTTAGACTGTTATCAAGATATTTAGCGTTAACATTAAGAGCGCTTGCGATTTGTGATTTACTATAAACCATAGATTCCGTATACTGCATTCTTGCAGGTAACGTATGTGTTGTAGAATACTTTTCATTCCAAGTAGATACTAAATCGTCTACTGCTCCAGCTACATTACCATATGTCGGATTTTGGACAGTGATTGTATTTTCTTT
This sequence comes from Bacillus cereus group sp. MYBK220-1, assembly GCF_051916445.1. NCBI lineage: Bacteria > Bacillati > Bacillota > Bacilli > Caryophanales > Bacillaceae > Bacillus > Bacillus cereus group sp. MYBK220-1. The sequence goes on along the minus strand of NZ_JBQAGQ010000004.1, from coordinate 434,896 downwards.
TCTCATGCCCGGTAAGTCTATACTAATATTCAAAGGCTTTCTCTTAGCCACTAATAAACTTGGTTGATTGTCTGCAAAAGCTTTATTAGCAAGTTGTACAGCTCCTGGATACGTACGATTCACTACAGAATCAATAATTGAAATATCGACTGGTGACGTTGTAAGTGATTTTTTCTCGCGTTCCACTACTACAAATTTACCATTTGAATTGATACTTTCTTTCGGAACAAAACTTTCTACTTTATCACCATTTACAGCTAAAACCTCTTGATTATTATATTTAAGATTTGCTATACCAGTATCAATGCCACTAGCATTTTTGGTTACATCAGTTGCATTACTTGCTTGTGTTTCTGCGAAGGAAATAGATGAATAATTAATAGTGCATAGACTAACTAATAAACATGCAAGGAACTTTCTTCTTTTAGTGTTTTTCTTAATATTCAGAAAAATCACCCCGTTCTTTTTTTAGTAAAATATGACAATGATTGATAAATGATTGCTAACTAATAAATTTACATAAATGCTTTTAAAAGTTCTTGAATTAACGGGATTACGCCACCTACAAATTTTAAAACTGCCATTGCGATTTCCATATTATTTCCTCCTTTTTATTGCTACGAAAATATGATTTATCTTTATGCCCTCATTATAGTGACCCCTTACACTTTTATCAATACACTCTGATATGCAATATTACATATAAAAAAACAAGCTGAATTCTTTTGAAAAATTATACAGAGATATTTTTTCCACTTGGTACATACTTGAAAAGGTGAAGCATTCTTTTGTATTTTATGAGTAATCACATAAAAAAAGCTGCTGCCTATAAAATACAGACAGCAACTTCAACTAGAGTGTCTTGCATAATCTACGCAAGACATTTTACAACTAATAAACTGCTATTGGCCCATAAGGACCATTAATAATTTCTATTTTTGTTTCAAAAATATCTGTCAAAAGTGTTGAGTCCATAACCTCTTCTACTGTTCCAAAAGCAGCAATTTGTCCATCTTTCATAGCACAAATTTTATCCGAGTATTTAGCTGCAAAATTTATGTCATGCATAACCGTCAAAATTGTTCTTCCAAATTCATTAGCTGCACGTCTTAAATGCTCCATCATTTGAACAGAACGAGCAACATCAAGGTTGTTCAAAGGTTCGTCCAAAAGTACATATTCCGTCTCTTGGCACAGTACCATCGCTACATATGCCCTTTGTCTTTGACCACCAGAAAGCTCATCTAAATATCTATTCTCTAAACTAGTTAAATCTAAGAAATCGATATATTTAGAAATGATAACCTCATCTTCTTTAGTCAACCTTCCCTTTGAATAAGGAAAGCGCCCAAATCCAACTAATTGTCTAACTGTAAGCCTAGTTACAAAATGATTTTCTTGTCGCAATATAGTCAAAACTTTTGCTAAGTCTTTTGATTTGGATTCAGAAACATCCATATTTGCTACCTGAATTTGGCCTTCATCCATATCTAAAAGTCTGCCAATCATCAAAAGTGTCGTTGACTTTCCAGCACCATTTGGTCCAATTAAAGAAGTAAAGCCTGCTTTTGGTATTTCAATATCCAAAGGTCCTATTTTTACCTTATCAGTATAGAACTTTTTAACATTATCAATTTTTATCATAAAGCCCTCTTCCTTAAAACTATAGTTAAGAATATGATTCCACCAAATAATTCAATAATAACTGAAACTACACCTTGAGCATGGAATACATGATACATTAAAAAGTATGCGCTCGTCATTATTAAAAATCCTATAGCAAAAGCCATCGGAAAAATATATCTATGATCATAAGTTGACGCTGCCTGATAACTCAAAGTTGCCACTAAAAAGCCGTAGAAAGTAAGTGGCCCAATTAGAGCTGTTGAAATGGACATTAAAATAGCTACTAATACAAGCGTATAAATTACACTAGGTTGGTATTTAACTCCAAAAGAAGTAGCAACATCTTTTCCTAGTGACAAAACATTCAAATTCTTAGAATGAGCAAAAATTAATACCGCTACAATTATGATCATAGGAATTACAATAGGAAAATATGCAGGATCTGCATGATTAACAGAACCAAATAATCTTGCTTGTAAAATATCAAATTCTGAAGGCGCAAGTAGTTTTCTCATGAAAGTTGACACAGAATTTAGCCCGGTACCAATAATAATTCCAACTAAAAGCATAAGTTGTAAATTCCCGTATTTACCGGAAAGTAACCATCCATAAAGTATTAAACTCATGAAGACCATAACAACAACTTGGAATAAAAATGAGCCAATTCCATTAAAATTTATTAACGCACTAGCACCAAAGAAGAATACTGTACTCGTTTGAATTGCTGAATAAAGTGATTCGAAACCTAAAAGTGAAGGAGTAATAATTTTATTATTCGTAATAGATTGGAAAGCAACTGTCGACAAGCTATGGCAAACCGCAGCAATAATCATTGCAACAATAGCTACTATCCTTCTCTTAACGACTGGGATAAAAGAAGGTGAATCTATCGGAACTGGATTGTTATACACTAAAAGGCCATATGAAGAAAGGAGACCTAAACCAATCAATGTTATCAGTAAAATCCAATAACGCCTTGCTTCCTTCTTAGAACGAAAAGCGCTAGCTGATCTACTTTCATTATGAAGGCTAGAATCGATTTCGACATTTTCTTTATTTCTATATTCTAATGTGATCATCGTAGCCTCCTTGGTTTTCTTTGTCTCAATAAAATAGTAATAAACACGACTGCTCCCACTGTTGCAAGGATTAATGAAACAGGTAATTCAAAAGGCTTTATAATTGTTCGAGAAATGATATCACAGGCAGTTATTGATCCCATTCCGATCACACAAACCCAAGGTAAATTACTCCTAAGATCATCACCTCTAAACATTGAAACGATATTTGGCACAATTAATCCTAAGAAAGGTAAGTGTCCAATAACAGCTGCAACAATTCCAACTGCAACAGAGATAAGAGCAGTCCCAAAAAGAACAATTCTATTGTAATTAACTCCAAGACTTGTTGCGACATCTTCTCCTAGTCCAGCTAAAGTCAATCTATTAGCATACATAAAAATAAGAAAAGTAATGATAACAATCAGCCATAAATATTCATATCTTCCCACCTGCATGTTAGCAAATGAACCTACAAACCAAGTTTCAATACTTTGCGTCTTTTGAAAAAGGAGTCCTAAAAAAGTAGACACTGCAGAAATTACTGCTCCAAGCATCAATCCAATAATCGGAACAATTAAAGACGAACGAAGCTTAACTCTTCTTAAAAATAGAAAGAAAATCATAGTTCCTATAAAAGAAAAAATGATTGCACCAGTCATTCTTTGAACTAAAGTCGGGGCAGGAAATAATAAATACACAAAAAGCAGGCCTAAGCCTGACCATTCAATAGTCCCCGTTGTAGTAGGTTCAACAAAGCGATTCTGTGTAATGAGTTGCATTACGAGCCCTGCCATCGCCATCGCAGCTCCAGTAAGCATTAATGCAGCTGTTCTCGGAACACGAGTTATGAAAAACATCTCTGTCCCGTCCTCTTGTCCACGTATATCATAAACTCCAGTAAACAGTGATATAATCCCTAAAATTATAACAACTATAACTGCTATTATAAAAGGTTTTGTCCATATTTTATTTTGATTATAAAACTGGGGTTGAGAAATATTCTCAACCCTAGAAATCATATTTTTTGACACTGTTTCGTACCCCTTTACACTACTTAGCTAAAGTTTTTGCCATATTTCCAAATAACTCTATATAAGTTTGAATTGATTCATTTGTGTAAGTATCTTCTGGTGCATAAATAACTTGTTTTTTAGAAACAGCAGTTGTGTTTTGAAGAGCAGGTGATTTAGAAATAACATCCTTAGCAGGTGTTGACTTAGCTGCATCAGATGTTGCAGCATCACGATCTAATACGAAAATCCAATCAGGATTTGTTTGTGCAATAGCTTCAACAGAAACGTCATCACCTTTATGACCTGCAGTAGAATTTGAAACTTCTAACGCTGGAGTCCAACCGAAAATTTCATACATTGGTCCCCAAACGCGACCAGAGTGCGGCGCAGCAAAACCAATATTACCACCAGTAACGATAACACTCATAACTTTATCTTTTCCGTTATAAGCAGATTTTGCTTTTTCAATAGATTTATCAAAATCAGCTACTAATTGTTTAGCTTCTTTATCTTTATTAAAGATTTTTCCTAAAGTAATTGTAGAATCTTTAAGTCCTTTTACTAAGTTTTCGCCAGGCTTAGTAGCTTTCTCAGAAACATCAAAATTAAGATCAATAACTGCTGCATTTGGTACTAATTTTTTGATTTCTTCGTAATGGTCAGCAAATCTTTGACCAACGATTACAAGGTCAGGGTTTGCCGCTGCAATAATTTCTAGATTTGGTTCACGGTGATTCCCAATATTTTGAACTTTTTCATCCTTTTTATATGCTGAATCAGCAGGCATGATATCCTTTGGAGCAGCCGCTAATTTAATTCCCCAATCAGATAAAGTTTCAAAAGTTCTGTTATCCAAAGCAACTACATTCTTTGGGTTTACAGGGACTTTAACAGTTCCATGAGCATCAGTGATTTCAACCGTTTTTGGCTTATCACTACCATTATCTTTATTATTAGCCTTCGAAGTTTCTTTACTTGAATCTGAGCAAGCTACTAACATTAAAGTGAAAACTGCTAGAATACTCACTAATTTTAAAAGCATAGATTTTTTCATATGTATACCCCTTATAGTGTGATTTATTTCGAAAATGATGACATCCATAGATTGAATTAGAAGGTAACTTTTATTCAATCGAATCGCTATTGATAATCATTTTCATTTGAACATCCTGTTAATTAGTATAGTCATTAATTCTGTGAAAATCTTGTGAATGGTGTGAATTCATAAAATCAGGCATAAAAAGTAATATGTGACGTCAGGCGTGTTGATTAGCTATGATTTCCTCTACAAAATACGCTCATTAATAGCTAATATTTTCATAATCCATTTTTTCACGTCTTTTAATACTTCTAAGAAACTATTTGATTATCTTATTTTTATCATTCAATCATTGAATAGCCTCTGCCATGTATCGTTTGAATATATCTGTCTTTCTTCTCGCACTTTAACTTTTTTCTTACATACCCAATATATAAGTCTACTACATTTGGATTTACTACTACGTTATATCCCCATACTTGATTCAAAAGCATTTCACGGCTCAATATTGTGTTTTTATTCTTGATTAAAAATACAAGTAAATCGTACTCTCGCTTAGTAAGCGACAGGTTTTCGCCACCTTTTTTCACAATATTGCTAGATGCATCAACAAAGAGATCTTTAAACTGAAAAAAGTTTATCTCCTTTTGCTGGTTACAATCACTTCTCCTTAAAATTGCTTGAACCCTTGCTACTAATTCTTCTTTCGCAAATGGTTTTCTTATATAATCATCTGCTCCTGCTTGTAACCCTGCTACGCAATCCTTGCTAGAAACATTGTCGGTCACAATAATGATCGGTGTCGTTTTAACTAATCGTATTTGTCTACAAATTTCTGGTCCGGATATACTTAATGAATCCCAATCCAATATGATAATATCCCAATCTTGTTCATATATTATATTTAAACCTTCGTTTTCATTGTGAAGTTTTAAAATGAAATAGCCTTCTTGCGTTAGACCGCTTACAATTTTCTTTGCTGAAGACCGTTCATTTTTAATCACCAACACCTGCTTCACCGATGGTTCACCTCTACTTCAATATAAATTATTTAGATAAAAAAATTATCCCGAAAAAATAATTTAAGATTTATAAATTTAAAACCCCTAAATAATCCATTAAAACAGTTTATTAGGAGAACTCTATATAATCTTACAATAGGTATGGATAAAAACACAAAACATATGAAGATTCGAATAAATTGTTTTTAATAGCACTTCACCGACCAGGATTTTAAAAGCACCCCTGCGAATAATAAGATAAAAGAAAGCATAAGAAAAGCACTTATCCATAGAATAAGTGCTTTTCTTATGCTTTCGCAATCGTATGATATTGATTCCCTTTAGGAAAGTGTATTGTCACTTTTGTATACTCATTCTCTTTTGATTCAACAGAAATATCATGCCCTAATTTATGAGACAATCGTTTCGCTAAATATAATCCTAATCCAGTTGATTTCGTATGAATTCGTCCATTCACCCCTGTAAATCCACGTTCAAATACTCGTCCAACGTCTTCAAGCTTAATACCAATTCCATTATCTTGAATAATGAGACGCTTTTCCGCTTTGTCTTCTTCCCCAATAAACTTAATGTCTCCATGCGAATCAGTATACTTTAATGCATTTGCCACAATCTGATCGACAATAAAAGATAGCCATTTTGTATCACTCTCTACTAGAAGTTGTAAGTTTATACGTTCAAATTGAATGCGCTTTGAAATAAATGACTTAGCATATTTTTTCATACTAGCACCCGTAATCGCCTCTAGAGAAACTTCTTGAATGAAATAATCTTTTGAAAAAGAATCAAGCCGTGAATAGTATAAAGCTTGTTCAACAAAGTGATCTATTTTTCCTAACTCATCCTCTAATTTATCAATTAAAATATCCGCTGGTTTGCCACTGCGCATCAATAGTTGACTAGCAGCAATCGGTATTTTAACTTCATGAATCCACGACATAATAAAATCATGATATTCTTTCTTTTCCTCGTGCAATACGTACATTTGCTCTTGTTGCTCTAAGTATAGTTTTTTTAATATATCCGTATATAGTTCCTGTTCATATGTATGTGGATTTGGGATAGCAATCACTGTATCCTGCTCTAAATGAAGAGCAATATGAAGTTCTTTATAAAATCTTTTATGATAAAAATACCCGATTATAAGATAGATAAGAATAAAAATTGCACTTACAACATTGATATATATAAGATTTGCTTTTGTATTACTTAATCCCTCACTTAAATAAATCATGGTAGAAATAAATAACATAATCAAAAAGTACAGAAGCATAAAATAACGGCGTTCTTTTATGTAACGAAAAATACTCATGTAATAATGTAACCTTGCCCTTTCTTCGTATGGATAAACTCCTCTTTTCCAAGTTCGGCAAGCTTCTTCCTTACACGAGCGACGTTTACTGTTAATGTATTATCATCAACAAAACTTTCATTTTCCCAGAGTTTACGCATAATATTATCTCGACTTACAATCGATCCTATATTCTGCATTAATATCTGTAAAATTTTAAACTCATTTTTTGTTAATTCCAATATTTGATTATGATAGGTTACTTCCCCGCTCTGTAAATTTAATACGACACCTTCATATTCAACAACATTTGTTTCAGTTTGTGTATAAGAATATGTACGTCTCATAAGAGCCTGAATTTTAGCCACTAAAACATCCGTATAAAATGGTTTCTGTACAAAATCATCTCCACCCATATTCATGGCCATTACCATATCCATAGGATTATCACGAGATGACAAGAAAATAATTGGTACTTTCGATACTTCACGAATTTTTCTACACCAATAAAATCCATCAAAATAAGGAAGGTTAATATCAAGTAAAACAAGTTGCGGAGATTGAGCCAAAAAATCGTTTAAAATATGTTCAAAGTTTGTACTCGTCCATACTTCAAATCCCCATTTCCCTAACTCATCGGCCACTGTTTCACGAATGGTTGGTTCATCTTCAACTAATAAAACTTTCATAAAAAGTTTGCCTCCTAGTACTATTTTAACCTTACAAGTTTGTAAGGTTTGAATTATAATTTGTAAGGTTGTCCTATGGTTTAGGTTATAAAATTACCATACAATAAGCTTATCATACAATAGAGGAGGATCCATATTGAACCCCGTATTACAGGCAAAACACGTAAGGAAGGTCTTTAGTAATAGAGGTAGCATATTTACTGCCCTCCATGATATTGATCTCACAATTTTTGAAGGTGAATTCGTTGGTATAATGGGTCCATCTGGATCTGGGAAATCTACTTTATTAAATATATTATCGACAATTGATATACCAACCACAGGAGAAATTATTGTTGATGGAAAAAATATTATAAAAATGAAAGATGAACAACTTAATGCATTCCGTAGTGACACATTAGGCTTTATTTTTCAGGACTACAATTTACTTGATACGTTAACGATAAAGGATAATATACTTCTACCACTTGCTTTAAGAAATATGAATGCACAAGAAATTGATGCACGTGTAGATGAAGTTGCAACAATGTTTGGCATTCAAGAATTGCTAAATAAATATCCGTATCAAATTTCTGGTGGACAACAGCAGCGTACTGTAGCAACGAGAGCTATTATAGGAAAACCAAAATTAATTTTAGCTGATGAACCTACAGGTGCACTAGATTCTAAATCAGCAGTTGATTTACTACAAATCCTACAAGTGTTAAATAAAAAACAACTTGCCACCATTTTGATGGTTACGCATGATCCCTTTGTAGCAAGTTATTGCAAACGCATCCTCTTTATTAAAGATGGAAAACTTTTCACAGAACTTGTAAAGGGCGAGATGCCACAAGAAGAATTTTCCCAAAAACTGTTACGTATTCTTTCTGCTCTTGGAGGTAGTGGGCATGACTCCATTTAGTATCATCCAAAAAAACTTACAAAGAAATCTTAAAAATTATGTACTCTACTTTGCATCTATGATACTTAGTATTGTCATTTATTTTATTTTTGTATCCTTACAATATAACGACTATATCGTAGAACAAACGAGTACAGCTAAAGGGATTTCAGATGTTTTTAAAGCCTCTTCTGTTATTCTAATCATTTTTGTAGCAATATTCATTTGGTATTCAAACTCATTTTTCACAAAGAAAAGAAAAAAAGAAATTGCATTATATTCCTTACTAGGTGTTCCAAAACGTCAAATTGGTACCATGTTATTTTATGAAAATCTTATCATAGGAATTATTGCACTCATTATAGGAATGAGCATAGGAGCTTTACTCTCAAAGGTGTTTTCCATGTTACTTTTAAAAGTAATGCAATTATCAACTGCTATTTCCTTTTCTATTTCTCTAGAAGCAATCATGCATACCATACTCGTATTTACCGTTATTATTTTAATAACATCTTTTCATGGTTATAGCATAATTTATAAGTTCAAATTGACGGAATTACTTCAGGCTGAAAGACAAGGCGAACTCATTCCAAAGGGATCCATATGGACCGCTTTATTAGGGATTATTTTAGTTATCTCTTCTTACTGGTTCGCACTTCAACCCATCTTCTCTTCTATATGGCTGGACCATAAGATACGGAATATGTGTATTATTTTAGGTGGTTCTATAATCGGTACATATTTCATATTTCGTTCTTTTACCGTTTTTTTATTACTTGGCTTACAGAAGAATAAAACACGCTATTACCGTGGGATTAATGTGGTTAGTGTATCTCAACTATTAGCACGCATTCAATCAAACGCCAAAACACTAACTGCCATTGCGCTATTAAGCACAGTCACACTGTGTGGAATCGGTGCTTCTTATAGTATGTATTATAAAAATAAAGTAATGATTGATAAAACCGAACCGTTTAGTTTTATGTATGTAAAAACAGATTCACATATAGATCAGCAAATTGAAAATACAATAAGAAACTCTAATCATATAATAAAAGAGAAAATTGCTATCCCTTTAATAAAAATAAAAGCAAACTTACAGGTGAATGGCATCTTGCCAATCGATTTTGAAAGAAATCCTAAAGAATTAAATTTATTATCGGAGAGTACATTCAATACACTAGCCGATAAAACGAATAAGGAGATAAAAGTATCCCTTCAAAATGTAGAAGTGGTTGCTCTTGATGCAAATAAGAGTAATACGTTTCAAACTGAATATAAAAATGGTAAAGTAAAATTGCATCTTTCAGGTAATGATTATTCATTGCAATTTGTAGGGAAAATTCAAGATAATATATTAAATGACTCATTACATGAATTCACTATCGTAGTGACCGACAAAGTTTTTTCTGATATTACAAAAAAACAAGAACCCTATATGCTACAAGCATATAAAGTATCCGATGACAAAAATACTAAGGAGTTAACAAAAGCACTGCAAATACTCCTTCCTAAAGACATCAATTTAATATCCAAATACAGCGCTTATACAGGTGTTGTGGAAGCAACAGGATTAGTCATCTTCGCTGGTGTATTTTTAGGGCTTGTCTTTTTAGCTGCAACTGGAAGCATCATTTACTTTAAACAATTAACAGAAGCAACTATAGATCAAGATAAATATATTATTTTACGTAAACTGGGTGTAAGTAAGCAAACCATCTTTAAATCGATTGCAAAACAAATAGCCTTCATATTTATTCTGCCACTTACTATCGGTAGCTTGCATAGTATTGTCGCTTTAAATGCACTTTCTAATACACTTGGCATAGATATTTTCATTCCAGTTTTAACTACCATAGTTGCATATACATTGATTTATTTTGCTTACTATATAATGACAGTAAAATCCTACAATAATATTGTGAATAAATAAAAAAAGCATCTCAACAGATGCTTTTTTTATTTATTCTTTTTAAAAGTTATCACATTATACGTTTTACTCATTTTCTCATAGAATAAACGCTTATCTCGTTTGAAAATATGCAATGCAAAATGCAATAAGATTAAACCATTAAAAATAAAGAATAGTAAAAGGAAAATTATCTCTAATTGCTCATTTAATACTCTAGAAGCAATTAAAATATAATTGATACCACCAATCCCGTAATATAACAGGCCATAGCGTTTACATAATTCAATGAAAGTAATTCTCTCTCCTTGCCCTTTTACTCTAAAATGAAGAATCCATTTCCCAATTGTTTTCCCATTTGTGAAATAAGGAACAACAATAAAATAAACGAATATCCAAACGAAGACAAGTAAAAGCTCGTCCATTTTTTCAGCAGGGTTAAATATAAATACCATGGAAACTTTAACATTGAATATTAAAGAAGTCACAATCCCAATAACAAGCCAATCCATCCAAAGAGCGAGGAAACGTCGTGTCATACGAACTGGTTTATTTTCAAAATCAACTTTTTCATCCATCGCATGTACATCTGGTAGGAAATAAGTAAATATTGGTGCAATCATATATCCAGCAAATCCACCAAGCGTATTTAAGAATAAATCATCAACATCAAATAAACGATATGGACAATTATATAGTCCATAGAACCCAGTTAATTGTGTAACTTCGAAGAATAAGGAAACAAAAAATGTAATAATAACAGTTTGTAACAGATTACGACGGAAATAATATCGTAAATAAACGCCTAATGGTAACAATAAAAGAAAGTTAAATGCCACCTGTAAAAATGCACGCTCTTTCAAAATTCCAATGTATGACATTGGATTCGCAAAATTCACCTTTGTTTCTCTCAAGATGTCCATGATTGAAGTAAAAGGTGTTATTTGATAATGCTGTATTCCTGGACGTTGCATACTACACGTATCAAACGTTGCCGGAAACGGTAAAATAATTAAATAATAGGCCGCCATTGAAAATAATAATAAAGAGTACAAAACAAACATACGTAAATAATTAATATACCCATGCTTGCGATACTGCCAAATTAAAAAAGGAATTAATAAAATAAAACCAGCGATTGGAAATGTAATTATCGCCGTCTTAATCGGGAATAAATAAGCACCCAAGTTCTTCACCTCCAAAATATACAACATTCGCTATTATAACAAATTTTTCTTTTTATGCCATTTTCAGTTTTATTTGTTTTTTCATTCAATTAATTTAATTTTCAAGTGAACTTATTACTCATCAAAAAGACTCTAAAGAATTACTACTTACCAGTAATTCTTTAGAGTCTTTTTATGTACATAAAAAATATCTCCATGCAGGTTCCTTACAAAAATGTAAGATTCCAGTTAGATACATCGATGTTTGCAACTTTTAATCACTTGTAAACTAACAATAGTTAATCAAGCAATACTGGAGGGTTAATCTGTTATCGTCGCAGATTTAATACATGCACTAAAAATCATAATAGAAAGGATGTATGAATTATGAATGCAATAAAACAAAGTTTACCTCAAAAGAATCGAATTGTTGATTTAGATGTCATACGAGGTTTTGCCTTAATTGGCATTTTCTTAGTGAATATATCAATGTTTTTTAACGAAGCTGATGTATCCAATACTACTTTACCAGATGATAAATGGATTAACATTTTTGTAACCGGAAAGTTTTATGCCATTTTCTCACTACTATTTGGAGCTGGATCAGCCCTATTCTTAGCTCGAGCAAAAGCAAAAGGTCAACCATATTTTATCTATATACGCCGTATGATCATACTAGCAGTAATTGGTTTATTACATGCTAGTGTTTGGGGAGGAGATGTCTTAATTTCTTACGCCATTGTCGGGTTACTATTATTAAGTCTTCATAAAGTTCCTGGCCGATTATTGTTAGTAATTTCTTTAAGCTTACATGTAATGGGCATAATCGTAAGTATAATATCTTACAATTATATATTTCAGTTAAAGTCGAACATACCTCCATTTCTTGATGCTCTTCAAATATTAACTATGATAACTTCATTTTTAATCTATTTTATAGAAGGGTATTCACTAATGAAGTTGGATGTTCTTACTAAATTAAAACAACGCCCAAAACTTCATAAATTGCTCATTATTATGTTTAGTATTGTTTCTATTACTGGGGTTACTGTACAGATTCTAACACCAAGTGCAAAGCTATCTTTTATATTACTAAACATTTTACAACCATTTCTCACAATAACTTATATTTTAATCCTTGTAGCTCTGTTGAAAAGTACGGTAGGAAGCACTGTATTAAAACCATTACAAGCTTACGGGAGAATGGGAATGAGTAATTATTTAGGACAGACCTTTATTGGAATGTTCATTTTACCAATAACTCTAAGCGTATTTTCACCAGCAATCGCTATGGTGAGTATGTGTTTCCTAACATGGATTTTTCAAATCACGATTAGTAATGTTTGGTTAAAATATTTTAATTTTGGACCTGTAGAATGGATCTGGCGTTGCTTAACTTATTGGAACTTAATGCCTATCCGAAAAAAATAATAATAAGAAATAACATATAGGAGGATATAAAAATGCAAAGACCTGTTGTAGACGTAAAAAATGTTCAGAAAGTATATGGTAAAAAAGGTGAAAATCAGTCATATGCCTTAAAAGGTGTATCATTTTCAATTCGAGAAGGTGAATTTGTAGGAATTATGGGGCCATCTGGTTCAGGAAAAACAACATTATTAAATGTAATTTCTACATTAGATCATGCAACAGACGGCAAAGTTGAAATTGCAGGTACGGATATTACAAAAATGAAGCAAGGCGCACTCTCTGATTTCCGTTCCAAAAAATTAGGATTTATTTTTCAAGACTTTAACCTTTTAGAAAATTTATCAATCTATGAAAATATTGCATTACCACTTTCCCTGCAAGGTGTTCCTTCTCGAAAAATTGGACCAAAAGTAACAAAAGTAGCAGAGATGTTAGGAATTTCAGCAATTCTTCAAAAGTATCCTTCAGAAGTATCCGGTGGCCAAAAACAACGTTCTGCCGCTGCACGTGCACTCGTTCATGAGCCCGCGATTATTTTAGGAGATGAACCAACTGGAGCACTTGATTCTAAAAATGCAACTAGCCTTTTAGATGCAATGAAAAGTCTCAATGAAGAACAAAATGTTTCAATTATGATGGTTACTCATGATCCATTTAGCGCAAGTTACTGCCAGCGCATTTTGTTCATTCAAGATGGAGAGCTGTATAGAGAACTACATCGTACAACAAACCGCGAAATGTTTTATAAAGAAATTTTAAATGTACTTGCTGATTTAGGTACACAAAAAGCATAAGAAAGGAATTTTACAACATGTTACTCAAACTTTCGATGTCAGGACTAAAAAGTAAAATAAGAGATTACATTGTCTTATTAATTGGACTTGTTATGTCCATTTCTATCTTTTATATGTTCCAAACACTAGCGATGAATGATTCATTTATTAAAGCAAATGCAATGGTTAGCACCATTGGAATCATCTTTCAAATAGGTTCATTTTTATTAGCGACTATCACCTTCTTCTACATCTTATATGCGAATTCATTTTTACTGTCATTAAGGCAAAAAGAGTTCGGTATGTATATGATGTTAGGTGCGAAAAAATATAAAATTACAATGCTCATGTTTATAGAAACTTTAGCTATCGGTATCACTTCACTTATTATTGGGATTGGAATCGGTATTGGACTTTCTAAAGGAATTGGACAACTTCTCATGAAAGAGTTAGAGTTTGCTTCCGATGGATACCATGCTCTTTATATTCCATCTATTCGTGTAACAGTAATATTTTTCTTCATTCTGTTTTTCTTAGCTGCCATTATGAATACAGCGAAACTATCTCGCATTACAATATTACAACTGGTTCATTCTGAGATGAAAACAGACAAACCTTCAGTAAAAGGAATCAAAACTTTCTTTGTATCATTAATTGGTGCTGGTTCATTAGCAATTGGATATGCAGCGTTAATAAACATAGAAACTTTATCATTTGCTGGATTTCCTATCGCTACAGTAGCAACGACATTAGGAACATATCTTATTTTCATTTCTTTATTACCGCTAACTATGAAATTACTCAAAAAAATTAAGCCATTAAATGAAAAAGGATTAAACTCTTTTACTTTTGCTCAATTAACCTTCCGAGTAAATGATTTAACGAAAGTATTAGCAACTGTAGCAATGTTAATTGCACTTGCAGTTGGAGCAATTGCTGGCGGAATGGCTTTTAAAAACAATATTAGCCTAGCTACTGATATTTCTTACCTATATGATGTAGCAATTCACAACCCAACAGCAGATGAGAAAAAAGTATTAAAAAAGATCAAATTTGAAGAACAAGCGGATTATCGCTACAAAGTTGACCAGCAATTTGTTTACTACTTGAAAGAAGACTTAGAAAAGGATCGACCTCTCGTTCAAATTGGATTTGAGCAAAAGAAAATCGGTAAAGTAGAAAGAACTGCAAGTGAACTTCCAGTCGGGGCAATTGTAAAGAAAGGTCAAAATGATACAATTGACGGTCTTACTCTTTCTGAAGAATGGAAGAATGTATTCAAAGAAATACAGCCTGAATACTTATACAAACAACAACATATAAAAATTGTAGACCAAAAGATGTACAATCAAATAAAAACAGCAGAACAATATGTTGTAATTGGAAAAACTAATGATTACGCAACGTATAAGAAAGAATGGAAAGAACTTGATCAATTACAATTAGCAAAATATAAGGATATAACTAAGGATCAGTTGAATAGTAAATTTAGCTTTTACGAATTTATGTACACTTTCACAAGTGGTACAGTCTTTATGGGCTTCTTCTTAGGAATTGCTTTCTTAGCTATGATGGCAAGTTGCTTAATGTTCAAAATTCTATCTGGTGCAACAAAAGATACAAAGCGCTATCAAATGTTGCGTAAAATAGGAGTACGTCGCGAGCTATTAGCGTGGTCAATCTATAAGGAGTTATTGTTAGTATTCTTATTCCCAGCTACCATTGGCATCTCTCATGTAATTGTCGGTATGAATCTGTTCTCCGTCATCGTGGTTGACCCATACTTCCGTATTTGGATTCCACTGGCAATTTTCGCAGTGATCTATACTGTTTATTATTTAATTACAGTTCAATTGTATAAAGGGATTGTACTTCCGAAAGAAAGATAATAAAAAGCTGGTGACATGCTGTCATCAGCTTTTTTATATCCCATATTAATCATTTATCCACTATACTAATATATGCACTTGATTCTATTTTAAATTTCAACAACTGATTGAATAAACGAAAGGAGCTATTTTATTGCAGCATGTGAAACAACTACTAAGAAATTCTCTATATTTTTTCTTCAGCAAACAAATCAGAAAATTTTCTGCCTATAACTTAAGAAAAAAAACAAATGCATTTATTCTTATTGCTATTTATATGTATATAGGAACAAAAATTATTTCTGTTCTCTTTAACCTCAAGGGATCTTATGGGCTATGGCTCGTTAATATTAGCTGGCTTATGGTCATGTTACTTTATCTATATTTCGCTAAAAACATTTACTTTGAAATGAAACAAGAACATCAAAAGGTAAAAGAATTAACCTTCTTTTCTCTCTTTGACTCCCATAAAGAATTACCTTATCGTAGATACATTTACAAATGCTATACAAAAATATTGTACAGCTTGCTTATCGCTGCATCGAGCTTCAATAGCGTATTACAAATTAATACATCCATCTCATCGTCTTTTTCAGACCTATTCTCTAATGTAATGCAAATGATTTTACTTCTAAGTGCAGTAACAGTAACTAGCCTTTATCTTGCACTACAATGGACAAATATATTAATGACTATATTATTAATTCTCTCTTCAGTAATCACTGGAGCGATAATAAGTACTAGCTTATTATCAACAATAAGTAGTTTAACTCATTTTGACCTTTTAGATAACTTCTCTATCATCTTAACAATTTTCATCGGAATTGTTGTCCAAATGGGAATTGTATGGATACGACCTCCTTATCAACTCAGTCGTACAGAAAATGCTTTTTTCATATCCAATTCAATGATTGCAACTACACTATTACTGCTCGTTATTTTTATTCAAGATGTTTCTGTACTAATTGGCGGGGAAACGAATTTTAATATGAATGATTTTAAAACAAATTTAGAAAAAAAAGCTCAATTAGCTTTATTACCTTATACAATTGGAGCAACCATTAATTTCATGTATATAAAATTCAAATCTAATCGTATCGCCCAAAAAGCAGAAAAGAATATGTTAGAGGTTATTTATTTGTTAGAAGAAAATGATATCGATTGTCTTTCTCCTACGCAAAAACAGACAATAGTTACTAAAATAAAGAAATGCGTTTATTACGGTGGAACATCATTCCGCTTACTTCTCCTTACAAATCCAGAAACGAAACAATTCATTAAAAAAATGAAGTTAGATGAGAGAACTTCCTAAAATCATCTACTTAAGACCCCGGCTATTCTTTCAATAGAATAGCCTTTTTTCATACTTCTGTAAGATTCCTTACAATACTGTAAGCCAATCGTTAGTTACTTCGATGTTTCCAATCTTACATTTTATATAAACTAAAAGTAGATAATCAATCAACAATAAAAACATTTTTAAAGGAGCGAATTCTCATGAAAGAAAACAAGGATTTATTATTCAACCAAATCGTTACTGTTTCTTGCTTAGGCGGTTCCATTTTACTAACTGGTGTTGCTGCTGTTATTAAAATCGCTCAACAACTTTTCATATAATATACACTTTTACTTTCATTGCAATTATAAATTATCAAATCACTTAAAGGAGCGAATTCTCATGAAAGAAAACCAAAACTTATTATTTAACCAAATCGTTACTATTTCTTGCTTAGGCGGTTCCATTTTACTAACTGGTGTTGCTGCTGTTATTAAAATCGCTCAACAACTTTTCATGTAATATTTCTTCATTACTACTTTAAATTTAAAATCATTCAAAATGACTAAAAATCACTTTTTATATAGATAAATTTCAAAATAAGGGTTCCTTACAAAAATGTAAGTTTCCAGTTAGATACATCGATGTTTGCAAACATTTATTCCTTGTAAACTAATAACTAGTTAGTCCAATTTAAACACACAAATAACTTATAGAGGAGTTTTCATATGAAAAAATTACTTGCTTCATGCGCTACTTTCGCCTTATTCGCTAGCTTTGCGGTGGGATGTGATGTATCTTCTCCAAGTAAAATTGGTACAGAAGAATACTACGTTCAAATCCAAGGTGAAGGTGAGATTAAAGATAATAGACGTGTCTATACTTTACCTACTTATAATGAAGATGGCGACGAAAAGAAAGTTACTTTCACTAGTCAAAAACCAAATAATGAAAAAATGAAAGAAAATGCATTTTTACGCCTTTACATTAAACAAGAGGACGAAAAGAAAACAGATATACCAGACACGGAAGTTAAATCTTATGAAGAAGTACAAAAATCAGATTTACCCGCAAAAACAAAAGAAAAATTAGGTGTAAAATAATAAATAATTATTAAAAACACATAAAAGGAGTATTTCTTGTTCAGCAAGAAATACTCCTTTTATTTTTGGAACCATAAGTTTGCCGCAAACAAAAAGAACCATAAGCTTGCCGTTTCGGCAAACTTATGGTTCATATCACATACAAAATAAAAAACCACCAAATATGTATTGGTGGAGACGGTGGGAGTCGAACCCACGTCCAAAAATATCGGCACTTAAGCTTCTACGAGTGTAGTCGATATATTAGCATTTCGCGAACTCTTCGGCCTATCGACAGGCTTCCAAGTTGCTAGTCTGGTTGTTCTCTTCCTTTGTCCTCAGACGGCGAACTCCGGCGTAGTCCACTTAGTTTGAGTCCCTTACCCTACCACATGGACGATGGAGGGAGGAACCTTTAGTGCAATTAAGCAGCTAAAGAAAGATTGTTTTGTTTGCCAATTATAGGCTTTGACGTTTTAACGAGGCCGATCCCCTCGACTCGCAACCTAAGCTCGAACTATCCCTGTCGAATCCGTAACGTCCCCATGATAAAAATGGAGCATACGAAGAAAATATCGTGATAGCTACTAAGAGCTGTTTTTCAATGTGCAACAACCTTACATAAGTTATTATATCATACGCGCGCCGTTTTACAAATGTAAATATCTGTATTACATCTTTTGGCGATCACGGAACACGCGTGCAATTTCACGTTTTGCTTCTTTCTCTTTTAAATCGTGACGTTTATCGTATTGCTTCTTACCTTTTGCTAAACCAAGTGCCATCTTTGCAAATCCATTTTTTAAATAAATTCTAAGTGGAACTAATGCGTAACCTGTTTCTTTCGCAGCGCCCGCTAGTTTATCAATTTCTTTTTTATGCAGAAGTAATTTTCTCGTACGCAGTGGATCATGGTTGAAACGATTCCCTTGTTCGTACGTATTAATGTGCATATTATGAACCCATACTTCACCATTATGTACACGTGCAAACGCATCTTTCAAGTTTACGCGTCCAGCGCGAATCGACTTAATTTCCGTTCCTTGAAGGACAAGCCCTGCTTCGTATGTTTCTTCGATGAAATAATCATGAAATGCTTTTTTATTTTGTGCAATAACCTTACCTGTACCCTTTGGCATATAACGTCCCTCCTCTATTTTTACTATTGTAACAAATGTAAACAAAAAGCGAAAGTGGCTCGCTTAGAATCTTTGGACATTGGAACTCCCGACAGAGAAGCGCTTTTTGCTTCGTCCGAGGGAGTGAAATGGCCAACAGATTCTAGCCACTGTAGCTGGATTATACAAAAAGCGAAAGTGGCTCGCTCAGAATGTGAGGTGGATGGAGCTTCTGACCTTGAGGCGCTCTTTGCCTCTCGGGAAGAAGCGAAGCCGCCGAACATTCTAGCCACTGTAGCTAGATTCCATCAAAAGAAAAAGCCTCGCTTTTCATCAAAGCGAAGCCATCCTTTTCTTACTTACGCTTTTTCTTTTTCTTCTTGAATCCTGGTACGTTTTCGAAGAATGCTTTTTTCTTCTTGCCGTTACCCTCTTTTTTCCCTGGCTGGCTAGCAGAAGCGGATGCAGATGCAGATCCTCTTCCTTTTCCTTTACCACCACGGTCAAATTTTCTACCTGTGCCACGTTCACCGCCGCGCTCATTACTGCGCTCGCTACGTCCACCGCGTTTCTTTCTGCCTGTTCTTGGCTGCTCGATAACGACTGGACGATCTTTGAACTTACGGCGAGGTGTGCCTTTCATGCCAACGATTTCAAAGTCGATTGCACGCTCGTCTTTGTTTACGTTAATAACGCGAATTGTAATTTCGTCACCGATGCGGAATACGTTTCCTGTACGTTCTCCGATCATAGCGAAATGTTGCTCGTCATAACGGTAGTAATCATCCGTTAAATAACTAACGTGTACAAGACCTTCAATTGTATTTGGAAGCTCTACGAATAAACCGAAGTTTGTTACAGAGCTAATCATACCGTCATACTCTTCACCGATCTTATCAACCATATACTCTGCTTTTTTCATCTCATCTGTTTCACGCTCTGCTTCAACAGCACGACGTTCCATATTAGAAGAATGCTCTGCAATCTCAGGTAATTTTTCACGCCATTTTGCTTGCGTTTCGTTGTCGACTTTACCGTTAATAATGTATTCACGAATTAATCTATGAACGATTGTATCCGGGTAACGACGAATTGGTGATGTGAAATGCGTGTAGAACTCAGTTGATAAACCGAAATGTCCTAAGCTATCCGCATCGTAACGCGCTTGCTTCATAGAACGAAGCATTACTGTTGAAATAACTACTTCTTCTGGCTGCCCTTGAACCATTTCAAGAATTTGTTGCAGCGCACGAGGATGTACTTCATTCGCACGTCCTTTTACCGCATATCCGAAGTTCGTTACAAACTCGAAGAAACGCTCTAACTTATCTTCTTTCGGATCTTCATGGACACGGTACATGAATGGTACGTTCATCCAGTGGAAGTGCTCTGCTACTGTTTCATTCGCAACAAGCATAAATTCTTCAATTAACTTCTCTGATACAGAACGATCGCGCATGACAACGTCTGTCGGTTTTCCTTCTTCATCCACTAATACTTTCGCTTCTTTAAAGTCAAAGTCAATTGCACCACGGCGCATACGTTTTTCACGTAAAATTTGTGCCAATTGCCCCATCTCTTTAAACATCGGTACGAGCGGCTCATAACGCTTAATTAACTCTTCGTCCTCATCTTCTAAAATGCTTCTTACGTCAGCATAAGTCATACGCTCTGTCGTTTTAATCACACTTTGGAAAATCTCGTGTTTAACAACATCACCTAAGTTGTTGATTTCCATTTCACAAGATAATGTCAGACGGTCTACTTTCGGATTTAATGAACAAATACCGTTAGATAGACGGTGTGGAATCATCGGAATTACACGGTCAACAAGATACACACTCGTCGCTCTTTCCGCTGCTTCTACATCAATTGGAGAACCTTCTTGAACGTAATGACTTACATCCGCAATGTGAACGCCTAGCTTGTAGTTACCGTTCTCAAGTTTCGTTACTGTAACAGCATCATCTAAATCTTTTGCGTCTGCACCGTCAATCGTTACGATCATTTGGTCACGTAGATCACGGCGATCTTTTAAATCTTCTTCTGAAATCGTTTCTGGTACACTGTTGGCATGTTCCATCACTTCTTCAGGGAACGCTAAAGGCAAGTGATGTTTATGGATGACAGATAAAATATCTACTCCTGGATCATTTTTATGACCTAGAATTTGAATAACTTCACCTTCCGCACTTAAACGATTCTCTGGATAGCTCGTAATTTTTACAACTACTTTATGGCCTTCTACAGCACCCATTGATGCGCTTTTCAATACGAAAATGTCACTTGTCCAGCGTTTATTGTCAGGTATAACAAATCCAAAGTTTTTCGATTCTGTATATGTACCAACTAGTTCTTTCGTTCCACGTTCTAAAATGCGTACAATAGACCCTTCTTGACGTGAACCACTCGATTGGGAACTAAGGCGTGCTAATACTGTATCGCCATGAAGTGCACCGTTTAACTCTGTAGGCGGGATGAAAAGATCATCATCTCCAGTTTTCTTCTCGTCTGGTACAACGAATGCAAAACCACGTGCATGTCCAATTAACTTACCGCGTATTAAATTCATCTTTTCAGGAAGACCGTAACGGTTGCTACGAGTACGAATAACAAGTCCCTTCTCTTCCATCGTTACAAGTGCCTTTACGAAATCTTTAAAGCCCTCAGAACCTTCAATTCCAAATGCCTCTTCTAACTCTTGTATCGTTAGCGGTTTATACGCTTCTTCTCTCATAAATAATAACAACTTATCAATATGTTCTTGTATGATTTCTTCCAAGCAAAAATACCTCCTTTAAAACCTTATATTATTTAGTGTATCCGAAAGATAGGGGATGTATAAAGCGAAACTTCAATACTCCCCTTATGATTTTTACAGTTTTCACAAAAAATTCCTTATGAAAAAAAGAGGCAACTAGATCTTACCAATCTAGTTGCTCCAAGAAGTTATATACATCCTCATGTAGCTCGTCACGCTGCTTATCAAGTGTAATGACATGCGTAGAGTCTTCATACCATTTAATGTCTTTTAACGTTGATTCTACACCGTTATAAATAATGTTCGCACTATCTGTATTAATCATTTCATCATGACGCGCTTGTACAACAAATGTTGGTGCATAAATCATGTCCACATTGTTACGTACGTCAGCAATTAATTGTTGTAATGCTTTTAATGTATTCATCGGTGTCTTTTGGAATTCCAACATTTCTTGTTCAATTTGCTCTGGTGATTTTTGCTCACGCTTTTTATATTCGCGGGCATATGCCAATATACCTTGGTACATCGTTTCTTCACTCTTAATATACATTGGTGCACACATTGGTACTACACCTAAAACCGGTACTGTATAACCTAATTTTAGTGAAAATACTCCGCCAAGTGACAATCCAACAACAGCAATTTTCTCAAAACCTTTATCTTTTAAAAGTTGATATGCTTCTGTTACATCTTGCCACCAATCTTCAGGACCTGTATGAACAAGCTCTTCTGGTGGTACACCGTGCCCTTTATAAATTGGTGCATGACAAGTGTAGCCTTTCTTTTCCAAGAAACGCCCTAACATACGTACATCAGCTGAGTTCCCTGTGAATCCATGTAGTAATAAAACAGCGCGGTCTCCACCCTCAAATGTAAATGGTTTCGGAGATGCTAATTTCATCATGTACTTCTCCTCTTTCTCTTCTGTAATCTAGTCGTATTCTTTCTATATCTAGTGTACCATATTTATATTTCTATAATCTAATTAGAAACTTTTTTCAAATAGCAAAACAAAAAAAGAAGAACCATTAGTACCATTCACTAACGCTTCTTCTTTCAATTCTATAAATTGAAGTACGTAACACCAATTGTTAATACAAAGAACAATACAGCTAAAACAATTGTAATACGGTTTAATACCGCTTCAATTCCACGTGCCTTTTGCTTACCAAATAATTGCTCCGCACCGCCTGAAATTGCACCTGAAAGGCCTGAGCTATTACTAGATTGCATAAGTACCATAACAATCATTAAAATCGATACAATAATAAGTAAAACTGATAATAACGTATGCACTTGGCGTACCTCCTACAAAGATTCAGTTATTGTAACTGTAGCATAAATTCTATAGAAAAGCGAGAGCTATAGAGGCGCTCTCGCTTTTCTTCTATTACATAAACATCATCGCAAATAACGGTCCAAGTAAACATGTCAAAATTGCTGTTAATGTCATTGTTACCGATCCAATAACACCTTCATGTTCGTTATTTTTCATCGCTCTCATAACCCCCATAATATGAGAAGCACATCCAAATCCGATACCTTTACCAACTGAGTTTGTAACACGGCTCCATTTTAATAAAAGGGGGCCTGTAATCGTTCCAGTAATACCTGCGATAACAACGAAAGCTGCTGTTAAGGAAGGTACACCACCGACTTGCTCTGAAACACTCATCGCAACTGGCATTGTCACCGATTTTGGTAAAGACGATAAGATTAAGCTTTTATCCGTGCCCATAAGTGAAGCAATCGCAAAATCACTAGCGATTGCAACTGTTGTACCTACTAATACGCCACCAGCAATCGGTACAACATATTTTTGCAGAACATGACGTTGTTTATAAAGAGGAATTGCAAATGCTACAACACCGGGTCCAAGTAGCTTTGCAATCCAGCCACCACCACTTTCCATATAATGTTGATACGGTATATCAAGCACGATAAATAGGAAAGCCATTAATCCAGTTGCTACAAGCATTGGAATGGTGAATGGTGTTGGAAATAATTTATAGATTTTTTTAGATAATTGATATAATAGCACCGTAAAAAGAACCCAACCGACTCCGATTAATATTTGGCTCATCGCGACTCTCTTTCCTTCCTATTCGCAAGATATTGTCCTGTATGTCCTGCGACAATAATAATTAAAAATGTACTCGCTACAACTGTAATGAAAAGAGAAATTCCTTTACTCATAAAAAAAGCACCGTAATTCATTAGGCCAAGCGTTGGCGGAATTAATAAAAACGGCATAATAGCAACGAGTGTTTCTGCTCCTAAATCGAACCATTTCACTGGAAGAACTTTTAGGCTAAGTAAAACAAGTAAGAGGAACATTCCAATCAAACTTCCTGGGATCGGAATATTTAACATTTCTTGTACCCAAGTTCCAACCATATAAAACACGTAAAGAGCTGCAATTTGGACAAGAATCTTTGTAAATTTCATGTTCATCATCCCTCATGTTTATACGATCTTCTGTTAATATCTTTATCATAGTATAAATTGTAAAAAGCTGCAATTTATCAACTTGACAGCAAAAACAGCCTATGTTATACGCTTACAACCTTGATACGACTGCATTTCTAAACGAAAATTAAGTCAAAAACCTTGACCTAATATAAAAAGTTTTTATTTTCTGAATTTAAAAGACTATTATTTCAATAAAATAATCTTTTTATTCTTAAACTTACATATATATAAAGTGAAACTTTAATCCATGAGATTCCCCTCATCCTTATTGATTATTAGCCCTCACCAAGCTGGTTTGTACGGGATAAACAAGATAGGTGGTGAACATATGCCCAAAAAAGTTCTCATTTTTTGTGATCCTGGGATTGATGATACGATGGCTCTCCTCTTAGCATTCTTTATCGATGAAATAGAAATCGTCGGTATCGTTGCTGATTACGGCAATGTTCCAAAAAAAATGGCCGTAGAAAATGCTCATTTTTTTAATAACGAAACAAAGAATAGAAATATCAAGATATTCGGTGGTTCAGAACGTCCCCTTACTGGTGCCCCACCTGCGTTTTTTACGGATGTACATGGAAAACAGGGGCTCGGTCCAATTATTCCAAAGGTGAATGTGACTAACGGAGAAATGGAGAATTTTTTTGAAGTTATTCCTCTTATTGAACAGTATAAGGATGAATTAATTATTGTGAGTTTAGGAAGACTTACCTCCCTAGCAATTTTGTTTATCATGTGCAAACAGTTAATGAAACAAATTAAATCTTACTACGTAATGGGCGGTGCCTTTTTACATCCTGGTAATGTTACCCCTATTTCCGAAGCAAACTTTTATGGCGATCCTACTGCCGCTAATATAGTCCTTCAATCCACAGCTAACATGTACATATACCCATTAAACGTCACTCAATACTCCATCATTACACCAGAAATGGCAGAATACATTGAGGCAAAAGGAAAAGTTCCACTTGTCAAACCGTTATTTGATCATTATTACTACGGATATTATAAAGACGCCCTACCACATTTAAAGGGGAGCCCCTTCCATGACACAATACCAATACTCGCTTTACTTGATAACTCTATGTTTACCTATCACAAATCACCTATCGTTGTCATGACAGAATCCTCTGCACAAGGAGCAAGCATAGGGGAATTTCGCTCTTTAGTGAACCAGAAGCCATTTATTGATTGGCCGGTTCATCAAATCGCAATTGATTTTGACTATAACCGCTTCTTCAAACATTTCATGTCACTTATGACGGGTGAACAATTTTAGCATAAAAAAACAGACCGTGATTTCTCACGGTCTGTCGTTTATTTTCTACAATTATCGTTTGATGTTATAGAAAGATTTGATACCATCGTAAACAGCGATTTCGCCTAGTTCGTCTTCGATGCGTAATAATTGGTTGTACTTAGCAATACGGTCAGTACGGCTCATAGAACCAGTTTTGATTTGGCCAGCGTTAGTTGCAACTGCGATGTCAGCGATTGTAGCATCTTCAGTTTCACCAGAACGGTGAGATACAACTGCTGTGTAACCAGCACGTTTAGCCATTTCGATAGCTTCGAAAGTCTCAGTTAAAGTACCGATTTGGTTAACTTTAATTAAGATTGAGTTAGAGATACCTTTTTCGATACCTTCAGCAAGTTTTTGAGTGTTAGTTACGAATAAATCGTCACCAACTAATTGTACTTTATCACCGATACGCTCAGTTAATAATTTGTGACCATCCCAGTCGTTTTCGTCTAAACCATCTTCGATAGAGATGATTGGGAAGTCTTTGCAAAGCTCTTCATAGAAATCAACCATTTCTGCAGAAGTTAAGCCAGTACGGCCTTCGCCTGCAAGGTCATATTTACCAGTTTCTTTGTTGTAGAACTCAGAAGAAGCAACGTCCATTCCTAAGAATACGTTCTCGCCAGCTTTGTAACCAGCTTTTTCGATAGCTTCGATGATTACTTCTAAAGCTTCACGGTTAGAACCAAGGTTTGGAGCGAATCCACCTTCGTCACCTACTGCAGTGTTAAGACCTTTGTCATGTAATACAGCTTTAAGTGCATGGAATACTTCAGCACCCATACGGATTGATTCTTTGAATGTTGGAGCACCAACTGGTAAGATCATGAACTCTTGGAAGTCAACGTTGTTATCAGCGTGAGAACCACCGTTGATGATGTTCATCATTGGAGTTGGTAATTGTTTTGCATTGAATCCACCAAGGTAACGGTATAATGGAAGACCTACGAAGTCAGCTGCTGCGTGAGCTACTGCCATAGATACACCAAGGATAGCGTTAGCGCCTAGTTTACCTTTGTTTGGAGTGCCATCTAATTCGATCATAGCACGGTCGATACCAGCTTGGTCAGTTACATCGAAACCAGCGATTTCTGGAGCGATAATTTCGTTAACGTTGTTTACTGCGTTAACAACACCTTTACCAAGGTAACGAGATTTGTCACCGTCACGTAATTCTACTGCTTCGTGCTCACCAGTAGATGCACCACTTGGTACGATAGCGCGTCCGAAAGCGCCGCTTTCTGTGTAAACTTCTACTTCTACAGTTGGGTTACCACGAGAGTCAAGGACTTCGCGAGCATAAACATCAATAATTGTTGACATAATAAATTCTCTCCTTTTTATATAAGCAAATTATTTAATAATTGTTTTACCTGTCATTTCTTTCGGTTGTTCCACATTTAAAAGTGTAAGCATTGTTGGAGCGATATCTCCTAAAATACCACCTTCACGAAGCTCTACATCATTTTTTGTAACGATGAAAGGAACCGGGTTAGTTGTATGAGCTGTCATAGGACCGCCATCAGCAGTTAACTCCTGATCAGCATTACCATGGTCAGCAGTAATAAGTGCTACACCATCTTTTGCAAGAATCGCTTCTACAACTTTTCCTAAACATTCGTCAGTTGCTTCTACTGCTTTAATTGTTGGTTCCATCATCCCAGAATGGCCAACCATATCACAGTTCGCAAAGTTAAGAATGATAACATCATGTTTATCATTTTCGATTTCATTTACTAAAGCGTCCGTTACTTCGTAAATGCTCATTTCAGGTTTCAAGTCATACGTTGCAACCTTCGGTGAGTTAATTAAGATACGCTCTTCTCCTGGGAATTCAGCCTCACGACCACCGCTAAAGAAGAATGTAACGTGCGGATACTTTTCAGTTTCCGCGATGCGAAGTTGCTTTAATCCCGCTTGTGCAACAACTTCACCTAAAGTGTTATCAAGGTTCATTGGCTTGAATGCCACGTAACCATCTACAGTTTCACTGAAGTGTGTCATACATACGAATTCTGGAATGTGAGGTACTTTTTCACCACGATCGAACTCACGGAAGTCTTCGTTTGTAAATACACGAGCAATTTGAATTGCACGGTCTGGACGGAAGTTATAGAAGATAACTGCATCATCATCATTGATTGTTGCAACTGGCGTGTTATCTTCGTTAACAATTACAGACGGCAATACGAATTCATCATAGATACCGTTCGCATAAGAGTCTTCTACACACTCTTCTGCTGATTTATAAGTAGGGCCTTCACCATTCACCATAGCACTGTAACATTTTTCTACGCGATCCCAACGCTTGTCACGGTCCATAGAGTAATAACGACCAGAGATAGTCGCGAATTGTCCTACTCCTGTTTCTTTAATTACTTCATTCGTTGCATCGATATAACCTTTTGCTGTTTGTGGTCCAACATCGCGGCCGTCTAAGAATGCATGGATATAAACTTTCTCCACGCCTTCTTTTGCTGCTAGGCGAAGAAGAGCAAACATATGGTTCATGTGACTGTGCACACCACCGTCAGAAAGTAAACCGAATAAATGAAGTGCAGTACCTTTTTCTTTTACACTTTTAATTGCATTTTGGAAAGTTTCGTTCTTATCGAACTCACCTTCACGAATTGCAACGTTAACGCGTGTTAAGCTTTGATATACTACGCGGCCAGCACCGATATTTAAGTGACCAACCTCAGAGTTACCCATTTGACCTTCTGGAAGACCTACCGCCTCGCCACAAGCTGTAAGCGTTGTGTGAGGGAATTTGTTCCAGTAACCATCAAAATTAGGTTTCTTAGCTTGTGCTACAGCATTCCCGTAAGTTTCTTCACGAAGTCCGAAACCGTCAAGAATGATTAAAGCTGTTGGCTTTCTCATTTTACCGCCCCCAGAAGACCTAAGAACGAAGCAGGCTCTAAGCTAGCACCGCCAACTAAAGCGCCGTCGATGTCAGATTGTGCCATATACTCTTTAATGTTTTCTGGTTTTACGCTACCGCCGTATTGGATACGAACAGCTTCTGCAGCTTCTGGAGAAACAGCTTCTGCAACAACTTTACGGATGTGCGCACATACTTCGTTTGCATCTGCAGAAGAAGAAGATTTACCTGTACCGATAGCCCAGATTGGCTCATAAGCGATAACAGTTGCTTTAACTTGCTCTTCTGTTAAACCTGCAAGTGCTTTTGTCACTTGACCTGCTACTAGATCAAATGTTTTTCCGCTTTCGCGCTCTTCTAAAGTCTCACCACAACATACGATTGGTGTTAAACCATGTTCAAATGCTGCGATAGTCTTTTTGTTTACTGACTCATCTGTTTCGGCAAACATTTCACGACGCTCAGAGTGGCCAAGTACTACATAGCCAACTTTTAAGTCGCTAAGTGCTACTGGGCTAATTTCGCCAGTGAATGCACCATTTTTTTCGAAGTGCATGTTTTGTGCACCTACTTGTAAGTCAGTTCCTTCAGTTGCTGCTACAAGGCGCTCTAAGAATAGAGCTGGAGAGCAAACTACTGCATCAACAGCTGAAGCTGCTGGGATTTGACCTTTAACTTCCTCTACGAAGCTAACTGCTTCTGATAGAGTTTTATTCATTTTCCAGTTACCTGCGATAATTGGTTTACGCATGCTTTGCACCGTCCTTTTTCTTTGGCTGCTACTTATTTGTCGTTAAGACAAACTACACCTGGAAGCTCTTTACCTTCCATGAATTCTAATGACGCACCGCCGCCAGTAGAAATGTGGCTCATTTTATCAGCCATACCGAATTTTTCAACAGCTGCTGCAGAGTCACCACCGCCGATAACAGAGTATGTATCTTCTGCATCTGCTAATGCTTGTCCTACTGCTTTTGTACCTTCTGCGAATGGAGTCATTTCGAATACACCCATTGGTCCATTCCATACAACAAGCTTAGAATTTTTAATTACATCTGCATAAATTTCACGTGTTTTAGGACCGATGTCCACGCCTTCCCAGTTAGAAGGGATAGAGTCGATACCAACGATTTTAGTTGTTGCAGTTTCAGAGAATTCCTCAGTGATTACAACATCAACTGGCATGTAGAAGTTTACGCCTTTTTCTTTTGCAAGTTGCATAAATTCTTTAGCTAGTTCGATCTTGTCGTCTTCACATAGAGATAGACCAATTTCATGACCTAAAGCTTTAACGAATGTGTAAGCAAGTCCACCACCGATGATTAAGTTATCTACTTTGTCTAATAGATGACGAATTACACCGATTTTATCTTTTACTTTCGCACCACCGATAATAGCTGTAAATGGACGTTCTGGGTTAGAAAGTGCTTTACCAAGTACATCTAACTCTTTTTCCATTAATAGACCAGATACTGCTGGTAGGTAGTCTGCGATACCTGCTGTAGAAGCGTGAGCACGGTGAGCTGCACCGAATGCATCGTTTACGAAGATGTCAGCAAGTGCTGCAAATTCTTTCGCAAGTTCTGCATCGTTCTTTTCTTCGCCCGCATAGAAACGTACGTTTTCAAGAACTAATACGTCGCCTTCGTTCATTGCTGCAACCATTTCTTGTGCAACTGGTCCGAATGCTTCGTCCGCTTTTTTAACGTCTTTACCAAGAAGCTCGCCTAAACGTGCTGCTACTGGAGTTAAACGCATTTCTTCTACTACTTGACCTTTTGGACGGCCTAAGTGACTTGCTAAAATAACTTTCGCACCTTGCTCTACTAAATATTGAATTGTAGGAAGAGCTGCACGGATACGAGTTTCATCTGTAATTTTGCCTTCTTTCATAGGTACGTTGAAATCAACGCGGCAAAATACACGCTTACCTTTTAAATCTACGTCACGAATTGATTTTTTGTTCATTGGATTTCCCTCCGACTACTAGTTAGGATTGACAAAACCCACTCAAAAGCTTAACACATTTGCTTTTAAAACGAAAGAAGAGAGAGAGGGAACAAACCCTCTCCCTCGTTTTGTCATTGATAACTTATATAATTAAGAATTAAAGACCTTTTGAAGTCATGTAAGCTGCTAGGTCTACTACGCGGTTAGAGTAACCAGTTTCGTTATCGTACCAAGAAAGTACTTTAACCATGTTACCTTCCATTACCATTGTAGATAATGCATCGATTGTAGAAGAAGCTGTACATCCGTTATAGTCGATAGATACTAATGGCTCTTCGCTGTATCCAAGGATACCTTTTAATTCACCTTCAGCTGCTGCTTTGAATGCTGCATTTACCTCTTCAACTGTTACTTCTTTGTCAAGTTCAACAACTAGGTCAACTAGAGAAACGTTAGCAGTTGGAACACGTACAGCGCCACCGTTTAATTTACCTTTAAGTTCTGGTAATACTAATGCTACAGCTTTAGCTGCACCAGTAGATGTTGGGATCATGTTTTCAGCTGCTGCACGAGCACGACGTAAATCTTTGTGTGGTAAGTCTAAGATTTGTTGGTCGTTAGTGTAAGAGTGAATTGTTGTCATCATTCCGCGTTTTACGCCGAATTTTTCGTTTAATACTTTAGCGAATGGAGCTAGACAGTTTGTAGTACAAGAAGCGTTAGATACTACGTTGTGGTTAGCTGCATCGTATTGTTCGTGGTTAACACCCATAACTACAGTGATATCTTCGTCAGAAGCTGGAGCTGAGATGATAACTTTCTTAACTGATCCACCTAAGTGTTTCTCAGCGTCTGATTTTTTAGTGAAACGGCCAGTAGATTCTACTACTACTTCTACTCCGTAGTCGCTCCATGGTAATTGAGCTGGGTCACGCTCAGCGATAACTTTAATTTCTTTACCGTTAACAACGATGCTGTTTTCGTTAGCAGATACTTCTGCATTTAAAGTTCCGTGAACTGTGTCATATTTTAAAAGGTGAGCTAATGTTTTAGCATCTGTTAAGTCGTTGATTGCTACTACTTCTACCTCAGAGTTGTTAAGAGCTGCGCGGAATACGTTACGTCCGATACGTCCAAATCCATTAATACCAATTTTAGTCATTTGAATTTCCTCCTTGGGGGATTATATTAAAGGGTAAAACCCTTTGTTAACTGTTTTGCTGCACCTTCATCTGTAATTAGAATTGAAGTGTGCCCTTGTTTAATTACAGCCTGTATTGCTTTTGCCTTTGAAGAACCTCCAGCGACTGCAACAACGTGAGATACATTTTGTAAATCCTCTAGTTGCATACCAACTGTTCTTACTTTATGAACAACATTTCCTTCTTCATTAAAGTAGTAACCGAAAGCTTCGCCAACTGCTTCGCTTGCCTGAATCTTTAACCAATCTGCTTCTGAAGTACTTCTGCGACGTGCCATTGTTAACGCATCACCTATTCCATGAATGACGATATTGGAAGATCGAATCAACTCAAGAACTTCTTTCACGGAAGGCTCTGTCACAATAGACGCATATGCTTCGCTACTAACATGGTCTGGAACATACAATAAGCGATAATTACTCATCGTATTTTGTGCCATCTTGGCACAAATGGTATTGGCTTCTAATTCGACGCCTTCTCCAATTCCACCACGTGCTGGGACAAATAGCATATGTAAATCTTTGCAATCAAGTTGCATCATGTCCGCAGCAGCAGCTAGCGTAGTTCCTCCAGCCACAGCAACGATATTATTCGCTGTCAGACGGTCTTTTATACAAGTCACACAAGCACGGCCCATCTCCAGTTTGACCCAAGGTGATTCATCACTATCACCAGGGACAACGAAAACTTCATCCAAGTCTAATGTTTCCTTAAGTTGCTTTTCTAAAACCTTTAACCCGGAAATTTCTTTCATAAAGTCTTCCAAAGCAAGAACTAAAGTTGTTCCTTCTTCTGTCAAAGTCATTCCAGAAGAAGCGACGTGAACTAAGTTTTGTTCTTTCAAAACTTGAACTTCACTTCGCAATACTCGTTCTGTCATACCGAGACTTGCTGATAAGTTTCTTCTTCCAATCGGCTGCATGAGCCTAATGTATTGAAGAATTTGCATTCTCGTTTGCATAACAGGTAGCAGATCAGGTAATAATTTTTTTGTATTCTGAATCCATGAGCGCATATCTTTTCTCCTCACTACATCGGTTCATTTTCCCTTGTGGTCACTTTACGTCCCGTAGTGACATTTTGTGTCCCACATAGGTTAAAAAAATAATCCCTGCTACGTGTATTATTGTAACAGGAGATAGAAACTTATTCAACTCTTAACTGCATTCTTTATATAGTTTATTATGACACCTTTGTGAATGTTACCATATTCTACTTGTTTTCCGTCCATTTCTACAACCGGAATCATTAAGTGATATTTTTCTAAAAGGTCATTATCTTCATATATATCTATTTCCTCGATTTGAAAAGAATATTCACATTGTACTTCCTGTAAAACTTGTTTCGCCTTCACGCAAAGGCCACAATCTTTTTTAGTATACAGTACAACTTTCATCTTCTTCACCTATCCGATCGTTTTTCGTAATGACGAAGCTGGGATATGCATTTGTTCTCTATACTTCGCCACTGTTCTTCGAGAAATAACAATTTCATGCTCTTCTTCTAATAATTTTGAAATCTTTTGATCCGAAAGTGGCTTTTTCTTATCCTCTGCCCCAATTAGCGTTTGAATAAATTGTTTTACACGTTTTGTAGAAACTGCTTCATCTTCAGTCGTCGAAACGGCATTGCTAAAGAACGATTTCATCTCAAATAAACCGTGTGGTGTTTGCACATATTTATTTCGCGTCGCACGACTAATTGTCGATTCATGCACACTTAACTCTTCCGCTACCTCTTTTAAAGCGAGAGGTCTTAAATACTCTGGACCTTTCCAGAAGAAATCACGTTGTTTTTCCATAATAATAGTCATTACTTGCAGCAATGTCTGTTTTCTCTGCTTCAAACTGCGCATAATCCACTGCACATGCTGATACTTTTCTGATACGTAAGATGCTACTTCACTTTCACTATTATTAAGAAGCGCACTATATTCAGAATGAATTTCAATTCTCGGCATATTTCTCTCGTTCATTTGTAAGACGAGGCGATCGCCATCTTTTTTCACCGCCATATCAGGTACAATGTAAAGTGGTTTATCTGAAGAAAACGCAAGACCTGGTTTTGGTTGTAATGACGTTATACAATTTACCGCACTCTGCAATTCCTCATTACTACACTTCAACACTTGAACGAGCTTTCGCCAATCTTTCTTCACGAAATAAGCGAAATGATCTTCTACAACCTCTTCTGCTAATCCATTACGTCTTTGTAAGCGCTTCAATTGCAAAGTTAAACATTCCTGAATATTACGCGCCCCTACCCCTGCTGGCTCCAGTGATTGGACAAGCTCTACAGAACGGTCGACTACATGAATATGTGCAGAAAGGAGCTCTGCTAACTCTTCATTCGTTTCTTGTAAATATCCATTTCCATCCATGTTCATAATAATGAAAGAAGCTACTTTTCGCTCTTCTTCATCTATTTTATAATACTGTATTTGATTTAATAAATGTTGCTGAATCGTTGTAGAATCCACACTGTAGATCTCCATCTGATTCTCGACTTGTTTGCTGGTACTTTTACTGTTGTTAGAGCTCTTTTTCTTCTCCCTCTCAAAACCACCTAACTCAATAAGGGGATTCTCTAACGATTGCTCATACAAAAACTCCGATAATTCTTGTACATTATACTGGAGCATTGTAATCGCTTGCCTTAACTCTTGTGTCATTGCCAAACGTAAGCTTTGTTCTTGTAAAAGACTT
This sequence comes from Bacillus cereus group sp. MYBK220-1, assembly GCF_051916445.1. Classification (NCBI taxonomy): domain Bacteria; kingdom Bacillati; phylum Bacillota; class Bacilli; order Caryophanales; family Bacillaceae; genus Bacillus; species Bacillus cereus group sp. MYBK220-1. Next base: position 400,369 of record NZ_JBQAGQ010000004.1, on the reverse strand, counting down.
GCCTTCAAACTAATCTCCCCCTTGTTTCTATTGTACAATAAGTTTGGTAAAAGGAGAATCCTCACGCAGACACCCATTCCAAAATATTATTAATTTATATGTATTAATGAGATTTACAACTTACAACCGAAATTTGAATAATATTGAAAGAAAATAATAAAGTTAAAAAATTATTATCAAGTACTAATAGTAAATCTTATTACTAGATATAACAAGAGGGAAATAAAAAAAGTCCTAACCTACAAAACGTAAGTTAGGACTTTTTGACGCGCCCAGAGGGATTCGAACCCCCGGCAGACGTGGTACCGGAAACCACCGCTCTATCCGACTGAGCTATGGGCGCATGATTATAGAAAACACTTCATTTTCTTCTCATAATAATAGCAATAAAATCCATCTAAATCAATAAAAATATCCCCATAATACCTTATGCACCTTAGCTAAAAGCATATAAAATCTATTCCACCCCTAAATTTTCCAATCATAAATTCACCCCAACTCACAAATTATAATCTTTGAATTGATATTCCAAAGGGGGCTTCATTCAATGACTGTAATTACAAAATTAAAGCAAACTGTTTCTGGATTAAAAAGTGCACAAGCTAGCTTAGAGGGATTCGCTCTTGATACGGATAACCAACAAGCGAAGCAACTTTTCCAAACAGCTGCGCAGCAAACACAAACGATTATCGATTCTTTAAACCCACGCGTTGAAGAAGTCCAACAAGAAGAACCACAATACTCACAGCAATAACGAATCGGTCTTGCTGTGAAATAGAAAAAGGATGATATGCAGTCATCCTTTTTCTATCACATTACATATTGCAATAGAAATGGAATGATAATTATGCGAAAACTCGGCCTCATAACCGCATTATTTGCACTTCTATTTAGCTCTTTTACCGGATGTGATAATAGTCCTTTAGATAAAAAAGTGAAAGAAGAAGCAAAACGAACGGAGAAAGAAAAAGGTCCAAAGTTAACAAAGACGAGTACGGAATCCTTTAATCAATCTATATCACAAGGAGCGAAAAAAAGAGCTCTCGCTATGGATGAAATTATAAAAAGTACAGCAGTGAATTCAAATTTAGATCTCTACATAGCAGTTACACCTGAGCATCACGAAAGGTTTGGATTAAAGCCGCTGCGTAAAAAGCTTCAAAAGCAACTAAGTGATGAGCACCCTACTTTCGATGTTCGTGTCAGTACAGATAAAAAAATCTTTATGTTACTCGAAAAACTCGAAAGAAAAATTAAGGAAAAAGAAGTATCTAAAGATGAAATTAATAAACAATTAAAATTCATTGGTAAAAAAATGGAGTCTAACACTTAACGCTTTTTAAAAGAAAAGGAAGGATTGCAATGGCTAGTAAAGATAAAAACTTAACCCCTGTACAACAGGAGTATAAAAAATTCGAACAAGAACGCGAACCGAAACGACCTGTCTTAAAAAATTGTATAAAAGCCTTTTTCGTCGGTGGTTTTATTTGCTTCATCGGACAACTCATTTCTACTTTTTACATCACATATTTTGATTTCACTGAACGCTCAGCAGGCAATCCAACAGTCGCAACTCTCATTTTCATCTCCATGTTACTAACTGGATTTGGTATATACGATCGTTTTGGACAGTTTGCCGGAGCAGGTACAGCTGTACCTGTTACTGGATTTGGTAACTCTGTTATTGCCGCATGTATTGAGCATCGAACGGAAGGATTTGTCCTTGGCGTTGGCGGCAATATGTTTAAACTAGCTGGTTCTGTTATTTTATTTGGTGTATTTTCCGCTTTCGTCATCGCACTTATTAAAACTATTCTCGTTCAATGGGGAGGGCTATAAATGTTACAAGGACACCGAACGTGGGTATTTGAAAACAAACCAGTCATTATCTCAACAGGGGTTGTCGGTGGACCATTTGAAGCAAAGGGGAACATCCCAGAAGACTTCGATATCCTTCATGAAGATTTATGGCTCGGACAAGATTCCTATGAAAAAGCACATAAAATTTTATTCGAAGAAGCTTGTAGTCGCGCTACTGAAAAAGCAGAGCTTCGTAAAGATGATATTCAATTCATACTCGCAGGAGATTTAATTAATCAAATTACTCCAACAAGCTTTGCTTGCCGCACACTGGGCACTCCTTATCTCGGATTATTCGGGGCTTGCTCTACTTCTATGGAAGGTTTAGCACTTGGGGCAAGTATCGTAAATGCAAAAGGTGCAAAATATTTATTAACTGGAGCTTCAAGCCATAATACTGCTGTAGAAAAACAATTCCGCTACCCTACCGAATACGGTGGACAAAAGCCGCCTACTGCACAGTGGACAGTAACCGGAGCAGGAGCCGCTATTTTAAGCGATACTGGCCATGGTCCAAGAGTAACATCTGCAACGATTGGGCGAGTTGTTGATATGGGATTAACGGATCCGTTTAATATGGGAGGCGCAATGGCTCCAGCTGCAGTTGATACAATTGAAGCCCATTTACGTGAACGCCAAATTGATGCCTCTTACTACGATTTAATCGTAACAGGCGATCTCGGACATGTAGGACGCGAAATTGCTTATGACTTACTACATAAACACGGAACGAAAGTAACGAGCGAACAATTTCAAGATTGCGGAATTATCATTTATAGAGAAGGACAACCTGTCATAGCTGGTGCTAGTGGGCCTGGATGTTCCGCAACAGTCGTGTACGGTCATTTATTAAACCGAATGAAAAGAGGAGAGTTCAAAAAAATACTTGTCGTTGCGACAGGCGCTTTACTATCTCCACTTACATTCCAACAAGAAGAAACGATTCCGTGTATCGCTCATGCCGTTTCGATTGAATTTGGAGGTGCAACGCAATGATTTTTTTCTGGGCTTTCGTCATTGGCGGACTCATATGTGTAATCGGCCAACTTATGTTTGATGTCGGCAAACTAACACCCGCTCATACAATGGCAACACTCGTTGTTGCTGGAGCTATATTAGATGGATTTAATTTGTATGAGCCATTAATTGATTTCGCTGGAGCCGGGGCAACTGTACCTATTACAAGCTTTGGTAATGCCCTCGTTCATGGCGCAATGGAAGAAGCTGCAAAACATGGCATCGTTGGCGTTATTACCGGCATGTTTAAAGTAACGAGCGCCGGTGTATCAGCAGCTATTATTTTCGGCTTCATTGGAGCATTATTATTCAAACCGAAAGGATAAAAGGTGTTTATATGACTGTTATCGCTAGCGTAAAAACTTGCCTTGCTAGTGTAAGGGGCGCCCAAGCAAGTTTAAGCTCCCTTTCATTAAATTCACAAGACGAAGAATCAAAACGCGTATTTCATGAATGTATGTTAGAAATGGACAGCATCATCGCTGATTTAAAGGATAGAATTTCAGTATTAGAACGTGAAGAACCTCAATATAAAGGGTTTTAAGTAGACTGGAGGAAACGACTATGTCTCACCTGCCGGAATGGACACTTGTCATTCTTCGCTCTGTATTCATATTAATTATTTTATTCGCTATTACGAAATGGTTAGGGAAAAGACAAATCTCTCAGCTTTCCTTTTTTGAATACATAGCCGGAATGACAATTGGTGACATCGCTGCCCAAGTATCTACAGGGCTCGATTCAAAATTTTTTCACGGCGTCTTTGCGATACTCATTTTCGCTGTGGTACCTTTTTTAACAGGAATCCTCTCTTTAAAGAACAAAACAGCTCGGGACTTCTTTGAAGGGAAATCTACCGTATTAATAAAAGACGGAAAGATACTCGAAGATAACTTGAAGAAAGAAAAATATACGAGTGACGAATTACTGGAACTTCTCCGTGGAAAAAGTGCGTTCAGCGTAGCTGAAGTCGAATTTGCTGTCTTAGAACCAAGCGGAGAATTAAATGTATTATTAAAGAAAGATTCCCAGCCACTTACAGCAAAAGACATCGGTTTAAAAGTACCAAACGAGAAAGAACCACAAACTGTTATTATGGATGGAAATGTACTAGATGAACCTCTTTCAGCAAGCGGACATAACCGCGCTTGGCTACATTCAGAATTAGAAAAACTCGGTGTTGTTATTGAAAATGTCTTCCTCGGTCAAGTGGATTCATACGGACAACTTACTATCGACATTTACAATGACAAACTCCAGATGCCTTCTCCTCAAAACAAACCTTTATTATTAGCATCTTTAAAAAAATGTCATGCTGATCTTGAACTATTTTCCTTAGAAACAAAGTCGAAATCAGCAAGCGAAATGTATAGTAAAAACGCGAAACAAATCGAAAAGATTTTAAATAAAGTAACCTATCTTTTAAAAGACTAATTATCGAAAGAACGCTTCAGTTAAAAGGCGTTCTTTTCTTTTTTCTCCAATTTTCATAACGTTTAAATTTATGTAATTCGGTTATGATGTTGAAGATACATAAGCAGGGAATTTCGAAAACATAGCGAATATTTCATGGTACAACTACATATTTTTTTGATTTAAAGTGGTTTCGTTTGACCTTTATTGACCATAATTGTATTATAAGACTAAGAAAGCTTTATAAGGAGGAAATAACAGATGAATTTAATTCCTACAGTAATTGAACAAACAAATCGTGGAGAACGCGCTTACGATATTTACTCTCGACTATTAAAAGACCGCATCATTATGCTTGGTAGTGCAATTGATGACAACGTAGCTAACTCAATCGTTTCCCAGCTTTTATTCTTGGAATCTCAAGATCCAGAAAAAGATATTCACATCTACATCAACAGCCCTGGTGGTTCTATCACAGCGGGTATGGCAATCTATGATACAATGCAGTTTATTAAACCACAAGTATCAACAATCTGTATCGGTATGGCTGCATCTATGGGTGCATTCTTACTTGCAGCAGGTGAAAAAGGAAAACGTTATGCACTTCCAAACAGTGAAGTAATGATTCACCAACCACTTGGTGGAGCACAAGGTCAAGCGACTGAAATCGAAATCGCTGCAAAACGTATCCTATTCTTACGTGAAAAACTAAACCAAATTCTTGCTGACCGCACTGGTCAACCACTTGAAGTACTACAACGCGACACAGACCGCGACAACTTCATGACAGCAGAAAAAGCTTTAGAATACGGTTTAATCGATAAGATCTTTACAAATCGTTAATAACTAAAAGCAGAAGCGGCTCGTTTAGAATCGCAGGGCGATGGAGTCCCTGATTCCGAGGCGCTTTTTGCCTCGAATGAAGGGGCGAAGCGACCGGAGATTCTAGCCGCTGGAGCTGGATACATAAAAAAAGCGCCCTATTACAGGGCGCTTTTTTATTATCATGCACCTCCGTCTGGATACCCACCCTGGTATTCACCTAAATATATCAACGATTTTTCAATTATATCGAACAAAACTTAAATTATATCAACGATTTTTTTAATATATCAACGGTTCGACACAACATATCGATTTACCGACAATCTACGACAAGGACAAACCACCTACATACCCCCTATCCCAAAAACTCCCTTTAAGTAAACCGCAAAAACAAAAAGCTATCGCATATATGCGATAGCTTCTTATTGTACATATGCAGCTAATGCTTCTAAAGCCTCTTCTGCATCTGAACCTTCTGTTGTAATTGTTATCATGCTTCCAGTTCCAATTGCTAAGCTCATAATCCCCATTATGCTCTTTGCATTTACTGTCTTTCCATCTTTCTCGATGAAGATATCTGCATGAAAGCGATTTGCCTCTTGTACAAACAACGCAGCCGGACGTGCTTGTAAACCGTTTTTTAATGAAACCTGAACTCGTTTTTGAACCACAGCTCCATTTCCCCTTTAACCTCTTATTTTTTTACTAACGTTTCCCCCGCGCGTAATTTCTCTGCGATTTCATCGATTTTACGCAAACGATGATTAATACCCGACTTACTAATCTTCCCCCCGGATACCATCTCACCTAACTCTTTCAATGTTACATCTTGATAATCTCTTCGTAATTGTGCAATCTCTTGTAATTTATCCGGCAAAATATCAAGACCAACTGTCTCATCAATATAACGAATATTTTCAATCTGTCTTAGTGCTGCACCAATTGTTTTATTTAAATTAGCTGTTTCGCAGTTCACTAAACGATTTACAGAATTACGCATATCACGTACGATTCGAATATCTTCAAATCTTAAAAGTGCATTATGAGCACCTATAATATTTAAAAACTCTGTAATTTTTTCTGCTTCTTTCAAATACGTAATGTACCCTTTTCTTCTTTCCAACGTCTTACTATTTAAATCAAATCCGTTCATCAGTTCACATATAGCATCATTATGTTCCTTATATAACGAAAAGATTTCTAAATGATAAGATGATGTTTCTGGGTTATTTACTGAACCACCTGCTAAAAATGCGCCACGTAAGTACGATCGTTTACAACATTTCTTCTCAATCAATTCTTGTGATATATTTCGAATAAATGAAAAGTCATCTCGAACGATATGAAGATCAGCTAATATTTCGCGAGACTTCTCAACAAGCCGCACAATATATACATTATTTTTCTTCAAGCGCATTTTTTTACGGACAAGCAATTCTACCGTCACGTCATATCCTTTTTTCAAAAGCGTATAAATCCTTCTTGCAATTGCCGCATTTTCCGTTTGAATATCGATAGATAGACGACGGTTTGAAAAAGAAAGCGACCCGTTCATTCGAAGTAACGCTGATAATTCTGCTTTCTCACAGCATTCCTTCATCTCAAGATTCGTCAACTCTTTCTTTGTTTCTGATGCAAATGACACAGTCAACACCTCCTTATACGATTATTATGGAACAAAATTCTTGTCCTATATGAATGAGGAGCGCTACCTCAAACGAGGCAACGCATATTTATAACAATGAATATAAAATGGACGCTAACTTTAACGTATCATGCCTTACAACATGATCATCATACTTCGCTAATCCCTCTTGAATAACATCAATATTATTTTCAACAAAACGTTCTTCATCCACTACAACTGGTGTAGACATTTCTTCCTCATATGACTTGCGTAATTCACAAGGAATCTCACGGTTATTTACAATTGCAGTATTGATAAATGGTTGCCCTAAATGATCGTGTAACGCCTGCACATGATCAAAAGCAGTATATCCCATCGTTTCACCCGCTTGTGTCATAACGTTACATACATATACCTTCTTCGCCTTTGCAGCAAGAACAGCGTCTCCAATTTTGTTAACAACTAAATTGGGCAATATACTCGTATACAAACTTCCAGGACCGAAAACAAGTAAATCAGCTCGTTTAATCTCAGCCAACGTTTCATGCAATGGCTCTACATCTTCTGGAGTTAAAAAGACACGATTAATCTTCTTTCCGTAATAAGGAATCTTTGATTCACCTGTTACAATTTCCCCATCTTCAAGTTCCGCATGAAGTACCGCACTTTGATTCGCTGCTGGTAATACACGTCCTCTGACATTTAATACTTTACTTGTTTCTGTAATTGCATGGAAAAAGTCTCCTGTAATCGAGGTCATACCTGCCAACAATAGATTTCCTAACGCATGACCTTTCAGTCCGTCTCCTGTTGTGAAACGGTGCTGAAATAAAGCTTCCACCAGTGGCTCTACATCCGATAACGCAACAAGTACGTTACGGATGTCACCTGGAGGTGGAATTTCTAGCTCATCACGTAATCTACCCGAACTGCCACCATCATCAGCAATTGTAACAACTGCTGTAATATCAACAGGATATTGCTTTAATCCTCTTAATAAAACAGAGAGTCCAGTTCCGCCTCCCATGATGACAATTTTAGGCTTTCTCTCTTTTTTCATCCCTTAATGGCCCTTTCTCTTCTCCACATCACGATGAGATACATGAACACTATACTCTGGTTTCAAATGTTTCCCAAGGTATTCTGTAAGCGTAACAGAACGATGCTGTCCACCTGTACATCCAATTGCAATTACAAGTTGACTTTTGCCTTCTCTTTTATAATGAGGCAGCATGAAAGTAATCAGATCCGTCAACTTCTCTAAAAACTTATGTGTCTCATTAAATTTCAGTACATACGAAGAAACTTCTTCATCTAGTCCTGTTAATGGCTTCATGTGTGGAATGTAATATGGATTTGGTAAAAAACGAACATCAAATACTAAATCTGCATCAATTGGAATACCGTACTTAAATCCAAATGACATAACATTTACACGAAATGCTTGCTCAGTTTCTGTTGAGAACAAGTGAACAATTTTTTCACGTAATTCTTTCGGTTTTAAATCCGATGTATCAAGCACAATATTCGCTCGCGCCTTCATATCTGTTAATAAATTACGCTCTGCTTCGATTCCCTTTAACGGCAAACCAGTTGGTGCAAGTGGATGCGAACGTCTCGTTTCTTTATAACGAGTTACAAGCGTACTATCTTTCGCATCTAAAAATAAAATATGAGGAATAATCCATGTACGTTCTGATAAATCATCAAGTGCTCCCCATAAATGTTCAAAAAACTCGCGGCCACGTAAATCAATACCAAGTGCCACTTTATTCATTTTCCCTTTTGAATCCGCCATAAGCTCAATAAACTTCGGCAATAACATCGGTGGTAAATTATCCACACAAAAATATCCTAAATCTTCAAAACTTTGTAAAGCTACTGTTTTTCCAGCTCCAGACATCCCTGTAATAATTACCATTTTTATATCATTATTCTCTGTCATTGTATCCTCTCCTTGACGGTTTAACTCGGATCTAATCGATATGAAAGCAACTCAAAATCTGGGGTATATACAAATGTACCGTAGATTATGCCATTTCCTTTAATTAAATAATCAATAATGTGATAATCTCCTGGCGCCATTGCTAAATCATCAATTTTATCAAATGTATGCCAACCAATGATGCCTTCTTCGCTCTCTAGTTTGTTTTCTCCTGCAAAATCTGTCGCTAAAAAGGAGAACATCATCCATTCAGAAACAACTTTATCACCTTCTTGGATGACAAAGGTGAAGACCCCCTTTAACGCTGGGTTTTTCAAATAAATACCTGTTTCTTCACGATACTCGCGAACAACGGAATCTCTTACAGTCTCACCACGCTCCATTTTCCCGCCTGGTGCAACCCACCAATTTCGGCGAGGTTTTTGGAGTAAGAGTACTTCATTATCTCTAATTAACACACAGTTTGTCACTCTTTGCATGTTTCTTCACCTCAGCTACTTGCAGTAAAATTCCTCACTGCATACTTCTTTCATTATACTATCAAAAACAGTTTGCTACAACGAAGGAGCCAGTCCTCTTTCGCTAAGCATATGCTACTCAGCAATTTTAAAAAAGCTTTCTATAACAAGCAATGTAAATGCTTAGACTTTTAATGAATAGAATGAAAAATCCCCTTAACGCTTTTTATCGCCAAGGGGATTAAAGTACTTATTTCTTACCGAAATAAGTAACAATCGCAAATCCTAAAACAAAGGTAATAATTGAACTTATAATTGAAAATCCGCCAGTCGGAATCCCAGGGAATACAATTACAATCGAACCGATTACAAGTCCAATAATTGCCGCAAATGTCATACTTTTATAACGATCTAATAAAAAACTAATGCCTTTACTACTTACAACAAATCCAACCATAACACCAGCACCGATAACCACGATTAAAGGTAAGTTAAGTGTAGTTAAAGCGTTAATTGCTGTTGGATACACACCAATAATTAATAAAATAAACGATCCACTAATTCCAGGAAGCAGCATGGCCATACTAGCCATCCATCCTGCGAAAAATAAACCAATTGCATTTAAAATTGTTAACGTCGTAATTGGATCTGCTGCCTTATCTGGTTTAAAGAAAGCTGTAATCGCAACAAGAATTGCTGCAACTATTAATAAAACGATGTGCTTACCTTTAAACGACGACTTTGCATCAGCTTCCCTCATTAACATCGGTAATATACTAATAATTAAACCGAGAAAGAAAAATTGAGTCGGTTCATAATGATTTGCAAGTAAATATTTAATAACGTGACTTAACGTTAAAAATGCCGCTGCCACACCAGCTGCAAGTGGAATTAAAAATCCTAAATGTTTTTTCCATTCACGACTAAAGAATCCACTAATTGCCGCAAGCAATTGTTCATAAATCCCTAACACAACAGCGATTGTACCGCCGCTCACACCAGGAATTAAATCACTAACGCCCATACAAAATCCACGATATATATTACGCCATTCCATACTGAATAAATTCCTCATTTCTTATAGTGATTTTTTCCGTAAAGTCCAGTATATCAATAAGAAAGCTTATAATCCTTATATTTTTTGACAAAACTTTGACATTTTCACACAAAAAAAGAAGAAAGCTCCTGTCGGTAGCTTTCTTCTCACAAGGTATATTATCCCTTATTTTTCTGATACAGTTTTTAATTCCTCTAATAATTCTTCTACGTAATGTTGTGCACTTTGCGCTGCAATACTACCGTCACCTGTTGCAGTTACAATTTGACGAAGCATTTTTTCACGAACATCACCAGCTGCGAAAATACCAGGAATTTTCGTTTCCATACGCTCGTTCGTTTCAAGGTAACCATTTTCATTTGTAATACCTAGTTCAACAAATGGTTTTGATAAAGGTAACATACCGATGTATACGAATACGCCGTCAGTTTTGACTTCTTTCTCTTCTCCACTATTTACGTCCACAAGTGTTACACTTCCTACTTTACCACTTGCTTCGTTGATTTCTTTTATCGTGTGGTTCCAAATGAAATCTACTTTTTCGTTTTGGAAAGCACGGTCTTGTAAAATTTTCTGTGCACGAAGCGTGTCACGACGGTGAACGATCGTTACTTTTGATGCGAAGCGCGTTAAGAACACACCCTCTTCAACAGCAGAATCTCCACCGCCAATTACGATAAGTTCTTTTCCTTTAAAGAATGCTCCGTCACATACTGCACAATATGATACACCGCGGCCGCCAAGTTCTGTTTCACCCGGTACACCAATTTTTTTATACTCTGCACCGCTTGCAACGATAATTGCACGTGCTTTATATTCTTTTTTACCAGCAATAATTGTTTTGTATTCCTTACCATCGATGACTTCTTTCACATCACCGTATGCATATTCAGCACCAAATTTCTTCGCATGCTCGAACATTTTATTTGATAAATCTGGTCCTAAAATAGACTCATAACCTGGGTAGTTTTCTACATCTTCCGTGTTTGCCATTTGGCCACCTGGAATACCACGCTCAAGCATTAATGTGCTTAAATTTGCACGAGATGTATATACTGCAGCTGTCATACCAGCTGGTCCTGCACCAATAATAACGACATCATAAATTTTTTCTTCTGACACACTATTCACTCCTATCCATTCCTACACAATTAAGTTACCCTCATTATACTGTTAGCATCATTTTTTTCCCAATGATTTGCTTATCTTATGTGTGCGTACGCTTAACAGCTTGCACATACTTTCGGACAGTCGCTACAGATACATTATATACATCTCCAAGCTCCGACTGTGTCATTTTATTTCCTTGTTCGCCGCGTACAATGTATTCAATCGCAGCTGACCAGCCGTACACATTTGTAAATATGTCTCCAGATGTATATAAACGTATGAACGTACAAAACCAAAAGTGTAAACACTCTTCAATTAATTCATCATCTTTTTTCGTATAATTGTATAATGCATCCGCGATTCTCGCGCACTGCTCAAATTGCTGTAAATCAGCTGGAATACTCTTATGACTATTAAGTAAAAAGAAGTACTTTGCAAGTTGTGATACGATGGGAACACCGTTCTTCGCTTGCGTTATATCAAAGAAGAATCCCACCTTCTCCGGCGTTGACAATTCATTCATTAAATATAAAGCTAGCATTTGTTCTTCTAGCGTCGCACTTTGCTGAAATGATTTTCGTAATTCTTCAAATAACACGTTTTGTCCTTCATCTGCTAAATTCAGCGCATTCCACGGTTCTTTTCCCTTTTTATCAGGATGCAATTCCACGACATATTGCCACATTTTTTCAGCTAGTTGCTGATCTTTCACCATATAAGCAGAATATGCAAACCAATAATAAAAACTAACGTCTCCCTCATATCCTTGACGCTTTAATAATTTGAACCATTTATATGCATGCTCGAAATAACCAATTGTTGCAAGTGTAGTTCCCAGTTTCAAACGATGTTCAAATGAAATCGGATATACCGAAACTAGCTGTCCCGCTAACGCTTCTACTTGTTTATGCTCTCCAATTGAATATAGAAAAATAAGCGTATTACAAAGCGCATGTATATTACCAGGATTTTTCTCTAAAATCATTTCTGTTAACTTCAGTGCTTTGTCTACATTACCAGATTGAAAATGTGCAATGGCTAAATTATTATGACCTGACCAAAATTCCGGATAATCTTTCGTAACAATTTCTAATGTAGCAATTGCTTCTTCCAATTGTCCATTACGAATATAACGATTCGCTTCTTCCTGCATAACAATTAAATCATCTTCATCTTCAATCTCTTCCGCACCCATTGCTTCTTCTTCCATAATCTCAAGAAGTTCTAATGTATCTTCTACGAATTCCTTCTCTTTTGCAACTTCTAAATAGCGATCCGCATATTTCTTCGCCTGTTGAAATAACCCCATATATGCATAATTATTTGCAATAAAATAATAGCACTGTTCAAGTTCTGGATTAGATCTAACTAACTTTAAGAAGATTTGATTCGATTCTTGATATTCACCAGCCTCAGATAATACTGATGCTAATTGACATAAAATAAACGGCTCCTTCTCACTTTGTGCCGCTCTTCGAAAATATTTAATTGCATCTTGCAATTTTTGTCCTTTGTAAGCTCTCATCCCTTTTTTATAAAAGAAGTCCGCTAATTGATTAAAAGAGATAACTTGTCCGTTCTCCTTATATATCCTTTGATTTTTCCCCATATATCCTCCAGTTTTTTGTTTTCTTCGTTCACACATTCTTCTATCTATAAGTATAAACGATTCCGTAAAAAACAAAACAGTATATTATACTCAATTATTTCCTTTTTATTCATAAAAAAAGAGGAGAAATGTTACATTTTCACCATGAACCTTCTCTGGCGGTCATTTGCTCTTTCGTATAAATAATACGCATTGGATTTCCACCTACGAAAGCACCGCTCGGTACATCTCTATGAACAAGTGTGCCAGCTGAGACAGTCGCACCGTCTCCAATTTTCACACCTGGTAATATTGTTACATTCGCTCCAATCATCACTTCATTTCCAATAACGATTTCCCCAAGTCGATATTCACGAATTAAATATTCATGTGCTAAAAGCGTTGTGTTATAGCCAATAATCGAATTCTCTCCCACAGTTATCTTTTCTGGGAACATAATATCCGGCATTACCATAAGCGCAAATGATGTTTTCTTTCCTACTTTCATCCGTAAAAAAGTGCGGTACAACCAATTCTTCACAGATAAAAATGGCGTGTAACGTGCAATTTGGATAATAATAAAGTTTTTCATTACCTTCCAAAAAGACACTGTTTTATACACATTCCATAATGAATTTTCTCCTGAAACAGGATAGCGCGTTGTCCGTCGCACTTAGCTCGCTCCTCTACTAACTTACTTGGACCTTTATGAACGGTTCATATTAGACAAAATCGGTAGCAAATCACTCATTTTATCTAGCATAAAGTCTGGCTTGTAAGCTTCTAAATAAGCTCTACCTTTCAACGTCCATGAAACCGCAGCTGTTTTCGTCCCCGCATTTTGACCACCGACAATATCATGATGATTATCCCCAACCATCAATGCTTCTTCTGGTTTTGCATCTAATAATTCAAGCGCTTTTTGAAGTGGCTCTGGATGTGGTTTCACATGCTCTACATCATCAATTGTCACGACAACATCAAAAAATTCATCAAGCTTTGACAACTGTAATCCCATCTCAACGGTTTGTCTCGCTTTCGTTGTAACAATACCCACTTTATAACCTTGCTTCTTCAACTCTCGAACTGTTTCATATACAGTTTCATATTCTTCTACTAATTCATCATGATGATCATGGTTAAATTTGCGATAGCTTGTAATCATCTCTTCAACCTTATTTTCATCAATCTTACTGAAAGTATCATGCAAAGATGGGCCGATAAATGGCAACACATCTTCACGCTTATATTGATTTGGATAATATGTATTTAAAGTATGTAAAAAAGAAGAAATAATAAGTTCGTTTGTATTAATTAAAGTTCCATCTAAATCAAATAACACTGTATTTATTCTCATCGCCTTAGTCCTTTCACCTTCCTGAATATGAAAGAAGCAGCATCTTATAATAAGATGCTACTTGTCTCTAATTTTCTAAATATCTTTTATCAGCTTGCCCCATTTTTCGTCTCACAATAATGAAAATAATAGAAATAACAACAAGTCCAATTGACATTACTTGTGCAATACGAAGTGGTCCTAGCATTAAACTATCTGTACGTAAGCCTTCTACGAAGAAGCGTCCTACTGAATACCAAATTAAATATGTGAAGAATAACTCCCCGCGACGTAAATTCACTTTTCTTAATGCAAGTAGTAAAATTACGCCTGCAAAATTCCATAATGATTCATATAAAAACGTCGGATGATAGTACACACCCTCAATATACATTTGATTAATAATGAAATCTGGTAAATGAAGACCTTCTAAAAACTGTCTCGTTACTTCATCACCATGCGCCTCTTGGTTCATAAAGTTTCCCCATCGGCCAATTGCTTGTCCTAGTAAAATACTTGGTGCAGCAATATCAGCCAACTTCCAGAAAGAAAGTCCGCGTCGTTTCGCAAAAAGAACACCTGTAATAACAGCCCCGATTAAACCACCATGAATCGCCAAACCACCTTGACGAGTATTAATAATTTGACTCGGATTTTGTGCGTAATATTCCCATTCAAAAATAACATAGTACATTCTCGCAAAAAGAATAGCAATCGGTACTGCAATTAATACAAGGTCAACAAATGTATCTTTTGGAATACCTAGCCTTTCTCCCTCGCGAGTTGCCAGCCAAAGACCTAATAGCACACCTGTACCGATAATAATCCCGTACCAATACACAGGAAACGGCCCAAGTTGGATAGCTACACGGTCAAGCTGTGGTACAGAAGCTAACAGCATATGTATATGACCTCCCTCTCCAAAGTTTACTCCTGATTTCCTAACTCAATTGCACTCATTAATCGTTCAGAGAACTGCTGTGCTGCATTGACTCCCATACGTTTTAAACGGAAGTTCATCGCTGCTACTTCAATAATAACAGCCAAGTTTCGACCAGGACGAACTGGAAGTGTAATCTTCGTAAGTTCTGTATCAATAATCTTCATCTTCTCTTCATCAAGACCTAAGCGATCGTAATTTTTCTTTTGATCCCAAATTTCAAGATTAATAACAAGTGTAATACGCTTATAATTTCGCACTGCCCCTGCACCGAATAACGTCATAACGTTAATAATACCTAGACCACGAATTTCTAATAAATGCTCAATTAAATCTGGTGAACTTCCGACTAACATGTCTTCATCTTCTTGACGAATTTCTACACTATCATCCGCAACAAGGCGGTGACCACGCTTTACAAGCTCAAGAGCTGTCTCACTTTTACCAACACCACTTTGACCTGTAATTAAAACACCAACGCCGTAAATATCTACTAACACACCATGAACAGCAGTTGTTGGTGCTAACTTACCTTCTAAATAGTTTGTTAAACGACTTGATAATCTAGTTGTCGTTTGAGAAGAACGTAATAAAGGCATACCTGATTCACGTGATGCTTGTAATAACTCATCTGGTACATCTTGATTACGAGTTACAATAATACATGGCGTCTCCTCAGTACAAAGCGCTTTCATTCTCTCTTGTTTTTGCTCTGACGTTAACGTGTCAAAGAACGTAAGCTCCGTCTTTCCAAGAAGCTGCACACGATCTGCTGGATAATATGTAAAAAATCCTGCCATTTCAATTCCAGGTCGTGATAAATCACTTGTATCAATCGGACGATGAATGCCTTCTTCACCACTGATTAACTCCAATTGAAATTGTTCAATTAAATCTTTTGTCCTTACTTTCGGCATATGTATAAACCTCCACTCCGCTGCGGGTTCAGTCTCGTTTGATGTAAAATTCCATTCTATCGGATATTGTACCATTTTTTTCTGGAAACAAGAAATACGGTTTCTAATAAATAGAAAAAAACATTTCATACGAATAATGAAATGTTTTTCTTTTTGTCACTTTCTCTTTTTTTCATATAGAGGTTCAACAATTGCCTTTTCAATTATCATATTAAAAATTGAAATACAAATTGCCGCAACAATCGCTACACCAAATCCTGATATATTAAAAGCATCTCCTAATAATGAATCTGCTATTTTTAACGTAATCGCATTAATAACAATTAAGAAGAAGCCGAAAGTTACAACAGTAATTGGTAGCGTAATTAAAATTAAAAACGGCTTTACGAACACATTTAAAACCGCCAATATAATACTAGCAATAATTGCAGTTTGTATATTTGCTACGTAAAACGCGTCAGGTGCAATCCCTTTTAAAAGTCCCGATACAGCGATTAACACAACGCTATTTACAAGAAGTGATACAATCCATCTCATTTCTTTACACATCCTTTTAACATATATATTTCATCATACGCTAATAGATAATAAACGCAAGTATGATACGAACACTTATATCAACTTATTCTATCTTTCATGCTTGTATACCTACTAACACTTCCTCGCAAAATAAGGACCACACCATCTATGCTCATGTGTTTTTACAAAAGTCCAAGTGAAATCTTTATCTACAATATAGATATCGCCTTTATACATATCGTCCGTCTCCCGTAATATATCATCCATATGTAATAAACTTGCATCTTTTATTAGCAGTACATCTTCACAATGTTGATAGAATATATAGCAATCCTTTTTCACTTCATTATGAAATGCGTTTTCCGCTTCTTTACCCTCTAAACACTTCTTTTTCTCATAACTAAATATGTGCCATAGATAACCACATGCATACTTATCTCCATAAAGAAAAATATCTTCTTTTTCTTTATCACTTAAATGATTTGCAAAGTGATCCTCCCAGCGCTTGCGAAAATATACACCCCAACTTTGAAACTCTCTTACCTTCATATGTTTCTTCCTTAACACCTCTAAAAACTCCATCTTCTCCCCCTATACAATAAAAACCGAGCGTCATTTCCACTCGGTTTTCATCAATAAACTTATTGCGATAACTCTACTTCTTTTATTTTCTCTTTCATTCTTGCTTTATCACGATTTAAAATCTCTTTTAAATACTTACCTGTGTATGAGCGCTCTTCTTTCACTACTTGCTCTGGCGTTCCGGAAGCAACGATTTGCCCACCTTTATCTCCGCCCTCTGGTCCAAGGTCAACGATATAATCAGCTGTTTTTATCACATCTAAATTATGTTCAATTACAAGTACCGTCTCACCGCTCTCAACAAGACGTTGCAGCACTTCTAGAAGACGTGCAATATCATGCGCATGCAAACCAGTCGTTGGCTCATCTAAAATGTATAACGTACGACCTGTAGAACGACGGTGTAATTCAGAAGCTAATTTCACACGCTGTGCTTCCCCACCAGATAATGTTGTTGCTGGTTGACCTAATTTCATATAACCAAGCCCAACATCTACAAGCGTTTGAAGTTTACGCTTAATTTTAGGAATATTGGCGAAGAATTCTACTCCATCTTCAATTGTCATCCCTAACACTTCAGAAATATTCTTATCTTTATATTTCACTTCTAACGTTTCACGATTATATCGTTTACCGTGACAAACTTCACACGGAACATACACATCTGGTAGGAAATGCATTTCGATTTTAATAATTCCATCACCACGGCACGCTTCACAACGGCCACCTTTTACGTTAAAGCTGAAACGTCCTTTTTGATATCCACGCACTTTCGCTTCATTCGTTTGCGCAAACACATCACGAATATCATCGAATACACCTGTGTATGTCGCTGGATTAGAACGTGGTGTACGACCAATTGGTGATTGATCAATATCAATTACTTTATCTAAATGTTCAAGACCTTTAATCTCTTTATGAGTACCTGGCTTCGCTTTCGCTTTATATAACTTTTGAGCTAACGATTTATATAGTACTTCATTAATCATCGTACTTTTACCAGAACCAGATACCCCTGTTACCGCTACAAACGTACCGAGTGGGAATGACATTTTCGCATTCTTTAAGTTATTCTCTTTTGCGCCGACAATCTCTACTTTACGTCCGTCACCTTTACGTCTTTCAAGTGGAACTGGAATAAACTCTTTACCGCTTAAATATTTTCCTGTTAACGAATTATCATCTTGCATCACTTCAGCTGGTGTCCCTGCCGATACAACTTGCCCACCGTGAATACCTGCACCTGGTCCGATATCAAGTAAATAATCAGCAGCCATCATCGTATCTTCATCATGCTCAACAACGATTAATGTATTACCTAAATCGCGCATTTCTTGCAATGTACGAATAAGACGATCGTTATCGCGCTGGTGTAAACCAATTGAAGGCTCATCAAGAATATAAAGTACGCCAGTTAGACGAGAACCAATTTGCGTCGCTAAACGAATACGCTGCGCCTCACCACCTGATAAAGTTCCTGCGGCACGGCTTAACGTTAAATAATCTAAACCAACGTTCACTAAGAACCCAACGCGCTCCTGAATTTCTCTTAAAATTAAATGAGCTATTTTTTGTTGCTTCTCCGTTAGCTCTACATTCGAGAAGAATTCTTGTACTTCTTGAACTGAATACTTCGTTACGTCAGCAATCGTTTTATTGCCAACAAATACAGCTAAACTCTCAGGCTTTAAGCGTCCACCTTTACACTTTGGACAAGCTTGTTCTGCCATATACTTTTCCATTTGCTCACGAATGTAATCGGAACTCGTTTCACGATAACGACGTTCAATGTTTGGAATAACACCTTCAAATAAAATCTCATTTTCCTTTACTTGACCAAATTCATTTACATAGCGGAAATAAACTTTCTCTTCTCCGCTTCCGTACAACACTTTATCAAATAAATCTTTCGGTATATCTTTCACAGGCATATCCATATCAACGCCGTAGTGATTACATACAGATTGTAAAAGTTGTGGATAGTATTGTGAACTTGTCGGTTCCCAAGGTGCAATCGCATGTTCATTTAATGATAAATCCCAGTTCGGGATAACAAGCTCTAAATCTACCTCTAGCTTTGAACCAAGTCCATCACAAGAAGGACATGCTCCGAACGGACTATTGAATGAGAACATACGCGGCTCTAATTCTCCAATTGAAAAACCACAATGCGGACAAGCGTGATGTTCACTAAACAGAAGTTCCTCTTCTCCCATAACATCGATTAACACTCGTCCCCCGCCAAGCTTTAATGCACTTTCAAGTGAATCAGCAAGACGGCTTGCGATCCCTTCTTTTACAACAATACGGTCAATTACAACTTCAATGGAATGCTTCTTGTTTTTATCTAACGCAATATCTTCAGATACATCAAGCATTTCACCGTCAACGCGAACACGAACATAACCTTGCTTCTTAATATCTTCAAGTACTTTTACATGCGCACCTTTACGCCCAGAAACGATAGGCGCTAACACTTGTAATTTCGTACGTTCAGGATATTCAAGAACGCGGTCTACCATCTGTTCTACTGTTTGTGACGTAATTTCAATGCCATGATTCGGACAAATTGGCGTACCAATTCGTGCAAATAATAAACGTAAGTAATCATAAATCTCCGTTACCGTTCCAACAGTTGAACGTGGGTTACGACTCGTCGTTTTTTGATCGATTGAAATTGCTGGTGATAATCCTTCAATCGTGTCCACATCCGGCTTATCCATTTGTCCTAAAAACTGGCGCGCATACGCAGATAACGATTCTACGTATCTGCGCTGCCCTTCTGCATAAATCGTATCAAATGCTAATGATGATTTCCCCGAACCAGACAATCCCGTTACAACGACAAGCTGATTTCTCGGAATGGTTACATCAATATTTTTTAAGTTATGTGCTCTAGCACCTTTTACAACGATAAAATCCTTGCTCTTACTCACTTTTTTCACCCTTCCGCTTTTAATTCTAATAGTAAATCTCTTAGTTCAGCTGCACGCTCGAAGTCTAACGCTTTTGCTGATTCTTTCATTTCTGCTTCCATCTTCGCAATTGTCTTTTCGCGCTCTTTTTTCGTCATTTTCTTAGCAGGAGTTGCTTCGTATGTTTCTGTCTCTTCAGCAGCTGTCGTTGCACGGATAACATCACGAACGCCTTTTTGAATCGTTTTCGGCGTAATACCATGCTCTTCATTGTAAGCTTCTTGTATACTACGACGACGCTTCGTTTCTTCAATCGCAATTCCCATAGATTTCGTTATACGATCTGCATACATAATAACGCGGCCGTTTTCATTACGCGCGGCACGACCGATTGTTTGAATTAATGAACGTTCTGAACGCAAGAACCCTTCCTTATCAGCATCTAAAATAGCTACAAGTGATACTTCCGGAATATCTAATCCTTCTCGCAATAAGTTAATGCCGACAAGTACATCAAATTTACCGAGGCGAAGATCGCGGATAATTTCAATACGTTCTAACGTTTTAATTTCAGAGTGAAGATAGTTAACTTTAATTCCTACATCTTTTAAGTAATCCGTTAAATCCTCTGACATTTTCTTCGTTAACGTCGTAATTAATACACGTTCATTTTTTGCAATACGATCTTGAATCTCTCCTAATAAATCGTCAATTTGCCCTTCAATTGGTCGTATATCAATTGGTGGATCTAAAAGCCCTGTTGGACGAATAATTTGTTCTATTACTTCTGGCGACTGCTCTAACTCATACGGTCCTGGCGTTGCTGAAACATAAATAACTTGATTCGTTTTCTCTTCAAACTCATCGAATGTGAGCGGTCTATTATCTAAAGCTGACGGCAGACGGAATCCATGATCCACAAGCACTTGCTTACGCGCTTGGTCCCCGTTATACATCGCTCTTACTTGCGGTACTGATACGTGCGATTCATCCATAACGATTAAGAAATCTTTCGGGAAATAGTCTAATAGCGTATACGGCGTTGCCCCCGCTGGACGAAGTGTTAAATGACGGGAGTAGTTTTCAATACCTGAACAAAATCCCATCTCGCGCATCATTTCTAAATCATAACGTGTACGCTGTTCTATACGCTGCGCTTCTAACAACTTGCCGTTATCATTTAATTCCTTTAAACGCTCTTCTAATTCTTTTTCGATATTTTCAATAGCGACCTTCATCTTTTCTTCACGTGTAACGAAGTGAGATGCTGGGAAGATTGCTACATGATCACGTTCTGCTAATACTTCACCTGTTAACGCATTTACTTCACGAATACGATCGATTTCATCACCGAAAAACTCAATTCGAATACAATGCTCATCAAGTGATGCTGGGAAGATTTCAACTACATCTCCGCGCACACGGAATGTACCACGCTTGAAATCAATATCATTACGTCCATACTGTACATCAACAAGTTCACGAAGCAATTGATTACGGTCTTTTTCCATACCAACTCGAAGCGAAACAACTAGCTCGCGGTATTCTTCTGGAGAACCTAAGCCATATATACACGAAACACTCGCAACGATAATTACATCGTCCCGTTCAAATAATGCAGACGTTGCCGAGTGACGCAATTTATCAATTTCATCATTAATCTGCGCATCTTTTTCAATAAACGTATCTGTTTGTGGTACATACGCTTCTGGCTGATAATAATCGTAGTAACTAACAAAATATTCAACTGCATTATTCGGGAAAAAGTCTTTCAACTCACTATATAACTGCCCTGCTAACGTTTTATTATGAGCCATAACAAGTGTTGGCTTTTGCACTTCTTTAATGACATTTGAAATCGTAAATGTCTTACCCGTTCCTGTTGCTCCAAGCAACACTTGCTTTTTCTTTCCACTATTAATTCCCTCTACAAGCTTCTCTATAGCTACCGGCTGATCACCTTGCGGGGAATACGCTGAGACAATTTCAAATTGACGTTCCAAGAAAATCCGACCTCCTCATAAAAATCTGTATTATTATTTTACCACGAATACCTATAAAAAACCTAAAAAAACGAACAGATATTCGGTAAAGTTTTCGACAATATACACATAGAAAAAGGAAGGAGTAAATACTTCCTTCCTCTACTAATTCTATTTTTTAGATACATATACTAAGTCATATCCATTGCGCCCAGCTTCATTCATACAATCTGTTAACCGATAAGTACTTTCTGATTCGCGCAGCTCTTTAACAATACTTTTACAACTATCTTTATGTAATCCTTTATGGTCACCAGCAAACTTGTCTTGTCTACTATCTAACACATAAAGGATATCTTTCCCACTATGCTCTAACGTTTGAAAAACCGGGTCACCTTCATCGGTATACTGTACAATTCTTATTTTATCAACTTTCCCTTGATCAACGTTCATAACGAACTGTTCGAATTTATCTAGATTGGAAGTTCCTGCTTCCTTTACAATGACATCATTCTTCTTATCAATTATAGTGCTAGATGGTGAACATGCTACTAAACTAAAGAGAAATAGACATATACAACTGGTTCTTTTTTCTATTGTCATCCTCTCCTATAAAATTTATTTGTATACCAGAAAAGCTACTTTCAACTATGAAAGTAGCTTTTCTTTTCCTTTCTCCTTCTTCGGAAAAATCACATATGAAAATGAAATTGCTGTATCAACTAAAAATAAAATCGCCCATACTTGGCTCACGCGACTTGCAGCTTTATTTAAAACGATTCCCGATTCTAACCAATTACCCCATTGTTCAAATGGAATAAATCCATACGCGAAGAAAAAGAATACGTGCACACCAACGAATAAAACAAGATGTAATATCCAATTTTTTATTTCCTGCTTTGCATAGGCCATGCCTGTTAATTCTACCTGTTCTTCAATAATAGGCGCCGGTTCATTACGCCATTTCGCAACTGATTTTTGTACAAATATATCAAGCTTCTTTAAATCCTTTTTCCCGTAGAAAACTGCATATAATAAAATGATTACAGTAATGATTTGAAAGTTAGAAAACTTTCCTGTTTGATAATAGTCCACTACTCCTAAAGTTAAAATAAACACTTCATTTACGAGGAGTACAATCCCCATAATAAAACTCGCCTTTTTCAAACGGAATCCGTAGCGAAGTGAAAAGAAACCGATAGCTGATAACCAAAATACAATTTCTGCCCCAATTAAAAAATACCAACGATATTCTGCGAGTATACTCATTTATCCTTCTCCCTTTCATCATAAATACGAAAAGCCTCATCCATATATACTAAAAGTTCTTCTTCAATTGGATACATGCTCATTTTCTGTGAATCTTCCTTCGATTTTCTAACTTCCCATAACTTATCTAAAAACGCTTCGTCACCATTAGCCATTTCTAAACACTTCTGCATTAATTTCTTCGTTGCCCGTTGTACCTCATCACTTGCAGCGTCTTTACCTTCCTTCATAAAATTACGTAATTGCTTTAATAAATCTACCCATTCTAAAACATTCGGATCTTCTTCACTCATATTCGGCAAATTATGAAGTAACTTTTGTTCTTCCTTTGAAAATACTTCATTTTGAAATATTTCACGTATACGAGGAGACTGTTTCGAAAGCTGAATCAGTTCAAACATAACTTTCCAATCAAGTTCTCCCTCTACATCTACCGAATAAACAACCGCTTGTAAAACACGCTCCATTCGATTAAATTTCTTTTGTTCTTCCTGTACAAAGCGAAGTTGTTTTTCAAGCGAATTTTTTAAATCCAGCTCACCTTTTACTAACATATTCGCAACTTCTTTTAATGAAAATCCCATTTCTTTCAAAAATAAAATTTGTTGCAAACGAATAACGTCATTTTCACTATATAACCGATGTCCACCCTCTGTTTTTCCGCTCGGCTTTAATAAATCTATTTGATCATAATAACGTAGTGTACGTACTGTAACCCCTGTTTCTCTCGTCAATTGTTGTATTGAAATCACTACCATCACCTCTTCCCTTTCATTATAAAAGATGACGTTACGTAACTTTCAAGCGTTTTGTAAAAAAAATACAAAAAGCTGTTTATACAAAGTGTATAAACAGCTTTTATGGAAATAACCCCTTTTGTATGGCGCGCCCACAAAATAAAATAAGTGCTCCAACAACAACACTCGTTGCCGTTTTATGATAATGGGCTAATAATAATAAATAATACGATAAACCTACAGTACCAATCATAATACAAATGCTCGGCACTGGATTACGAGAAAAGTTTTGCATTCCCCAAAGAAGCGAAAATATAGCTGTAGCGACACATAACACCGGTAATCCCATCCCAGTTCCCCTTTTTCTATCTATTATTCTTTGTTGCTAACACACTCGTTGATGCGATACTAATTAATAAATCAAAACCAATCCTTATATATTTAAACGTTTACTCTAATTGAAATCTCTCAAGCTTATCATTTATTTTCTTTCTCCTTACTCCAGCGTAAAGATTTCCTCCACCTTCACTCCAAAATATTTGGCAATTTTTAAAGATAGCTCTAGACTCGGGTTATAATGATGGTTTTCAATCGCCACAATTGTCTGCCGCGTCACCTGCATCGCCTTTGCCATTTCAACTTGCGTTATATGATTTTGCTTTCTTAACTCTTTTATTTTATTTTTCACACCCATAGGATCCACCTTCAAAAGTAAAGATATCTTTACTTAAATTATAAATATTTTCCAGTTATAAGTAAAGATATCTTTACAAATTTTAGAAAAACATTTTACTACATATCTTCTCTAACAAAGTACAAGAGTAATTCAATTTATATCAGCGATTTTTTAAATATATCAGCGCAACTTAAAATATATCGACGATTTTGCAAATATATCAGCGCAACTCCATTTATATCAGCGATTTCCCAAATATATCGACATCAGTAGCACCATAAGCATAAGAAAGAAGCTGCCCCAAAATATCTTTTGGAACAGCTTCTTCGTCCTACTTATATAAATCCTAATCCCCATACAAGAACGTATCCAAGAACCGATAAGCAAACCGAGCCAATCAGCCCTGCCACGAATGCTTTACTTCCTAATTTACGGAACGTTTTAAACTCTACATTTAAACCGAGCCCTGCCATCGCCATTGCGATTAGCATATAAGCAATGACAACAATGTATCCCGCAACAACTTCTGGAATAATCCCAAGCGAATGCACTGCACTCATTGCTAAAAACCCGAAGATGAACCAAGGAATTGGAAGGTCGCGCCATGATCTTTTTTCCTCGCTACCTTCACTCTTACCAAACCATAATCCGATTAAAATCGCTACTGGTACAAGCATTGCAACGCGCGTTAACTTCACGATAACTGCGATGTCTACAGCCGTACTTCCTCCTGGCGCCGCAGCTGCGATGACATGAGCGATTTCGTGAAGCGTCGCACCTGAGAATACACCGTAACCGTACGGAGATAGGCCAAGCACTGGATATAATAACGTATAAATAAGCGTAAATATAGTACCTAAAATTGCGATGATTGCTGCTCCAACTGCCGTTTCGTCATCTTTTGCTTTCACTTGCGGTGCAATTGCCACGACCGCGGCTGCGCCGCAAATTGCCGTACCGCATGCTGTTAAAATCCCAAGTTTCTTTTCTACTTTAAATACTTTCGTTAGTCCGTATACAACAAAAATAGTAAATGTAATAACAACCGCCGCGATGACCAATACTTTCGGTCCCGCCTTCGCAATATCAACAAGATTTAATCGCATTCCAAGTAAGATGATCCCAAAGCGCAGCAACTTCTTACTCGCAAAGTTCGTTCCTGCTATCGCATCGTGAGGAACTCCAATTGCAGCGCGCCAAACCATCCCAATTAGAATAGCAATTACTAATTGTCCCATAATATTTAAAAATGGAAGCTCTGCTAAATATTTCGCGGCAATTGCGATTAATAATGTAATCCCAATTCCTTGCGAAAATCCAAAGCCCTTCTTCTTTTGTATAACAAGTGTTTGTTCCATTTTGAACCACTCCAATAATCGTATTGGAACATGCATGTTCTTTCTACTTACATTATAAGAGAGTTTCTATAATAAGTTTAATACCAATACCAAATCTCTATCATCAGAAATACTTATGATAAGATGATAGAAAAAGAAAGGAGCCCATTATATGAACGTAGACATTTTAAAAATTTTTGTTACTGTCGTTGAACAGAAACACTTCTCCCGTGCAGCAGAATTATTAAACCTTTCACAGCCCGGAGTAAGTATGCATATACGCAACTTAGAAAACGAATTTGGCACTACACTTATTCAACGCTCCCCGAAGCACGTCCAAGTTACGGAAGCTGGAAACATATTATATATACATGCAAAGCAAATGCTCTCTCTTTACGAAGATGCTAAACAAGAAATTAATGAACTACATAACGTTGTAACAGGAACACTTCGCATTGGTGCTAGTTTTACAATTGGCGAATACTTACTTCCAAAAATACTGGCTAACTATGCGAATGAAAATCCACACGTCGAAGTTCATACTTTCATCTCAAATACAGAAGACGTTTTGCAAAGCCTTCGCTCTAATCAAATTGATATCGGCCTAGTGGAAGGACAAGTCGTATACGCCGACGTAGATGTTGAAACATTTATGCAAGATGAAATGAAGCTCGTCGTCCCGCCAAATCATCCATTACTCCGCACAAATGAAATAAATGAAAGTACACTCCAAGATCAAGTATGGGTATTAAGAGAAAGTGGTTCTGGTACACGCGCTTATAGTGACCGCTTTATTCATCAACACCATTTAAAAATGAAACGATTCTTTACATTCAGTAGTATCCAAAGCGTAAAGGAAGCTGTTAGTGCCGGGCTTGGCATCGCTATCCTTTCTGATTGGACTGTACGGAAAGAGCTATTAGCAAAAGAACTATTCCACGTCGAAGTTCCAAATGAACAACTAATCCGTCCGTTTTCCATCGTGCGCGGTAAATATTTCATTCCATCTAAAGCCATTCAAGTGTTCTTAAATCATGTAGATTCTTTTGCGAAAAAACAGAGTTGACCTTCACATTAGTGTGAAGGTTTACAATACATGTAAAAGGAGTGAAATACATTGCGAATTGGAGAATTATCAAAAGAAACTGGCGTTAGTGAAAGATCACTAAGACATTACGAAGAAAAGGGCTTACTCCCTTCTAAGCGCCTTGCAAATGGCTACCGTGATTTTGATGAAAGTGCCATCGAAAAAGTGGAGCTTATTCAAATGTACTTACAAATTGGCTTAAATTTAGAAGAGACGGCAAGGATGCTGCGCTGCCTTGAAATTGAACCGCACCTGTACGACAATCCGTGCAGCAGTATCCTTACACTTTACGAAGATAAACTCAATGAAGTAACAAAGCAAATCACATTACTTTCCAACATCCAAACGAATTTGCAAAAACACGTTTCACTCCTAAAACATGCAAAAGAAAAGGAGTGATTACATGTTTGTTATACATGGCAGTTCAAGACAAAACGGAAATACAGAAGCTTTAACACATATGATGATAGAGGACATTGAAACAGAACAAATTTATTTGCGTGATCATACCGTCTATCCTATTACAGACCAACGTCATGATGCAGAAGGATTCCAATCCGTAAATGATGACTATGAGCAGTTAACCAAACGCATGCTAGAGCACGACACGATTATCTTTGCTACACCATTATATTGGTACGGAATGAGTGGACATATGAAAAACTTTGTTGATCGCTGGTCACAAAGCTTGCGCGATACATCTCTTCATTTCAAAGAAAAAATGAAAGGCAAAAAAATGTATGTTGTCATCGTTGGCGGGGATAATCCAAAGCTAAAAGCATTACCGCTTATTGCTCAATTCCAATATATCTTTGATTTTGTTGGTTCTTCATTTGAAGGTTATGTTATTGGAGATGCGAATGGACTGGATGAAATTAAAAACGATGCTGAGGCGCTGGCAAAAGCACAATTGTATAATAATAAATTCAAAAATAGCGAACAGAAATAAGTTTGACAAACCCTTTTGTATGCGCATACAATAAAAGTAATATTATGAAAGGAAGGTACTTTGACCAATGAAGTTCTAATTCTCTTATTTATTTCATCCATCACAAATAGTGAACAAAAATGATGAAAACTAGCAGGGGATTAGTCTGTCCATTTGTCGATACTTTCTTTCGAAACGATCATGTAAAAAATCGTTTATTTATGTACGATTTTTTACATACAAGGGCGACGTTTATCCTCTCTAGTGAAACTAGGGAGGTTTTTTTATGACTATTTTATTCGCACGTAATATTGAAAAGAGCTTTGGTGATCGCACACTATTTACATTACCATCACTGGAAATTCAAGCACAGGATCGCATAGGAATTGTCGGAGTCAACGGAGCTGGTAAATCTACGTTATTACAAATATTAAGTAAAGAAATAGAAGCTGACAGAGGCATAGTAACTCATCATAGTTCTATCGCCATCATTCCTCAGCTCAGCGAAGAACTACCAGAAACCGCTTCTTCTCTCGCAAAAGGAAAATGGAGTATTTCAAACGTTACCGACGCAATGAGCGGCGGTGAACGAATGCGACTAAAGATTGCGCATGCTCTCGAACAAAATGCAGGCATTTTATTCGCTGATGAACCAACAAGCCACTTAGATATGGTCGGTACAGAGCAATTAGAAAAGGCACTTTCATCTTATAAAGGGGCACTTGTTTTAATATCGCATGACCGTGAATTTCTAGATAATATATGTACCAAAATTATTGAAATTGAAGTCGGTATTATTCAAGAGTACAAAGGTAATTATTCAAACTATCGAAAACAAAAAGAACGTGAACGAATACAAAAACAAGCAGAATATGAGCAATATATACAAGAAAAAAATCGTTTAGAACAGTCCATTCTACAAAGAAAGCAACGTGCTTCTAACATGACAAAAATCCCAACACGGTTCAGTTCATCTGAATCTAGACTTTATAGGTTAAGTGGGGCTCATGGCCAAGAACAGGTTAGTAAAGCAGCAAAAGCATTAGAGACACGTCTCGAAAAACTAGAAAAGAAGGAAAAGCCAAAGGATCTTTCTCAAGCTCAATTTGACGTGCAATACCATACACCCATTCATAGTAAGGTGGCAGTACAATTCAATAAAGCAACAAAGAAAATAGGCGACCGTATACTATTTAAAAATATGAATGGAACTATTGCCCCTGGTGCAAAGCTTGCCGTTTTAGGGGCAAATGGAAGCGGCAAAACCACTTTGTTCAACATGCTTCTCACAAACGAGCGTGGCATGCAGCTATCGAAAAGTTGTAAAATTGGATACTTCGAACAAACATTATCTATTTTAAAAACAGATAAAACCATTTTAGAAAATGTTCTAGAAGAAACAAACTATACAGAAGCATTCGTTCGCACAATACTTGCACGACTTCTATTCCGCCGTGAGGATGTTCATAAACCCGTGCACATTCTAAGCGGGGGTGAACGAATGAAGGTTGCACTCGCAAAAGTATTTTTAGGAAACTATAATATGCTTCTGCTAGATGAACCGACAAACTATTTAGACTTAGCGACGCAAGAAGAATTAGAAACCATGTTACAAGAATATCCTGGCACAATACTTTTCATTAGCCATGACCGTGCCTTTATTCGCTCTGTTGCAGACCATATTCTACAAGTAGATGAGAGTGAACCTAGAGTATTCCACGGTAATTACGAGCAATACACAAAAAGAACCACCGGAGATTCTGTAAACGTTACTGAGCAAGAGTTGTTACGATTACAAACAAAATTAACAGAAGTCATCGGCCGAATTTCCATACCAAATCATCACAATGATATCTCATCTCTCGAACAAGAATACGAAACATTATTAGTTAAAATCCGGAAATGTAAAGAAGCACTCTAATGTCTTCCCTATATATCGACGGGACCTTCCGCATTTCCCAAGAAATATTGAATCTTCGACATAGAATACAAAAAGCCGTGCATCAGCACGGCTTCTCACTTTAGATACGGACAGCAGTCCCGCTCACAGCAACCATTAGCATCCCTTCGCGAACTACTTCGTAATCCACGTCGATACCAACGATGGCATTCGCATTTTTTTGTCTTGCAAGAGTTTTCATCTCTTCCATTGCGATGTCACGTGCTTCTTTCAATTTGCTTTCGTAAGCGCCTGAGCGACCACCGACAACATCACGGACAGAAGCGAAAAGATCACGAACGATATTTGCACCCATAATCGCTTCTCCATTCACGATATCGACATAATCAATAATCTCTTTCCCTTGAATTGTAGAAGTTGTTGTTACAATCATACTGTACAGCCTCCCATATGAGATTTTTACCTACTTATGGTGCACTAATTCAGTACAAATTATATTTACGAACTAAACTGAGCTTCGTATAACCTACTGTATCCTCCGCCTTGCTCAATTAATTCATTATGTGAACCTTGTTCTGCAATACCATCTTTATTTACAACGACGATGCGATCTGCATTTTTAATCGTTGCTAGTCTGTGAGCGATAACTAATGTTGTACGACCAACAGATAGCTCCGCAAGCGATTTTTGAATCGCAAGTTCCGTCTCTGTATCTAACGCAGAAGTTGCTTCATCCAATATTAAAATTGGCGGGTTTTTCAAGAACATACGAGCAATCGCTAGACGCTGCTTTTGCCCACCTGAAAGTTTCACGCCGCGCTCACCGATAACAGTATCTAAACCGTCCGGCTGTGAGTAAATTAAATCTTCTAACTGCGCACGTTTTACTGCCTGCCAAATTTCAGCTTCTGATGCTTTTAAATTTCCGTAAGCGATATTTTCACGAATTGTTCCTGAGAATAAGAACACATCTTGCTGCACAATTCCAATTTGCTTACGAAGTGAAGATAATGTCATATCTTTCGTATCAATTCCATCAATTTGAATCGATCCAGATGATTGCTCATAAAAACGTGGTAATAGGCTACATAACGTCGTTTTCCCAGCTCCTGATGGTCCAACGAACGCAACTGTTTCACCTGCATGTATTTTCAAACTAATGTCATTTAAAATCGGTTCTTTGTTTTCATATCCAAACGTAATGTTGTTATATTGAATATCACCGTGTACATGCTTCACTTCCATTGCATCTTTAGAGTCTACAATGTCAGGCTCTGTTTCAAGAAGCTCTACATATCTTTTAAAACCAGCGATTCCTTTCGGATAGCTTTCGATTACCGCATTAATTTTTTCAATTGGGCGGAAGAAAATATTCGTCAATAGAACGAATCCGATAAATCCACCGTACGTTAATTCTCCTTGCAGAACAAACCATGTACCGCATATTAAGACGAAGAGCGTTACGAGCCGCATGAGCATATAACTAATCGACGAATTTAACGCCATAATTTTATACGCCATTAATTTCGTTGTACGGAAACGAGCGTTGTTAACAGCAAATTGCTCTTTCTCAAACTTTTCATTTCCGAATGCTTGTACAACGCGAATACCACCAACGTTGTTCTCAATGCATGCATTAAAATCAGCAACGTCTGAGAATAAACGTCTAAATGTACCTGTCATTTTTTTATTGAAGTAAAGTGCTAACCATAATAGGAATGGAATGACGAAGAACGTTAATAACGCTAACTTCCAGTTGATCATCATCATAAATGAGAATGCCCCAACTAAAGTCATTACGGCGATAAATAAATCTTCTGGTCCATGGTGAGCAATTTCCCCAATTTCCATTAAATCGTTTGTAAGGCGTGAAATTAAATGACCTGTTTTATTATTATCAAAAAATCTGAATGATAGCTTTTGAATATGATCAAATAATTTCTGCCTCATATCTGTTTCAATGTTAACACCAAGCATATGTCCCCAATATGTAACGACATATTGTAAGCCTGCATTTAACATATAAACTGCGAGTAAACCGAAACAAGCCCATAAAATAAGCGTCCAGTTTTGCCCTGGCAATAACTTATCAATAAATTGATTTACGATAAGCGGGAAGCCGAGTTCTAATAATCCTGCGACAACCGCACAAGAAAAGTCGAGTATAAATAAACCTTTATACGGTTTATAGTACGAGAAAAATTTACGCAGCATATCTTACCTCCATTTTCCAAAATTAAAAAGACTCCCTAAATGATAACCATTATCAAATGATTATTCAAGTTATCCGTCTATGAAACTGAAAATAAGCTTTGCGATAGTTGTCGTTTTTTTGCTGGAAAGTCGATATATTCGAATAATTGCCGATATATTTCGAGTTGCGCTGATATATTCGGAAAATCTCCGATATAAATTTCATTTACTAACTATCCCTCCAAAAAACAAAAAAAGGTACCACCACAAGGTGATACCATTCCTTCTATTTGTGATTTTTCATAATTAATAAAACTGAAAGCTTATTATTTCCAATGTTTTTTCTTAATTTTTTTCATAATTCTCCTTACTAAAACCTACCTAAAACAATTATTGAATATTACTTTTATAATTAAGCAAAATTAAGTAACAATCATTGAAGGATTCTCAGACTGATAAAATTTATTTTAAATATAATATTTCAAAACACATTCAAACTGTACAAAGAAAAGAAAGTCTAAATTTTTATTTTTGGAACTTGATTGGGACAAGAAAGTCTAAACCAAAATCTTTTTAGATTTATATAATAACACGTCTGTTGATTATCTAAATTCTACCAAAAAATGAATGCAACAGAGAGATTCCTCTTGTACAATGTAAGTTACCACGTCCCACATATTGATTCAAAACTTTTTTTCAGAAGCAGAGCTCCAGGCGATTTTAATGGAGTTCAACCACACCGATACAGCCCGAAAATGCACGGTTTCTACTGTTATTTCTTATTTGATTAGTGCTGCGACAAATGAATGGAAAAGCTTGCATCACGCAGCCGATGTTGGTCCGAGTGTTGGACTCATTTCCGTCGATCATTCATCCTTGTCAAAACACATGAAAGCGCTAGATTACGCCATTATGAAACGTATTTTCGAAGTTATTGTTGGCAAGTTAAATCGAGCTACACGTCGAACGCTAAAGATGCCGAGAACGCTTCTTTCAATTGATTCGACGACTATTACTGTCGGTAAAACACGTTTACCATGGGCCGTTTATCACGGCGAACGTTCGGGCATAAAACTGCATGTCAGCTTCACAAACGAAACAGTGATGCCTCTTCAAATCGTTGAAACAACAGGGCTCAAACATGACGGTCCCATCGGCGTAAGCCTTGAGGATAAACGCTTTATTCTCGTTTGTGATCGCGCCTATTTTTCAATTGATAAAGTAGATTGCTACGTGACTGAAAAAGAAAAGCAACATTTTGTTATCCGATTAAAAGACAATGTTCAATTGAATCGCAAGAAATCACTAAAAGGCACACGTCCCACGGATTCAAATGTGACAGCTGATTTCACGTGCACAATCGGTACGCCACAAAAACAGACGAAAAAACGCCATCGTGTCGTGCAATTTACCGACTACGAAGGGAAAGACATGCGTGTCGTGACCAGTTTGATGAACGTGACAGCTGAAGAAATCGCCGCCATGTACAAATCGCGTTGGCCATCGAGTCCTTTTTCCGCTGGATTAAGCAGAATTTGAACGTTCCCGTGCTATTTGGCACAACATCAAATGCGGTGTTCAATCATTTGTTCGTAGCTATGATTGCCTACGTTTTACTAAAATTTCTTCACGTAAAAGGTAGTAAGAAAAAACATATCAAACCGTTGTCATTCGCAGGTTTCACACGCCTGTTTCTTTGTGATACTCTGCCGTTTGATTGGAGAATTTATTTGACAGAAATACTAGCATTCCATCGGCAAATAAACCAAATAAATACTGTATAATTTTGGTTAATCAACACATGTGGCTTTACATAAAACTAAAGAAAAAATGATTGAGCCATTACAAACAAGCCCCTTATAATAAAACAGATAAAGACTGGTCTTCTATATCTCGCTCTGATAATTCAATTAATTCGATTTCTCGCATACCATTGCAAACAGAAATCACATATTCTGCTCGATTAACATTGTAAAAATAAGAGGGAATCTTATGATCTAATGAATTAAAAGAGTTTAAGTTCATTGATAATCCCTTTCCAATACACTTTATGTAGGCTTCCTTTTTGGTCCAAATTTCATAAAATCGCTTATCCTGATAAGAAGTGTTCTCAGTAATATATGAAATCTCATTATTGTTGAAAAATCTTTCTGCTATATTTAGCTCTGCATTTTTTATTAATTCTATATCTACTCCTATTGGATAGTCTGAAATAGCTACAGCAATAGCATTTCTCGTATGAGATATATTAAATTCAAATTTAGAAACACTTCTTAACATAGGTTTACCATAGTAAGTTATATCAAAAACAATATCTTTGTTCTCAATATCCATATTACGGTATATTATAGTTCTTGTAAGCAATTCGGCATATAGACTTAATTTTTTATCTATATCAAACCTATAACGTTTAATTTTTTCTTGTTTTTCATTAGACACAAACGTTTGCATTAATTCAAACTTTGGATTATCTATTCTATCTGTTACACTAGCAAAATATAATTTACACATTTTTAATCTGTACGTTTAAACTCTCAACTTTAGAGACTACATAATTTATTAATGACCCAATAATAGGGAATTCCGATAATAGCAACATAGCATCATCAAATTCAAAACCATATGTTTTTTCGATCGCTACAATAATTTTAATAAAAGTAATAGATTCTAAAATATCTGTTACTTCACTTTCAAATGTATTTTTTTTGTTTTTAACAATACTTTCAATTTTTCTTAATAATTGTTCTTCCATTACTATATCCTCCGTTATACTTATACTAAAAGTCAATTGTAAGCACTTCCGGCCATGAATTTCACTTGTCCCCACCCGTGTATCCCACCGGCGTTCGCGTTATGCATTACGCTGATTCACACGTTCTGTATTCCGCTCATAGCGTTCTGCCCCAATGTCTTGGACTACTTCCGCCTCCATCTGGGGTTGCACCAGCACTTGCATTGCTTCTCTTAAAAAATCGACATTGCCTTCATTTCCGCTCTTGCGTAACAGCTCCAAAAGTGAGATTCTATCTATAGAAGCCACGGTTTTGATCCTCCTTCTAAAGTTGAGTCGCGTCACTTTAGTAGAATCATACCGTGGCTTCCCTTGTCAAAAGGCACAGTTCTTTTTTACACCACTACTTGAGACTTTAACGTTTCTCTCATTTGAATTAATTCAAAATAGAATTAATGGGGGAGATTACCCCCGTATTTCCAGGCGATCCAGGTGGGTGGCCTGGTAAATATTTTGAGTCTCTGTATCTTTAACAATAGTATTTACAATATCATTAGGATACCGATTCAAAAAAAAATGTTCTCCTTTAAACTTATGAAATTTCACGTTTCCTTCAACAACTTCACTCCATTTATGCATTTCATTGATATGAGTCGAAAAATCGCTATCCGCATAAAAAACGCTTACTCCACAACTTATTTTTTCTGCTTTGGGCTGAAACTTATAATTGTCCAAAATTATAAAATCTGCTCGCAAAATCGGAAGAAACATATCCATAATCTCTTTTGTATAAAACTCCTCTGGTATTCCCCCATATTGTTCCACCTTTGTCAAGAAAGTTTCATTAGTCATATTTTCAATGTCTTCTCTCTTTTCAAAAATATGTGGAGCATCTCGCCCAGAAAAAAACAGATGCCTTGGTTCCTTAGTTCCCATTTGCTTAAGTTTATAATATATCTCATAAGTCAATAAGGCTCCCATGCTGTGTCCAAATATAACATATTCATCGTCATATTCTAATTGTTCACTTATTCTTTTGGCGATATCTTCACTTGCTTCACCAACAGACTGGTAACAAGGCTCTGTGAATCGAGTTCCTCTTCCAGCCAATTCACATATACACAATTCATATCTATCCGGCAGTAGTTTTTTCCATTCATAATATGCATTTACCGACGCTCCAGCATATGGAATAGGAAATACTTTTATTTTATTTATTTCACTCACTCCTATGTTCAACTTGGGCCCACTATCATTACTATATAAACCTATAAGTATTCAAGATACATTTAATTGTACTTCTCTATCTCTCGCTGCTCTGCCAGCAACAAATTCACCATATCACTATAGCTATTCAAACCGTCTGTCTGATTATTTGCCTTCAGATATACATCATTTACATTTCTTGAAATACTTGAAATAACACCCTCATACTTATCCCGGTACTGCTCATTTTGTTCTATATCATGCTGCACCGCCTTGGACAGACTGGACATTATATCAGACGCCTGATCTGGATCCACTTTCTTTAGCTCAGATATAGAATAATCAAATGCTAGAAAAAAACCACTGTAAAGTATCATTGGATCATCCTGCTGCTTACATGCCAGATATGCTATAAAATTTGCCTCATCCTCATGCATGAAACCACTCTGATGTGCCAATTCATGTGCCATAGTAACAGGCACCAAGAAAACGGGCACATTAACATTGATATTGGATTCATAAGTAAAAGGGACAAAGATACCATTTATCCCTGCATGCGACATTAGCTTTGACATCACAACTGGTTTTGGTGTTGAGTATAAAGAATGCTCCAAAATAGGATATTCCTTTGATAACATTTGCATCGAGAACACTGCGTGTTGTGCATAATAATCAAAAGCCTCTGGTACTTGAGCCAAAAGATCAGTGTCCGCTAACTTTTCCCTTGCCAATTCCATTTCAACGGCAAGCGACTTACTCAATTTGACCAGTTCCTCCTTGCTGTAGTTCTCTTCTTTATATTCGGTATAAGACAAAAAAGAATATCTGTGATAGTTTATTCCACCCAAAATAGTATAACAAAAATATATCACGCTACAGATCGTAACTATTCCTAGAGCACCACGATAAACTACCATCCTACGTACACCTTTACTCATGATAACCTTGCGCACATAATAAACGATATAAAATAGAAAAAGTAACACAACCAACACGACGAGCCATTCACTAACAGAAAACTTGACCCAAGAAGGTACAAATCCTACTATTTTTGACAATAACGGATATACAGACCTACTGTATTTTTCCGCCCAATCCTGATGGTTCTGCGCGTATTTTGTCAGTATGTAAGCTATAACTCCAAGTGAAATCAACGGTAATCTCTTAAGTAAAAGCTTTTTTATAATGTACTCCCCCTATCCAATAAATATCGGATGTACTCCATGTAACCTAGTCATATCATTTCTTTATTTCAACATACTTTTCCTCATAAAAATCATGCTTATTAGAAAAAACATATTGATTCATAAAATCTATAGGAAGTACTTCATAAGCCCAGTAGGTACCATTAGGTCTATTACTTGAAATAACTTGTCGGGCGATTTCAGCAGCCACTGTACCCGTTAACTCTGAACTCGTTTCCATTTGTAAATTCAATCTGCACCTAACATCCTTTCCATTTTTCACTCCTGTAGCATCAATGACTAAAGCTATCCATTCCTCTTTAGGTTGCTCCTCTAAACTAATGTCTAGTTTTTTCAGGGCTTCTTCAACCGAAGACTCAAGTTGCATTTGATAAAATTGCATTGCTAAACGAAAAATATTATCATTTGCTGCTATATTGTACCAGTGGAGTTCTTGTACCGAACTAACTTCCAGAATATCAATGATCTCTTGACTTAAATACGGTTTCTTATAGACAGGGACATCCACTTCAGGTACAAATTCTTTCTTCATCATATTTATATTTTCCGTTTTAACACAATGATCACTCCAATAAGAATCTGTTTTTCCAATTACACTATGGCCACTCATTAATATATCTGAGATAGAAGTTTTCGTATAATGTTCCGCACCACCAATATAACAATTCACATACTTCGTTTCGTCTAATAAATGATTTATTACTCGTTTTAATAGCAGACCTGTAATTCCAGGACAAAAACCAGCTCCTATGTAATTTACACCGTTAGCTTTAAGCTCTATTTGCTCCTGACTCAATAATAAAGCATTGGAAGCATCGACATATTTTGCTCCTACTTCCATAGCTGCCTGAGCAACTCTATCTTTAATTATAAATTCAGGCCCTGCACAATTAATGACAACCGTACAATCAGTACAGAACGCAATCAAGTTCTCCCAGTCAGAAACATCCAGGAATTGGTAGTTAAAATTATTAAGGTTCATTAATGCTGTAGGTTCACGCCGCTGTCCGCCCTTAACAATAAAGTCTTTACATAAGTTCTTACAGATGACTTCACCAATCATTCCGCCACACCCAACAACTGCGATTTGCTCCATCCGTACGACACCCCTTTCATCTTATACAAGATTTAAAATACAAGACTAGTTATACCTTTCTCTATTAAAAGATCATTATTATGTCTACTCAACATACTCAATGCATAAAATCTTTGTTTGGCTTCCATTAATTTATGATACGTGCCGTGTTCTTCAATTTTCCCATTATTCAATAAGACAATTTCATCATATCCACTAAGAATTGATTCATCCAGCCTATGAGTAATGGAAATTCTCGTAATGCCCTGCATTTCACTTAACATACACTCAAGGTCACTAGCTGTTTGATTGTCCAACGCTGAAGTCGCCTCGTCCATAAGTAATATAGGTGATTTTCTCAGGAGTGCTCTTGCTATAGAAATTCTCTGTTTTTCCCCACCTGAAAAATGGATTCCATTTTCTCCACATAATACATCAAAGCCGCCTCTGTCATGAATCAATTTCTGTAACATACTCTTCTTTATTACTTGCTCAAACCCATCTGTGTCACATTCACGAAACAATTTAATATTTTGTTCAATCGTATCATCAAAGATAAAACAGTCCTGATGAATAAAACTAACATTTTGGAAAATGGACTGATCACTTATTTTCTCAAGATCAACCCCGTCATACCTGATATTTCCTTCATACCCATCATAAAACCCAGTCAACATCTTTAATAAGGTTGTCTTTCCACTCCCACTTGTTCCTACAATGGCATAAGACTTTCCATATTCAAATTCAAAATTAATATCATCTAAAATTTTTTTCCCATCTACGCTTAACGAAAGCCCATTTAGAGAAATTTTATTACTGAATTTAGGGATATCAATTCTTTGAGTTTGATCCGTTTTTGCCTCTCCAATTTTATTGAAATTCATTAATAAAGCCCGACTGGCCTGCCTTTTGGTAAAACCGGTTATGAGTCTATTAATGGGAACTGTTACGCAATTTAACAATTGAATAAAAGCCATAATCTCTCCTACTGTAATTTCTCCTTTCATTAGCTGCTGAGTACCCACAATAAATATGACTACAGCAACAAGAAAAGTTGAAATATCAGTAAGTGACATAATGAGTGACAACAGATTTTCGTATACCATTTTTGCTTTTTCCTGCTTGTTCGCCTTTGCCTTTGCCCTTTCAAAAATCTCCTTTTCGATGTTAAAGCTCTTAACAACCTGATTTCCAGACAATATATCTTTAATGAAAGATACATAATTTTTATTTTGCTCAGCCACTTCACCTTGTGCTTTTTGCATACGATTATTAAATATACTCGAAACTGCAAGTGGAATGATACAAGTGAGTAATATACTCAATGCAAGGAATGAATTAATGATAAACATCGCAAGCACTCCACCTACAAGCATAGCTAGCTGAACAAATATTTCCACGGTCCCTTTTATATAATCGTTTTGAATTATCGTTATATCATTTGACAATCGTGATATGTAGGTTCCATTACTCTCCTTGTTGAAACTTCTCATATCTAACCGCAAAATATTTTCAACAAGGGTATTTTTCAGGTTTAACGTTGCCCTTTTTGTATATAAATTTTTAACAGCATACCCCACATACATTCCCACTGCACCTAAAGGCAATAAAATAACGGAAACAGTAGTCACCTTAATGATATTGTCAATATCTTTATTAATAGAATAATCAATAAACTTTTGTAGTATAATTGCCAATGCAATAAACAGAATAGATGTCATGATACCAAGTAAGCAGGACAAAATAAATAAGCCTATATTCTTTTTGTATATGCTTTTTGAAATTTTTTCATTCATACTATAAGCCCTCTTCTTGTTTCTAATTTCAATTAGAGCATGTTTAATTAACACTCCAATTGTTTATTGCTAGATCATGTGCTTATTGCTCTCGAATATATAGCGTACTTTCCCCTTTCAGATATTTTGGATGGGGTCGCCACGAGCATAAGCACATGATCCGGCATCATTAAATATTCTTCATGACATCCTTAAGGAGCTCTTCTTCAATTGTAATACCCGAAACACGGGCACTCAGAATATCGTTATGAGTGTAAAAGTGCATTCCAACTCCGAGGTCTTCACCATCTACAACCATTGTTTCTAAAGAAATCTCCTCTGATAATATGCTATCTTTACTTGCATATTTATGAAGTATTCCTTGATAGTTAATGATTGGAATTAGATTTATCATGTAATCAACACCATACTTTTGCGATATGAGCAACAGCTTCTCTGTAATTGCACGTTTATCAACACTATTTTTGCCTAATGCTAATAGAACTTGCGCTTGCGTTTTGGTATTAATATCAAATATAAAATAATCCAAATTTAAAGATAATCCCAACATTTTCTTGTTTAGATCGTTTCTGTTATGTTCCATAATGGCAAATGGTATTCTAGGTAATTTTTCAAATAAATCACTGTACATAAGCCCTGATAAGAATTCCATTGCTGTTTCATTGGGATATTCGTTAAATTTCTGGATTTGTAAATCATTTAGTTTTATATCAATTTTTGTAACTATTTTAGAATCTCTTCGAGAGTTCAACCTAGATGCCTTCTTAGCAACTTCAAGATATTTTTCAATCTCCATCTCTTGCTCCCCAGAGATTTCTAAACTCTTAACTTGATTTTGAATTATTTTGCAATAATTTATATAAGAATACTCTTTTTGCGTGTTAAATCTGTTCGTTAAAGCTTCATAAATCATAGTCTGTAACAAATCTTGCGAAAATCCGTCCCATACAAGATGATGAATCGCGCTAAGTACCAAGCAATTATTCTCATCTATTTCACAAATCAAAAATCTAGATAATAGCTTGCCATCTGCCAGAAAATCTAATTCATTAACAATTTTTTGGAGATTTCCAACAGATAATAACCCTAAACTACCTTTCATAATTGGAATTTCCCAATCATCAGTATATTCGTATTCTTCTAAATAACGCATTTTCTGATTGAGCTTTGTTCTTAATGCACCATGCATGGAAATTATCTTCTTTATTGCTAAATAAACACTTCTCGCACTGCTTTCTATGCTTATTATGTTAGTGATAGCCTCAGTATCTTGACGTAAAAACACTTCCTGACCCGCTAGTAATTGGCAATTTGAAAAACAACGTGCTTTAAGATAATTGTTTCCATAATGATTCAATTCCTTCTGGATGGCGATCCTCAAATCACTGTCACGGTTATCCTCAAGCCAATTATTATCGGTATATGTTACATCCGCTGAAGTTCTTGCTACTTCCTTAATATTTTCACAGATCAGCCTTGCTGTCTGTTGATTCATTAAATCCGCAACAGAAAGTTCATAGCCTTGTTGCCGCAACT
The DNA here is from genome assembly GCF_051916445.1 of Bacillus cereus group sp. MYBK220-1. Lineage (NCBI taxonomy): Bacteria > Bacillati > Bacillota > Bacilli > Caryophanales > Bacillaceae > Bacillus > Bacillus cereus group sp. MYBK220-1. The sequence continues at coordinate 358,602 of NZ_JBQAGQ010000004.1, read as the reverse complement.
TTGAAACCACCCTAATTGCTTTGATTGAGTCTCCTCCCAGTTCAAAGAAGCTGTCTTCAATGCTGATGGGTGACACGCCCAGAATCTCTTCGTATACCTCGACTACTGCTTGCTCTTTTTTAGTTCTAGGTGCTATATATTCACGTCCCGCCAAAACATCCGGTTCAGGCAATGCTTTCCTGTTCAGCTTCCCGTTCTGGTTCAGTGGTATTGTCTCAATCTGCATCATGAATGCTGGTATCATATAATCCGGCAGTTCTTTTCTCAGCCCATCCCTGATTTTAGAAATGTCCAGTTTCTGAGTTCCGTCTGTCGCTACTAGGTATGCGCATAAGCTCTTGCCACCTCTCGCTTCCAACGCAATGACTGCCGCATTTGATATACCCGGCTGATTCCTTAGAACGCTCTCTATCTCGTACAACTCTATCCGATATCCTCGGATTTTAACCTGCTCATCTATTCTTCCCAGGTATTCTATATCCCCGTTAGGCAGCCATCTCGCCAAATCTCCGGAGCGGTATAACTTCCCCTCTCCATAGGGATTGTCGATAAACTTCTCCGCTGTTAATTCAGGCTGGTTTAGATATCCTTTGGCTACTCCGTCTCCTGCGATGCATAGCTCACCAGGAATCCCTACGCCACATAACTCCATCTCATTCAGTATATATAGCTGTATATTGGCAATGGGATGTCCGATTCCTACACTTAAACCCTTATCTTTTTCGCTGGAATAGACATAGTCACAGCATCCTACGGTAGTCTCTGTAGGGCCATATTCGTTATGAATCTTTACGCTGTCTCCCAATAGCTTCTGCGTTTTCCATGCAGTATCTGTTGTTAACTCTTCTCCACCGACAATCAGTGTTTCTAAATTCGGTACATCTACGCCGTCTGCATAAGTTTCCAGCATCTTTAAATGAGAAGGGGTAAGCTTCAGGAAGGTTACCCTGTTATCTTTTAATGCTGCCCTTAACCTTTCCTCCGTGTCTCCTCCCTTTAGTAGAAGACATCCACCACTGATAAGCGGTAAATACAAGGAAGTTATTGAGAGGTCGAAACTTAAGCTTGTAATTAATACCGTCGTACAAGCTTCCTTCTGGTATTCTTGATCTGCATACGACAAGTAATGATCCAGATTGCCTCGTGTCACCGCCACACCTTTGGGCTTTCCTGTCGTTCCTGATGTGTAAATCACATAGGCTATGTCACTTTTTTCAACAGCACACGCTGGATTTGTCTCCTTCTCACCCAGATCTTCAAGATTCATCGAGATGAATGGGACTTCCGTTTCCATAGTCTTCTCTCTTGTTAAAATGACCTTGGGTGCTGCATCGTTTAAGATATGCTCTATTCGTTCCTTCGGTGTTGCTGGATCAATCGGGACATAGGCGGCTCCACTCTTTAGCACGCCCAAAATGCCAATGATCGTTTCCGCTTCCAGGGTAGTCATGATGGCCACTCGATCATTGGGCTGAATACCTAACGAAATCAGTTCCCATGCCAATGCATTGGCCTTGCGGTTGACTTCTCCATAACGAAGTACTCCCGTTTCGTATTCGATTACCGTCTTCTCGGGTGTCTGTTCCGCATGTTTCTCGAATCGTTCCACTGCCGTATGATGCTGTGCATACTCCGTATGGGTATTATTGAAAACCGTTAGTATTCTTTGTTGTTCTTCCTCACTGACCATGTTTAAATCAGACAATTTCATTTCGGGGTTAGCTGCCATTATTTTAAGCAAAGTCGACATCCGAACAAGAAGGCATCTTACCTCGTCTAATGCATATTTCCCCGAATTATACATTACAGCAAGTTGTAAAGTTCCCTGTATAAACGCAGTCATGGATATATCATAATTGACCTCCTCCCTTTCACTCTCCAGTTCTATATTAAATCCAGATATTCCGTCATATGCCGATTTGTCAACATAATAATTCTCGAATACAAACAGCGTTTGTATCAAATTGTTTCCAATCCTACTACTGCTCTGCATTTCTGTCAGTGAACTGTACTCGTATTTCATGCTCTTGATTGCCTGTGCCTGCATCCCCTTGAGTAGTTCGCTCACTGTTTGCCCATCCTTACTCGTTATACGCGAAGGAATTGTATTAATGAACAACCCTACCGCTTGATCAATCCCTAGTAGATTAGCGTTCCTTCCCGAGACAACCTTACCAAAAACAACGTCTCTGCCTCCATTATATTTCTGTAACAACAGCCCCCATGCCGCCTCAACCACAGTACTTACCGTTACATTCAGTTGACTAGCCATTTTCTCTATCGCCTTTGTTGTTTCTCCCGACACCGCCAATTCCTCAAGTCGAGATTCAGCTTCTTGATTATTCTCGATTCCCAACGGTGGGACTGTTATCACGGAGTTGTAATCTTCCAGCAACCTGTTCCAATACATAAGAGCTTCTTTTTTGTTTTGTTTCTCAAACCATCTGATATACTCGCTGTATGGTAAAATTTGTTTCTTTTCTGCTTCCAACAGCTTTTCCATCTGTACCCTGCTGGCACCACCGTTTATCAGCTCGTAATACTTGATAAAGTCCCGAAACAGTAGTGACGTACACCATCCATCCATAATGATGTGATGTTTTGTCCACAAAAGCGTACATTGGTTTTCCCCCATACGCAAAACTGTAAGCCGCAGTAAGCTATCTTCTGTTAAATCAAACCCGCGTGCGATATCCGCCTTCTTTAACACTTCTTTTTCTTCCAGACTGTAAACATTGATTTCACGGAGTTCTATGGGCCGATCCCGTACGACTACCTGCAAAGGCCTTTCAGCCCTATCTGTCAATATTTTCGTCCGCAATACCTCATATTTTCCTGCTAGAATATCAAGACTTGTCCTCATATTTTCCATATTGAGATTTTTATGGATATTAAGTACTGTCTGCAGCACATAGCTTGTCGCACTTTTATCAAACAATTTATGGAATAAAATTCCTTCCTGTAGTGGCGTCATTCCGTATATTTTTTCAATTTCACCAGTCACCGCAAGTTCTTTCAATTCCCTATATGACATATCGGGTATTCCATAATCCGATGGTGTTTTTACCACACCTTGTTTTGATAAACTCGTCTCGACAACATCCGTAATCGCTCTTTCATAAGCCAACACAAATGCCTGAACGTCTTCTTCTGCATACAGTCCCATATCATATGTCAAATCAAATCTTAATCGCCCATTCAAAATAGCTCCATTCAGAGACAGTCCTGTTTTTTCTGAATTTTTTTCAGATATATTTCGGCCTAATGACATTTCCGACATTGATATACCTTCATAGCTATCAAGTTCGTTATCCAGTGCTCCGAGATAATTGAACATTATTTCCGCACTCATACTAAGTATTTCCTTGTTACCCAGATGTTTCAATACCCCATATCCAAGTCCGTGGTTTGGAACCTGACGCAAGGCTTCTTTTGTCTCAATGATTGTTTCTTCTACCGTTGCCCCTGTCTTCAAGACCACATAATATACACTCGTAAACCATCCAACCGTGCGGTCTATGGCTATCTCTTTATCTATTGCCTCTCTACCGTGCCCTTCCATTTCTATGGTTATCTGTTTTGTGTTTTTCCATCGATTTACCGCAACTGCCAGTGATGCCAATAGTAAGTCATTTATTTCTGTTCCGTATGTCTTCCCTGCTTCAAACAGCAACTTCCTCGTCGTTTCAGAATTAATTTCCACTACTTTGGTTTTGTATCGGCCACTCGCTGTTCCAATGCTCAGTGCCTCGGTGTTCTCCGATTTTTTTGCTATATTCCCCCAATATTCAGCCTCATCCAAGAGTGTTTCACTCTCAGCATATTGCGTCAGAGCCTCCGCCCAGTCTTTGAACGAAGCAGTTTTCTTTGGCAATGTGATTTTCCCCGTTTCCTGCATCTGCCGATATCCGGTAAACAAATCTGCCAGTATAATCCTCCATGACACTCCATCTATTACCAGATGGTGTACACAGATCAGTAAATGATCACTACTATCTGTATGGAACAACCCTATTTTCACCAGAGGGCCTTCCGCAAGATCTATGCTTGCCTGTATTTTGTTACTTGCACACTTTATCTCTTTCGCTACATCTTCTGTGTTGGTATAATCATTCTCGTACCAGTCGTACAACTTGCTTTTTTCTATCGGTAGCGTGATTTGACGCTGTCCGTGGTACACATTCCTCAGCACATCATGATGTTTAACGACCTCAGCAATTGCCTCTTTCAAGTAAGGTACATAAAACCTTTCCTTACTTTTTAACATTAACGCTTGATTGAAATGACCTGAAACCGCATGATTCTTGCTGAAAAATTCATGTTGTATCGGAATTAATGGAATTTCCCCATTGACTTCTCCTTGTTCATACACTTGACTTACTTTGCTCACCTTCATATTTTCACAGATCAGCCTTGCTGTCTGTTGATTCATTAAATCCGCAACAGAAAGTTCATAGCCTTGTTGCCGCAACTTTGAAACCACCCTAATTGCTTTGATTGAGTCTCCTCCCAGTTCAAAGAAGCTGTCTTCAATGCTGATGGGTGACACGCCCAGAATCTCTTCGTATACCTCGACTACTGCTTGCTCTTTTTTAGTTCTAGGTGCTATATATTCACGTCCCGCCAAAACATCCGGTTCAGGCAATGCTTTCCTGTCCAGCTTCCCGTTCTGGTTCAGTGGTATTGTCTCAATCTGCATCATGAATGCTGGTATCATATAATCCGGCAGTTCTTTTCTCAGCCCACCCCTGATTTTAGAAATGTCCAGTTGCTGAGTTCCGTCTGTCGCTACTAGGTATGCGCATAAGCTCTTGCCACCTCTCGTTTCCAACGCAATGACTGCCGCATTTGATATACCCGGCTGATTCCTTAGAACGCTCTCGATCTCGTACAACTCGATCCGATATCCTCGGATTTTAACCTGTTCATCTATTCTTCCCAGGTATTCCATCTCTCCGTTAGGCAGCCATCTCGCCAAATCTCCAGAGCGGTATAACTTCCCTTCGCCATATGGATTGTCGATAAACTTCTCCGCTGTTAATTCAGGCTGGTTTAGATAGCCTTTGGCTACTCCGTCTCCTGCGATGCATAGCTCACCAGGAACGCCTACATCACATAACTCCATCTCATTCAGTATATAAAGCTGCATATTGGCAATGGGATGTCCGATTCCTACACTTAAACCCTTATCTTTTTCGCTGGAATAGACATAGTCACAGCATCCTACGGTAGTCTCTGTAGGGCCATATTCGTTATGAATCTTGACCCTGTCTCCTAATAGCTTCTGCGTTTTCCACGCCGTATCTGTGGTGAACTCCTCTCCACCGACAATTAGCGCTTCTAAATTTGGGACATCTACGCCGTCTGCATAGGTTTCCAGCATTTTTAGATGGGAAGGGGTAAGTTTAAGGAAGGTTACCCTGTTATCTTTGAATGCTGCACGCAGCCTTTCCTCCGCGTCTCCTCCCTTTAATAGAAGAGATCCACCACTAATCAGCGGTAAGAACAAGGACGTTACGGAAAGGTCGAAACTTAAGCTTGTAATTAATACCGTCGTACAAGCTTCCTTCTGGTATTCTTGATCTGCATACGACAAGTAATGATCCAGATTGCCTCGTGTCACCGCCACACCTTTGGGCTTTCCTGTCGTTCCTGATGTGTAAATCACATAGGCTATGTCACTTTTTTCAACAGCACGCTCTGGATTTTTCTCCTTCTCACCCAGATCTTCAAGATTCATAGAGATGAATGGGATTTCTGTTTCCAGATTCTTCTCTCTTGTTAAAATGACCTTGGGTGCTGCATCGTTTAAGATATGCTCTATTCGTTCCTTCGGAAACGCTGGATCAATCGGTACATAGGAGGCTCCACTCTTTAGCACGCCTAAAATTCCAATAATCGTTTCCACTTCCAGTGAAGTCATGATGGCAACTCTATCATTGGGCTGGACACCTAACGAAATCAGTTCCCATGCCAATGCATTTGCCTTTCGATTTACTTCTCCATAACTAAGTACTCCCGTTTCGTATTCGATTACCGTCTTCTCGGGTGTCTGTTCTGTATGTGTCTCGAATAACTCTACTACCGTATGATTCTGTGCATACTCCGTATGTGTATCATTGAAAGCGGTTAATATTCTTTGTTGCTCTACCTCACTGACCATGTGGAGTTCAGACAATTTCATTTCAGGGTTAGCAATCACCCTGTCCAGCAACACCTTAAAATGCTCCAGTATGACCTGTGCTGAAGTCTCGGTAAATAAATCACTGCAATATACCAGATCTAAAGCGTACCCCTCTTCATACGCTGTAGCTTGTAAATCCAAATCAAATTTGGCATCAATGAAAGGAATGCCCAGCATCTCTACCTGTGCTTCGCCCATCGCAAGATGGATTTCCTCGTTATTCTGCATGGTAAACATCACGTCAAACAGCGGATTGCGTGACAGATCACGGCGTACTTCTACTTCCTCTACCAATTCTTCAAACGGGTATTCTTGATTCTCATATGCATTCAATGCCAACTCTTTGATCTCGCTTAAAAATTCTAAGAACGTTTTTTCAGCCCTTGGATACCCTCTCATTGCCAGCGTATTGACAAACATGCCGGCTATTGTCTCGGTGTCCTGATGCACTCGGCCTGAGATGGGTGTTCCTACCACGATATCTTGTTGCCTGCTGTATTTATGCAGTTCTATCATAAATACAGCCAGTAAGGTCATGTAATCTGTCGTTCCCTGTTGTTTATTTATATTTTGAATGCCAGCTTTCTGCTCTCGGCTAAGCTGAACAGACACTTGGGCTCCTTTGTAACTTTGGATTTTGGGACGTGGATAGTCCGTCACCAAATCCAAAACCGGTGCCTCTTCTTTGAATACTTCTTTCCAATAGTTTCTCTGACTCTCCAGGTTTCTGCCACGCATCCATTCACTATAATCCTTGTATTGGATTTCAAGTGGTTGTAATTCTTCACCGTTATACAATCGTGAGAAATCTTCGATTAATATATTTAGCGTCTGATGATCGGAAATAATATGGTGCATATCAAATAGTAAAATATAGTTGTTCTGATTTCTTTCTTTGACTACTTTAAAACGCATGAGCGGTGCTGTTCCGATGTCAAACGGGCGTACAAATTGTTCCCTGTCAGCGTCACTGTAGCTGTCGGTCTCTTCATATTCCACTTGGTAGAATACCTCGTCTGCAATGACTTGATATGCTCCTTCTTCGGTCATTACAAAACTTGTTCGCAGCGACTCATGACGCTTAATCAGACGATCTATGGCTTGTTGTATTTTTTCTAAATCAAGGTTACCCGTTACTTCTAGCGCTGACGCCATGTTATATGCAGTACTGTTGCCTTCCATCTGATCCAGAATAAACAATCGTTTCTGTGTAGAGGATGCTGGATAAGCTTCTCTCTGTTCTGCTTGTGGTATTGGACTATATTCGCCTTCTCCCGCGGCCTCAATCTTTCTCGCCAACATGACAGGAGTTGGTGAACTAAATATATCTTTGACTGGCAAACGAATCCCTGTCTTCTTCTCGATGGCATTAATGGCTGCCGTCGCTTTTAACGAATGTCCTCCCAGTTCAAAGAAACTATCCTCTATGCCGACTGGAGATATTCCTAGAATTTCCCCAAATACATCTACGATTGCCTGCTCCGTCTTATTACTTGGTGGTACGTAGTTCAAACTTTCTAACATATCTGGCTCTGGCAGCCTAGTTTTATCCAGCTTCCCATTTATGGTTATTGGAAATTCATCGATCTGGATCATAAAGGCAGGAATCATATACTCTGTTACTTCTTCTCTTACCGCTTCTTTAATTTGGGGTATACTTAGTTCCTGCCCCTTTTCTGCAATGAGATATGCACAGAGAATATCATCATTTCCAACTTCTTTTACAATAACGACAGCATCTGCAATATTACTCTGCTTTCTTAATACACTTTCAATTTCACCTAACTCTATCCTGTAACCACGGACTTTCACTTGTTCATCTATTCGACCTAAATACTCTATATTTCCATCTGGCTGCCAACGTGCTAAATCTCCTGTACGGTACAGTTTTCCTTCACCGAAGGGATTCTTAATAAACTTCTTATCTGTCAATTCTGGCTGATTTAAATAACCTCTTGCTAAACCATCTCCTGCAATACACAACTCACCAGGTATTCCAATCCCGCATAGCTCCATTTCATTTAGAAGATATACCTTTGTATTTGCAATCGGACGTCCAATGGAAATTGAAGTAGAGTCTGTATTCACTCTAAAACTAGTTGCATTTACAGTAGACTCCGTAGGCCCATATGTGTTAAGCACTTCTACTCTTTCCGCCCATTTTTTTAAGCTTTCTAGACTACCTGCCTCTCCACCTGACTCCAGCAAACGAAGCGTCGGTAATGCGTCAACACACAACCCGTCTATTAACTTAGGTGTCAATGAAGCTGTTGTAACATTATTTCGATCGATATATTTTTGTAGTTGCTCCATATCATAGGTTAAATGTTTTGGTACAATGCATAATGCCGCACCATTGCATAGTGCAGGGAAGATATCTCCCACCGCTTGGTCAAAAGATATATTTGCAAATTGCAGCACCGTATCCTTGTCGCTTAGTGCAAATGTCTCCTGATATGTGACCCACATATTGACCACATTTCGATGTTCAATTAAAACTCCTTTAGGATTTCCAGTTGTACCCGAGGTGTAGATACAATACACTAAATCATTAGACCTGTTAACGTGCAAAAGATTGTCCGTTTCATTAGCATAATTATTCTCATCTTCTAAATCTAATACTGGTATCTCTACCTTCCCTGGCAGCTTATTCTTATACGTCAATACAATCTTTGGACTACTGTCCTCCAGCATATAGTGAATTCTATTATCTGGATATTCAGGATTGATGGGTACATAAGCTCCCCCTGCCTTGATGATGGCTAATATCCCTACAATCATTTCCATGCTGCGTTCTGTCACTAGAGCCACTAGATCGTTTGGAGCCACTCCTAAATCCCGAAGAGTTCGCGCCAACTGATTTGCTCTTTCATTCAGCTCGGCATATGTCATCTTATTATCATCAAATTTAAGTGCAATATTTCCTGCTGTTTTCTCTACCTGATTCTCAAATAAGCTGACAGCTGTTTGTTCTCGAGAGTATTCTACATTCGTTGCATTGAAATCAACCAAGATCTTCTCTTGTTCTCTGAGATCAAGCATATGCAGATCTTTAAGTTTTTTGCCTGGATGTGTTATGGCTTCCTCAAGCAGCGTTACATAATGCCTTGCCATATATTCAATCGTTTCTTGTTTGAATAAATCTGTGCAATACTCAAAATCTATCTCATACCCTTCTGGCATACATTCAACCAGAACGGATAAGTCAAACTTTGAGACATTTCTTTTAATGAATGCACTTTTTCCGCCCAATAGGCCTTGCATTTCCGTCGGTTTTTTCTTTTCTTTTAATCCGAACATAAAATCAAAAATTGGATTTCTTGAGAGATCTCTTTTCTTCTCTACGGCTTCAACTAAATCTTCAAATTGGTATTCTTGGTTATCATAAGCCTGCAGACACTTCTCCTTCACAGCTAATATCAAATGCTCAAAGGTCTCATCCGGACTAACTTCTCCCTTGATCACCAGAGTATTGACAAACATCCCCAACATACCCTTAGTATCTGCATGAACTCGGCCTGACACGGTAGTTCCTACAATAATATCCTTTTGGCGACTATATTTGGCTAATAATAAAATGAACACAGATAGGGTAACCATAAATTCAGTAGCACCATGCTTTAGGGCTAGATTTTTAACCCCTGAGCTTAATGGCTCCTTTACCTTTGCTACAACATTGTCTCCCCTGAAAGACTGGATTTGAGGACGGAGGAAATCCGTCTTCAAATCCACCCTAGCAATTTCACCAGCGAATTCCCTCTTCCAATACTCTTCCTGTCTTGAGATGTCATAAAAATTCTGCCATACACTGAAATCTTTATATTGAACACGGTTAGAATTTTTATTCATAAGTTCTCCTCTTATTCATGATCAGTTCCATCATTTTCATAAAATTCGTTCACTTGTTGCAGTATAACTGGCAGGCTTTCTCCATCACATATAATGTGATGAATATCAACAAATAGATAGGAGGCCGTTGTTGTCTTCATTAATTTCACACGCATCAACGGTGCTTCGGATAAAACAAACGGTTGTATAAATTTATCGTATTCTGTTTGTATATCTATTTCGTCCACTTCGCTGTAGTCTATTAAAACCCTTGCGTCTGGAGAAATCGTTTGAATAGGCTCACCGTCCACAACATGGAAACTAGTTCGCAAGATTTCTTCTTGCTTTAACAGCTTATCCAAAGCCTTCTGTAATCTTTCTTTATCTAGCGGTTCTTCATAAGCATAAACGTCCGATACGTTGTAGTTAATATTAGGTCCGGTCATCTCGTCCAGAAGATAGAGTCGTTTCTGAGCTGAACTTGTAGGGTAGTATTCAGCTGCTGAAGCTTGTTCTATTGCCACAAACATCTCGCTCTCAATCGACTCGATATTTCCCGCTATCTGCTCGGGCGTACCAAAAGTAAAAACATCTCTAATTGACAATCTTACTCCTATGGCCTTCTCCAATTCATTGCACAAGAGCACTGCTTTCAGTGACGATCCCCCTAGATCAAAGAAGCTATCAGTTACACTGACTTTTTCAATATCTAGAATGTTCTCAAATGCCTGCACGATCAGAGTTTCATATTCATTTCGTGGTGCAATATATTCCTTTGACTTATACTGCGGCTGTGGTAATGAGGCTTTGTCAAGTTTCCCATTACTTGTAAGTGGAATCGCATCAACCGAAATAATATGTGCAGGCACCATGTAATCTGGTAATACTTTACTTAACTTGATCTTAACGTCCTTTTCTTCTATTTCTGTCTCAGTTATTACATAGGCACACAGGAATTTCTCATTCCTTTTGTCTTCTCGCACTATGACTACAGCTTCATTTATGCCTTCAAGCTCCAATAAACGGCTTTCTACTTCTCGTGGTTCAATACGATATCCTCTGATTTTTGCTTGGTCATCCATCCGTCCAATATATTCAATGTTTCCGTTAGGTAACCAACGTGCCAAATCACCTGTCCGATACATCTTTCCGGATCCAAATGGGTTGTGTACAAACTTCTCGTCTGTCAGGTCTTGTAGATTTAAATATCCTTGAGATACACCCTCACCTGTTATACATACCTCACCCGGAACTCCAATTCCACAAAGTTCATTTCCATTTAATATATAAATCTTTAATGTTGGAAGTGGCATTCCTATATCGCTAATTCCTCTCTCGATGGCTTCAGCATCAATATCGCGATAAGTAGCGTATACCGTGGTTTCTGTTGGCCCGTACATATTAACCAGACGACAATGTCTATTGTTCTCATGCCATTTCTTCAAATGTGCTGGATAAAGTGCCTCCCCTGCAAAAATAACATATCGTAAACTATTTATGGTTTGTCCTGTCGTTGCATCGATCAACGCATAGAATGGTGAAGGTACCTGGCATAAGATGGTTACCGCTTCTTTTTGAAGCAGCTCTCCGAAGGCATATCCATCTTTTACTGTATCCTCAGAAGGTATTACAAGCTTTGCTCCATTCAATAGACTTCCGAATATTTCCCAAACCGAAACATCAAAACAATAAGAATGGAATTGAACCCAAATATCATTTTCATATAAATCAAGCTTAAACTTGTCATTCTTGAGTAATCGCACTACATTTACATGCTGAACCATAACACCTTTTGGCCGGCCCGTCGTACCTGAGGTATAAATAACATACATCAAATCACTTGAGTGATTTACATGAACAAGGTTACTGCATTCCATTTGATAATTTGCCTCATCATGAAGATGCATGACAGGAATGTCAACTTCAGGTTCTTTTGTACTGCATAATACGACCTTTGGTTTACAGTCATTAATGATATAATTAATTCTTTCCTCTGGATAAGATGGATCAACCGGTACGTAAGCTGCTCCAGCCTTTAAAATAGCGTATATACCCACCACCATCTCCAAACACTTCTCTGTTGAGATCACCACAAAGTCATTGGGTTGAATGTTATAGTCCTCTCGAAGCTTTCTTGCCAGAGCATTCGCCCGTTCATTTAATTGTGCATAGGTCATCTGTTGTCCATTAAATGTGATGGCTATACTATTAGGTATTCTGGCGGCCTGCTCTTCAAGTAACTGCACAATCGTCATATTTTGAGGGAATTCTGCATCCGTCATATTGAACTCATCCAATATTTTTGCTTCTTCGTACAGATCTACCATGGCATGCTCCTGCAGCTTCTTTTCCGGAGACATTAAAACTCCTTCAATTAATGTTAAGAAGTGTTTTGCCATGTACTCGATCGTTTCTGGTTTGAATAAGTCTGTAGAATATTCAAAATCAATCTTATAGCCTTCTGAATCACTTATCATGGTTAAGGTAAGATCAAATTTAGAAATACTACCTTCAACGGATTCCCTTGTTCCAATATGAATACGATCCGAATAACTCTCTCTCTCATCGTCCTGCAATACAAACATCACATCAAATACTGGGTTTCTTGAGAAATCTCTCTTTACTCCCACTGCTTCAACTAAATCCTCGAACTGATAATCCTTGTTATCGTATGCCTGTAAACATTTCTCTTTTGTACGTAATAATACATCCTCAAATGTATCATCAGCGCACACATTCCCTTTGATTGCCAGAGTGTTTACAAACATGCCCAACATATTTTGGGTATCCGTATGGTTTCGGCCCGATATTGGCGTTCCTACTATAATTTCTTCCTGTCGACTGTATTTTCCTAACATAGAGAAAAAGGTGGATAACAACACCATAAACTCCGTTGCACCATACTTCTTCGCTAACTCTTTTACTTTAATACTCGTTTTTTCTTCTACCTGTGTTCGGAAATTAGCACCTCTAAAGCTTTGTTTATGAGGGCGTGGATAATCCATGATTAAATTCAGGACTGGTATATCACCGGAGAATTCTTTCTTCCAGTACGCTGCCTGTTCTGTGATATCTCTAGCATTTTGCCAAGCAGAAAAGTCTTTATACTGTACTCGTGGTGTTAACAATTCTCTTCCTTCATATAACTCTTGTATTTTGTAAAGCATAACTGGCATGCTTCCTGCATCACATAAAATATGGTGAATATCCAGGAATAAATATGAATCACTTGGAGTATTCAGTATTTTTGCACGCATTAGTGGTGATTTTGACAGGTCAAATGGTTGGACGAAAGTATTATATTCATCTTGGATATACTGTGAATCTGCTGTCTTTACTTCACTGTGCTCCAGCACAATTCTTGCATCTGAAGAAATTTTTTGAATTGGTTCACCATTCACGATATGGAAACTTGTCCTTAAAATTTCCTCATGCTCTACTAATTGATCCAATGCCCTCTGAAGTCGCTCATTGTCTGGTTTAACTTTAAGCTTGATTACTAAAGGAATATTATAAGTTATACCAGGGCCTGTTAGTTGGTCCAAAAGATAAAGTCTCTTTTGAGCTGAACTTATAGAATAGCTTTCTGCTTCTGCTATTTCTGGTATTTCTTCAAACGTATTCTCCTTTGAGTTTTTTATTTGTTCTGCAATATTTTTTGGTGTAACTAAATCAAAAATTTCTCTAAGTGGTAACCTTACCCCTGTGCTCTTCTCTAATTCATTACACAGCCGGATTACATTAAGTGAGTATCCACCCAAATCAAAGAAATTGTCATTTACACTTACTCTTTCCATACCAAGTACATGTTCAAATGCCTCTACTACCAATTTTTCCGTCTGGGTCTTTGGTGCCTCATAACCCCTTATCATCTTAGTTTCTTCAATAAACTGTCCCGGGTTCGGCAATAATTTACGATTTACTTTACCATTTGCAGATAGTGGAATCTCATCTACCTGTATGAATTGTGCCGGGATCATATAATCAGGCAGATGTTTGGCTAACTCTCTTTTTATTTCTGCCAATTCTACGGTCTCATCTGCAACAATATACCCACACAATTGCTTCTCTCCATGTGAATCACTGTAATCAGCGACGACGGACTGGTGAATATGTGGCAAATGATTGATACAGTGTTCTATTTCTCCTAGTTCGACACGATGTCCACGTATCTTAACTTGACTATCTTTTCTTCCCAGGAAGTCTACATATCCTTCCGGACGCATGACACCATAATCACCTGTTTTGTACAGATAACCTAATCTATGGTTGATAAAGGCGGCCTTCGTCTTCTCTTCTTCATTGAGATAACCTTCGGCGACTCCTTTTCCACCAATATGCAGTTCTCCTGGTACGCCTACTGGGCATTCTTCCCCACATTCATCCAGTACATAAATTTGTTGATTTTTCAGTGGATAGCCGTAAGGGATACTTTTCCACTCTGGCTTCACTTCTGTGATTGGGAAATATATGGACCATATAGAGCCTTCCGTCGCTCCACCTAACCCGATGACTTGTGCTTTTGGCATTCTTGTTTTGATTTTCGCTGGCAAACCAAGAGAAATCCAGTCTCCACTTAGCATCACCATACGTAAGCGCTCTGCTGAAGTGCTATGCACCGTGTCTTGCTTTGTGCTTTCTAGATACATATCCATAATTGCCGGAACCGAATTCCATATCGTGATTTCTTCTTCGATCATGATCTGATGAATACTGGCCATATCTAAAAGATCTGGAATTAACACTAACTGAGCTCCGCTAATGAGTGCTCCAAAAATATCATAGACGGATAAATCAAAGCTCATCGATGATAGGGCAATGATTTTATCTTCGCTATTTACTTGGAATTTCTCATTAATATCTAATAATGTATTCACTACTGCTTCATGGGTGATCACAACACCCTTAGGATGTCCAGTGCTTCCTGACGTATAGATAGCATAGGCTCTATCCTGCTGGCAGCCTTCTAACAGTTCTAAGGCGCCATCGTTATAGGTAGAAAGGTTCTCTGTTTCATATAAATCCGGATGAATCATGAGCTTGATATCACTATGTTCCACGATATATTTTATTCTTTCCTCAGGATGTTCCGGATTAACAGGAATATAAGCATGGCCGGCTTTTAAAATAGCTACCATATTTACAATGGTCTCAATTCGTCTCTCTGCCCAAACTCCAATATAAGAATTGAGCGCATAGTTTTGTTCTGCTAAATAACGAGCGACCTGATTGGATTTTCTCGCCAACTCGCCATAGGTCAATGTATCCTGTCCTAATTTGACTGCAATAGCATCGGGAGTCTTCTGGCATTGCTGGTCTATTAATCTTTGCAGTAAATCCCCTTCATAATCTCCTTGTGTACGATTGTAATCAAGCAGTAGTTGATACTGTGTTACAGGCAGCGGCATAGATGAAAGTTTATTGTCTATAACTTGCTGCAATCGAAGTTGATACGTTTCAAACATGGCACTGATCATGTCTTCATCAAACAAATCTTTTGCATAATCCCAAGTCACAATTAATTGTCCGTCGCTTTCCGCAACTTGGAAGTCCAAAAACACTTCAGGGGTCTGATTTATTCCGTATTTCAATTCTCCCCTACTACCTATATTGGCATTGAAAAAATCTACTTCGTCACGAAGCATACTCGTAAATACAATTGGCATTATAGCTTGACCTTCTTGACCACGGTGTTCAGCCAGATCACGCAGGAAATCAACCCCACTGTAAAATCTGTGGTCTAACGCTTCAAATAACCGATTCTGAATCTCAGTAGTTCTTTCCCAAAATGGTCTATGAGATGATAAATCGATATCTAACAACAATTTCGATACGAAATCCCCCATCAGAGACATTCCATCTTGATGAAAAGGCTGATTACTAAACAGATTTAAGCTAAGTGCCATATTGGATTGATTGCTCCATTTAAATAGAACTTCCGCATATATTGTGCACAATAACGCAGATGGTGCAATTTTGTTATCCAAAGCCTTGTTTCTCACAATCGCCCAGTCTGTCGCAGCAATTCTCGTTTCTAAACGTTTTACTGTTGCGTTGTTTACAGCATTCCCATTTGGAAGAAGTGGTAACTGAGGTGCATGCGGGAAATTGTCTACTTTTGCCTTCCAATAAGCTTGATCTCTTTGCTGCAATGCCCGCATCAAATCTGAAACTTGCTGTGCCAGATGATTGGCACGATGATCAAGCTCTGCTTGGGTCGAATCTTTCTCCTCTTTCTTAACATCCTCTTTCTTAAGTAGCTCTTGCAAACGCTCTTCTGGATGTTTTATAACTTCTGATAGTAATAAAACATAATCATCCAGCATTTGCTTTATCGTTTCCTGTTTAAATAAATCTGTAGAATACTCTAAGTTGACCACATAACCCTCTGATGTGTGTATTACCATTAAATTCAGATCAAACTTAGCTACTTTTCCTTCCATTGGTACCCATGTTCCACTCACAATGCTCTTTGAACCAGACATAATTTCACTCTCTGGCATCATGAACATTACATCAAATAATGGATTTCTTGATAAATCTCTCTTTACATCTACTGCCTCAACCAAGTCTTCATATTGAAAGTCCTGATTATCGTACGCACGAAGACATTTTTCTTTTACTCCAAGCAATACTTGTTCAAAACTCTCCTCTTGTTTCACTTTTCCTTTGATAGCCAAGGAGTTTACAAACATCCCCAGCATTTCTTGTGTATCAACGTGGGTTCTACCTGATACAGGAGTTCCGACTACAATTTCTTCCTGTTGACTGTATTTGCTCAATAGAATCATAAAGGTTGATAACATAGTCATGAATTCCGTAGCACCATGCTTCTTCGCTAATTCTTTTATTTCCATAAAAACTGGTTCTTCAATCTTAGTTTTTACGTCGGCACCATTGAAGCTCTTTTTCTTAGGACGTTGGAAATCTGTATTCAAATTAAGTATTGGAATTTCGCCTAAGAACTCGTTTTTCCAATATGCCGCCTGCTTCGTAATATCCTGAGTCATTTGCCAAGCAGAGAAATCTTTATAATGAAGCCTTGGGATTGGTAAAGTATTTCCTTCATATAACTCGCTTATCCAGTTCATCATAATAGGCAGACTTTCTCCATCAGAAACAATATGATGAATATCCAGCATCAAGTATGAAGCTTGTGGTGTCTGTAATAACTTAACCCGCATCAAAGGTGCTTTGAATAAATTAAATGGGCAAACAAAACGATCATATTCATCTTGAATATCTAGTGTATCTGCTTCTTTGTATTCCAATACTACTCTCGCATCTGGTTGAATCACTTGAACTGGCTCTCCATTAATAAGATGGAAGCTGGTTCTTAATACTTCTTCTCTCTCTAAGAGCTTATCTAATGCTCCCTGTAACTGCTCTTTATCCAGAGTGTTTTCGTATTTTATGACATTCGAAATGTTATAGGAAGTACTAGGACCTACTATCTCATCGAGAAGATAAAGTCGCTTTTGAACAGAACTCATAGGATAGAACTCTGCTTCAGCTATTTTCGGTATTTCCGAAAAACGATCCTGTTGTAAGCTTCCAATTCTTTCTGCAATACGTTTTGGTGTAGATAAAGCAAATATTTCACTAAGCTGCAGTCTTATACCGATTGTCTTTTCTAATTCATTACACAATAATGTAACTTTCAGTGAATGACCACCCAAGTCAAAAAAGCTATCATTGACACTAATTCCTGTTATTCCAAGGACTTTCTCAAATGCTTCAACTATTAACTTCTCTTCTCTATTTATTGGTGCTACATATTCCTTAGGCTTGTATTCTGGTTCTGGTAGTGCCGCTTTGTCCAGCTTTCCATTATGACTTAATGGAATTTGGTCAATTCGAATAATATACACAGGAACCATATAGTCTGGTAACTTCTTGCGTAATTCACTCTTGATTGTATCTTCGTCTAATTCTTCTATTTCTGTATGAACGACTACATAAGCACACAGATATTTTTCTCCTTGCTTGTCTTGTCGTACTACAACGGCTGCTCCACTAACTCCTTCGAGCTCCATCAAAGTACTTTCAATTTCTTCTGGTTCGATTCTGAAACCTCTTATCTTAACTTGATCATCTATACGGCCAAGGTACTCGATATTTCCATCCGGTATCCACCGTGCCAGATCACCTGTTTTATACATCATTCCTGAACCAAAAGGATTTTTAATAAATTTCTGAGCTGTTAATTCTTCACAATTTAAGTATCCACGCGACACACTTTCTCCTGCAATACATAATTCCCCTGGTACACCTATTCCGGCTATTTTTTCATTTGATAATATATAAATTTGTGTATTACTAATAGGCTTACCAATTAATATTTTATCTACATCTAAGCCTGTTGGACAATGATATCCACTGGAATTAACTGTAGTTTCTGCTGGACCATAGAGATTCAGTAGTTCTGCTCTTACTTGTCCTTTTTCCCTTAATTGATTATAATGTCTCACACTTTCCGCATTCAGTTTCTCACCAATATTAATGATATAACGCAGAGTATTTATTTTTTCTTTGCTCATATCTAATTCTTCTAGAAACATATTGAACATGGAAGGAACGAACTGGATTGCATTGACTTTATAATCCTCAATTACCTTGATGATCTTATCACTTTGACTTTCTTCTCCTTGTTGCAAAATAACAAGTTTACCACCCGCTAACATCCACCAAAATACTTCCCAGGCAAAAACATCAAATGTACAAGTGGTCTTCATTAAAAGAGATTCTCCCTCGTGTAATGGGTATTCTCTTTGTGTCCACATCTGCTGATTGACTATATTCTGATGCTCTACCATAACCCCTTTTGGTTTTCCTGTTGTACCCGATGTATAAACCAGATAAATAAGATCACGAGGAGTATTTACATGTTCTAGATTCCCTGCACCTTCTCCATAATTGCTTTCACTATATAAGTTAACAACCTTTTCAGGAGAAATATTATACTTTCCATGACCAATTAAAACCGCTTTAGGCTGGCTATCTTCCAATATATACTCGATACGTTCTTCTGGATACAATGGGTCAATGGGTACATATGCTGCACCCGACTTTAGGATGGCATATAACCCGATCACCATCTCCAAACTTCTTTCTGCTATAATCGCAACAAAATCATCAGGCTGGACATGGTATTCCCGTCGTAACTTTAATGCAAGCTGATTGGCACGAGCATTTAATTCAGCGTAACTCAATTGCTCATTCCCGCATACAACTGCTGTATTATGGGGGGTTCTTGCTACTTGTTCTTCAAATAATTGTACAATTGTCTTGTCTCTTGGATAGTCGCTGTCCGTTGCGTTAAACTGTACTAATTCTTTCATTTCTTCTGCTTCACTGGTCATGCCTAATTCGATTAATTTCGTCTGTGGTGCTGCAATTGCTTGTTCCATAAGCCTTTGCAGATGGGAACCAATAATGTTTATTTGTTCCTTGTTATATAGCTTTGTACTGAAAAGAATTCTAAAATGGATACGATCACTCTTAAATGCTGTCATCCCCAAGTCATACCCAATTTGTTCGCGGTAATATTCGGATTCCACATTTAATTTGCCATCAATATTTATACTTGTTCCTTGATAGCCTTCAAAGAAGAATAATGTTCCAATTAGATCTCTTCCTAATAAAGTATGATTCTGTATTTCTGCTAAGGGAAGAAAATCGTGTTCATTTGCAATAATTGCCTGGCTCTGTAATGATTTCAACAAATCGGCAAAGGTGTCTTCGTTTGTTGTCGATATACGTACGGGTATTGTATTGATAAATAAACCAACGATTTCTTCAATACCTTCAATCTCTGCATTTCTACCAGATACAACTTTTCCAAATACAACATCATTTGTTGAGTTGTATTTTTCCAATAAAACGCCCCAACAAGCTTCTACTAGCGTGTTCAATGTTACATCATATTGGGCACATATCGCTTCTGCTTGTTCAGTTACCTCTATGCTTAACTTAAACTCTTGGCTCTGACTCTCTTCTTCTGTTTCATCTGGACGACCTAAAGGTAGAATATCAGCCCTTGTCTCATATCCTTGAAGAAGGTCTTCCCAATATTTAAGGCTCGTCTCTTTATCTTTTTCATTTATATAATGGACAAACTTTTCATAGCTACCCATTTTATTAGAAGCAGCCTGATTAGGTGTTTTTAATTGTTCTTCATCTGTTGCCATATACGCACTAAATAATTCTTTACGCAAAATTGGCAAACACCAACCATCTAAAATAATATGATGGTTTGTCATGATCAACCGATAACCACTGTTGTTTATTTTTATCAGATTCATACGAAGTAGTGTATCTTCTTCTAAATCAAATCCTCGTTTTACATCTTGTTCCTTTAAATCAAGATAATCCGATTCATTATCTACTTCCATATAATTAAATTCCGGCATTCTTTCTTTCAATACAACTTGTCTTGGTACACTTACTCCCCGATAACAGATTTTTGTACGTAAAATATCATGCTGTGTTGCTAAATACTTAAAAGCTTTGTGCATCTTCTCTACATCTACATCTGCCAATCGCAACGTCTGCTGAACAACATATTTTGTAGATGATTCATCCATAAGCTTCTCATAGAGCATTCCCTCTTGCACAGGAGCCAATGGATAGATACGTTGAATTTCCTGGCCGCGGATTTCGACAGCTTCCTGTACATAACAAAATTCGCTATCTTTCCATACGCTCTCACCAAAATCACTTGCCGTTGACTCACTCTTCTGTGCGTGGGAGCAATGTTCTGCGACTGCTATCAGTTCTTCTTCATATGCTTTTCCTATTTGCTCAATTCTCTCAGCCAAATAACGACTGCTGTTGCAGGTTACTGTCATAGATAAACTACCTTTTTGCACATGACCTATGACGTTAATGGATGGTCCAAATTGATTACGAGGATTCGTATCCTGTCCATAACCTAATTGTGAAAACTCGAAATATAGATCGCCAGATTCTTTCTTTGTTCCTAGTTCTCCAAGATAATTAAATGATATATCTGGTGCCACTTCTACATCCATTTCTTCTGGATTACCCATGGCTGCATTCTTTATGATGCCATAATCAATTCCATGTCCTGGTACGCGTCGTAGTGTCTCTTTCGTATTTCGAATATCCTGTGCAATATTAGTGCCTAACTCATCTAAAACTACGGGATATATACTAGTGAACCATCCTATTGTCCTACCTAAATCAAAAGAGCCTACTGTTTCTTCACGACCATGTCCTTCCATCTGTATAGCAAGCGTTCTCTGACCTGTTACTTTGTTTACCGCACGTCCTAGTGCTGCTACAAGCAAGTCATTAATCTCTGTATTATAAGCATGTGCACTTTCTTTTAATAACTTTTCTGTGATAGCGGCATTAAGACATGCCACGGCTGTCTTTGGTTCGAATTTATCATCAATTCCATCTTCTTTTAACTTACCATCAACCAATTTATTTTCTATTTCTGACCAGTAAGCTAACCTTCTCTTTAACTTTTCACTCTGGCTGTAATAAGCTAATCCTTCGCTCCATACTTTAAAGGAAACGGTTTTAGCTGGTAATGTTATCTCTTTTTGATTCAAAGCTTGAGAGTAGCCCTTCTCCAAATCCTCAGTTAAAATCCGCCAGGAAATCACATCCATTATCATATGATGAGCTAGCAACATCATATAATCTTGCTCCGGCGTACTAAATAAAACAGCCTGCAATAATGGTCCTTCCGCCAAATCCATCTTTACTTTCGTTGTCTTAATTTTTTCCTGAATCTCTTCAGATTCACATGCTATTTTTGTAAAGCCGTACCATTTCTTATCTTCTACTTTCCCTATAACCTGTTTCTTATCTTTGTACGTAGCTCTCAACATATCATGATGCTGCACTAACGCAGATAAAGCTTTTTGTAGTGCCAGATCATTTAGTTTTTCACGAACCTTAAACACTTGGCATACATTAAAATGTTCAGGATCTATCATATTTTGTGCGAAGAAATAGTTTTGAATTGGTGTCAGTGAAATTTCACCAGTTATTTCTCCTTGCTCCGCAGGCATAATTTCTTTTTTTGTGGATAAATTCATGGCTATTAGCTTTGGTGTTCTCTCCATCAAAAGATTTCGCATGGAGCTATCGTATCCAGCTTCTCTTATCTTGTTTAGAATATGGATAGCCTTAATCGAATCTCCACCCAAATCAAAGAAATTGTCATTTACACTTACTCTTTCCATACCAAGTACATGTTCAAATGCCTCTACTACCAATTTTTCCGTCTGGGTCTTTGGTGCCTCATAACCCCTTATCATCTTAGTTTCTTCAATAAACTGTCCCGGGTTCGGCAATAATTTACGATTTACTTTACCATTTGCAGATAGTGGAATCTCATCTACCTGTATGAATTGTGCCGGGATCATATAATCAGGCAGATGTTTGGCTAACTCTCTTTTTATTTCTGCCAATTCTACGGTCTCATCTGCAACAATATACCCACACAATTGCTTCTCTCCATGTGAATCACTGTAATCAGCGACGACGGACTGGTGAATATGTGGCAAATGATTGATACAGTGTTCTATTTCTCCTAGTTCGACACGATGTCCACGTATCTTAACTTGACTATCTTTTCTTCCCAGGAAGTCTACATATCCTTCCGGACGCATGACACCATAATCACCTGTTTTGTACAGATAACCTAATCTATGGTTGATAAAGGCGGCCTTCGTCTTCTCTTCTTCATTGAGATAACCTTCGGCGACTCCTTTTCCACCAATATGCAGTTCTCCTGGTACGCCTACTGGGCATTCTTCCCCACATTCATCCAGTACATAAATTTGTTGATTTTTCAGTGGATAGCCGTAAGGGATACTTTTCCACTCTGGCTTCACTTCTGTGATTGGGAAATATATGGACCATATAGAGCCTTCCGTCGCTCCACCTAACCCGATGACTTGTGCTTTTGGCATTCTTGTTTTGATTTTCGCTGGCAAACCAAGAGAAATCCAGTCTCCACTTAGCATCACCATACGTAAGCGCTCTGCTGAAGTGCTATGCACCGTGTCTTGCTTTGTGCTTTCTAGATACATATCCATAATTGCCGGAACCGAATTCCATATCGTGATTTCTTCTTCGATCATGATCTGATGAATACTGGCCATATCTAAAAGATCTGGAATTAACACTAACTGAGCTCCGCTAATGAGTGCTCCAAAAATATCATAGACGGATAAATCAAAGCTCATCGATGATAGGGCAATGATTTTATCTTCGCTATTTACTTGGAATTTCTCATTAATATCTAATAATGTATTCACTACTGCTTCATGGGTGATCACAACACCCTTAGGATGTCCAGTGCTTCCTGACGTATAGATAGCATAGGCTCTATCCTGCTGGCAGCCTTCTAACAGTTCTAAGGCGCCATCGTTATAGGTAGAAAGGTTCTCTGTTTCATATAAATCCGGATGAATCATGAGCTTGATATCACTATGTTCCACGATATATTTTATTCTTTCCTCAGGATGTTCCGGATTAACAGGAATATAAGCATGGCCGGCTTTTAAAATAGCTACCATATTTACAATGGTCTCAATTCGTCTCTCTGCCCAAACTCCAATATAAGAATTGAGCGCATAGTTTTGTTCTGCTAAATAACGAGCGACCTGATTGGATTTTCTCGCCAACTCGCCATAGGTCAATGTATCCTGTCCTAATTTGACTGCAATAGCATCGGGAGTCTTCTGGCATTGCTGGTCTATTAATCTTTGCAGTAAATCCCCTTCATAATCTCCTTGTGTACGATTGTAATCAAGCAGTAGTTGATACTGTGTTACAGGCAGCGGCATAGATGAAAGTTTATTGTCTATAACTTGCTGCAATCGAAGTTGATACGTTTCAAACATGGCACTGATCATGTCTTCATCAAACAAATCTTTTGCATAATCCCAAGTCATAATTAATTGTCCGTCTCTTTCCGTGACTTGGAAATCTAAAAATACTTGAGGGGTCTGGCTTATTCCGTATTTAATTTTCCCTAATTTCGTCAACGTATCTGCAAATTCCGATTTATCGAATAACATACTAGTAAATACAATTGGCATAATCGCTTTACTAGTCATTTCTCTCTTACTTGCAATATTTCGTATAACATCAACACCACTATAAAAACGATGGTCTACTGCTTCAAATAATATATCTTGAACCATAGATGCTTTCTCCCAAAAAGCACGATGAACAGATAAATCAATATCTAACAATAAAACTGATGTAAAATCTCCAATCAACTTCATTACGTCTGGATGAAAGGACTGTCGATTAAATAATGTTAAATTAAGTGCCATTCTGGATTGATTGCTCCATTTGCACAAAACTTCCGCATAAATTGTACATAAGAATACAGATGGTGTTACACCGTACTGAGTTGCCAGGCCCTTCACAATATTCCATTGATCAGTTATCAGACTTTTCTCCATTCGCTGAAATATTGGTTTCTCTATGAATTCTGGCTCACAAACTAATGGTAGCTGAGGTGCATAGGGAAAATCCTCTATTTTGGCTTGCCAATAGTCTTGAGCTTTTTGATAGGCGGAAGATTCACGAAAGCTCTCCAATGCCCTTACATAATCTGAGAATTGGAATGTTAAAGGTTTAATCTCCATATTCGGTTTCTCATAATAATCCATTATCTCTTGTATTAAAATTAATAAACTGCCTCCATCAGCAATTAATAAGTCAATATCCAGGAAGAGATAATTTTTCTTCTCACCAAGAATAAATGCAGTCAACTCAAATAATGGCCAATGATCTTGTTGGAAAACAAAATGTGACCTGCTATTTCTTTTTTCCAATATACGTTTTTGTTGATCCTCTAAAGACAAGTCTTGTAAATCTTCAATACAAATCTCATAAGAAGAATTAGAACGCCGAACTTTTTGCATTCCTGTATCATCAAAAATAGTACGCAGCATAAGCTGACGCTCTAAAACATGATTCAATGCATCGTTTAAGCGTTTAATATCTAATTCTGTTTCAAACTCATAATAGGCATGTGTGGAGACATTACCCATTTCCATAATATTTTGTCTTCCAACTAAATAGGCTCCTTGTATTTCTGTTACCTGGAATGGCTCATACCACATGTCTTTATTCCCTGTTAATTCGGATGCATTGACATCCTCTGCCTTTAGTTGTTCCTCAACCATCTTAATTATTTGTTCCAGGGTAGACATTTTGAAAAGGCTTACAATAGGGATTTCGACTTGAAATCGTTGATTTATTTCATCCTGGAAACGAATCAACGTTAACGAACTAACTCCCATCCGAGAAATCGTATCGTCTACTTTCAAAGAAGGGATAGAGAATACTTCTTTTGCAATTTCAACGATTTGATTTTCAATCTCCGTTTTGTTCCATGCTGACTTCTTTGCAGATTCCTTGATACTCTGATAAGAATATGGAGCTATTGCGATAACTTCATCAAACTCATGATTCTCAAATCTCTCTATTAAAATAAAACGTTTTACCTTTCCACTTGTTGTTTTCGGTATCGTTTTTATTGGAATTACATAATCTGCAGCTATTCCAACCCGTTCTAATACCATATCCTGCACTTGATGGGCAAGTGGCAAAAATGCCTTGGCATCTTTTCGATTATGTACAAATACTATAATTTCATCCCTGATCGATGACGGATTGCGAACACCACACACAACGACTTGAGACAACTCTGGGATCGCCAATGTTAACATATTTTCTATATCGCTAGCATAATAATTCTGACCATTTACAAACAGAATATCCTTCTTTCTGCCCATTACAATGAGTTCTCCATTGCGTAAAAGTCCTAAATCTCCTGTACAGAAGAAGCCCTGTTCATTAAAAGGGGAACTATCATGATTCATATATCCCTCAAATACATTTTTCCCTTTGATCACTATATTGCCTATGTAATTTTCCCCTAAGATGTGGTCTTCATCATCTACAATCAATATTTCTAATTCATATAATGGTTCTCCTACTATGGCAAACTCTGCTGCATTTGGCTCCTTCGTTTCTATATACTCCACTTCTTGACCAATACGAGCTTTATGACGGTTAATACATACACTTCTATTATGTCCTTCTTCAGGAATAGTAACAGCCAGACTAGCTTCTGCCATACCATAGACTTGATGGATCGTATTTTCACGCAAGCCAGAAGACGAGAATTTTTCATAAAATCGTCTAATGGTATCCATTGATATTGGTTCTGCACCACACATTATGTTTCGCACACTAGATAAATCAATATTTTCTAAATGTGAATCCTTTACAGTCTTTATCATCCAGTCTAATCCAAAATTCGGACTTACAAGCACCGTTGCTTTTAATTGCGCACATTTTTGAAGATATAGCCAAGATTTCTTTAAAAATGTACCCGAATTTAGAAGGGAATGAGATATACCCGCAAATATCGGAGTTAAATGATAACCGATCAAGCCCATATCATGTGTCAATGGTAACCAACTAGCCATGACATCATTTGTGTCTAGTTTCAAACGATCTACTATCTGTGCCAAATTATAAACTAGATTTTCATGTGTTAATTTTACTCCTTTAGGGTTACCTGTGCTGCCAGACGAATATTGTATATACGCTAAGTCCTGACAATCTACTGTAACGCATTGCCCCTCTTCCATATTACATGCTAAGGTTTCATACTCTAAGTATTTCAAATTATTGGCTTCATAACTTTCTCTAAACGTATTTAAATTTCTTTCATCAGTAATTATCCACGCATTCGGCAACTGCTCACTTACTTTCACTAACTTCTTGAAAGCTTCAGTGTCAGGCGATGCAATTAGCGGTACAGACAGAGGAACGGGGATCATGCCTCCTAAAATACAACCCCAAAACAACCTTATAAAGGATAGATTATTGTTTGTCTGAAAGATAATATAAGAGCCCTTCTGAAATCCCTGCTTTTGTAGTGCCCCTAAGATGGATTTGGCATTAAAATAAAGACTTTCATAAGACTCAAACAATTCAGAGCCATCGGATTGAGTAAAGTAAACTCCCCTTGATTTCTCGTTAGCATAAATTCCAAGTAATTGATCTAGTGTTATATTAACTCCATCCTCTAATACTGATTTTGTATAAGGTTTCATATTTCACATCCTAAAAAGTTATTGTTTTTATGCTGCGATATTATCTTTGTTACAATTGATGCAACGTCTTGATCTTGCCTCTTTAATATTAAAATTTATGTTGAGAATTATTTATGTATATTGGCTTCTATAATTCTATTATATTCTATTTAAGGATAATATCAACAGAATTTTTAAAATTTTTCCAGCTCAAAGGGCGTGGTTTAAACCCACCGCCCTTAGCCTTCGGGTTGGATAGTAATAATCAGAATCACTTAAAAAAACACTCAATAATGCCCCCGTTGTCAAGACACGATTTTTTGAGGAAAAAGTTATGTCCTTTATTTTTTATTATTTCAAAATAAAACAGCTAAGAAAATATAATTTTCTTAGCTGTTTTACTTTCTAGCTGATTTTGAAATCTAGTTTAGGAGTTCTTGAAACTATTCCGAATAATTATGAAAAATCACATCTATTACATCGCTTCCGAATCCCACTCATGCTCCTGTTCAACGAATACAATACCTAATTCGTGATGTCCACCAGCATATAATGCAGTTTGTGCAAGACGAAGCTCACCATTTGTATCTAATACTTCTAATTTACAAAATGCTCCTGTCGTCTTCGTTTGAAGCGCATCATAAAATTCCTCGGCGCTTTTTGGAATGACTCCATTTACTTTCGTAATAATTTCTCCAGGCAGTAATTTCAGCTCTGCTCCAATTGTATTTGGAATTGTATCTAGTACAACGAGCCCATCATTGCGTGCAGCAAAATACGCTGGTCTTGTTTCATCGGCAATTTTTTCTTGCATCGAAATTGTGAAACGCCCAAGCATAGCGACTCCCATCGCGATAATTGCAAGTACATGCCACCAGTAACTTGCGATTCCTAAAACGAGCACAAGTCCTGCTAACCCATAAACACGTCTTCCTGTAAATAATAAAGCTTCCGTCGGCTCATAACTTTTAATATTTCTCATAAATCCAATTAAAAATGGAACGAGGAATAGAGAATATGTATTTGAACCTATTGAAACGACAGGCCACCATGAAATAAACTGCGTTACCGCATCACCCGGTACAAGAATAAAAATAGGAACGATCCATAAACGCTTTGATTCGTGTAAACCAATCTTTAATCCACGCTTCCCCTGCCTAATCCTCGGCGTCGAATATCCTACTGCATTTTTAGAAATCAATAAGCCTTCTACAATAAGCATAACGCCTAGTAAAATAACAAGGGATACAATGGTACTCTCTTCACCTTCTCGAAGCTGTAAAAAGGAAACTGGTAGCTTAGAAGATAATAGAACACATACGATCGCAATGCTAAATGTATAAGCCGCCGATAAACATCGATACATAGCCGTTAATCCAAATAGTAACGTCCAAATTAAAATGGCCCATAAGCTTGCTTTAGAAACAACAAGTCCAAGCCCAATCGTAATAATAGATACTACTAATCCGTATCCAATCCCTGCAAATAGAGAGGTTCGCAGTTCAAACCAAATATCATAAACTTTAAAAGAAAAATCTTTTCGTTCTCTTAACATACGTAAGTATCCAACGAAGATACTACTTATTACAAATATATAGACAGCAGGGTGTAAGAAAAAACGTCCAACTGCCCGCATTATTTCAAAAATCCATGCCTCCATGAACTCATTCACCACCATTTATATCATTCTTTCTTTTTATATTATCATAACTAAACAAACGTTTGTTTAACACAAAAAAATACAGGCAGCAAACTGCCTGTATTTCTTCTTATTTTGCCATTAATTTTAATGCTGACTGTAATTGTAGATCATTTTCTCCAGAACGGATTTTTTCGATAATTTTAGTTTGAATCGCTTCAGCTGTCTTTTTATCAAGCTGTCCTGTCGCTTCCATTTCATTTGCATTTTGGAATGCTTTCAGAGCCGATTCTGTCTCTTTACTAAAGTATCCATCTTCACGACCTGGTACATAACCTAAGCTCTTAAGCATTTCCTGAGCATGTTTTACTTGTACATCATTTGAATTGTATGAAAGTGTTTTTTCAATTTGAATTGGTGTCGCATGATAATAATTTGGTTGCTTCACTTCTACTGTTGGCGCGATTCCTTTTTTATGAATCCAGTTCCCATCCGGTGTTAACCATTTAAACATCGTTAATTTAATGTTGCTGCCGTCTTTAAATGGAACAGCTTGCTGGACAGTACCTTTACCAAATGTCTTTTCACCAATTAAATCGTATCCTTCTCCTTCTTTTAACGCACCCGCTAAAATCTCTGAAGCAGAAGCACTTCCATTATCAATTAATACTGAAATTGGATATGGTTTTCTCTCTTTCAGTTCCGTAGAGAATTTCTTCTTCTCACCATTTCGCTGCTCTACTTGTAGCATCGGCTTTTTATTCGTCATAATTTCCCCTAGTATATCTTCTACACTATTTAAGTAGCCACCAGGATTACCACGCACGTCAATAACTAAGCCTTTTATATTTTTCTTCTCTAACTCTTTTAACTGATCCTTAAATTCTTTCGCTGTATTTTCAGCAAAAGAAGTGATTTGCATATAACCGATATCTTTTCCGCTCTCTTGCTTCACAGAACTAAACACTGTAAAGATCGGAATCTTTTCACGCTTAATTTTAAATACAATCGGATCAGTTACTCCCGCACGTTTAATTTCAATTGCGACAGTCGTTCCCTTTTTACCACGAATTTTTAATACTGCTTCTTCACGTGATAAGTCTTTCACACTGTTTCCATCTACAGATAAAATTTGGTCATTCGGTTTAATTCCTATCTTTTCTGCTGGTGAACCTTTAATTGGCGATACGATAATAAGCTTACCGTCCGTCTTGTTCACCTCAGCCCCAATCCCCTCTAATTCGGGATCAAGCGATTCACTAAACTGTTTGGCTGTTTCTTTATCCATATACGTGGAATAAGGGTCCTTCAGCGTAGACAACATACCTTGTATTGCACCTTCAACTAACTTTTCATCTTTCACGTCTTCCACATAACGTGAATCAATTAGTGCATACGCCTCATTAATTTTTGCCAAATTCCCTTGCGCAGTGCTAGCATTCCCACTCGAAATTGTTTGCGTTACTTCTGATGGGTTAACCCCAAATACAGACATGCCTGCAAACATTCCGCCAGCACCAATTAAAAATGCAACAACCATTCCAATAATTGCAACTCTACGTTTCAATGCGGAATTCCCCTTTCCAAAACACACAGGTGGTGTAGCAAAAGGCATCACACAGTGTGTGATGCCTTTACCTATTTCTACTATATGATAAGCTTGTACGAATTATGTTTGCAACTTTTTATACTTTTAAGAAGCGACGAATTGACATTACACTTCCCCACATACCGATTAAAGCACCGATTAACACTAGTAAACCAGCTAATTGGAATACGAATGGACTGTATGGTAGAAGCTCGAAAATTGTTCCGCCAAGTTTTTCATTAAACACACCTTGCAACGAATTATACGTAATTAGAATTAGGCCAATTGGAATAATTGATCCTAATACTCCTAAGAATAATCCCTCTAGCAAGAATGGCCAACGAATAAACCAGTTTGTTGCACCAACAAGTTTCATAATTTCAATTTCTGTACTACGAGCATAAATTGTAATTTTAATTGTATTAGAGATTAAGAACATCGCTGTGAATAAAAGACCAGCAATTAACGCAATCCCAATGTTACGACCAGTTTTTACAGTATCAAATAATCGTTCAACTTGCCCTTTTCCGTACTGAACATTACTAACAAACTGCATTTTTTCAACCTTCTTCGCGATTGTCGCTGTATCGGTTGGTTCTTTCGCTTTTACAACGAATACGTTTTTAAGTGGGTTATCTTGTTCAAATAACTCAAACGTTTTTCCACTATCACCTAAGCTTTTAATTAAACGTTTTAACTCTTCTTCTTTAGAAGAATATTTAATAGAATCTACTTTTGCAATCTTACTCATATCTTCTTCTAATTTCTTTTGATCCGCTTCTTTTGCAGCTGGATCAATGTGTACACGAATCTCTACATCTTGCTCTACTTTCGTCGCAAAATGGTTCATATTCATAATCGCTGTTAAAAAGACACCTACAAGTAATAATGTAACTGTTACTGCACTAACAGAAGCAAATGTCATCCATCCGTTACGTGATAGATTCTTTACACCTTCTCGCAAATGTCGACTAAGGGTCTTAGCCTTCATATCCGTATCCTCCCTCAATCTCATCTCGAACAATTTTTCCGCCTTCAATCGCGATTACACGATGACGGATTGTATTTACGATATCTGCATTATGCGTCGCCATAACAATCGTTGTGCCGCGCTCATTAATGCGAGTAAAAATATTCATAATATCAAGAGCTGTTTCAATATCTAAGTTACCTGTTGGCTCATCGGCAATTACAACCTTTGGTCTATTTACAATTGCTCTTGCAATAGCCACACGTTGTTGCTCCCCGCCCGAAAGCTCACTTGGAAGTGCGTCTGCACGATCTTCAAGGCCTACAAGACCTAGAACTTCTGTTACACGCTCACGAATTGCATCCGGTTCTTCTTCAATTACTTCTAAAGCAAACGAAACATTCTCATATACTGTTAATTTAGGTAGCAATTTGAAATCTTGGAAAATCACGCCTAATTGACGACGGAAATACGGAACATCTCTTTCTGCCAATGTTTCGATAGTAAGTCCATTTACATTAATAGATCCTGTAGATGGTTTCTCTTCACGATACATCATTTTAATAAATGTAGATTTTCCGGCTCCACTCGGTCCAACTACGTATACGAATTCACCTTGTTTAATGTTAACTGTAAGACCAGCAATGGCTTTCATACCATTCGGGTACTCCTTATAAACATTCGTCATTTTTATCATTATTTATCACCCAATACTTAATGATTTTTTTCGAAATACTTTTCTGTACATCTGAAAACAAAAGACATCCTTCATTTTCATTTAGTCATCCTTGTTGAAGATAGTTTACTTATGCTTTCTCATAAGCAATACCACTCTATGTAATATATTTCAGCAAAATTCTACAAACCCCATTGTAACATCAAACGGTTTCCAATTTGGATACATTTTTGTTACAGTTATGTTACATACCAGAAAAAAGGAAAACGAGTTGACTATATTATCAACTCGTCCATTTCACCTTTTTTATTTATGTTCAGCTAACCATTCAGACACTTTTTTCGCATCTTCACCTTGAATAAGTCCTGGTGACATTGAACCGCGGCCTTTTTTAATAATCTCTTCGATATCTGCAGCGTCGTACTTACCGCCTACTTTTCTTAAATCAGGTCCAGTTGCCCCTGATAAATCTGTTGCGTGACATCCCGCACAACTTCTTTGGAAAATTTGTTCTGCGCTGTCTGTGCTTGCAGACTGTTTCGAAGACTTACTCTCTTCTTTATTTCCGCATGCTCCTAAAGCAAAAACAACCGATGTCCCTAGCGCAATAGCCAACAATTTCTTTTTCACTTCTATCGCTCCCCATTGTTGATATTCTTTTTATTCCTAACACACTCATTTTCATTATAAGCATTATCTTTATATAGAAAAACTAAGGTGTATTTCATATTCCTCAAAAATACAGTGAGAACCTTGATAAAATAATGCTTTCATAAGTTGTTTCAATTCTGTGAACAACTTAAAAAACTCCTATAAAGCATCCTTTTTAAAAGGAAAATTAGAAAGTTCTATATAAATCTTTACCATATTACCGCTCTATTTTACTATTCTCTACTTTTTACAAAACAATATACAGCATTGTAATCTACATATAATCCCATCAAAAAGAGAAGTTGTCGTTTCCAACTTCTCTTCCTCTTTACTTCATCTATAAAAATAAAATCAAATTCTTTATATCCTCTATTGTCCTCAGCATGCGCCAACAATTTCGTTGGCTTTTTTTCGCTTATTAGATGCGAGAACGTAAGTAAGCATCAATAAATGGATCAATCTCTCCATCCATAACAGCTTGTACGTTACCAACCTCCGTATTTGTACGATGGTCTTTTACAAGAGAATACGGGTGGAATACGTAAGAACGGATTTGGCTACCCCATCCGATTTCTTTTTGCTCTCCGCGAATTTCATCTAATTCTGCTTGTTGCTCTTCTAGTTTCTTTTGATATAATTTCGCTTTTAACATTTTCATCGCATGCTCACGGTTTTTAATTTGAGAACGCTCCGACTGACATGTTACAACCGTATTTGTCGGTGTATGTGTAATACGAACTGCTGAATCTGTCGTATTTACGTGCTGTCCACCAGCTCCACTTGCTCGGTACGTATCAATTTTTAAATCTTCTGTACGTACTTCGATTTCAACTTCATCATTGAACTCTGGTACAACTTCACAAGATACGAATGATGTATGACGACGCCCTGAAGAATCGAATGGTGAAATACGTACAAGACGATGTACACCTTTCTCTGCTTTTAAGTAACCGTAAGCGTTATGACCTTTAATTAATAAAGTTACACTCTTAATACCAGCTTCATCACCTGGTAAATAGTCAACCGTTTCTACTTTGAATCCGCGTTTTTCAGCCCAGCGTGTGTACATACGTAATAGCATAGAACCCCAGTCTTGTGACTCAGTTCCACCTGCACCTGGATGTAATTCTAAAATCGCATTATTTTTATCATAAGGATCACTTAATAGTAACTGAAGCTCATACTCATTCATTTCTTGAATTAAGCCTTTTACTTCTGATTCTAATTCCTCATGTAAATCTTCATCATACTCTTCTTTTAAAAGCTCATGCGTGATTTCTAAATTTTCGAACGTCTCATCTAACTGACGGAACTTTCCAACCATATCTTTTAACGCATTCGCTTCATTAATTACAGCTTGTGCGCCTTGTTGGTCATCCCAAAATCCTGCGCCCATCATTTTCTCTTCTAATTCTGCAATTTGTTTCTCCTTAGTAGGGAGGTCAAAGAGACCCCCTAAAAGCCGCTAATCGCTTAGCCATTTTCTCTAATTCCTGTCTAATTTCTACTAATTCCATTTCCTTCACCTCTATGTAATTGCTGTTACTTTCGTATGAAAACAAGGGAAACTCTCTCCACTTATTACGGAGAGAGTTTAATCCTTCTTAATTATACATTTTTGATATAAAAGTTTGCAAAACAGCCTAAGCTACCGTCCTATATTACTGAACGATACCACAGCAGTTTTTATATTTTTTACCGCTACCACATTTACATAAATCGTTGCGGCCCACTTGGTCACCTTTTACAACTGGCTTTTTCTTTGCTTCTTCGCCATCGCTAGAAGGATGAACAGCTTCACCTTGAACAACTTCTTGACGTTCTAAGTTTTGTTCAATTTCAGCTTTCATAATGTAACGAGAAATTTCCTCTTCAATAGAAGCAACCATTGACTCGAACATCGCGAATCCTTCCATTTGGTACTCACGAAGTGGATCGATTTGACCGTAAGCACGTAAATGAATACCTTCACGAAGGTGATCCATCGCATCAATATGCTCTGTCCATTTCGTATCTACAACGCGGAATACAACAACCTTCTCAAACTCACGCATTTGCTCTTCTGGCATAAGCTTTTCTTTTTCATTGTATCGCTCAATTAATTTCGCAATAATTGGCTCGCTCATTTCCTCAGGAGCAAGGCGACGTAATTCTTCTTCTTTTACATCTCCGTCTTGAAGAAGGTTTGTATTTAAGTAGTCAACAAGACCTTTAATGTTCCAATCTTCTTCAATTTCCTCTTGTGTATGAAGAGCAACAGCACGTTCTACTGTAGATTTCATCATACCTTCAATAATGCCGCGTAAGTTGTCAGACTCCATTACCTCTTGACGCTGTTTGTAAATAACTTCACGTTGCTGACGAAGTACATCATCATATTGCAGTAACTGCTTACGTGCATCATAGTTATTTCCTTCAACACGTTTTTGTGCAGATTCTACCGCACGAGAAACCATTTTACTTTCAATCGGCTGAGAATCATCCATACCAAGGCGGTCCATCATTGCTTTCATATTATCTGAACCAAATCGGCGCATTAATTCATCTTCCATCGATAAGTAGAATTGCGTAACACCAGGGTCCCCTTGACGACCAGCACGACCACGTAACTGATTATCAATACGACGACTTTCGTGACGCTCTGTACCGATAACTGCTAAACCAACGTTTTTCACATCGTCTCCAAGCTTAATATCTGTACCACGACCTGCCATGTTCGTCGCGATTGTTACAGCACCTTTCATACCAGCCTCTGCAATGATATCTGCTTCACGAGCATGGTTTTTCGCATTTAAGATGTTATGACGTACACCTTTACGCGTTAACATTTTTGAAATAAGCTCTGAAGTTTCAATTGCAACTGTACCTACAAGAACAGGTTGTCCTTTTTTATGACGATTTACAATATCCTCAACAACAGCATTGAACTTACCTTCCATTGATTTAAAGATTAAATCGGCACGATCATCACGAATAATCGGTTTGTTTGTCGGAATTACAATAACGTTCATATTGTAAATGTTACGGAATTCCTCTTCCTCTGTTTTCGCTGTACCAGTCATACCAGATAATTTTTCATACATACGGAAGTAGTTCTGGAATGTAATTGTTGCAAGCGTCATGCTTTCATTTTGAATTTCTACACCTTCTTTTGCTTCAATCGCTTGGTGTAATCCTTCGCTATAACGACGACCTTTCATAAGACGACCAGTGAATTGGTCTACAATTACGATTTCGCCTTCTTGTACAACATAATCTGTATCACGATGCATAACAACGTGTGCACGAAGCCCCTGATTAATATGGTGAAGAAGTGCTACATGTTTTAAATCGAATAAGTTTTCAATATGGAAAGCTTTCTCTGCTTTCGTAATACCATCTTCTGTTAGCATTACATTTTTCGTTTTCACATCAAATGAATAATCTTTTTCATTTTCTAACGTACGAACAAATGCATTTGCAAACATGTATAGCTCTGTTGATTTTTGAGCTTGTCCTGAAATAATAAGCGGCGTACGTGCTTCATCGACTAAAATAGAATCGACTTCATCGATAATAGCAAAGTGAAGTGGACGTTGAACGCACTGCTCTTTATATAAAACCATGTTATCACGTAAGTAATCGAATCCAAGCTCATTATTTGTGCTATACGTAATATCAGCAGCATAAGCCTCTTGTTTCTCTTCGCGTGACATACTATTTAAGTTAATTCCTACCGTTAAGCCAAGGAACTCATGAAGTTGTCCCATTTCGCTCGCATCACGTTGTGCTAAATATTCATTGACTGTAACAACGTGAACACCTTTTCCTGTTAAAGCATTTAAATATACAGGTAATGTAGATGTTAACGTTTTACCTTCACCCGTTTTCATCTCAGAAATATTCCCTTCATGTAAGGCAATACCACCCATTAACTGTACGCCATATGGACGCATTCCAAGAACACGAGTTGCCGCTTCGCGAACAACTGCAAAAGCTTCAGGTAGTAAATCATCTACTGTTTCACCTTTTGTTAGACGTTCTTTAAATTCAAGCGTCTTTCCTTTTAATTGTTCATCAGTTAGTGGCTTAATAGATGACTCTAATGCATCAATTTGCTCAACTGTCTTTTGCATACGTTTAATTTGGCGTTGATTTACATCAAACACCTTTTTTAAAATACCGATCATAGGAAATACGCTCCTCTTTTTATTAAAATAAAACTTCCGATTGTTTTTCTTTTTCTCTATTACAATCAGTCGTTATAAAAATCAAATGTATGTTATGCCAATTTTTCTCCTAATTAAAAAAACTAAAATGTATATACCTAATGATAATTGTAACACTTGTCTTATAACTATGACAACAATCGGCCGATTGTCTCGTTCTAAATTAAGAAAAGTTTTTTAAAAATCTATTTTCAGCAAAAAAAGCGCAGCCTCATTTGGCTGCGCTTTCGAATTATTATTTAGTTTCGATTAAACCGTATTTCCCATCTTTACGGCCATATACAACATTAGTTTCATTTGTATCAGCATTTGTGAAGACGAAGAAATTATGTCCTAGCATATCCATTTGTAGGATTGCCTCTTCAACGTCCATCGGCTTTAAATCGAATCGTTTTGTACGTACAAGTTCTAATTCATCTTCTTCTACCTCATCCAAAACAGCTACTGCTTCTGGAAGGATAAAGTTCGTTTTCATAGAACCTTTCTCACGTAACTTACGATTTACTTTTGTTTTATGTTTACGAATTTGTCGCTCAATTTTATCAACTACTAAATCGATAGCAGCGTACATATCGCTATTAGTTTCTTCTGCACGAAGTAATAAATCAGTAAATGGAATTGTTACCTCGACACGTTGCTTGTCAGAGTATACTTTTAAATTAACTTTAATCTCTGGGAATGTATCAAAATAACGCTCTAACTTACTTAGTTTTTTCTCTACATATTCCTTTAATGCTGGAGTTACTTCAATATTTTCACCACGAATGTTGAATTTCATAGATGAATTCCTCCTTTCAAGCCTATGTACTATAATTTCGACATTGGCTTAAAAACTCCTTCTAACTTTTTTAAAAAAATTAGTGGAATTGCGATTTTTTTATCGTTTTTTGTTGAAATGAAAAGATGCATCGTTTCTATCTTTATTTTATCCTATTAACATCGTGAATAACGAATATTTCTGTGGACAATTCGTTACAGAAAAGAAACAACTTTTTGACAACTTACCCTATAACAAAAACCCCTTGCGAAAAACAAGAGGTTCTACTACATATATATAACGTTGCCACAAACGCAGCTTTCTCTTCCCAAAACAATATACCCTACAGTTTCACAACATTAGCTGCTTGTGGTCCACGTGCTCCATCTACAATGTCAAACTCTACTTGTTGCCCTTCTTCCAATGACTTATACCCATCTTGTTGAATAGCAGAAAAATGGACAAATACATCGTCACCATCTTCACGCTCAATAAACCCAAATCCCTTTTCTGCATTGAACCATTTCACTCTTCCTTGCATGTTCATTCCATTCCCTTCACTCTAAAAATCAGGGTATTCGCCCCATATTTTGACTATAACGAATGACAACATATGAAGTCAAAGAAGACTTATCGTCTTTTTCTTATCCCTTTCGACACTGCCATATTAACTTCTACAAAGTGTCAAACTAGATACTTCCCTTGCCCCTCTTTCATATAACAAACTTCCGATTTGCCTAACTGTAATCCCTGTCGTATACACGTCATCAACGAGTAAAATATGTTGCCCAGAAAACATCTCTTCTCCCTGAAAATAAAAAGGATTGCTTCCTGACACCCTTTCTTTACGTGTCTTCTTACTTTGCTTTTCTGTTTCCCTTCTTCTTAATGATGGATAAGAAATTTTGACAGGCAAACAAGTTGCTAATAACTCAGCTTGATTAAAACCACGTTCAACTTCCCTTTCCTTACTAAGCGGAACAGCGATAACGGTTGAAACACTGGCAAAATACTTTTGAAATAAACTTCGAAAAGGACGATAAAAAATGTGCACTAACTCTGCATCCCCCCGAAACTTAAACTGCGCTACTATTTCTTTCATCTCATCATCATACATATATAACGAACGGTTTTTAAAAGAACGATACTTCTCCTCTTTCATCCACCTTATACAATCTATACAAATACCGTCTTCTTGAAATGAGGCAGGAACAAATTCTAAAGGTCGCCCACACTCCATGCAAATTTCTCCTATAATATAGGAAAGTTTCTGCTCACATCTATCACATATATATTTTCTATGACACTTTACAAAAAAAGTGTACCAACTAATCTTTTCTACAAAACACTCATCACAAAGTAAACAATGCATTAATTGATCATTCCTTGTTTTTTCGCATTTTTATTCATACCTTGAATATGTTTTTTCGCGCGCACCATCGCCTCTGTCTTGCCATAGTGAAAATAAATGACCTCTCCATACGGTGCTTCAAAGCTCCGCCCTGCTCGGCCCGCAATTTGTACGAGCGCACTTTCTGAAAATATTTCTTCTTCCGCCCCTAAAACTGCAACTTGCAAATTTTTCACCGTTACGCCTCGCTCTAAAATTGTCGTTGTAACTAATAATGGGATTTCTCCCTTTCTGAACGCTGCGACTTTCTCTTTTCTCATCGGATCTTCTGCATGTACCCCTTCAACTTTATTATGCAATGATTTCAATAACGAGCTTATTTCTTCTATATATCGTACATGGGGAACGAATAAAAAAACAGGATACTTTTTGTTTAAGTGCATCTTTAACCATTGTAGTAAAACTCGAGGAATTCTTTCACGGTTGAGGCTTTTCTTCCAATTTCCGCACCAGCAAAATAGAGGAACTGGCAACGGATGACGGTGATATCGTCCAGAAACAATAACACCTTTTTGTTCACCTTTTCTAAATTTTCGCTTCCACGTTTCATCTGGAGTCGCAGTTAAATAAATACGCGCCGCTTTTTCTTTCATCGCTTGTTTTACCGCGTACTGTAACATTTGATCTGCACAATATGGAAAAGCATCTATCTCATCTACAACTATGACATGAAACGCCCTATAATAACGTAATAATTGATGCGTGGTCGCAACGACTAATACTGCATCTTTTTCTTTATCTACACTCCCTCCATATAAAGCCGCTACCTTTACATATGGAAATACTTCTTGTAATCTCGGTGCTAATTCCAAAACAACATCCGTTCTTGGCGTTGCGATACAAACTCTTTCTCCTTTTTGAAGCGCTTCGTTAATACCGTAAAACAACATCTCTGTTTTCCCAGCCCCGCATACAGCCCAAATAAAAAATGATTCTTTTTGCTTAATAGCCTCTATAACTCCTTGCGCCGCCAAATTCTGGCCAGTAGACAACGTCCCGTTCCACTGTAACAAATTTGAATTCTTTTCTCTCTTTCTTTCAGCAATCCCGCGAACAAGTACAGCACATTCACTTACTCTCCCCATCGTTATACACTTCCGGCAATATGTGCACACTTTACTGCACCTTTTACATAAAAACGACGCAAATAGCCGCCGATCTACATTTCCACAGCGTTGGCACATATATTTAGAATTCTTCTTTTTTACACCTTGTACACATACAATCTCTCCCTTCTTTTTCAAATCGTTTAATTTCCTCTGTAAATCTGAAGAAAGTTCTTCTAATAGCAACTGTTTCCCCGCTACCATCAACAATCACCTCCAGCACTACTATAAACCTTTCTCATCATCTCGTAAAAACTCAAAAAAGCCGATAACCTACTTATAAAATAGTAAGCTATCGACTTTATACACTTTTTTTATTCTTTTATAAATCCTAGAATCGACCGTATCCTAAGAAATGTTTTTGGTTATACGAGCTGTTAATATCACCGTACGCAATTCCTTTATCACTAGCGTGAATCATTTGGCCATTACCAACGTAAATACCGATGTGAGATGGACCTGCTTTATAAGTACCTTGGAAGAATACTAAATCTCCTGGTTGTGGGCTACTTACTTTTGAAACAGAATTCCAGTAACCATTAACGTCTTGACGACCTACACCAAAGATGTAAGAAATGAATCCACTACAATCAAAACCACCGTTTGATGGAGATGCACTTCCCCAAACATATGGTAAACCTAAGTAGCTTTGTGCTTTACCAATTACGCCACCCACATTTGAAGCTGGCTTTTTCTCTTCTTGTTTAGGTGCTTCTTTCTTAGGCTCTTCTTTTTTTGGTTCCTCTTTTTTAGGTTCTTCTTTTTTAGGCTCTTCTTTTTGAGCTTGTCCACCATTGTTTGCTGGTGCAGCTTGCTCTGCAGGTGCTGGCTGAGCTTGCGCAGCTTTAGCAGCTTGCTCTGCTTGTTTTTGAGCAGCAGCTTCTTGTGCAGCTTTTGCTTGTGCTTCTTCTTCTGCAATGCGTTGTAATTGCAGTGCTTGTTTCTCAAGCTCTTTCAATTGACCTTCCGTACTTGTCATTGAAGTTACAACTGTATCCATTTTACCGCTTAAATCGTTTACCGCTGTTGCTTTTTTCTCTTTTTCAGCGTCAAGTTCTTTCTTAGCAGTTTCAATTTGAGCTTGTGCTTCTTTTAATTCTTTTTGTTTCTCTTTTACCGTTGCAACATCTTTTTTCACACTAGCTTGGTCTTCTTGTTGTGTTTTCATGATATCTTCATCAGACTCAAGAATTTTAGAAACTGAAGTTAAACGATCAACTAAATCTGCAACATTTTTAGAGTTTACAAGAACTTCTGTTACAACGTTCGTATTTGGTTGT
Organism: Bacillus cereus group sp. MYBK220-1; assembly: GCF_051916445.1. Lineage (NCBI taxonomy): Bacteria > Bacillati > Bacillota > Bacilli > Caryophanales > Bacillaceae > Bacillus > Bacillus cereus group sp. MYBK220-1. Next base: position 317,193 of record NZ_JBQAGQ010000004.1, on the reverse strand, counting down.
TCTTGAAGTGCAACTAAACGCTTTCTTAATAGCTCTTCACGTTTTGCAATCTTTGTTTGTAATTCTGCAATATCTTTATTTTTCTTTTCAATTAATTGCTCAGTATCAGAAACTTTTTTCATTGTTTCATCAAGCTTTGCAGCATTCTCTTGAACAGATTTATCTAAACCTTGAATTGTTTTGTTTAAGTCATTCATTTGCTTTTGTAATTCATCACGTTCTTGTTGTTGTTTATGTAAAGTGTCATTTTGTGTATTAATTTGTGATTTCACGTCAGAAATTTTATCTTCTGCAAATACATTTGGTGTTAGCCCAGAAAACATTAACCCTGCAACTAATGCACAAGATGCCATTTTTAGCTTTTTCATTTTATTTTTTACACCGCTTTCTTTTTTCTTTTTCCGTATATAACCTATAAAATTTATACCATAATTCGGGATTTTTTTTGCTAATGTTACGTTTTTGTAAAACAAATGTAATATTATATGTAGCTCTAGCGCAAAATGCGTATATTTTTGTATGTATGTGTAGAAATTTATATACTTTTCTCACTTCTATAAACAAAGAAAAAACGTAAGGAATCCCTTACGTTTTATTAAATATACGAATACAAATGAAATGCTACTTCATCCATTTCTCAGCCCAATTTTGGACCTCATCCATAACACTTTCTAACGCTTTCCCCTTGTCAGTTAAGCCATACTCGATTCGAACTGGTACTTCTGGATAGACATTACGAACTACAATGCCCTCGCTTTCCAATTCCTTCAAACGCTCTGACAACATACGATCGCTCATATTTGGGATAATATCTGCGATTTCTCTAAAACGTTTCGACTCTTCAAGCAAAGATTTAATAATTAAGCCAGTCCACTTCTTACTAAGCAGAGTAAAAGCTGACTCAAACTTTGGACATAAACAAGAATTATGCTCCATATGTTTCACCTCTCTTCCATTATAATATAGTTTCTTGTAAAAAGTAAGTTATAAAACTTTCCTCATTATTTTATTTTACGTACATTTTACCATTTCCAAATATTAACTTGTCAACTAAACGTAACATACCCGTAAAAAAACCCTCTTAAAAAGAGAGCTTTTTATATCTTTATTACTTCGTATACCATCCAAGACCTAATGCACCTTCACCTAAGTGCGTACCAATTACAGCTCCAAAATAACCTGTACGAATTGTGACGTGAGGATATTTTGCTTCTAATTCTTTCTTCCATTCATTCGCTTCTTCTTCACGTTGTGCATGAATGATAACTGCTTCCATAGGTACACCTTTACTTGCTTGCTCATCAAAAATTTCAATGATACGTTTTAATGCTTTTTTACGTGTACGAATCTTTTCAAACGGAATAATGATTTTATCTCTAAAATATAAAACTGGCTTCACTTGTAACAGACTGCCGATGAAAGCTTGCGCGCTATTCAATCGACCACCACGTTGTAAATGATGTAAATCATCAACTACAAAATAGGCGTCCATCGTTTTCTTCATTTCATCAAAACGAGCGATAATCTCTTTTGGGTTCTTTCCTTCACTTGCTAACTTTGCACCTTCACGCACATAAAATCCTTGTACTTCACAACTAATTTCAGAGTCATACGTGTATACATCAATACCCTCTACCATCTGTCCAGCTGTCGTTGATGTTTGATATGTACCACTAATTCCACTTGATAGGTGAATACTAATAACTGCATCATAATCTTTAGCTAGTTCTTCATATAGCTCAACAAACTTTCCGATTGCTGGTTGAGAAGTTTTTGGAAGTTCCTCTTGTTCACGTACTTTCACATAAAAATCATCTGCTGAAATTTCAGCTTCTTCTTGATAAGATTCTGTTCCAAACACAACGTTTAATGGAATCATATATATATTGAGTTCATCACGAATTTGCTTCGGTATATATGCCGTACTATCAGTAACAATAGCTATTTTCATTTTCGTACCTGCCTTATAAAAAGTTTTATTTCCTAATTTTACACGAAAACTACAAATGGTGCATCCATACATGAAAATGCCGGTTGAAATTATACCTACCATCTCGACAAATTACAACAAAAAGATAAAATACTCACCAAAAACTTCAGCATATTTAGAAAAAATGTTTGAATATAAAAAGGCTCGCTTTTAAAATGGAAAGTACTAGTCATTTTGATAGATAGGGGCGTACACAAGTGCTATTACAATATTTAACAATCAAAGACTACGGCGAACACGAAATCGTCATTCAAAAATCAAGATTTATTTGTTATATTAGCCGAGCAACGACTGAGGAAGAGGCTCAAGAATTTATACAAAAAATAAAAAAACAACATTGGAATGCAACACATAATTGTTCCGCTTATTTAATTGGCGAACAAGATCATATTCAAAAAGCAAATGATGACGGTGAGCCTAGCGGTACAGCTGGCGTACCAATGCTGGAAGTACTTAAAAAACGTGGACTAAAAGATACCGTCGTTGTCGTAACACGCTATTTTGGTGGCATTAAACTTGGTGCAGGTGGATTAATTCGTGCATATGGAAAGTGTACAAGCGAAGGCGTTAATCATGTCGGTGTTGTCCAGCGAAAACTAATGCGTGTGATGCAAACCGAGATTGATTACACATTACTTGGCAAAGTGGAAAATGAATTACGCAATTCAAAATATGCCATTAAAGATATACATTATCTAGAAAATGTCACATTTGATACGTATGTAGAAGAAGACGGCAAACAAGCATTTACAGATTGGATGATTGAATTAACAAACGGGAAATGTACAATTACAGAAGGAGATATGTTGTACTTGGAACAAGATGTTATCTAAGCATAACCAATTTATCACCTTCAAAGATTAATGTAGTGAATTACTTCCCTACAAATGAACTAACGAACTAAGGAGATTATATATGGAAGAACGTTATTATCATCTCCAAAATAGCAGAATAAAAAAGAAGCGAAGAAGGAAACTTTTCTTCTTCCTTATTTTCGCATTTTTATTTGGCAGCATAGGAGTTTATGTGTTAAATTCTTACTCTTCTCTTATGGGGATGTATAGTGGTTTTACTCGTGAAAAATCAGATTTAAGAAACAAAGATGTAGAAATTACAAAAGAACCTTTTACAATTCTCATTATGGGTATAGAAGATTATGCGACAGATGGTCAAAATGGTCGTACAGACTCATTAATGTTTGCAACAGTCAATCCAAAAACGCAAAAGATTTCACTTATGAGTATTCCTCGTGATTCTCGAGTTAAAATTGTTGGCAAAAATAAGGAAGACAAAATTAACGCTGCCCATGCTTACGGCGGAGAAGAAATGGCAATCAAAACTGTCGAAGGCTTTCTAAAAGTTCCTGTAGACCATTATCTGAAAATTGATTTCCAAGGCTTTAAAGGTATCGTTGATGCTGTTGGCGGCGTTACCGTTGACGTACCCTTCGATTTCTGGGAGCGCTCTGACGTGGATTACTACAAAAAAATTCAGTTTAAGCAAGGACAGCAAAACTTAAACGGTGAAGAAGCACTTGCTTACGTCCGTATGCGAAAGCAAGATCCAAATGGCGATTATGGTCGAGCTGCTAGACAAAGACAATTACTGGCCGCTGTTGCTCATAAACTAAACTCCACCTCTACTGTATTTAAAATTAAAGATTTAACAGCTGTCGTTGGAAAATATATAAAAACCGACATTCCTATTTCAGACGGACTTGCTCTTTACAATAAACTTTCTGGATTTGATCCTTCTACAATGCAAACGTTAAAGCTTGAAGGCGAAGACAAAAAGATAGGCGGTATTTATTACTTCCTTCCAGATCCAATCAGTGTAGAAACGGTGCGTAACGAAATTGAAAAAGAATTAGGAGAAAAAGCAAAAAATCCAACTACAAAAAACAACTCAAATCCTGATTCAAGTTCTAACTCTAACGAACAAACAAAAAAAGAGACAAACCAAAATAAAACACCAACTGATCCGCCACCTTCTACAAATGCTCATGCAGAGTGGATTATGCGCAATCAGCCGTAAAAAAAAGGCCCAATCTATCCGATTGGGCCTTTTTTTATTTACTTATTAAAGTGTTGTAAAATCGCTTCTACAATACGCTCTGATGCACGACCATCACCGTAAGGGTTAGATGCTTTCGCCATCTTATCATGAGCTTCTTTATCTGATAACAACTCATCAGCAAGACCAAAGATTGTCTCTTCGTCTGTTCCTGCTAATTTCAGCGTACCTGCTTCAATACCTTCAGGGCGCTCTGTTGTATCACGAAGAACAAGAACTGGTACCCCAAGTGATGGAGCTTCTTCTTGTACACCACCAGAATCCGTTAACATTAAGTATGAACGAGCTGCAACATTGTGGAAATCAATTACATCTAGCGGCTCAATTAAATGAATACGGTTATGTTCACCTAAAATTTCATTTGCTATTTCACGAACAACAGGGTTCATATGAACAGGGTACACAACTTGTACATCTTCATGCTTATCAACAAGACGCTTAATTGCACGGAACATATTACGCATCGGTTCACCTAAGTTTTCACGGCGGTGAGCTGTCATAAGTACAAGACGATCATTTCCAAGTTTCTCTAGTACAGGATGACTATATGTTTCTTTTACAGTCGTTTGTAACGCGTCAATCGCTGTATTTCCTGTAATGAAAATACGTGACTCATCTTTATTTTCCTTCTGTAAGTTCGTTGCTGATTTTGCTGTTGGTGAGAAATGCAGATCCGCCATTACACCTGTTAATTGACGATTCATCTCTTCTGGGTATGGAGAATACTTATCCCACGTACGAAGGCCCGCCTCAACATGACCTACTGGAATTTGATTATAAAAAGCAGCTAAGCTTGCAATAAATGTTGTTGTTGTATCACCATGTACAAGTACAATATCCGGCTTCGCTTCTTTCATTACTTTATCCAAACCTTCTAAACCACGCGTTGTAACATCAATTAAAGTTTGGCGGTCTTTCATGATATTTAAATCGAAATCTGGCGTAATTCCAAAGATACTTAATACTTGATCTAACATTTGGCGATGCTGTGCTGTTACAGTCACAATCGATTCAATTTTTTCTGGGTGTTTTTGCAACTCTAATACAAGAGGTGCCATTTTAATTGCTTCTGGACGTGTCCCGAAAATTGTCATTACTTTTAAACGTTCAGTCATGTGATTGCCTCTTTTCTTTCACTAATTACAGCTTCTATTATGACATATAAAAATATGCATGAGTACATCCCTTTTTAACGCATAACAGAAACTTTTCTATTACAAATACTTTTTCTTCCTACCGAGTAATAATCTATCTTTTGTTTCTTAACATCTTCATCAGTATAACAATTTCTCCCATCAAATAAAATAGGCTCCCTCATAAGTTGTACGTACTTTTCTAACGGATAAGTTTGAATATCTTCCCATTCTGTTACGATAAAAACCGCACTCGCATCTCTAATCGATTCATCTATACATCTACTATATTGTATAGCATCTCCAAATATATTTTTCACATATTGAATTGCTTTTGGGTCGTAAAGAACAATTTCTGCACCTATATTAAGTAATGCTTCTATTATAATAAGAGATGATGCCTCTCTAATATCATCCGTATTCGGTTTAAAGGATGCGCCAAGAACTGCAATCCGCTTTTTACTCATGTTCATAACTTTTTTCGCTTTTTCAATCAATAGCAGCTGTTGCTTATTATTTACTTCAATAACCGCTTTTAACAAACGAAAATCATGAGCAACATTTCCCGCAATTTGCACCAGCGCTTTCGTATCTTTCGGAAAACACGACCCTCCGTAGCCAATGCCCGCATTTAAAAAAGATGCGCCAATTCTCTTATCCATTCCCATCCCTTTGGCAACATCTAATACATTCGCGCCTACCTTCTCACATATATTTGAAATTTCATTAATGAAACTAATCTTTGTAGCTAAAAAGGCATTCGACGCGTATTTAATCATCTCTGCACTTTTAATATCTGTAACATACGTTTCTAAACATAATTCACTATACAAACTCTCTACTCTTCTTGCTACTTCCTCACTATCCGCTCCAATTACAATACGATCTCCATGAAAGAAATCATAAATACCTGAACCTTCACGCAAAAACTCTGGATTCGATACGATATGTACTGTATGCCTCCCTTTTAACTTCTCCTCAATCCATCCCTTCATTACATCATTTGTACCTACTGGAACTGTACTTTTCGTAACAACAATAATATCGTTCGTCGCATATAATCCAATATCGTTACAAGCACTCTGAATATACGTTAAATCTGCCGTCCCATCTAATAAAGGTGGTGTTCCAACTGCAATAAATATAAACTCTACATCATCAAATGCCTCTTCTTTATTTGATGTAAAAATTAAAGCATTATTCTCATATGCATAATTTATTAATTCATGTAATCTAACCTCATAAATAGGTAAATCCCCTTGTTTTATCCGTTCAATTTTTTCATCATCTATATCAAAACATGTAACTGAATACCCTAATTTTGCCAATCCCACTCCTGTAATCAATCCAACATATCCAGTACCTACTATCGTAATTTTCATTTCCTTTTCGCACAGGAATTTACAATAGAAAAGATATGAAATATAGAACTCTCCCTGCGCTTCCCCCTCTCATATTAAAAATGTGAAAACCCTTTTCCTTCTTCATTATATGAATTACTTCCCTTACTTTTTTTAAAGTTTTTGTAAAATTAAATGTACTATAAAGTAAAACTTAATTAGTAAAAATGAGGCTGCCAGTTCACGCGTGATAAATTCCCACATTTTAACACGAGACTTACTTATTTCTACGTGCAACACTTATAATACTGAAATAAAAGTATTCACTATCGAAGAAAAAGAGGAAATGTCACATTCCAAGGTTCAGTACGATTAACCTTCTCATATGATTCAACATTCTATATACAATTGTCATATATTCTATTCGCTTCCATTAACCGTAAAAAGAAAAAAAGATTGAATTCTAATCTTTTTGTGATACCATATGTTATGAGCCTGTAAATAAACATCATAATTTTCAGATAAATATATTTTCAAAAAAAAAAATTACGTTAGACTATAAAGGGTGGGGTATTAATGGACTCACAAGTGATTTATGCCATTTTGGCATCTTTCATCACTGTACTTGTCGTTACTCCTTTAGTTATTAAATTAGCTTTTAAAATAGGAGCGACAGATAAGCCAAACGCACGTAAAGTGCACCAAAAGATTATGCCACGTCTTGGCGGGTTAGCAATATTTATTGGTGTAGCTGTAGGATTTGTTGTCGGCGGCTTATATGAGCAAAGAATGTTATCGATAACGCTAGGTGCAATTATCATTGTAATCATCGGAATTTTAGATGATATGTACGAGTTATCTGCGAGAGTAAAATTCGGTGGACAACTGTTAGTTGCCATTATGATTGTAAAAAGTGGATTATTAGTGCAAGTATTATATATCCCATTCTTTGGGGATACTGAACTTGGATGGCTTGCTTATCCAATTACAGTATTTTGGCTTGTAGGTATTACGAATGCAATCAACTTAATTGACGGCTTAGATGGATTATCTGCTGGGATTTCATCTATCGTACTTGCAACGCTAGCATATATGGCCTTTACTAGCCCATGGGGTACTGGAACAGCTATTATCTTGCCACTCGCATTAATTATATTAGCAAGTACAATTGGATTTTTATTCTACAACTTCCATCCAGCAAAAATTTTCATGGGAGATACAGGAGCACTATTTTTAGGATACTGTATTTCTGTTATATCGTTACTTGGATTATACAAAAGTGTAACGTTATTCAGTTTTATCGTTCCAATTATCATTTTAGGTGTACCTATATTTGATACGATATTTGCAATCATCCGTCGTATCGTAAATAAAAAACCTATTTCAGCACCAGATAAATCGCATTTACATCACCGCTTACTTGCAATGGGATTCTCTCATCGCAAAACGGTACTAATTATATACGCATTCGGTATTTTCTTTAGTGTAAATGCCATTATTTTCACTACTGCAACGTTATGGTTATCCATTATTCTTCTTTTCGCTTTGATTTTCTTCACAGAAATCATTGCTGAAATAATCGGGCTTGTACATGAACGCTACAAACCAATCATTTCCTTTTATAAAAAAGTGAAAAAACGCGAAGACTAATTGTAGTATAGCCTTTTCAATTATGAAATATTCAAATAGCATCCTCTTTCTTATAAGAGGATGCTATTTTTTATTCTCATTTTATATTTCCAAAATATAGATTGTTTGAGAGTTCCTCTATTGGAGAAAGATATACATAATAAGAAAAGTATCAAGTTTTCTTTTTTACATCTTGATTGTCAAACTGAGGGTGAATGTTATGATCAAGCGAGTATTTCAATGTATTATTTTATTTTTAACGATTACTATGTACGTATCATCTAATACTGAAGCAACAACTGTTATTCCTGCTGAATATCATCCAAATACTGAAACAACTTCTCCTACACAAAAAATTGCGTACTTAACATTTGATGACGGGCCAAACAAATATACTACACAAATTTTAAACATCTTAAAAGAAAAGAACGGAAAAGCAACTTTCTTTGTTATTGGTGGAAAAGTACCACATTATAAAAAGACAATGCAACGATTAATTAAAGAAGGACATTATATCGGACTTCACAGTATGTCACACGATGTAAAACGCCTTTACACTGGTGACCCTTCCACTTTAATTGCAGAAATGGAGCAAACACAAAGCATTGTCCAGCAAGTTACGAAATTAAATACACATCTCGTTCGCGTTCCATATGGTAGTATGCCTTACTTAAAAAAGAATTACCGTGACGCACTTGTATCGGCCCAGTATAAAATGTGGGATTGGACGATCGATACATACGACTGGAAAAGCTATGACAATCCTTCTGCCATACTCGAAAGAGTACGTAATCAAAGTGATGAACAAGTCGAAGTCATTTTAATGCATGATTCGAGTGTAACCGTACAAATACTGCCAAAAGTAATTGATTATTTACAGTCACAAGGATACAAACTTCTTCCCTATAATCCTTCTTCTCATCTCAAGGTAAATTTTTGGAAAGACACAAGATTGTAACAGCTTTAGTGCCTATGTGCTAAAGCTGTTTTATTTTTCTCTTCCCACCCTTCCCATTTTTGTGTAAAATTTTAAATAGTGATGAAGTTTCGAGGTGAATAGAAATGAAACGAATAGATCTCATTTTTAACGCAATACAAAAAGGCAATTATACAGAAGGTGTAACCGCATCAGAACTCGCTACATTTCTGCAACTAGATCGCGCCAATGTAAGTAGCGATTTAAACAAACTTGTAAAAGATAAACGTTTATTAAAAACAAATACGCGACCTGTTCGTTTTTACATAGAAACGAACACTTCGTTGGAAACGCATTCAAAAGACATAACTTCATTGGATACATTTGCAATTGAAAATACGAGCCTTAAAATTGCAATTGAAAAAGCGAAAGCTTCTATTCTCTATCCTCCAAACGGTATGCATACTTTACTACTGGGAGAAACAGGGGTCGGAAAGTCTATGTTTGCTTCTTTAATGCACGAATATGCAATTGAAGTTGAACAGCTTCCCAAAGATGCACCATTTATCGTCTTTAACTGTGCTGATTATGCAAATAATCCACAGTTACTACTCGGGCAATTATTTGGGATTAAAAAAGGAGCTTATACAGGAGCAAGTGATCAAAAAGGGTTAATTGAAAAAGCACATGAAGGAATTCTTTTCTTAGATGAAGTACATCGCCTGCCTCCAGAGGGACAAGAAATGCTTTTCACCTTTATTGACCGCGGAGTATACCGCCGCCTTGGAGAAACAGAGAACGAACGTAAAGCACAAGTATTAATCATTACTGCAACAACAGAAGAACCAAATTCATTTTTATTAAAAACATTTACAAGACGTATACCGATGACTGTTACGCTGCCACCACTTCGTGAGCGTACACATAAAGAGCGCTTTGCTTTACTACAGCTATTTTTCACAAATGAAGCAATTCGTCTGCGAAAAGACATTCACGTTAGCCCAAATGCAATGCGTGCTTTCGTCTTTTACAATTGTCCCAATAACATCGGTCAATTAAAAACAGATGTTCAAATTGCCTGTGCGAAAGCCTATTCTGATTTGGTCACAAAGAAACGTGATTCTGTCTATGTTTCAAGTACAGATTTACCTTGGTATATGAAAGAAGGGTTGTTCATTGAAAGGAAGAGCCGTCACTTATACCAAATACCAAATGAAACATTTGTATTTACAGGTGAGGAAGGTTGGAGTAATCATAAAACAGAAGATGAAAAACGCTCTTCTATTTACGATTATATTGACTATAAATACGAAGAACTTCAAGCACGTGGTATTGAAGAGGAAGAATTAGAATTACTAATAGAAAATGATGTTCAAAGCTTTTTCGTACAATATTTTAACCAAATATCCAAAAAAACAAGCCATGAAAATGTTTTTAAAATTGTGGATCGTAATATCGTTTCCGTATGTGAAAAAATAGCGGAACTTGCTGAAAAGCATTTATCTAAGACGTTTGATGAAAAAGTATTTCTCGCTTTAAGTTTACATGTACAGACAACTCTACAACGTTTACAAAGCGGAAAACAAATACATCACCCACAATTAAATCAAATTCGTACGAAATATAAAGAAGCTTTTTCCGTAGCCATGCAATGCATTCAACTACTGGAGGAAGAATTACAAATAACAATGCCTATTGATGAAGCTGGCTTTTTAACAATGTTCTTCGTTGTTGATCCAATTCCTGCCTCACAAACAGAAGTAAAAGTATTAATATTAGCACACGGTAATGGCATCGCAACTGAAATGGCAAACGTTGCAAACGAACTTCTCGGCATTGAGGAAGTAACCGGTATTGATATGCCGTTACACGAATCACCGAAAGATTTCTTGGAACGTGTGAAAGTGTATATGAAAACACTACAAAATGTAAATGGGCTTCTCTTACTTGTCGATATGGGGTCACTTGCTTATATCGGTGACATATTAGAAACGGAGTTCAAAATCCCTGTACGTGTTCTCTCGATGACGAGCACACCACATGCACTAGAAGCAGCTCGAAAAGCTCAGCTCGGTTATTCATTAGATGCGCTGTATGAAACAGTAAAAAATTTAACACCATTTTACTTAAACGTACAAGAAGAAAAGAAAAAACCTCTCTCTCCAATGAAATCTGTTATTTTAACAGCTTGTTTAACTGGTGAAGGAAGTGCTTTAGCTATTCAAAAAATGTTAGAGAACTATTTACGATTTGATAAAGACTTAATTGAAATTATTCCGATTAGTATCGTCCATGAAAAAGATTTAACGAAAATGATCGAGAACATAAAAAAAGAGCGTAACATCATTTGTATCGTCACGAATTTCGATGTGCAAGTGCCGTGCTTAACATATCATTTCCAAGACATCGTAAACTACACAGCGATTCAGCCCATTCAAGAATTAATTACGTATGAAGAAACATATGCAAAAATGGCGGATATTCTTGAACAACAAATGCAACGTAACGATGGGGCATTACTGATTAAAACAATTCGTTACGCATTAAATACAATCCAAGAATTAATTTCCTTACAGCTAACTCCTGATAGCTTAATGGGTGTTATTCTGCATATGAGCTGTATGGTTGACCGTCTCCAAAAAGGAGAAAGCCTTCTTCCTCATCCTGATAAGGAGAAAAGGAGACAAGATGAATACTGGATGTATATGAAAGTAAAAAAAGCATTGCAACCAATTGAAAATACATTTGAAATACAAATACCTGATGACGAAGTATTTTACGTTATGGACTTCTTTATTAAAAATCAGCCTGTTAAAAATTAATTGAGGCCGTTTTTAAAAATATCGACCGTAACGTGAGTTATATCGGCGCAACTCAGATTATATCAGCGATTTTCAAAACATATCGATTTACCGACAATAATCGCTAAAACTAGCACCTTATATAATGAGAAAAGGCTGTTCCAACATATGGACAGCCTTTTCCTCTACTTCTTTACTTTTCTAACTCGCCCTCTTATTTCTCCTCTTTTTTGTGATTTCGTATGGACATTAACATATACATTTGCTTGAATAATTTCTTGAAGTAAATGTACAAATGATTTCCCTTGTAAAGGTCCCTCAAAATCCTCTACATTCACTACACCAGTAATACTTCCCTCGTTCAAACTAATCCCTTGCTCCAGTGGACCATACAAATATAAAACAACAGGACCAATTTGAGTAGACTTCCCTAAATGAATTTGACACGATGTAACCTTTTCTATATTTTTTAGTATTACTCTGTAATGCAATTTCGTTAAATCATCACTAAAAATAAACTCTGCTACCCCAAAAGCTTCTGTATTTACAGGAGGCACTTCCCTCTTACCTGTTAACCTGGCAAAGAAATGTGTTGTCATAAGGCATTCTCCTTATATAAATTTCCCAGCACTACTTCTACTACTTTATGGTTTAGACATAATCATTTATGACTTTTTCAATTTTAATTACAAAGAAAAGATTCACAAAATCTTTACATTAAAATCGTTCCTGTAGATTGAAAGTCTCTTGTATAATGCACATAGAAAAACATTATAGGAGGTTATTTTGAAAAAAAACAAACACATCTTTCACACATTATTAGAGATTTTTCTCGTCTCATTTAAATTAGGACTTACTTCATTCGGCGGTCCTGTCGCTCATCTCGGCTATTTTCACCACGAATACGTGCAAAAAAGAAAATGGATGGATGAACGAAGCTATGGAGATTTAGTAGCGCTATGTCAATTCCTTCCTGGTCCTGCCAGCAGTCAAGTCGGTATGGGGGTTGGATTATTAAGAGGCGGACTATTAGGAGCTATTATTTCATGGATTGGATTCACTTTACCGTCTGTCCTTATTTTAGTTTTCTTCGCCTCATTCCTTAATCAGTTCGATCTTGGAAGTGCTGGCTGGATTCATGGACTAAAACTTGTAGCAGTAGCTATTGTCGCTCATGCCATATGGGGAATGGCGCGAAAGTTAACTCCAGATCGCAACCGTGCGACGATTGCGATTGTAACTGCCGCAATTGCCTTATTATGGCCAAGTAGTTGGACACAAGTCATCCTTATTATAATATGTGGCTTTATCGGTTGGTTTTTATATCGCAACCAACCAATTAGCCAATCTCAAAATATAAAAGTACCTATTTCAAAAAAGATAGCAGTTTCTTGTCTCGTCTTATTCTTTGGACTATTACTACTGCTACCGATATTAAGACCGTTTTCTTATTACATCGCTTTATTTGATAGTTTCTATCGCTCTGGCGCACTTGTATTTGGAGGAGGACACGTCGTGCTGCCCCTTCTTGAAGGTGAGTTCGTACAAAACGGAATGATGACGAAAGAACAGTTCCTAGCTGGATACGGATTAACACAAGCAGTACCAGGACCACTATTTACATTCGCCTCTTATATAGGAGCAGTATTAAACGGGACGCTTGGGGCAACACTCGCAACAATTGCGATTTTCCTCCCTGCTTTCTTACTCGTTATTGGTGTTTTACCATTTTGGAACAGTGTGAGAAAAATATCATTCATACAAGGCGCACTACTTGGTGTTAACGCCGCAGTTGTTGGTATTTTAATTGCCGCTTTTTACGATCCTATTTGGACGAGTACAGTTATAAATGCTTCAGATTTCGTTTTCGCTTCGCTTCTTTTTTGCTTACTAGCTTTTTGGAAAACACCACCTTGGGTTATCGTTATACTGGGAGCCTTTGGCGGATATATTCTGTCCATTTTATAAATAGAAAAAACGACGGCATGATGTAGCCGTCGTTTTTTCTATTAAAACTTCACAAGCTCTATGCCTTCTGGCAACTCACTCTCTGTTAAAATACGCAATTCCTTCACACGATCCATTACGTAAGAAGAACGCTTCACAAGCTCTGGATCAATATAAGCTGGATGAACCATAATTTCTACCGTTTGTTCACCTTGTACTCTTTCTTTTAACTTCACAAAGTAATCTTCCGTCACACCATCCGCATAAAAGTCACTGTAAAACACATCAGAAAATGGATGCACCGCTCTATCTTCCTCACAACGACGAATCGGAACATTATATTTAGCCGCTAATCTCTTAAGAACATCATGTAAAATCGGTAAACCATGCACATGATGATGACTATCTAAATGAGTTGGTGTTAATCCGTAAGATAGGAATTTCTCAATTTGAGCAGTCCATTCTCTCTCAACTTCTTCTGGATTTATATTCCCTTCCCTTACAACACTTTGTTTATGAAACGATCCGTTTTCCCCTACGAGTGACGGTACATCCTTTAACAGTGGCTCTCCTGCCGTTAATACGAGATGTACGCCTACTCCGAGTAGGTTATACTCTTTCGCTAAGCGTACCGCATGCTCTGTTCCTGGCATATTCATCATCATCGTCGTTGAATTTACAAGTCCATTTATATGCCCATCAATAATGCCGTAATTTGTACCTTCTGTAAGACCGAAATCATCTGCATTTACAATTAACTTAATCATCATAATACCTCCTAATAGAATAAAAAAAGCGGGCTAAATAGCGCCGCTTTTACTTCTCTACCTTTTTAAAGAACTGTGGAAGATACTCTTTATGTGCTTCCAACATTTCATCTAAAATTTGTTTTGCAACTTTATCTGATGGTACAAGTGGATTGATTGTCATAGCAAGCAGCGCCTTATGATAATCCCCTGTAACAGCAGCTTCAATTGTTGTGCGCTCGAATGATTTAATTTGTTGTACTAAACCGCGAACTGGTACTGGAAGATCTCCCACTGCAATTGGTTTTGGACCTTCTTTCGTAATAATACAGTTCACTTCAACAGCAGAATCATGTGGTAAGCTTGCAATTGTTCCGTTGTTTCGTGTATTAACAGGCTGGATATCACCTTTATTATTGTAAATAGACGTAATTAAGCTACATGCTGCATCACTATAATAAGCTCCGCCACGTTTTTCTAATTGTGGTGGTTTAATATCTAAGTTCGGGTCTTTATATAACTCAAACAAATCATTTTCTAATTGTTTTACTACTTCTGCACGTGTACCTTTTTCAACAGAAGCTTCTTTCTCTTCTTCTAACATTTCACGTGTTTTGTAGTAGTAACGATGGTATGGACATGGAATTGCACGAAGTCCGCGAATAAAGTCTGGTTCCCAGTTAAGCGCTGCGATATTTTCCATCGTAATTTGCTTTTCTGGATCTGTTACAAGCTCTAACACGCGGTCCATTACACTCACGCCATCTAAATATACGTCTAGTCCGTATACCATATGATTTAAACCTGCGAAATCAACGTGAACACGACTCGCATCTACTTCAAGTAATCTTGCAAGACCCATACGAATTCCGATTGGAACGTTACATAGACCAACTACTCTTTGAATATTTGTATAACGAAGGACAGCCTCCGTTACCATACCAGCTGGATTTGCAAAGTTAATTAACCATGCATTTGGACAGAGCTCCTCCATATCCTTACAAATATCTAAAATAACAGGAATCGTTCTCAATGCTTTGAATAAACCACCAGGACCATTCGTTTCCTGACCGATTACATCATACTTTAACGGAATTGCTTCATCTTTTGCACGTGCTTCTAATAAACCAACGCGAAGTTGTGTTGTTACGAAGTCAGCATCTTTTAATGCCTCACGGCGATCAAGTGTTAAATGTACCTCGATTGGTAAGCCTGATTTTTTCACCATACGTTTCGCTAAGTTACCAACGATTTCTAACTTTTCTTTTCCTGCCTCAATATCTACTAACCAAATTTCACGAACAGGAAGCTCATCATAACGCTTAATAAATCCTTCAATTAACTCTGGTGTATAACTAGATCCACCGCCGATTGTAGCAATTTTAATTCCAGTCATGCTTTATTCCCCTTTCGCTTCAAGCTTTTTATAAAGATCGATAAACTCTGCTGCTAATTCTTTCACTGTAATCGCATTCATTAAATGATCTTGTGCGTGAATTAAAAGAACACTAACCTCTGTTTTTTCTCCTCTTGCTTCTGATTGTATGAGCTCTGTTTGGAAATGATGCGCTTCATTAATCGCTTCTTTTGCCTTTACCATCGCTTCATCTGCTTCTGCCATTTTCCCCTGTTTGGCAAATTGAAGTGCCTCCATCGCAAAGCTTCGTGCGTTACCACTATTTAAAATCAATTGGAATGGAATTTGTTCTGCTGTAGTCATCATAATTACCGCCCTCTCTATAAGGTTCAACCGATTTAAATACCCCTTCAGTTTGAACATGTCTATTAAAGTATGAATTTATTAATGATAGTTTAGTGTTCATATAGATGTTTTTCATCTTTTTGAACATGATATAAAGGTAATTATTCTGACGAGCTATAAGAACTCGCCAGAATAATATTTTTTAAAGTGATACTGAATTGTCGCTTCCTTTTGTTTCAGCTTTTGCAGCCTGTACATAAGTACGGTCACACATTAATACGAATGGATAGTAAATTACTACCGCGATTGCAAAGTTTACCACTTGTAGTGCTGCACCAGCGATGCTTCCGCCCGCTACAAGATAACCACTAAAGATTGGTGGCATTGTCCAAGGAACTAAAGCAACTGTTTTTGGTACCCACCCTAAAGAAATCGCTGTATAAGAAGTAATAACTAATACAACCGGTGTAAGTACGAATGGAATGATTAACGCTGGATTTAATACGATTGGTGTACCGAAAATAACTGGTTCGTTAATATTGAAGAAACCAGGACCGATAGATACGCGACCTACACCACGAAGTTGCGCACTTTTTGCAACAAGCATTACCGCTACTAAGAATGCTAATGTTGCACCTGATCCGCCGATGTATACGTATACATCAAAGAATGGCTTTGTGAAAATGTGCGGTACATCATATGCAGACATACCATCGTTAAATAATTTAATGTTCTTTTCTAGTGCTGGTAAATAAATTGGGTCGATAATACCACCGATAATATTAGGACCATGTAATCCGAAGAACCATAATACGTGAATAAGTAATGCGATAATAATTGCACTTGGTAACGTACCTGCTAAACCTTGTAATGGTAATTGAATTGTTTCAAATACGATTTTATGAATACTTGTTCCCGCTAATTTCACAGCTAACTGAATACTTGCTGTTACGATTAAAATAACGAATGCTGGAACTAATGCTGCGAATGATTTCATTACTGCTGGTGGAACACCATCTGGCATCTTAATTGTAATATCCCTTTGAACAAAGAACCTGAATACCTCGGTTACAAGAAGAGCTACAATGATAGAAACGAATAAACCTTGTGATCCTGTCCAAGCTAAATCAATACCGCCTTCTTTTGGCGTTGTCGGAGATATAATAATTAATGCACCGAATGTAATAATTGCTGCTGACAACGCGTCTACACCGTAAGATTTCGCTAAATTATAACTTATCCCAACTGCGGCTATGAGGGCTAATATTGCAAAGGACCCTGTCCACATACCACCGCCGATATCTTTCCAAACATCCCCAAATGCACCCTTCATAAGTTTTTGGAATGCATCAACTGGTAGATTATTTATAAGTACTGCAAATGATCCAACTAAGATAAGAGGCATAACTGCGATAAATCCATCACGGATCGCAACTAAGTGACGCTGCGATCCGATTCTTCCTGCGACTGGAACTAAATATTTCTCCATAAATGCAATAAACTTTTGCATTTCGCTTCCCCCCTAATTATTTTTTAAGTGTTAATGCGTGATCTAAAACTGCTTCTCCATTCATCATGCCGTAGTGCATTGGATTGATAACGTCGATTCCAACGTTTCTCTCATCAGCAAGCGTTTTCATTGAAGAAAGCATGTAACGAACTTGTGGTCCTAGTAATAATACATCTGCTTGATCGATATTCGTTTTTACTGCATCCCCAGATACAGCCCAAATCTTGCCTTCTAAACCGCGAGCTTTTGCAGCCGCTTCCATTTTTGTAACTAGTAAACTTGTAGACATCCCTGCTGAGCAACATAATAAAATATTCATTTGAAAATCCCCCTTGTGTAGTATAAAAAAATTTATGTTTTATTTATTTTTCTTTACGCTATTTATTAATGCAATTAGCCTGCCAACTTTTTAAAACCACTAAAATCAGCACTTTTTCGACTATTTTCTTTGTGTGTTAACGCTTTCAATTAGTGTGTCGTCCAAAAAACACACAGTGTGTTATAAAACAACACGCTTTTAACACATAACTGTATGAAAATAGATTAGTGTTTAGTTGTCTAGTTGTATTTAATATGAAAAAACACTAAAAAAACCTTTTTATCGTAGAAATCTAGTAAAAAACAACATTTTCTTGGGCTCAGTCTTCTATCTATTCTATTGTCCAAGCAAACTCTACTAGATTACATAAAATAAAATAGAATAAAATAACACAATTCGAAAGGGGATTCCTATGCCAAAACATAGAAAACAAAGCAAAATAAAGATTTATAGAATAACAAGCTATAAAAAAGACAAGCGTTCTGAATTAGACTCTGACAAATTTGAACTAGAACAGCAGGACAAGCATGATATACAAGACAAACAGGACAAACAGGATGAGCAGAATAAGCAAGATAAGCAAGATAAGCAAGTACAATCGGAAAATGTAACTATAGTACCTACAGATTCACACAGCTTAGATGTGTGGGATGAAATTTCTCTAAAGGAAATACAAGCTGGTGAACATACGAGCCTATTTGAAGAAAAGAGTAATTATCAAAATATTAATTTAGTCCAAGTAAACGATGTTCGCTTATACTTGGACAAGCAACTACAATTCAGTTCCGTTGATGAGCAAATTTATCATGAAGCACTTGTACATCCGATTATGGCAAAAGTAATTGATCCAAAACGTGTTCTCATATTAGGTGGTGGCGATGGCCTTGCCTTACGAGAAGTTTTGAAATATGAAACTGTGCTACATGTAGACCTTGTTGATTTAGACGAGGCAATGATTAATATGGCACGTAATGTTCCAGAAATAATATCTTTAAACAAAAATGCTTTTTTTGATAATCGTGTGAACGTGCACGTATGCGATGCAAAAGAATTTCTAAATTCACCTTCATCTTTATACGATGTAATCATTATTGATTTTCCAGACCCAGCGACAGAATTATTAAGTACTTTATATACAAGCGAACTATTTGCTCGTATAGCTACATTCTTAACAGAAGATGGTGCTTTCGTCTGTCAATCTAATTCACCTGCTGATGCACCTCTAGTATATTGGAGTATCGGTAATACAATTGAACACGCTGGATTAACTGTGAAGAGTTATCATACAATCGTTCCTTCTTTCGGAACTGACTGGGGATTTCATCTTGCTACTAATTCTGCACATGTACTCGATCAAATTGAACAATTATATGTAGTACCAACTCCTCGAACATTGCCTGCTCTTCTTTTTCCTTTATTTCAATTTAAAGAAGAACATTTAGAACAACGTAACCTCGCTCTTTTAAATTCAGAATCAAATCTTATCTTACATCAATGCTACAAACAGGAAATGAAGTTTTGACAATATTATAATAAGGAGTGCTACCCTATGGAATATTCTACTTTTGGCAAGCATATAATAGTAGATTTGTGGGGAGTGGACTTTTCCCTATTAGATGATATGCAATTTTTAGAATATCATCTAGTTACAGCTGCAGATTACTCTGGTGCCCATGTTTTAAACGTAAGTAAAAAAGAGTTCCAGCCATATGGTGTTACTGTATTAGTGTTATTATCAGAAAGCCATCTTTCCATTCACACTTACCCGGAACAAAATTTTGCAGCTATTGACTGTTATACTTGCGGTACAACCGTTGAACCACAAATATCGATTGATTATATCGTAAATATATTAAAACCGGAGCGGATGCATATAAAAAGATTAATTCGTGGTATAGGAGAAATTGTTACTGCCGATTAATTATAACTCTTACTCATCCGAAAAAAGGAGGATTGTAAAATACCATCAGTGGGATGAACATTTCGCTGATGGTACAGGCACATACATAAAATGAAATTTTAATTAGTGGGTGTTTTACTGCCCGTTAATTCGAGATAAAAAAACCTTGCATAAGCAAGGTTCATTCATCCACCGACATCTTCCTATATAACTCTACAAACTCACTCGCTAATTCTTTCACCGTAATTGCATTCATTAAATGATCTTGCGCGTGTACCATTAAAAGAGTAACTTCGGTCTTTTCGCCACCAGCTTCTTTCTGGATAAGCTCCGTTTGTACACGGTGCGCCTCTTTTAATTCCTCTAGTGCTTCTTGTAATTTAGCTTCAGCTTCTGTAAACTCCCCACGCTTCGCACAATCAATTGCTTCCATTGAACAACTTCTCGCGTTTCCCCCATGCAAGATTAAATGAAAAGCTTTCGTCTCTATCGTATCCATTTTAGTTCTTTACTCCCCCTTTTCTTCCGCCAGTTTTTGTTTATCCCATATTTTTAAGAACGGTAAATAAATGAAGAATGCTAGCGCAAAGTTAACAAGTTGCAAAATAACACCTGAAATTTTCCCGCCCGATCCTAAATATCCACTAAAAAGAATAGGTGTCGTCCAAGGTACAGCGGCCCCACTCGGACGTGCGACCCATCCCCATTCCATTGCAAAGTAAGAAACAATTGTTAACACAACTGGAACTAATATGAATGGAATTAGTAAAAGTGGGTTCATTACAATCGGCATACCAAAAGTTACCATCTCATTAATATTAAATATACCAGGTGCAATTGACAATCTCCCTAAACTTTTTAATTGTTGACTTCGTGCAAATAGTAACATTCCGACAACTAGAGCAAGCGTTGCACCAGAACCGCCCATATAAATCCATAAGTCAAAAAACTGTGCCGTAATCGTATTTGGTACATCTTGCCCAGCTTGAAAAGCGACTCGGTTTTGATCCATTAACGACAACCAAACGGGGCTCATTACACCACCAACAATAGTAGCACCATGAATTCCACACGACCAAAGAACATGAACGAGAATAACTGCTATTATTGCGCCCCAAAGACTAGCACCAAGTACACTAAGTGGTTCCTGTAAAATTTGTCCTACAATATTATGGATACTGCCAAAAGAAGTATTTTCTATAATTAAGCGTAAAATCCAAATAACTGTTACAACAATAAATCCTGGAACAAGTGCCGCAAATGAACGCGTGACAGCTGGTGGAACTGTCTCTGGCATCTTTATAATTATCTTTTTTTGTACAATAAATCGATACAGTTCAGTAGATATAAGTGCAATAATCATTGCTACAAATAACCCTTGGCTTCCCATTAATGCAGCTGGGATAGCGCCTTCTACAAGTACACTTTCTTTTGTACTTGGTATAATATATGCAACTTGAAACGGCGTCGCAAGTAAAAACGTCACAAGCGACAATGCCCCGGATGCTAAAGCATCCACTTTATAATACTCTCCAAGCCTGTAAGCGATTCCAAAAACAGCTATTAAAGCCATTATATTAAAAGTTGCACTAACTGGATACCCTAAAGCTCTCTGCCAATTCTCACCAAACAAACCTGCCATAAACTCGTTATATCCGGGTATCGGCAGTGCACTAATAATGAGGAAAAACGATCCAATAATTAAGAAAGGCATCGTTAAAATAATTCCATCTCGAATTGCTTGTAAATGCCTCTGCTCTGCAACCTTCCCTGCTACCGGCATCACATACTTCTCTAAAAACCGTATCATCTATCCCACTCTCCTCATGGTTTCATTGACAACGCTGCTTGCAAGATAGCTTCTCCATTACAAAGTCCGTAATGAACGGATTGAATGACATCAACAGGTATCCCTTTATCCTTACATAATTCTTTCATTTTCGGTAATAAATAACGTACTTGCGGTCCAAGTAAAAGGACATCAGCTTTATCAATATGACTATTCACTTCAGAACCTGATACTGCCCAGATTTTCACTTCTATCCCTCTTGCCTCTGCTGATTTCTCCATCTTTGTAACAATCAAACTGGAAGACATTCCCGCTGCACAGCAAAGTAAAATATTCATCCCGCTTCCCTCCCCTTTTTTCTCTACCTAAATTATGGTGCACTCCTTGCCACCACTAGGTTACAAATATATATGTCTAGATTTCCTGCTGTATGCCGAGCTTAAAAACAAAAATTTCTTGGTTTTCGCGCTATTCCATTTATCCGTATTCTCCTAGTAAAGAGGACTCTAACTCGCTATAATGATTCAGTATGATTTTTTTAATTGATAGGAGGATATATTTATGAAGGCATATCGCTTTCCACTTATTTTATTATCTTCTATCCTAATTGGTGGTTTCATTGGTTATTTCATGGGTGCCGATGCAGTTGCTTTAAAGCCGCTTGGTGACATTTTCTTAAACTTAATGTTTACGATTGTTGTACCTCTAGTGTTCTTTAGCATCGCATCGTCTATTGCTAATATGGATGGATTAAAACGTTTCGGTAAAATTATGTCTAGTATGGCTGGGACTTTCTTATTTACAAGTATTTTAGCTGCTATTTTTATGATTATTGTTGTGAAAATATTCCCGCCAGCACAAGGTGTTGTACTAGAACTAACACAACCTGACAAAGCCGGCAAAGCTGTTAGTGTTGCAGATCAAATCGTCGGTATTTTAACAGTATCTGACTTCTCGAAGTTACTATCTCGTGAAAATATGTTAGCTCTTATTTTCTTCTCTATCTTAATGGGGATTGCAACTTCAGCAGTTGGCGAAAAAGGAAAGCCATTCGCTACATTCCTACAGGCTGGTGCAGAGATTTCAATGAAGGTTGTATCTTTCATTATGTACTACGCCCCAATCGGACTTGCTGCTTACTTTGCAGCATTAGTTGGCGAATTCGGACCACAACTTCTTGGAACTTACTTCCGAGCAGCAATGGTATACTATCCAGCTTCTCTTATCTACTTCTTTGTATTCTTCACGTTCTATGTATACCTTGCAGGTCGCAAACAAGGTGTACAAGTATTTTGGAAGAACATGGTCTCTCCTACAGTTACATCACTTGCAACTTGTAGTAGTGCCGCAAGTATTCCAGCGAACTTAGAAGCAACGAAGAAAATGGGTATTTCTTCAGACGTTCGTGAAACAGTTGTCCTTCTTGGTTCTACACTTCATAAAGACGGCTCTGTTTTAGGTGGCGTATTAAAAATTGCTTTCTTATTCGGTATTTTCAACATGGAATTCGAAGGACCGAAAACATTAGCAATCGCACTTGTTGTTTCTCTATTAGTAGGAACAGTAATGGGTGCTATTCCAGGCGGTGGTATGATCGGTGAAATGTTAATCGTATCTCTATACGGTTTCCCGCCAGAAGCACTGCCAATTATCGCAGCAATTAGTACAATCATTGATCCACCTGCAACGATGTTAAACGTAACAGCAGATAACGCTTGTGCCGTAATGACAGCTCGCCTTGTAGAAGGTAAGAATTGGATCAAAAACAAATTTGCTTAAT
Organism: Bacillus cereus group sp. MYBK220-1; assembly: GCF_051916445.1. Classification (NCBI taxonomy): domain Bacteria; kingdom Bacillati; phylum Bacillota; class Bacilli; order Caryophanales; family Bacillaceae; genus Bacillus; species Bacillus cereus group sp. MYBK220-1. The sequence goes on along the minus strand of NZ_JBQAGQ010000004.1, from coordinate 293,618 downwards.
AGAAAGAAAGAGGATGCTCCAAACGAGCATCCTCTTTCTTTCGTTATTTATTGATAGGTTGATATCTCCTCTCGCCACAAATTTGTTAAAATCTTCACAAATATTCCACATCCATTATCCATTCTCCGTACTATAATCATGTATGGAAAAGGAGATGGAAACGATGACACAAAGCGCACCTGAATTTAAAGTTTTGCAAAGCATTGCATTTCTCGCTGTCGTTTTGCAAAGTTCGTTATTATATACAATGAAGCAAGGAAATGTCTTACTTGAGCAATCCCTCATTATGGGCATGCTATTTAATCTTGCAAAATTCTCAGCACCAGCATTCATATTTATCGTTGGATTTCACTTAATTCGTCACTATACGAAGCAATTAGTATATAAAGAATATATTTCTGAAAAAGCGACACACTTACTCATTCCTTATTTCTTTTGGTCTATTCTTTACTTATTAACAACAAATGATCTTATTACGTTACAAAGTGGAATAAAAAGTTTATTACTCGGAACAGCCGCGCCCCATCTTTGGTACGTTATTATGATGTTCCAAATTCACTTATTGTTCCCTTTACTATGCACACTTTTTTATTGGTTTCAAAAACGAACAGAAAATAAAAAAGACATATATAAATATATGACCTTTTTCGCTTGCCTATATTTTCTATTAATGTGGTTCTCTTCTCACTATATTTTTAATGGAGAAAAATTAACAAGTTCAACAATTTTACATTATACAGATCGATCATTTCTATTCTACTCATTCTATTTCGTTATGGGCGGCATCGCCGCTGTAGCACTAAAAACTTGGCGGCTATTCGTCATGAAACATATCCCGCTTATAACAATATTATTTTTCATCTTATTTTTATTCATCAATTATGAGTTGTTTAGTTTTTACGGAGCAAACTCTATTCATTTAACTGTTTCTACCTATTTAAAACCATCTATGTTTTTATATATCGTATGCGAAATTATCATACTGTATGTGTTATCTATTATGATAGTACAGCGTCGTGGTTTCTTATATAAAACGTTACGTTTCATTGGAAATTACACGTATGGTGCTTATTTAGCTCATTTATTCTTCTTGCAACTATGTACAAAACTTCTTTCCTTATTCACGCTGCAAGAAAATACTATATTATATACCCTATTACTATTTGTGTTAACAGCCATTATCTCTATTTCAACAATGGTCATTTGTAGCACAATACCATTTCATATTTGGATTACAGGGCCTTCTCCTACAACAAAGGTGAAATGGACGAAGGTTGTATTCCGAAAAAATCATAAAAAACTATTCAAGCCATATATTTGATATAATAATACGCATATAAAAAGAAAGCGAGAGACACCTATGATTAATCAAGTTGGACAAATTATGCTATATGTAAATAACCAAGACGAAACAGTACAATTTTGGACAGAAAAAGTAGGGTTCCAAATCATTGCGGAAGAAAATAACGGAAACGGATTCCGCTGGATTGAAATTGCACCGGCGAAAGAAGCAGGAACAAGCATCGTCCTTCACGATAAAGCGTTAATCGCGAAGATGCAACCTGAACTAAACCTAAATACACCTTCACTTATGTTCTTCTCAAATGACTTAGACCGTCTATATAAAGATCTTTCTGAGAAAAATGTCACAGTTGGACAGGTTGTAGATTTACCTACTGGTAGAGCATTCAACTTTGCTGATAATGAAAATAATTACTTTGCAGTAATGGAACGTAAATAAAAAATAAGCTATCCGAAAAAATCGGATAGCTTATTTCATCTTAAGAAACTTGTTCTATATTCGTTTCTCTATGCTGTATATGACTCGTGATCCAAGCAATTCCACCGGCAACAACGAGATAACATAACAATATTAAAATTTGCATTTGTAATTGCGACCAATCTCCTAAAGAGATAACATCTTGTAATCCTCTAAGAGAATGAGACATTGGGAGAAATTGTCCAATTTTACTAAGAACAGCTATATTTAATTCTCCTGGGAAAGTACCTCCGCTCGTCGCTAATTGCAGGACAAGAAGGGTTACCGCTAAGAACTTTCCAACAAGACCAAATACTGTTACTAGCATAAGAATAAATGTCATGAACGTAAAGGAAATAACAATACTTGATAAAACAAAAAGTGGCACACTTGCGACTTCTAATTTCATAACACCTAGCACAACTACATCTACGAGTAGCGCTTGAATAAGTCCAATTAAATATACCAATCCTAGTTTATTAATAAAATGTACCGTTCCGCTTACCTTCATATTTTGTCTGCGGCCAAGCGGTAAAATATTCGATGCCATAATTCCGCCAACATAAAATGCAAGCGATAAGAAATATGGTGCAATGCCTGAACCGTAGTTAGGAACGTCAGAAACTGTTGACTTCACTAACTGAACTGGCTCTGAGAACATCGTATTGCGTGCATCATCATTACGAATATCCGCTATCTTCTCTGCGCCCTCTCCTAATTTCCTAGAAAGTTCTTTCGCACCATCATCAAGTTTAACAAGTCCGTTCGTTAACTGATCAGCACCATGATTCAGCTCTGTTCCGCCACTCGCAAGTTGATTTACACCTTCTTGTAGTGATGTAAATCCATTTCCCCACTTCGTAAATCCATCAGCCAAATTCGATGCACCATCTGCTATCTTTTTCGTTCCAGCAGTAGCTTCATTTAACTTAACTCCGAATGTATTTATGCCTTCTTCAATCTTATGTTGACCGTCAGTAAGCTTCTGCGCACCTTGTGTCAATTGTTGTTGGCTATTATTTAAAGTACTTGTTGCTTTAGCTAGTCCGTTAGATGTAGCAACAATTTTTTGAAAAGCGGGATCTTGCTGCACTTCTGGATGATTTTTCACGTACTCTTCTAATTGTTGTTTTATACTATTAGCTGCACCATCCGCTTTTACTTGGCCTTCAGCAAGCTTCTCACTTCCGCTCACCCATTCATTTGTACCAGCACTTAATTCACTAACCCCTGATTGTAACGTTTTTTCACCTTGTGCTAATAACTCCATACCGCTATGAAGTGAAGTTGCTCCTTGACTTAGCTCATTCGCTCCGTCAGTTAAGGCTGATTTGCTAGAAGCAAGTTTTTCACTTCCCTCTTTCACTTTTGATGTCCCGTCACTTAAACGATGAATACCATCTACAAGCTGATCTGCCCCATTTCTTGCATCTGTCGTTCCTTCATGTAACTTCCCAGCACCATTACTTGCATCACTCAACCCTTGTGCTAAGTCTTGAAACTTTGAAAACACACCTTCTGTATAAGATTTCGTAATACTATTTGAAATTTTTGTTTTCATATTTTCAACAGCTGTCGTTCCAATTTGCGCTGCTACAAAGTTTTTACCCGGATTTACTTTGTACTGCAATTGTGCTGGTTCTGGTTTCTCATCCATAAGTGTACTTACCTTTTTAGAGAAATCAGCTGGAATCGTAACAACCATATAGTACTTATCTTCTTTTAGCCCTTCATCAGCATTTTTTTCTGATACGAAATGAAAAGCCAGTTCTTTATTCTCCTTTAAATTTTTTACAAAATCGTCTCCTGCATGAATTGTTTTCTCATCCATCGCAGCACCTTTATCTAAATTCACAACCGCAACAGGTAATTTATCTAATTTTCCGTACGGATCCCAATATCCAGCTAAAAAGAATCCTGAATAAATTAACGGAACGATTAATAAAAAAATTAAAGCGATACGTCCATGTTTATGGTGCCACATCGCTTTCCAATCTTTAAATACAAGTTGAATTCCCTTCATGAAACATACTCCTTCTCCGAATTTAACACCATTAGAATGGTTTAACAGATTTACTATACACGTCACTTTCCATACTGTATAATACATCTTTAATTATTAATTCATTCCTTTTGGTCTATAGAAAGGAGACTCGAAATGGAACTGCTCCAGTTAAAATACTTTCAGACAGTCGCACGACTAGAACATATGACAAAGGCAGCTGAAGAATTGCATATCGCACAACCTTCACTCAGCAAAACAATAGCTAGACTCGAAAAGGATTTAGGCGTTCCTTTATTTGATCGCCAAGGTCGACAGATTACTTTAAATTCTTTCGGAAAAGTATTTTTAAAACGAGTAGAGCGTATTTTTCATGAATTAAGCGAAGGGGAACGAGAAATTAAAGATTTAGCCGAATTACAACAAAGCTCTATTACACTAGCCGTTTCTATTCCGAGAATATTACCAGAACTACTTGGCTCTTTTTTACTAGAACATCCTAACGTTCGGTTCCAACAATTTCTGGCATCCACTCCTTCTATGAAACGACAACTAGATAATATAGAAATTGACTTTTGTATCTCCTCTGTGCCAATTGAAGGAGAAGAAATTGTTTGGGAACCACTTATTACAGAAGAAATTTTCTTAGTCGTCCCTTCAGGCCATCGTTTATCAGGCCGAGAAAATATCCACCTCCATGAAGTAAAGGCCGAACCGTTCATTAGTATGAACACTGGTTATGGATTTCGGCACTTAACGGATGAATTTTGTAAAGAAGCTGGTTTCACTCCACATATTGCTTTTGAAGTCGATGAACCGACCGTGATTAGCGACCTCATTAAGCAAGGTCTCGGCATCGCTTTTGTTCCAAGTTTAACTTTATTAAAAAACTCTACTTTAGCATCGAGCAAGTTGCGTATTATTGAACCCACTTGTCAGCGAACCATCGGATTAAGTTGGTCAAAAAAACGCTACTTATCAAAAACAGCTCAGCAATTCCGTGAATTCGTGATTGACTACTTCTCTAATATTAGGACGTAAAATTATATGAACAAATAAAAGGTGCCACCCTCATATGGTGGCACCTTTTATTGTTCACTCTTTTTTAATTCCATTTCAGCTAAAAGTGGTAGTACGTTATCAAAAATATGCGTATTATTATTTTCACCTGTTACATATCCACCGTAATATCTACTAAATACGTTGTCATTTCGGAATGTGGCCATATGATCATACAATTCCTTCGCAAACTTTGTATCACCTGTTTGTAGTACGTACAAAATCGTTAGTCCATACGCGGCCGGCGATTCATAATTCACCGTTTGTTTTCCCGTTTCTAAATTGTAACGACCGTATAGCTTTCCATCCTCCTGGAACTTCTTCTTTATAAATTCCAAATAAGCAGCTGATGAAAGACCACCTAAACTTCGATGATATGCAACGTATGATTGGTCAATAAGATTCACTTCTTTATCGTACGTAAATGTACCATCTTCTTTATACTCTTTTGGGAATGCCCAGCCATGCCTTGGATAATCTGCTAAAAATTGAACGACTTCCTGATATTGCTGAGCAGAAACTTTGCCGTACTTCTTCATATAGGAGAATGCACGCGGATTTATGTATGATGTTGTTACAAAATTATTTTGTTTCCCTGCATCTGCATCATAATAATCAACATAATAATTATCTTTTTTATTATAACGAAGTACAGCATCACTTAATTGATCGGCAAGGTTTTTATAACGCTCTTCCTTATAAATTTCATAAGCACGATATAATTGTTCTATAATACGAAGATCATCTATAAGTGCATTTGTAGCTGACTGCCTCTCTCCCTTTTCAGAGAGTTTCCATAAAACGATATGATTCTTATATATGAAATTATCTTGAATAACCTTTACTTGCTCATCAAATAACGCCTGATCATCTTTATCAAGTGTATACTGTAACCATAATCCCGCCGATTCTGATAAAGCTTCACGTCCCTTAGCTTCACCCGTACCTGCCTTAGTATCTACTAAACGATACGTGGCAAGTGTTCCATTGTCATTCACCATATGTCTTAAAATAAAATTTTCTGTACGGTTTCCTTGTAAAGCTGACCAAAATACAATTCCACCTAAAGCGATTAAGAAGATAACTCCAATCCCTATATATAAACGTTTCCGCAATCTTTTCACCTCCCTAGTAAGGCTAACCTTAATTTTATCAGAACATACATAAATTTAAAAAAGACAATCTATTAGATTGTCTCCCCCCATTTCTATCCCTCGCAAACCTCTTTAGAAGGTTTATATAGCGATTGTACAAGTCGATCATATTCACGACGTGTAATTTCTTTATTATATAGCTTCAATAATAAATCTCTATGCTCTTTTGAAAATGCCATCTTTTTAATGACTTCAGGATACATAAAACACCCTCTCCATTTCACATAAACTTCTTCATTCCAAAAATAGAACTTATGTTCGCATAAAAGATTATAAAAGATTCCTGAGCAAAAAACAAACAAAACATGACCAACTATTTATTTCTTTCTATTCAAAATATTACAACATTATATTATCATATTCACTTTTTAAATACATATATATTTTTGGTAGTTTTTTTGAATAAATCTTCCAATTCAATCAGAAAATAATGGCAAAAAAGAAGAGGAGTTTACATATGGATACGGTAACATTAGCAAGAGCATTTTTCGGTTCTTCATTAGCATTCCACATTATCTTTGCAACACTTGGGGTCGGACTTTCATTGATGATTTTTATAAGCGAAATACTCTATCACTGGAAGAAAGACTCCGACTATGCCATTATGGCGAAAAGATGGACAAAGGCGTTTGCTATTCTTCTCGGTGTAGCAATTCCAACTGGAACAATCGTTGGTGTGCAAATCTCACTTCTTTGGCCTGGTTTCGCCAAAATTGTTGGGCAAGTTATTTCTGTTCCCTTCCAAATTGAGATTTTCGCCTTCTTTTTGGAGGCTTTATTCATGTCGATTTACGTATATGCAGCCGATAAACTTCCTCCATTTATGAGATTAATCTCGCTATTTTTCGTCATGCTTGGTGCCACGGCATCCGCCGTGCTTATTACATCAGCAAATACATGGATGAATACACCAGCAGGCTTTTCAATGAATCCAGATGGATCTGTTTTTAACGTTGATCCTTGGAAAGCTTTCTTTAATCCGAGTTTTGGTACAAGTGCATTCCACGTCGTTATTACGGCTTATGCAACTGGTGCGGCTGTCATTGCTTCTATCGCTGGATTTAAATTATTGAAGAAAAATTTAAGTACACGTGAAATTGCTTATCATAAAAAAGGGCTGCTATTAGGGCTTGTCGTTACATTTATTACAGGCGCTACGATGTGGCTTTCAGGACATGAATCAGCGATCGCCTTACATAAACACTCACCTGAAAAACTTGCATCTGCTGAAGCTTTATTTGAAACGACATCACACGCACCGCTATCCATTGGCGGAGTTGTGGATCCCAATACACTTGAACTAAACTATGCACTTGAAATTCCCAACATGCTTAGCTTATTAGTGGGACTAGACCCTAGCACTGTCGTAAAAGGTCTAAAGGAATTTCCCCAAGAAACATGGCCACCATTTTATACACATACACTATTCAACTTAATGGTCGGCACCGCTGCGTTTACCTTTGCAGTTGCAGCAATTGCGCTCTTATATTGGTACTTCGTTTACCGAAAAAAGGGAACAGAACTACCGAAGTGGCTACTTTGGGGGACTGCCGCATGCGGACCAATTATGATGCTCGGTATTGAATTCGGATGGATTTTCAGTTGTAGCGGTCGTCAACCATGGACAATTTATGGTATGCAACGTACCGTCGATGCATCTACACGCGCCGATTTCGTCGGTCCTTTATTTGTTTTGTTCATCATTTTATATATTGGACTCGCTATTTTAACAGTCATTGTTCTACGGACATTCTTTAGAAGACATCCATTAAAGAATGATTTACAACACCAAGGAGGCGATTCTCATGCATGAGGAAAGTATTGCAATCATCATCTTATGGGCCCTTATTTTCGTATACAGTATACTAGGGTCCATCGATTTTGGAGCTGGTTTTTGGGGCATGGTATACGCAAAACATCCGACGCTCGCTGCTAAACTTGCGAATCGGTACTTATCACCAACTTGGGAGGTAACAAATACGTTTCTCGTCTTCGTCGTTGTCGCATTTCTCGGCTTCTTTCCGAAAGCGGCCTTTACTCTTGCGACAGTAATGTTCGTACCAGTTATGTTAATTTTAGTGCTCGTTGCAGTACGTAGTACGTTTATGGTATTTGCTTACTCCTTGCCAAAATATCAGTACCTTCTTCGGGTTATTTCAGGTATTACTGGTCTCTTAATTCCAGCACTATTAATTACCGTTTTACCCGTTACAGAGGGAGCCTATATTACAATGTCTGAAGGAAAAGAAGTACTCCTGTATGGAAAACTTCTTTCTAGCCCGGTTATCTACTGTTATATGCTTTTCGGACTAACGTCTGAACTATTTCTCTCCTCTCTCTTTCTTGCTGATTTTGCGAGAGAACAAAGTTCAGAAGATACGTATAGAATTTATAGAAGAAATGCTATCATTCTTGGTCCTGCAACGCTCGTTACAGCAATCATCGCCCTCGTTGTAATGGACCCAGAAACACATTGGCTTATGCAAGGATTAATAAAGCAATTCCCGTGGTTTACAGTTTCTATTGTTTTATTCGTTATCGGATACTCGTCCCTTTGGTGGACAAACAAAAAATACAATACACTAGGATACCCTCGCATTGCCGTTTTAGCTGTCGTCGCTCAATATGCATTTGCAAGCTACGCTTACGGCGTCGCGCATTTACCGTATATTATTTATCCTGACGTAACTGTATTTACAAGCTTCACAACGACAGAAACGTTCTATGCACTGCTCATTCTATACGCAATTGGGATTGCAATTTTATTACCAGGATTTATTTTCTTCTGGAATTTATTCTTGAAGGATCGTACTTTTTTGAAGGAAAAATAATATAGTCTTGGAGTCTGTCCCAAAAGGCATTTTGGAATAGACTCCTTTTGTCATGTTTTGTCGATAAGTCGATATATTTTAAAAATCGCTGATATATTTTAAGTTGCGCCGATATATTTCAATAATCGCTGATATATTTTAAGTTGCGCCGATATATTTCAATAATCGCTGATATATTTTAAGTTGCGTCAATATATCTCCATAATTGCCCATATAAATTTCATTTACTATTTTACTGCCCCAATAATTTATAGACTCCTCTCATAATAGTTATTTCACTATTCGTGACACTTGTCCTTTAGCTTGAAAAACACATATTCGCTTCATCTCGTTATACGTCTAGTTCTTCTTATTTTTTGCTGAATATACTACCAATATAAACTTGAGACAAGCTACATCTGTTCAAGGGAAAATAGAAAGGTAGGCAAAATATGAGCATTGAAATATGGATTACTATTATTGTATTCTTCTTAACGATGATCGTTATCTTTTGGCGGCCTCGAGGTTTGAATGAGGCGTGGCCAGCAGCAATCGGAGCTGGTATCATCATAATTACTGGACTTGTATCAAAACCAGACGTCATGGATATTATAAGTAAAATTGGCGGTGCTTCCATAACAATATTAGCGACCATCGTCATGGCAGTTATATTAGAAAGCTTCGGCTTCTTCCATTGGTCCGCAGCGAAACTGGCAAATCTAGCGAAAGGTTCTGGACGCCGTCTATACTGGTATATTCAATTATTATGTTTTCTTATGACTCTTTTATTTAATAACGACGGTAGTATTTTAATTACAACTCCCATTTTAATTCTTCTTCTAAAAAACCTTCAATTAAAACCACATCAACAAATTCCTTATTTATTAAGCGGAGCTTTAATCGCTACCGCATCTAGTGCACCAATTGGTGTAAGTAATATCGTAAACTTAATTGCATTAAATATCGTTAATATGACTCTTTATATGCATACTGCTATGATGTTTGTACCTGCAACATTAGGCTTATTATTTATGTCATGGCTCATGTATACAGTTTTGAAGAAAAAACTTCCGAAAAAATTACCTGTTTCTTCATATGATATTGAAGAAATTTTCTTCACGAAAAACTTCCATCCACTAAAAGGAAATAATTCTGTTGATACGAAACAAAAACGGACAAGATTCATGTTAAAAGTATTAGGTTTCGTCTTCCTGATGCGCTGTCTTCTATTCGTTGCATCCTTCTTATCCATCCCAATTGAAATCGTTGCAGTACTTGGTTCACTCGTTCTTCTCATTTGGAGATGGTACTACTTACGAACAAACCCTGTCGACATTTTGAAAAAGACACCGTGGCACATTTTAATTTTCGCCTTCTCTATGTACGTCATTATTTACGGACTCCACAACGCAGGATTAACAGCTGCACTTGTACAATGGCTCGAGCCAATTGTGAATCAGCATCTACTCTATGCTAGCTTTGCAATGGGCGGACTTGTATCCATCCTCTCTAACGTCTTCAATAACCATCCTGCCCTTATGATTGGTACAATCACATTAACAGAAATGGGACTAGATCCAGTCACATTAAAAACAATCTATCTTGCAAACATCATTGGTAGTGACATCGGTTCACTATTACTACCAATTGGTACACTAGCTTCACTCATTTGGATGTATATTCTGAAACAAAACAAAATTAAAGTAAAATGGAAAGACTATTTAAGTGTATCCCTTATCGTTATCCCGCTCACAACAGTCGTCACACTATTCCTCTTATTCTACTGGGTACATCTCTTCTTTGCCTTATAAACAACAGAATCCCCATTTGCTACCGTCTTAGCAAATGGGGATTCTTCTATAATAAAGTTAGGTACTACAGTGTGATCAATCAAGTAAAGAGGTGTAACGTGTTATTGATATAAATGACTACCAGCTTCTTTAAATTCTTCTGCTTTCTCTTTCATTCCTTTTTCAATTGCTTCTGTCGTTTCTAAATCATTTTCTTTTGCATATTCACGAATATCATGTGAAATTCTCATACTACAAAACTTCGGTCCACACATTGAACAGAAGTGAGCTGTCTTTGCCCCTTCTGCAGGCAACGTTTCATCGTGATATTCCATCGCACGTTCAGGATCTAAAGATAAATTAAATTGATCGCGCCAACGGAATTCGAAACGTGCTTTTGAAAGTGCATCATCACGCTGATGAGCCGTTTTATGTCCTTTCGCAAGATCAGCCGCATGCGCTGCAATTTTGTACGTAATAACACCCGTGCGTACATCATCTTTGTTTGGCAAACCTAAATGTTCTTTCGGCGTTACATAACAAAGCATCGCCGTTCCAAACCAACCGATCATCGCAGCTCCAATTGCCGATGTAATATGGTCATAACCTGGTGCAATATCTGTCGTTAGTGGCCCAAGTGTATAAAACGGCGCGCCCTGACAAATATCAAGCTCTTTCTCCATATTCTCTTTAATTAAGTGCATCGGTACGTGTCCAGGTCCTTCAATCATAACTTGCACATCATGTTTCCAAGCAATTTTCGTTAATTCACCAAGTGTTTCAAGCTCAGAAAACTGTGCTTCGTCATTTGCATCTGCAATCGATCCTGGACGTAATCCATCTCCAAGAGAGAACGAAACATCGTACTGCTTCATAATTTCACAAATCTCTTCAAAATGAGTATATAGGAAGTTTTCTTTATGATGGAATAAACACCACTGCGCCATAATCGAACCACCACGCGAAACGATACCTGTCGTACGCTTTGCAGTAATTGGAATGTAACGAAGCAATACACCAGCGTGAATCGTAAAGTAATCAACCCCTTGCTCCGCTTGCTCAATTAACGTATCACGGTACACTTCCCATGTTAAATCTTCTGCAATTCCGTTTACTTTTTCCAGCGCTTGATAGATCGGTACAGTTCCAACTGGTACAGGCGCATTACGAATAATCCACTCACGCGTCGTATGAATGTTTTTACCTGTAGATAAATCCATAATCGTATCTGCACCCCAGCGCGTTGCCCACGTCATCTTCTCTACTTCTTCTGCAATAGAAGAAGATACAGCAGAGTTTCCGATATTTGCATTTACCTTCACGTGGAAATTACGCCCGATAATCATCGGTTCTGCTTCTGGATGATTAATATTCGCTGGTAAAATAGCGCGGCCTTCTGCGATTTCCTTACGAACAAACTCCGGCTCTACTCCTTCACGAATTGCAACGTATTCCATCTCAGACGTAATAATGCCATTACGCGCATAATGCATTTGCGTAACATTTGCACCTTGCTTTGCTCTAAGTGGCTTGCGATCCATCTGCGGGAAAACAGGTGTATGTTTCGAAGCCACTTTCACACCGTCATCCTCTGGTTTCACTTCACGCCCTTCGTATGCTTCTACATCACCACGCCCCATAATCCAAGAGTGGCGCGGCGTTGGAATCCCCTTTTCTAACTCCACTTTATACTCAGGATCCGTATAAGGGCCGCTCGTATCATACACACGAATTGGCGGATTTGGAACGCCATTCGTTTCGCTTTGTTCAATCTCACGCATCGGTACTTTCATGCCTTCTCGTGGTCCATCCACATATACTTTCTTACTCCCTGGTAAACTCGATTTCAATTCAATTTGCTCAGCTGAAACAGATTGTTTCATAAATTTTATTCCCCCCTGTTCGTGACAAGGACGAGATATGGCCAGCGCATGCCAAAATAAAAAGAGCCAGGTCCATAAAAAAATAAGGACCTGGCTCATAAAGACATCATTATGTAAAGCCGTTAACTTCCCTACGCTGGTACGAGCCAGATCAGGTCCAAAGGGTTAAGAAGTTCACGCGCTTCTCTCTCAGCCTACGCATACGTTAGGCACCCCTAGTTTATCACTGATTTAATTTTCAATACTTTCCCATCATACACCATAATCTGAAAAATGCAAAGTTTATTTCTTTTGTTGTTTATGGAATCATCCACGTTAAATAATAAGCCTGAACATAAGTCATAATACCAACAATAATTACGAAGAACAAACTATGCTTCACTGTAAAACGGAACAAATCCGATTCTTTTCCAGCAAGACCAACCGCTGCACAAGCAATCGCAATGGACTGTGGGGAAATCATTTTACCTGTTACACCGCCTGTTGTATTTGCTGCAACGAGAAGCACTTCAGATACGCCGACTTGCTGCGCTGTAATGGCTTGTAAATTTGAGAACAGTGCATTCGCAGACGTATCAGACCCTGTTAGGAATACGCCAATCCAGCCTAAGAATGGTGAGAAGAACGGGAATAGTCCGCCAGTTCCAGCTAATGCTAACGCTAACGTGGAAGATAGACCAGAATAGTTTGCGATAAATGCAAACCCTAGTACGAATCCGATAGATAGAATTGGCATTTTTAATTCGCTTAACGTTTCTTTAAATGTCACTACTGCATCTTTTACATTCATTTTCAAAATAAACATGGAAATGATACAAGCAATTAAAATCGCTGTTCCGGTTGCCGATAATACATCAAACTTCAGAATTGCCTCGTAAGGCGTTGGTTTATTTACAATTGGCTCTGCTTTCATTACTAGATTATGCAGACCTGGAATTTCAAACTTAAATACAAGACTTTCTAAAGCCCCTCCTGGAGTGAATAATGCCTTAAAGAAACTTTGGCTCCAAATGACTACCATAACCGTTAATACGATAAATGGGGACCATGCCTTCACTACTTTTCCAAACGTTAATTTCGGCATCGATGCTACTGTCGTTGTTGCTGCTACTTCACTATTTACTTGCCCGGATTGATAAGTTTCTTTCGGCTGCCAAACTTTTAAGAACAGCGCTAAACTAATTAAACTTACAAGTGCCGATGTAATATCCGGAAGTTCCGGCCCTAAAAATGTCGCTGTAATGAACTGCGTAATCGCAAATGAACTACCCGCTACAAGTAACGCAGGCCACGTTTGTCTTATCCCTTTAAACCCATCCATTAAAAATACGATAAAGAATGGAACAAATAATGATAGGAACGGTAATTGATGCCCAGCCATTTGTCCAATTTTATGTGGATCAATACCTGTTACTTGTCCAGCAACTGTAATCGGAATTCCCATCGCTCCGAACGCCACTGGTGCAGTATTTGCAATCAAACAAAGACCTGCTGCGTATAAAGGATTTAACCCAAGACCCGCAAGAAGCGCTGCTGTAATCGCTACTGGTGCCCCAAATCCTGCCGCTCCTTCTAAAAATGCTCCAAATGAAAATCCAATTAAAATAACGAGTAGACGATGATCGTTCGTAATCGATAATACCGATGCACGAATCACATCGAATTGACCTGTTTTCACAGAAATTTTATATAAAAATACCGACATAATGATAATCCAAGCAATTGGCCATAATCCGTATAAGAAACCATATCCGGTCGCTGCCATTGCCATCGTGAACGGCATTTTATAAGCGAATAACGCTACTAAAACTGTAAGTACAACTGTAATAAACCCTGCCACATACCCTTTCATGCGGAAAACTGCTAAAGCTAAGAAAAAAAAGATAATCGGAATAAGTGCGACCGCTGCCGAAATCCAAATGTTTCCGAATGGATCATAAACTTGTGTCCATGTGTTCATTGTTCTCTCCCCCTAAAGAATCCCCTTTTGAATAGAATAACCCCATCAATAGACTATCAGGTCATCATACCTTTAAGTCTAAAATAAAAAAACGTTTAAGAAAACGTTTTCAACAACTTTCATTTATACTGTACCATAACAATTTCTATTAAAAAAGATTTTTTTGAAAATTTTATTATTTAACAGAAAATCTTACAAAATCGTCACGTTCTTGTAATGTTCATCGATAGGAAGTTTGCCAAAATTATTGCATAATAATAGTATAACAACAGAAATTATTTATGAGGTGATATATATGAACGGAAATAAAATATTAGCTGCGTTATCATACTTTAGTGTACTATTTGCCCCTATCTTATTCCCTATTATCGTTTGGATTGTAGGAGACGCTGAAACAAAACCACATGCAAAACGTGCTCTATGGACACACATCATTCCAAGTATCGCTACATTCATTGGCGTAACTATTTTAGGAATTATGGGTCTTGGATCTGATCAACCAGATGTAACACTTGGAATTGGATCAATGATTGTCTTAGCTATTTGCGGAATCATCAGCTTATACTACTTCATCTGGAACATTGTAAAAGGAATTAAAGTGCTGAAAGCTTAATTTTAAACAAATGTTTGTTTAAAAAGGGCCCCTTGCAAATTGTAAGGGGCCCTTTTCCTAATTCGTTCACTTTATCTTCTGCGTTTCTTCTTTTTTCTCATCATTTTCTTTCGGCGTGTATTCACTTTATCCGCTATAATGTGGAGCGTACTTGCCACAACAATTCCCATTAAGAATGTTACAATTTCAACCTCATGTTTCTGCGCAATTTCTATTAAATTACCATCCAATGCGATTACATTTAATAGTAATAAAAATGGAGAAAAGACAATTAACATGTACGCAATACGAATCACATCACCAAGTATAATCGTATGCGTAAAGAAAGATCGATGTGGCATTACTTTCTTATAAGGATACCAAAATATACGTAAGAAACCCCATTTGTTATAAGCATTACTGTACGTATCTAAATCTGGTGTTAAAAATGAAGTACCTACTAAAAAACCAATTGCAAAAGTTAATAAAAAATCAAAATTTGTTAATCCATACGAAAAGAGCAAAAACAAAACAACCGGAAGGGATATTAAGTTTATTTTCGTATGCGTTCTTCCTGATGGCATAATGCACTTCCTCGCTTACGTTCGTCCTGTCACCTCATGACAGATTTCACCTATTGACCTAATTTCTGATCGATAAATGTTGTGTCTATATCCGAACCAAACCATTCTGCCAACTTCACTCGTGCCTTATCTTTCACATCTTCATTGACGTATAACGACACCTGTATTAGTGCGGCCGTTAACGCCCCTAAATCATCCGTATAGCCAATTCCAGCAATGAAATCTGGAATCGCATCAATCGGTGCAATAAAATAAGCAAGTGCTCCAATTACAATAATTTTCACTCGTTTTGGAACATCGGGTCTTTGCAAAACGTAAAACAGTAATAAACTTGCATAAATGACCGACTGCCCTGCTTGCTTTGCAACATGTTTTACTTTCTTCCAAAACGCTTCAACTGAAAATTTTTGTTTCATGTAAAAAGCCTCCCTATTTTTAAAAAGAAATAAGCTACAATATGTTATCAGTAAAAGTTCATGGAAATTACACAAAACCTATCAATGAACTTCCATTGTAACAAACAAACCAAAAAAGAACAAGTGTTCGTTAATTTTCACACGATTTCCTTCATATAATAGATTTCTAGATAACCCTTACCCATCTTCGTTTCTTATTTCTCAACAAAGAAAATTTTCACTTCCACTTAACATTCTGCTCTACCTTTGTTATATTTTCTAGTTGACGGACATATAAACGAATGTTAAAGTTTTCTCTGGTAGTGACAAATCTTATACAAAAAATGTAAAATGTTATAGTGTTTCTCAGAAATGAATTTTGTTGTATAATACAGAAATGACGTTATGCTTATGAGCAACAAAAGAAACCAAAAGGGTATGCATAGTTATAGTCGTATATGGGTGAATATAGAACCTTTAATTATGGCCAAGAAAACTATGTATTTTTTATTTTAGCATTTTTCGCTCCAAAATCGACCAAGCCTGATAGAGAAAGGGTGGAAATGAATGAAAGAAACCTTGAAATCACAATTTCAAAATGTGCGTTTCACTTTATTCGTAGCTTTAGCCTTATGGCTGAAAACTTACCTTATTACACGCACAAGCTTTGATTTAAAACTTGAATCTTTCATGCAAGAATTCATTTTATTCCTTAGCCCATTAGCAGCATCATTACTGCTTGTTGGTCTTGCATTATTTGCAAAAGGGAAAAAACGTAACTATATAGCACTTGGAATTAATTTTGTCTTAACAATCGTTCTTGTTGGTAACGTAATGTTCTACGGATTCTACAATGACTTCGTTACATTACCGGTGCTAGGACAAACATCTAACTTCGGAAGTTTAGGTTCTAGTGTGAAAGAATTATTTAACTACAAAATTATCCTTGCATTTGCAGACATTATCGTTTTCTTCGTTCTATTAAAGAAAATGAAGAACTTTGCACCTACAGAGCGTGTAGCACGCCCGATGCGTTCTCTATACTTCGTATCAACAGTTGCTATTTTCTTCGCAAACTTAGGACTTGCAGAAGCTGAACGCCCAGAACTATTAACACGTTCATTCGACCGCGTTATGCTTGTTAAAAACTTAGGATTATATGTACACCAAGTATACGATCTTGGCTTACAAGCAAAATCAAGTTCACAAAAAGCGTTCGCTGACGGTAGTAAATTACAAGAAACAGAAAACTACGTAAAAACAACACAAAGTAAACCAGATCCAAATATGTTCGGTACTGCAAAAGGGAAAAACGTAATTGTTGTCTCTCTTGAGTCATTACAAACATTCTTAATTGGTGCAACAGTTAACGGACAAGAAGTTACACCATTCTTAAACCAATTTACGAAAGAAAGTTATTACTTTGATAACTTCTTCCATCAAACTGGTCAAGGTAAAACATCTGATGCTGAATTCCTAGTAGATACTTCGTTATATCCACTAGACCGCGGTGCTGTATTCTTCACACACGGTAACAATGAATATACAGCAACTCCAGAAATTTTACGTCAGCAAGGGTATCACACGTCGGTATTCCACGCAAACAACGCAACATTCTGGAACCGTAACATTATGTATCCAGCACTTGGTTATGATCGTTACTACAACGAACTTGACTACAAGATTACGCCAGAAACAAAATTAAACTGGGGATTAAAAGATATCGAGTACTTCGATCAATCTATTGATATGTTAAAACAAGTGAAGCAACCATTCTATACTCGCTTCCTTACTTTAACGAATCATTACCCATTCACTTACGATGACAGTACAAAATTAATCGACGAATACAATTCTGGTGATGGCGTATTTGACCGTTACATGGTAACTGCTCGTTACTTAGACGAAGCAATGAAACACTTTATTGAGCGTCTAAAAGCAGAAGGTATTTACGACAACTCAGTAATCGTATTCTACGGTGACCACTACGGTATTTCTGAAAACCATAACCGTGCAATGGCACAGTTCTTAGGAAAAGAAGAAATCACTGCATTTGACCATATGAACTTACAAAAAACACCGATGTTTATTCACGTTCCAGGTCAAAAAGAAGGTAAAACAATTTCGAAACCAACTGGTGAAATTGACATTAAACCAACTATTCTAAACTTACTTGGTGTAGATTCTACAAATGACGTTCGATTCGGTCATGATGTATTCTCACCTGATAATAAAGGATTCGTTGTTCTTCGTGACGGTAGCTTCGTTACAGATAAATACATGTACACAAACAGTACATTCTATGACCGTGCTACTGGCGAAGTTGTACAATTACCGAAAGAAGAATCTCAACCACTAATTGATCGCGCCCAAAATGAATTGAACATGTCTGATAAAATCATTGAAGGTGACTTACTTCGCTTCTCTGAAAGTAATAAGATCAAAACTGGTGAAGTAAAAACAGTTATTAAAGAAGAAAAGAAGAGTGCTGAGTAATCTCAGCCTCTTTTTTTTATTTTCTTCCATACAACTACTTATATTCATTAACTTTAAAATTACATAACCTTTACCAAATATTCACATAGTGTTAATGAAGAATCTCTATAATAAAATATGTAAACGAGGTTCTACATATTTCTTATCTCTCATCTTTCGTAAGATCCCTTAAAGAAGTGTGTAAATCTTTTGTTTCTACTTTCTTATAATTGTCTTTCAACATGTTTTGTTTCCATACACAAAACATTCAACGAGACAATGTCCCTATGAAAGATAGCTACCCTCCTTGTGCAGCATTCCATAAGAATGTTGCTTTTTTTTTATTTAAAAGCAGGATTCTCATTCTTATTTTCGAATTTGTATATACAAAATGCTGTAAAGTGAAACTTTAATCAGCCCTCACCAATCGGGCAGCTACGGGCAGTT
Source organism: Bacillus cereus group sp. MYBK220-1 (assembly GCF_051916445.1). Classification (NCBI taxonomy): domain Bacteria; kingdom Bacillati; phylum Bacillota; class Bacilli; order Caryophanales; family Bacillaceae; genus Bacillus; species Bacillus cereus group sp. MYBK220-1. The sequence goes on along the minus strand of NZ_JBQAGQ010000004.1, from coordinate 274,708 downwards.
ATTCGCCCAATTCACTTCTTTGCTCCACCCGAATTTTTAAGTAGGAGTTTTACTGCCCGTTAATGCGGGGTAAACCATCCTTACTTCTCTATGATTTACAAATACATATACGGTCATATGTAGAGAATTGCTTACATAAAAATTACTATAGTGATTTTTATCTCGCATGAATGAAAGTTTCACGTTACTTACGTACTTACGAAAGGATGGGACGGAAATTGGCATACGAAAAATTTGTACTTTGGAATGATGAAGTTATTGATACAACAAAACAACAAACGTACATAGAACTTGAAGAGAGAGGTTCGCAGTTCGGAGATGGTGTCTACGAGGTTATTCGCCTATATAAAGGGAACTTTCACTTATTAGATCCGCACATAACGAGATTATATCGATCCATGGAAGAAGTAGAATTATCGCTCCCTTTCTCAAAAGCTGAGCTCATCACTTTACTTTACAAATTAATTGAACGAAATCATTTCCATGAAGATGGCACAATTTATTTGCAAGTATCTCGTGGTGTACAAGCTCGCACACATGTATTTTCATATGACACCCCTCCGACAATTTATGCCTATATTACAAAAAAAGAAAGACCAGCCTTATGGATTGAATATGGTATACGCGCTATATCAGAACCCGATACTCGATGGCTACGCTGTGACATTAAATCATTAAATTTATTACCAAACGTACTAGCTGCTACGAAAGCTGAACGAAAAGGCTGTAAAGAGGCACTTCTCGTAAGGAATGGTATTGTAACGGAAGGAAGCCATTCCAACTTCTTTTTAATTAAAAACGGAACTCTTTACACACATCCAGCCAATCACCTTATTTTAAATGGCATTATTCGTCAATATGTCCTTTCTTTAGCGAATACTCTTCACATACCTGTACAGGAAGAACTTTTCAGCGTTCGTGACGTTTATCAAGCAGATGAATGCTTTTTTACAGGCACAACGATTGAAATTTTACCAATGACCCACCTTGATGGAACCGCGATTCAAGATGGGCAAGTTGGGCCTATCACCAAAAAACTGCAAAAATCATTTAATCAAATCTTGTTACAATCCAATATGGCATCTTCTTAAACCCGAATAATTTCTGTCCTTTCACATTCAATATATGCATTTAAATGGAAATCAAGGTGTAAATTTATGCCTTGATTTTTTCTTGTAATCTTTTTGTCATATTCAGATTCCCACATAAGCCTTGACAGTAATCGACATGCTCTTTAGAATTTTTAACAGTTGGTAAATATTTCTTCACTACATTACAGACAGAAAGGAATCGACAAATTATGAAAAAGTATCTTGCCGGTCTTGCGGCAGTGTCTGTAGCAGGAGGAGCAGCACCTACACTTGATAGTGTTCAAGCTGCACCTGAACAAAATACACAAAAAGCTGCTACAACTGTCCAAGCTTCTGCGTCAAACAACTCATCTTATACGGTAAACGCGAGCGTCTTACATGTTCGTGCGGGATCAAGCACTTCTCACGACATCATCTCACGCGTTTATAACGGTCAATCACTAAACGTGATTGGCGAAGAAAATGGTTGGTTCAAAATTAACATTAACGGAAAAACAGGCTTTGTTAGTGGCGAATTTGTATCAAAAAGTGGAGCAGCAAACAACAATGTAAGCACAGGTGGAAACAATAAAGTTACCGCTGATGTATTACGTGTACGTACAGCTCCTAACACTTCTAGTTCTGTTTCTGGACGTGTATATGCAGGACAAACATTAAACGTAATTGGACAAGAAAATGGTTGGGTGAAAATTAACCATAATGGACAAGTAGGTTATGTAAGTGGCGAATTCGTATCTGGCGTTTCTTCTACTGGGGGTTCTTCAAACAACAATACGAATAATAACAACCAAGAAGTAAAACCAGCAAGCGGAAACTATACAGTAAATGTATCTTCCCTTCGTGTTCGTACAGGTCCTAGCACTTCTCACACAACTGTAGGTTCTGTTACAAAAGGGCAAGTAGTACAAGTTGTTGGCGAAGTTCAAGATTGGTTCAAAATCAATTACGCAGGACAAACTGCTTATATAAGCAAAGACTACGTAACAAAAGGCGGTTCTAACGAAAACGTTACAGAAGGCAACAAACAAGAGCAAAACAATAATGGAACTATTCAAACTGGTGGTTCTTACGTAGTTAACGCTACATCTTTACGTGTTCGTACAGGCCCTGCCGCTTACCATAGTGTAATTGGTGGCGTTTTAAACGGTACAACATTAAACGTAGTTGGATCTGAAAACGGTTGGTTTAAGGTAAATTACCAAGGAAAAACAGGCTTTGTTAGTAGCGAATTTGTAAAATTCGTTAAAGGTGGCACTACTACTCCTGAGCAACCAAAACAACCTGAAAAACCTAACCAAGGTGCAATTGGCGACTATTACATTAATGCTTCTGCACTAAATGTACGTAGCGGCGAAGGTACAAATTATAGAATCATAGGCGCACTTCCACAAGGTCAGAAGGTTCAAGTAATCTCTGAAAACTCTGGATGGAGCAAAATTAACTACAACGGTCAAACTGGTTATATCGGAACACGTTACCTATCTAAAACACCAGTTGGAGGCGCAGTAGATAATAAGCCTAACAATAACCAAAATAACAATCAAAACAATAACAATAATAATACGGGCAATAATAGCGGCGACAGTTCTTCCGTACTTGCATATGCAAAATCAATGCAAGGTGTACCATACGTTTGGGGCGGAACTTCTGCTAACGGTGTTGACTGCAGTGGTTACATCTACCACGTATTTAAGAAATTTGGTCATAACATTAGCCGCCAAAGTGTTGCAGGATATTGGAGTAGCCTACCAAAAACTTCAAGTCCACAACCTGGTGACTTAATTTATTTCCAAAACACTTATAAATCTGGTCCTTCTCACATGGGTATCTACCTTGGGGGCGGATCATTTATCCAAGCTGGAGATAAAGGTGTAGCAATCGCTTCATTAAGTAACTCTTATTGGAAGAGCCACTTCTTAGGATACACGAAAGCACCTTAATTAATAGTTTCAAAGCCTTCTAGTTTACTAGAAGGCTTTTTTGCTATGAGTTCAACATATTACTCCCTTTCTCCTACCTTCTCTCTACAAAAATAATGTATCCATTCTTCCATTTCATACACTTTATTCTGCAAAAACAATGCATAACGTTATCATAATGTATATATTCCCATAAAAAACATAACCTATTTCATGTCTATTTATTTCATATGTGTTTTTTTGAAGAATTTTCTTTTTATTTAAACTTTTCATTAGACGTTTGACCTCCGATGTCCATTATGATAAGTTACTTAAGATGTTATATTCGTAAACGTATAGACAACTGGTTTATACACTGTTTTTACTATGAGGAAGGAGCATACACTGCATGAATCTTTTATGGGGAATTGGCGGCGTGATTGGAGTATTAGCAATTGCATTCTTACTATCTTCCAACCGCAAAGCTATTAATTGGCGCACAATTTTAATCGCGCTAGCATTACAAATGTCATTTTCATTTATCGTATTACGATGGGATGCTGGTAAAGCAGGTTTAAAACACGCTGCTGACGGTGTTCAAGGATTAATTAATTTTTCTTACGAGGGAATTAAGTTCGTTGCTGGGGATTTAGTCAACGCAAAAGGACCTTGGGGATTTGTATTCTTTATTCAAGCACTACTTCCAATCGTATTTATTAGTTCATTAGTAGCAATCTTATATCATTTTGGTATTATGCAGAAATTTGTTAGCGTCGTTGGTGGTGCATTAAGTAAACTTCTTGGAACTTCTAAAGCAGAAAGCTTAAACTCAGTAACGACTGTATTTTTAGGACAAACTGAAGCTCCAATCTTAATTAAACCTTACTTAGCACGCTTAACAAATAGTGAATTCTTCACTATTATGGTAAGCGGTATGACAGCTGTTGCTGGATCAGTTCTTGTCGGCTATGCAGCAATGGGTATTCCGTTAGAGCACTTATTAGCAGCTGCAATAATGGCAGCTCCATCAAGCTTATTAATTGCGAAACTCATTATGCCAGAGACAGAAAAAGTAGATAATAACGTTGAACTTTCTACAGAACGTGAAGACGCAAACGTTATCGATGCAGCTGCACGCGGTGCATCTGAAGGTATGCAACTTGTTATTAACGTAGCAGCAATGTTAATGGCTTTCATCGCATTAATCGCTTTATTAAATGGATTATTAGGATGGGTTGGTTCTCTGTTCGATATTAAACTTAGCCTTGATTTAATCTTCGGTTACTTATTATCACCATTTGCAATCTTAATCGGGGTTTCTCCTGGTGAAGCTGTACAAGCAGCAAGCTTTATCGGTCAAAAACTTGCAATCAACGAATTCGTTGCATACGCAAACTTAGGACCACACATGGCAGAGTTCTCTGACAAAACAAATCTAATTTTAACATTTGCAATCTGTGGATTCGCAAACTTCTCTTCTATCGCAATTCAATTAGGTGTAACAGGAACGTTAGCTCCTACTCGCCGTAAACAAATTGCACAATTAGGGATTAAAGCAGTTATCGCTGGTACATTAGCGAACTTCTTAAATGCAGCAGTTGCAGGTATGATGTTCCTATAAACTTATATAGAGTCTTCTCTTTCTACAAGAGGAGACTTTTTTCATGCAATCCAAGCGTCTTTTGTGCATCTATTAATCACTTTATGCCAAATATAAGAACATTATGATACAATAATGTTTAAGTCTTTTTATTTTTCTAATGAAAATAGCGATACTACTTATCGTTGCCCTTCAAAAGAATGTAACGACATGGTCAATTTCTTAATAATTGTGCATACTACAAGTATCTATTGATGAAATAGCTTTAAGGAGGAAAGTTTTGTGAAAGATAAGTTCTATAAAATCCTCTCTATGTGGATTCTACAAATTGTATTTTATTTTACTACTGTACATGTGACGAATTATGAGCATGCGCTCATTTTTACAATAATATACGTAATCGTAAATGTACTATTCTTATTTTTAGCTGACAAAACAGCATTTATTTTCTTCATACTAGGAACCATTATTTCCGTATTTTATTTGTTTTATGAAGCATGGCTTCATTTATGGAGTACATCAGATCAATGGCAATATATGATTACCCACTTCCTGATGGCAGCTAACTTCTTCATTGTATACATAACAACTCACCTATTGAAAAAAGTGATTCATGAAAATAAAACTTTGACTGAGCGTGTGAGAACGTTGGAACAATATATTGGAGAATCAAAATTACTAACAAGACAAGAATTCGAGAGACGCCAAGCTTTATTAACGACTGCAATGAATCGTCGTAATGAAACAGGCATTATTGTTTACTTTGATTTCACTTCCTTTAGTAAATATACGAAGGAAAGTGTTATGGACCGTGTAGCTTCCTTATTAGTTGAAACGGTAAGGAATGATTTTGACCTTGCTGCTGAATATGATAATAATACGCTAGTTATTTTATTACAAAACACAAATGAAGCTGGTGCTGATATTGTAATGAACCGCCTAAAGCCCAAAATGGAGCAATGGCTTGCAGCTGAAGCAATCCGAGATATAAAAATTTCACGCGAGCAAATTGGAAACAAAGGACAGACATTGTTATGATGACTCTCGTTATACTTCTTTTATTTCTTCTGTTTTGCGTACTCGTTTTTTGGATCAGTATCACATTTTCAATTAAATATGTTCTTATTTTTACGGCCTTTCTATTCTCTGGCTTACTCGTTTACTACTCTTTCTTAACAATTGCGGGCTTAATTCACCGAAATAGTAAACGAAAAGATCGTACGCTAGAACATTATCCGAGTGTCGATATTTTCATACCTGCCCATAATGAAGGCGTCGTTATTAAAGATACTTTAGAGGCAATGGCGAAGATTGAATATCCAGGAAAGCTAACCATTTATTTATTAAATGATAACTCTCAAGATGAAACACCTGAAATCGGCGATGATTTCGACAAAGCTTATGCCCACATTCGTCACATTCGTGTTCCACCCGGTGAACCGAAGGGTAAATCACGTGTACTAAACTACGGCCTTAGTATTTCAGATGGTGAATACTTCTGTGTTTACGATGCAGATAACCAGCCTGAGCCACACGCACTGCGAATGCTTGTAGAGCACGCTGAAACAACTGAAGATGCTGTTGGGGCTGTTGGACATGTTCGTACAGTAAATGAAAAAAGAAACTGGCTGACGCGAATGATTTCGCTAGAATTTCAAATCTTCCAGCTCCTTATGCAATCTGGACGCTGGTTACTATTCCAAACAGGCTCACTGACAGGAACAAATATGCTTCTTCGTCGCTCTGCACTAGAAGAGCTTGGTGGCTATGACCCTTATGCAATTGCAGAAGATGCCGAATTAACATTACGAATTACACAAAAAGGTTATCTCTTACCAATCGTCCCAGAATCAGTTACTTGGGAACAAGAACCAGAGCATTTAAAAATCCTTATTAAACAACGTACACGTTGGCTCCAAGGGAATTTATACATTTTAGAGAAAATGTTCTCGTCATTAAGCTTCTTTAAAGGAAAACTGCTCGTTCATTCCTTACAACAAGTTCTAGTGTATGTTGTATTTTGGCTATTCCTAATCATTTCGAACGTTTGGTTTGTAATTGGGCTACTCGGGATATTCCAAATTCAATATAGCATTCCGCTACTATTTATGTGGTATGTCGCATATATTACATATGTTTCTCAATTATTTAGTGCCCAGAGTGTCGAACGAACCTTTACACCGACTAATATTTTTATTAGCGTTATTATGTACTTTACGTACGCACAGCTCTTTACGTACTTATTTATTCGTAGCTTAATCTTATACTTACGTGCAAAGAGTAAGAAACAAGTCATCGGCTGGGATAAGACAGTTCGATTCAAAAAAGATAAATAATAAAAATAAGCACAGAGCGCCGTATGCTCTGTGCTTATTTATTGCCGTATAAATTATATATCAGACAATACCCCTTAGCTGAAAGTAATTTCACGTCCATCCCCCAACGAACGATCGACCTTCATTTATATACGAAAAAGTGATTGCTATTTTTGTAGAACCAATTGCTTCTCTTGCTGTTCTTTGCGCGTTTCAGTCTTAGGTTCCGTGCTTTCTTGGACACTACGATGTGCCACACGTTTCAAACAAATATGCTTCCACTTTCTTTCGTAACGTTTCATTATTCTAGATGTCCCCCTTGAATGCGCTTTAAAACTATTTGAAATCGCTTACAGGAAATAATATAGCACATATATATAAACGTGACAACACATTTCCGACATATTTTTGACAAAAATACGAATAGAATTCGTAAGGTATCGAATATTGTCGAAACCTATCGTTTTTTCTTCATATAAAAGGCATACTACTTATATGGTAAAGTATTTTATTTCCCCTACCCGCATTTCAAATTCCTTCTATATAAAGTGAAACTTTCATTAGCCATCACCAATCGTACTTTTACAGGCAAATAGAGAAATAAAAAAGAGCTGATATGAAATCAGCTCTTTTCCTTCTATTATTAATGACGCTTCATACGTCCTTCTTTTTGTAACTCTTTAAATAATGCTGCCATCATAAAGAAAATAACAAAGACGAACGGGAATGCTGCAATGATAGCTGCCGTTTGTAAGGCTTCTAATCCGCCAATATATAATAGCGTAGAAGCTATCGCGGCTAGAACGATACCCCAAATCATTTTAATACGATTTGGTGGGTTTAAACTACCATGTGTCGTTAACATCCCTAAAACGAATGTTGCAGAGTCTGCAGATGTAATAAAAAATGTTGCAATAAGTAAAATACCTAAAACTGATAAAGCTGATCCAAAACTGCCCATCTGATCGAACATAGCGAATAATCCTACTTCTGTTCCCATTTCTTTCACTTTGTCGAAGATATGTGCATCACCAAACAGCTCCATATGAATACCAGTACCGCCGAACACAGAGAACCAAAGTGCACCAATTACGGTCGGCACAAGTAACACACCGATAACAAACTCACGAATCGTACGACCTCGTGAAACACGAGCAATAAACGTACCTACGAACGGTGACCACGCAATCCACCATGCCCAATAGAAAATTGTCCATGACTGAATCCATTGATTCCCACCTTCGTCTAATGGACTTAAACGGAAACTCATACTTGGCAATTCCTGAATATAAGAACCGATTGTTGAAGTGAAGTAATTCATAATAAAGTTTGTTGGACCTGCAAATAATACAATGATCATAAGTGCAAATGCAAAAATAATATTCGTATTACTTAAATATTTAATTCCTTTATCAAGACCTGTTTGCGCAGATAACATAAATAATACTGTTACGATTGCAATAATAACTAACTGAGTCGTTAATGAGTTCGGGATAGATGTTAAATAACTAACACCACCTGCAATTTGTTTCGCACCAAGACCTAATGACGTTGCAACACCAAATACAGTTGCGAAAACAGCTAACACATCAAATGAATGAGCAATACGCCCGTGTTCCCCGCCCTTAAATAACGGACCTACTGTCGCACTAATCGTACTTGCTTTTCCTTTTCTAAAAGTAAAGTAAGCAATACATAACGCTACAAACGCATATAGTCCCCAAGGATGTAATCCCCAATGGAAAAACGAAAAACGCAGTGCAAGGCGCGCACTTTCCTCAGTTGCACTATCTCCAAACGGAGGTGCGTATAAATGGTTTAATGGTTCGGCAACGCCCCAGAAAACTAAGCCAATACCCATACCAGCACTAAATAACATAGCAAACCATGTCATATAACTATAATCAGGTTCATCATCATCTTTACCTAAACGAATAGAACCGTATTTCGAAACAATTAAAAAGATAGACACACCTAAAATAATAGACACGGAAATAATATAAAACCACCCGAACTTACTAACTAATGCAGTTTGAATTGCGGTTGTTACATTTCCTAAGCTACCTTTTCCAATAATAGATTCGGGAATAATCCCCCAAATTGTAAATGCAATACATAATGTTAATGAAACGATGAATGTTTTTGTCAGTTTCCTCATCAAATCCCCCTTCGTAGGTTTCGCTTTTGTAAATAACATAAATTCCGATATGTAAAATCGGATAGAAAACTATAATTTTGCGGTGATTTTCTTACTTTCACCTTCACCAATTCGAATTCTTATGGACAGCCTTACCTTTCGTATAACCTTTTCACTCTGCAAGAGCTACAAGTTAGAAATACTGCTGTCAAATTGTGTGAGAAAAACGCGGATAGGAATGTATTTTCCTAAAAAAGGATGTGTTACATATGTAAAAAAGGGCAAAGTTCTTCCTTGCAACCCTTTCGTTTTGTAACAATTATGCGGTTTTTTTGCTAGTATATAGCACGTGTTTATAGCTTCACAAACAAAATGTTTATGTTTATATAACTATATTACCCATAAAACGGTAAAATACTCAAGGAATGTAATCATTTAGTAAACATCATGTAACATTCTTGTAATATTTTTATTTACGTCGAAAAAAACATGTTGTATTAAATATTTTGAATATAACTAGAAACCTATGAGTCATATAGAATGAAAAACGCTTTCCTATATTTTTTGTTATATTACAGGATGTTAACGACTTATTACGAATGGTTTGTAATTGTGTGTTTTCCCCAAATCCGAAAAAATCTGTTGCTATAATGAGGACACGAAAACAAACGCAATGGAGGCTATCATGAAAAAATTAATTGGTATAGCAACAGCAGCAGTTTTTGGTCTTGGGATTTTCACATCATCTGCTAATGCAGAAACTGTTGTAACAACAGACGTACTAAACGTACGCGAAAACCCTACTACTGAATCAAAAGTTGTCGGTAAATTACTAAACGGTAATAAAATAGATGTTCAAAATACAGAGAACGGATGGTCAAAAATTACTTTAGACGGTAAAGACGCATTCGTAAGTGCAGAGTTCACAAAAAGCATCTACTACGTAACAGCTAACGTATTAAACGTACGTGCTGAAGCGAACACAAACTCAGAGGTTCTTGGAAAGTTGAAGAAAGACGATGTAATCGAAACAACGAACCAAGTACAAAATGAGTGGTTACAATTTGAATATAACGGAAAAACAGCTTATGTTCATGTTCCTTTCTTAACAGGTACAGCACCTGTAATTGAGAAACAAGAAACAACAGCTCCTGCTAAAGCTGAAGCACCAGCTAAGGCTCAAGCACCTGCAGCACAAGCAAAACCAGCTGCTAAGCCTGCTGTAAAAGCTGCTGAAACTAACACACCTTCTGGTGGTCGTGAGTTAACAGTTGTAGCTACAGCATATACAGCTCACCCGAGCGAAAACGGTGGCACATATGGCGGCCGTGTATTAACTGCAATGGGTCATGATTTAACTGCGAATCCAAATATGAAAATGATCGCTGTTGACCCGAAAGTAATCCCATTAGGATCTAAAGTATGGGTAGAAGGTTACGGAGAAGCTATCGCTGGAGATACTGGTGGTGCAATTAAAGGTAACCGTATTGATATCTTACTTGGATCAGATAGCGCTGCTCAAAAATGGGGACGCAAAACTGTTAAAGTGAAAATTTTAAAATAACCAATGACTGCTAAATTACAAGCCGGTTCTCTTTATTGAGGGCTGGCTTTTATTTATTTATAATACATATAAGGAGGCTACGCCCATGAATGTACAAGCAAAAGTAGACTGGATTGGTACGCCAAAACCGTACATATATAAAGATGAAGTAACATATAACGCTACTTCTATTGATTTCTCACTCGCTGGCGATGATAACCGCTATAAGTTAATTGTGCTCAAGTCTGAAAACAATACACATTACAAAATTGTGCAATATGGAATAAAACCAGGCTCTCAAAAGCCATTTCCTATCGACATTCCATTTGAACAAAACATGTTACCAATTATAGAGCAAATATTACATGATCCATATGTACAAGCGATACTAAAGGAAACACACTCATAATTGTAAAAAAATATATCAACGATTTTTCAATTATATCTATCATAAATCGCAATATATCAACGGTTCGACACGAAATATCGATTTAGCTACAAAAAAGAAGCTGTTCAAATATTGAACAGCTTCTCTCATATTAACGAGTTGGACCAGATACATCTTCTGATTTCAACGTATTATTTGCACCAAGAGAATGATACAACATCTTTCCATTTCCATTCACAGTTATAATATGTTCGTTATTAAAACTTTTGAACTTCACAGATCCATCACCGTAACGAATATGGTACTCTTCATATGTCGTTACTTTATATTTCGTAGCACTTTGACGCTCTACATTACGAACTTCCATCGTTAATAAGTCTTCTGTAATTCCTTTTTTGTGTAAATACTGTATATAATCACGGTCTTCCTTATACGATTTCCCGCTCTTATCATAATTATTTTCAATTAAACTAAAATCATTTAATGAAATTGCACGTACGTTATCATAAATATGATTTCTTACAAATTCGCCCACTGCTGAACTTGATGTTTCTTTCGGGAATTTTAAGTAATATGTGCTTTGGTCTCCAATTTTAACACTTTCAGATTTCATCACACCAAGATCAGTAGTTTTCTCTAAATGTACTTCTACTGTTTCATCTGTGGATACAGGGCCAAGCTTATAACTTCCATAATTTAATTTTCCACGTTTTTTCCCATTCACAAATACAGTTGCATCACTTTCATCAGAAGAAATGCTTACATACTTGCCTTCAAGCGATAAATCCACTTTCACCTTCTCGCTCTGTTCATCCGCTAAATCTACTTCTTTCTCTGTTTCTAATTCAGTAAGTTCTGTCTTCGCCGTTGCCTTTACAACATATGTACCTGGGAAGTATGGCCCCAACTCTTTCGAAGTTTTATCACTAGAAAGCTCTGCTTCTTTTTTGTCATTCACATATATTTCTGCATTTTTTGCAGTTGTACTAACGCTCATATAATAAGATTTCATGCTGAACTTATACTTTGGATATAAGAACCACTCTTTTCCCTCTTCTACTATTTCCCCGTCCTTAAATGAAGATTTATCTTTTGTTAACTTTTGATCTACTGTCTCTTTCTGTAAATAAGACAGTAATTGTTTGTTGTAAGAAGGATTCTCTTTTAAATAACGCATGTACGCTTTAAGATCCTCTGTCTTAATCTTTAAGCTTGAATCATTTGCTTTTACAAACTCATCAATTGCATTAATATCTTTCTTTTGGAATGCTTCAATCATTACATTTACTTGCTTTTCTTTTGAAAACTTATATGCTCCAAATTTATATGCCCCAAATAATAATGCAGCAATAATGGCAAAACCAATGATTAAAAATAAATTTTTCTTACTTTTCACTGGTTTTGTCTCGCTTTGTAATTCTGTATATGAAGCAGCATTGTTATCAACGATTACTTCTACTTTACTCCCACACTCAGGACAAAAGTTCAAATGGTCTGCAACATTCTTTTTACATGTTCCACAAAACTTCAACGTGCTCTCCTCCTATTTTTTAGCTAATTTCATTCCAGCAAATGCCGCTACATATGTCACAATAAAACTAAACAAAATTAAATATGTAAATGAATTTTGCATAGATAGTACTGTTCCGCTTGTTCCAAATAAACTTGTTACAGTTCCTGAAACATTAATTTGGAACTTAGAAATCATATTCATTACAATCATCATAATTGTGTAAGAACCACTGCATACCGCTAATGTAATATATATATTGGCAGTCGGTAATTTAGCTAACTTTCTTCCCGCTCTAAACATAAAGAACAATGGAATAATAAGCAGTAATAAACCGTAATGGAATACGTTATTCACTTTATCAAATTCTGCAAGGCTTCCCTCATTTGCTCCTTTTGAAATCAATATCTCTCTAAGCTCTACGCCATTTACAGAGACGCCTGATATAAATGAAAACGATAGTGTGCTCTCATATGCATTTGATTTCTTACCAATTCTAGTAAATTCCTTACTAAGTGCTGGACTTGATACTTCTAACGGCGCAAAATGAGCCATACTCCATAATTGAGGTGTTAACTCTAATGCTAATAATGTACTTTCAGATTTTAAAGTTGTTATTTCTTTTAATGGTTCAATACCGTCTTCCTTACTTACTAACGCCATAATACAAACCGCTACTGCTGTTACTAAAAGTCCTTTTATCATAGCCGAAACACCGTAATAAACAGACGCTCCATATGGCATTAACTCTTGAAATGCTGCTGCCATATTGTTTTTGCTTGTATGAGCAATAAATCCTAATAAGGTAAATAATGTCCCACATACAAAACCACTCAATAAACTCTTCATCGCTGAATAGCCAACCGTAATCTTACCTGCTTCTGAGAATGGGATTGCAAAAGATTGTGATGCTATAAAACTTATAATGAATAAAAAGACTCCATAAATAATACCAACTGTTGCTGCCATAAAGATTTGATCTTTAATCGTTTTCGCAACATGCTGTTTCCCTAACCAAATTCCTGTACCAGCGAAAATAATAAATGGAATGATTAATAATAATGTAAATGGAGTATGCCAAGATAAAGAAAATATCAATCCACTATCATCGTTAGCTGTAAAACCAAGTAAATGGTAACTTAACATCGTAGAAGTTGCACTCGAATAAAAACTTGGCAACATTTCTAATTCTTTCGCAAATTTGCTAAACATCTCACTTAACATAGAGGCAAATAATAAACTACCAATCCAACCAGCAATTAACATGAGAATACTTGCAACAGCCCCACCAATAAAACCTTTTTGTAAAACGGCTTTATCTGCTTTAAATTCAACTTTAGGAGCACCATCCATTGTAGGTAATTTTACAGTTTGTTCTTTTTTCTTCACAACAGATAAAGAATACCCACACTTTTGACAATATAAATTTTTTTGAGCATTTTCACTGCCACAACCTCTGCAGTATTTTGCAGTATCTTTTTCTAATGTTACTGCATCTATAGCTCCTGCAATCTCCATACTACCTTCATTTGGGCAATAATTTACTTCTTCACCATGTTGTTTTCCACATGTGCGACAATACATTTAATTCACTCCCCACTTTGCTTAATTCCACAAACTGGACAGTAAGTAGAGTTTTTATCGATATGCTCATTACATGAAATACAATTTACCGTTTCACCTTCATTTTCTACTGCTAACATCGGGTTAGGCTTTCCACACGAACCACAAAACTTATCATTTATTGATAAAGGTCCACCACATTCACATGTAGCTTTTTCACCTTGTTGTTTTTGCAATTCAACAATGCGCTTTCTTGCTTGATAAATAGCTACATCAAATTCTTGAACTGGAGCAATCATTTCTTTTAAGCTCGCTTCATTTACTCCACTTCCTCTTAATTGAACATACACTTGCTGTCCAACCTCTAATAGAACCTCTGCTTTTTTCTGCATTTGCACTTGCATTCCCTTTTTCAATTGAGCAATTTCTTGTGCAACTTGCAACTTCATTTTCCCTTGTTCTATTCCTTCTTGTAACTTATTCATTCCACTACCTAACTTCGTCTGTAAATCTGACAAATCATTTCTCCTCCTATACATATATATTCATATATGAAATTAACATTTTATATATTACCATGATTTTCAAGTTATGTAATCCAAATTTCATTTTTTCTGTTTTGAGCATTTTTTGTTTATAATGGTAAAGGAAAGAAATATGTGTACGGAGGAATATTATGCTGCAACACTCAATTACGAAAGATGAAATTATGATGATTGCGAATGAGTTCGTTCAAGGACTAGATCCACAGCAAACAGCTGATCAGGAACATGTCGCTACAGCTCGGCACCTATATCGTAGTGGTGTTGTCTACAACGTTGACTTTGATGGTTATACACTATCAGGAACTGTAGATGCGGAAGGCAACGTATATAGCGTTCATATTCCGATTCGTAATGTCGCTGAAAGTTATTGTGATTGCTTCGCACCAACACAATGTGAGCATATGCTCGCTGTATTACTATCTGCAGCGTCTAGTTTCGGGCAAGTAGGAGATGTATTAACTTTATTTAAAAATAATACGAAACCTTCCCTTCCTCCTATTCGAACTGCAAGACAAGTATTGCAATCATCAGCTTTTGAAGAAACGGATTATAAAAGTTGGGAATCATATTTTGAAAAAGAATATGAATCATTTAAAAAAGAACAAGCTCGCCTTACTTATAAACAAATGTATTTTCTTATGAGTATCTTTACAGATTTCTATACGAAGCTTGAGCGGAAAGCTCCGCGCGTTATCGCCATACATGAATTATTCAGGTTACATGCAGCACTTTACTGCTTTCAAAAATTATTAGAAGAAATCCAGGCATTCGAAGCAAACAAAACGTATTCTTATCACCAACCTGTTAATGTCGTTCGCCTATTTGTAGACAAAGTGGAATCCATCGTTCGGGACTTACAATCAGAAGCGATTCCTTCAGAGTCTGAAATAATTTTGCAAGAAACAGCTCGTCTTGTTCATGAAGTATTCTTCTCTACCGACGCTTATACACAAGAGCGATTTTTCATTTATCGCCACATATGGAGTGAACTTTTAAACAATAAAGAGAAAATACAAGAGGAAGAAAAACGAATCGATACGAAAATCAATCCACTATCTAAAGCATTAGCGTCTTCTCACCTTCTCTTTTTAAATGAAGAAGATCTACTAGCGATGGACTTACTAAAAAAACAGCCTGCTTCTGTTGTGAGTCTATACTTCTATTGGTTAGAAGAACTATTAAGTGCCATGCAGTGGGATCGTGCAAAAAACTGGCTTTCCTTTACGTATAAACAAGTAAAGAAAACGCTCCAAGATCACGAAAATACGATTTTTATAAAAGATATCGTTCGGCTATTTGTAATCATGTATGAAACATACGCAACACATACAAATGAACAAGCTGGTTTTGAAATGATTTTACAAGAACTATTACCGTATAGTTTCACAAACTATGAACAGTACGTACTCGCGAAAAAACAGTATCACACATGGGCAGAGCTTCATCTCTTATATGGGTTTGAAGCAATTGAACTGTTAAAAGAACCACTGAAAGATATTGAGAAAGAAGCACCAGAAGCAGCACTTCCTCTTTATCATCTTGCTGCTGTAGAAGCAATTGAAGAACGAAATCGTAAATCATATAGACGCGCAGTTCGTTACTTAAAGAAATTACGTACATTATATAAACGATTAAAACGCACCGATGAATGGGATGCTTTCATTATTCACATCGCCAATCTCCATTCACGTCTGCGTGCACTACAAGAGGAATTACGGAAAGGAAAATTAATCGATGATCAATCAAACTGAAGTAACAATTAGGCTCCAGCATGTTAGTCAAGGTTGGTTCCTTTGGGGAGAAGATGACAGCGGTACTCCATTATCCGTAACAAGTTGGAAACGAAATGCATTCACATGGCACTCCACTTCTTTCTACGGTACGTTTCTAAAAGAAGCAACCTTCGAAGGAAAACAAGGTGTGCTACTAACAAATGCACAAGCCTTTGAATACATTGCAAACAAACCGATGAATTCCTTTGCACATATTCAACTGAACGGCCCTATTACAGCACTTACAAAAGATGCAAATGAATTATGGGATGCCTTTACGAGCGGTAGCTTCGTACCAGATATGGAGCACTGGCCCAAGCAACCATCTTGGAAAGTTCAAAATACGCCAATTGAAGATGACACATTAGCATCTCTTTTCTCAGCAGCAGTTAATGAAAGCATATTACAAGACAATCGCTCAAATGACGGCTGGGAAGATGCTAAAAGACTATATGAACATTACGACTTTACGAAAAGACAATTGGAAACAGCACTACATGAAGAAGATTGGCTTCGAAAAATTGGTTATATTGAAGATGATCTTCCGTTTACAATCGGACTAAGACTGCAAGAACCACAAGAAGAATTTGAAATGTGGAAACTTGAAACAATCGTGACACCAAAGCGCGGGGCGCATCGCATATATGTATATGAAAACATCGATTCCTTACCGAAAAGATGGCACGATTACGAAGAACGGATTACAGAAACACAAGAAGGTTTTAGTAAGCTCATACCGTGGTTAAAAGAAGGAGATACGTTCCGAAATGAGCTCTTTGAAACAGAAGCTTGGAACTTCTTAACAGAAGCAAGCAATGAATTACTTGCAGCCGGCATTACAATTTTACTACCATCATGGTGGCAAAATTTAAAAGCAACAAAACCGAAATTACGTGTCCAGCTGAAGCAAAATACAGTACAAACACAATCGTTCTTCGGTATGAATACGCTCGTTAATTTTGACTGGCGAATTTCGACGAACGGCATTGATTTATCAGAAAGCGAATTTTTTGAACTCGTTGAACAAAACAAACGTCTATTTAATATAAACGGTCAATGGATGCGACTAGATCCAGCCTTTATCGAAGAAGTAAGGAAACTCATGAACCGTGCCGATAAATACGGACTAGAGATGAAAGATGTCCTGCAGCAACATTTATCAAATACGGCTGAAACAGAAATTGTAGAAGATGATAGTCCGTTTACTGATATTGAAATTGAACTAGATGGATATTATGAGGAACTATTCCAAAAGCTGCTTCATATTGGAGATATTCCAAAAGTAGATGTCCCTACTTCACTAAACGCAACACTTCGTCCATATCAACAACACGGCATTGAATGGTTATTATATTTACGAAAGCTTGGATTTGGAGCATTGCTAGCTGACGATATGGGACTCGGGAAAAGTATTCAAACAATCTCTTACTTACTATATATAAAAGAAAACAATCTCAAAACAGGCCCTGCATTAATCGTAGCGCCGACATCTGTTCTTGGAAATTGGCAAAAAGAATTTGAGCGTTTCGCACCGAATTTACGTGTTCAATTACATTACGGAAGTAATAGAGATAAGGGCAATTCTTTTGAAGATTTCCTTCAATCAGCAGATGTTGTATTAACATCTTATGCATTGGCTCAACTCGATGAGGAAGAACTAACTTCATTATGCTGGGATGCTGTTATTTTGGATGAAGCACAAAATATTAAGAACCCACATACGAAACAGTCGAAAGCAGTACGAAACTTACAAGCAAATCACAAAATCGCTTTAACTGGTACGCCGATGGAAAATCGCCTTGCTGAACTTTGGTCCATTTTCGACTTTATTAATCATGGATATCTCGGAAGCTTAGGGCAATTCCAACGTCGCTTCGTCACACCGATTGAAAAAGATCGTGATGAAGGAAAAATCCAGCAAGTTCAACGGTTTATCTCACCATTTTTACTGCGCCGAACGAAGAAAGATCAAACGGTCGCATTAAATTTACCAGATAAACAAGAACAAAAAGCTTACTGTCCTCTTACTGGTGAACAAGCTTCCTTATATGAACAACTTGTTCAAGATACACTGCAAAATGTCGAAGGATTAAGTGGAATTGAAAGACGCGGCTTTATATTACTTATGCTGAACAAGCTAAAACAAATTTGTAATCATCCAGCTCTTTATTTAAAAGAAGAAGAGCCACAAAATGTCGTTGAACGCTCTATGAAAACAAAAACGTTAATGGAGCTCATCGAAAATATAAAAGATCAAAATGAAAGTTGCCTCATCTTCACTCAATACATCGGCATGGGGAACATGCTAAAACGTGTGCTAGAAGAAAAATTCGGCCAGCGTGTCCTCTTCTTAAACGGTAGTGTGCCGAAAAAAGATCGCGACAAGATGATTGAGGAGTTCCAAAACGGAACGTATGACATTTTCATCTTATCCTTAAAAGCTGGCGGAACAGGATTAAACTTAACCGCTGCCAACCATGTCATTCACTACGACCGTTGGTGGAATCCAGCTGTGGAAAATCAAGCAACAGACCGCGCATATCGCATTGGTCAAAAACGATTTGTTCATGTTCACAAACTTATTACAACAGGAACATTAGAAGAAAAAATTGATGAAATGCTAGAAAGAAAACAATCTCTAAACAATGCGGTCATCACAAGCGATAGCTGGATGACTGAACTATCAACAGACGAACTAAAAGAATTACTTGGTGTATAAAGTGAAACTTTAATCAGTGGAGGTTTTACTCCCCGCAAAAAAAGCGCTAATCTCATTTGAGATTAGCGCTTTTTTCTATTCCAAAACCAATTACTTATTATAATTCCCGTTAATCCGCCGCACGTATCAAGCAATGAATCTTGCCACATTGGTGTGCGGTCTCCCGTATACCATTGGTGAATTTCATCAAATGTTGCATAACCCGCAACGAAAAGAAGGGCATATATAAAACATCTTTTCCTCGAATAACCTGATCGATGAAAAGCGTAATAAATCAATGAACCTAGCATAAAGAACACCATAAAATGAGCACCTTTACGAAGGAAAAACTCAATAAATCCGCCTACACCTTTATTCGCAATACTAACAGGGGTTCCTCCACCATAATCGATAGATACCCATGAAAAATGCTCTTTCACAAATTCAACATTTACATATTGTTCAATATCTGAACGCATATCCTGCTTTTTATATGGTTGTGCCGAAGAATAGAAAATCAGCCCCATCCATAGTAATACAGGAATCCAAAATAACCATTTACGATTCATTATCCAGAATTCTCCTCTCTTAATCTTTTAAGGGTACCAAAAAAAAGAAAAAATTTCACGCCAAAACATGACATTTGTACCCTATTTATAAAGTGAAAGGAGGTGATACACATGGCAATTGAAACAATCGTAATGGATTTAACTTTACGTCTTGTCTTAAACAACGGATTAGATAAGAACGGAAAAACAGTTTTCAAGAGCAAACAATTTAAACGTGTTAAAACAAATGCGAGCTTAGATCAAGTACACAATGTAGCTCATGCTCTAGCTTCCTTACAAGCATCACCACTTCACGCTGTACAACTTGTAAGCACATCAGATCTTTCTAAACTATAAAGTAAAACTCGGATCAGTGGGGATTTTATTCATCCCCGCTGATTATTAGACCGCAATTTAACCGGCAGACCCGAATCCCATAAATAGCTTGATAAATACAAAGGAGGGAATAACACATGCAAGTACTAGAGTTGATTTTCGCAAAAGAAGATGGAAAAACAGTCGTTTTTTCTATCGATACGCCCATCACACCAATCGATGCACAAGTCGTAAATCAAGTAATGGATACAATCCTCGCCTCATCTGTATTTTCATCCATTGATGAAAATACACGAAAAAAGGGAGCTCGCCTTTTAGAAAAAAATGTATCTGAAGTTCCAATTACTCTATAAAATGAAAAAGGCGAATCTGCATCATTTTGCAGATTCGTCTTTTTTCTTCGGCATTTCAATCGGAATAAAAATCTTTGAGAAACCGACGCATACGTACTTATAATGTTCTTCACCTATATCAAACTCAGTCGTATATGTTGAGAAGAATATATAATCATTTCGCTTCGTATAATGATCAATTAATAACCCAACTTGTGGCTCAACATACTTTTTCGCTAACTTTTTACCGGCCGATGCCAAGTCGCCAAGGAGACCCTCTTCATTCTCTTTTTGAACTTCATCTAGCTTCTTACTCACATCATTACGCTTCATAAACTGCTTCGCTGCCCATTCTGTATATTCGCCCTTACTCGGATTACTGTTTGCTAAATATACTAGGAGAACGACAACTAAAGCCATAATAATATACTTTTTCTTCATACTATATCACCGCCTACTCTTTTCTATTTTCATATATATGTACAAGCGATGCAAATTAGAAAGACTATCACCTATTGATTGTAAACGAATAGCCAAAATTTACAATATGAAATAGAATATTAACAGTGAATTTACTTAATTTATATATAATTATATTCGGAATGAAAATTATAAGGGAGGATATAGAATTATGGATAATGAAAACAACATTTTTATTTCTAGTTCTACAATGATGCTTGAACCATGTAAACACCCTTATTACCGTACAAAAATTATCGACAGTAGCGGAAACCATCTTTACTCCTGTCAAACTGCTCTCCAACTTATACAGAAATCTTGTCTAACAAATATTCATTCTACTTATCAAGGGAGACGTAATGCCGTAAAAACAAAATTTAAATTCAAACAAAACGTTCCAATTCCAATCAATCATAGAGAATATATTTGTGCTTTCCCAACAGAATCTCCTGCTTCTCCAAATTGCATTTGGCTTTTCTTCAAACATGTTCATACAATAGAGTTTTTCAAAAAAGCTAAACGAGCTAAAATTCATTTTTCAAATGGAGCTACCGTAACGATACAAATTAGTCCCCATAAGTTAAGCCAGCAATTATGGAAAGCTGGATATGTATTATCCCAAATGAACATGCAAGATTCATCACCTTAATAACAAATGGAATGGAAGGTAGTATTTCCTTACCTTCCATTCTATTTTCTATTTTTATCCTTTTACACTATCTCGCATTTTCTCGAGTGCTTGCCGATACATCCATCTTACTTGATAATATGTCATTTCCGCCTCTAAAGCGATTTCTCCCATCGTCTTCCCTACAAAAAAACGTTCAAAAATAATATACTTCTCCTTCTCATCTAACACGCTCATAAAATCCTTCACTCTTATTTCAACATCCTCAAAATGAAAGATATCCTCATACTCTCCTACACATACACATCTCTCCTGCACTGCGAACTCTTTCTTCAATCTCTCTAATATATAACCTCGCACCGTGACAACTGCATATGCAGGGAAATACCCCTTCTTTTCATTAAATCTTTCATACGCATGCCAAAGACCGATTAAACCACATTGATAATACTCTTCATAATCTTTACGAATACCTAATTTCTTTATTTGATTTACAATCATCCCTTCATACAAAACAACTGCCTCTTTAAAAGTCGCTGGCTTCACACAGTACCCGTTTCTAAAAGGTATACCTTTCTAGTATTCCGCGGTACCTTCACAATATAAAAATAAAGAAAAGATTTCACTGTGAGTAATTTCAAATACTACCGACGGAATTTGAAATTACACTAGATAGTATTTGAAATTTTGTTGGTGGTATTTGAAATAGGGGTAAAAATAAAAAAGGTGACTCTTGGAAGAGCCACCTTTTTCTAAAAGAATAAATTATGCACCAAATTTTGGAGCTAGACCACTTAAACTAGTAAATCCAACTGAAAGAATAAAGAAAATAACAATTAAAATCGTTGCTTGTTTTTTACTTAATCCAGCCGTAATATGTAATCCTAATCCCATTACAACTAATGTCCAAATATTGAAAACTTCGAATGATGAAGCAGCACCATGAGCAACTGTACCTGGCTCAAATAAAGTTGCTAAACTTGTATAAGAAGTTTCAATATCTCCACCAAGAATCATTCTAATAATAAAGTTCACAATTGCACCTAAAATTGAAATCGTATATGTGTAGACATAAATAGATAATAATTTCATGTATGAAGTATCATTACTCATAAACATCATAATCACTTTATAAATAGCTGCCGCAATGAAGAACCAAATCGCAGTACCAAATAGCCCTCCAACAATACCTGCTCCTATTCCGAAGTAACCAACAACTTTAGCCGTTTCAGCATCAGGCACCTCACTCATGACATCAGGATGATTCATTACTTGATACATGCTAATCCCTGCAATTACAGCTGTTAATATAATGAAAAGGAAAAATGCCCCCCATACCGGACTTTTCGTCTTCATTCTCTCAAACTGCTCACCTGGAGAAGTAATCATTCCTAATAATGATGGCTTCTTCGCACCTACATCTTGCGTATTAATATTAGCTTCCATTATAACGCCTCCTTCTATTTATATAACCCGTTCTAACGGGCGGTTCACTTCCTCATATAGAGGCTACGAACCGCCCACTAGAACGGTAATGTGTAGTTCTACTACACTATTAATTACTCATAACGTAATGCTTCAATTGGATCTAATTTCGCAGCTTTATTTGCTGGAATTAATCCGAAAATAATACCGAGTGTCATCGAGAACAGTACGCCTCCAACGACAACTTCCCATGAAACGAGTGGTGGCCATTTTGCGAATGTAGAAACGATATATGCTCCGCCATACCCAAGACCAATTCCGATTAAACCACCTAGAAGTGTTAACATAACGGCTTCAATTAAAAACTGTAATAAAATTTTACTACGCGTTGCTCCAAGCGCTTTACGTATCCCAATTTCGCGCGTACGCTCCGTTACAGATACAAGCATGATATTCATAACACCAATACCACCAACGACTAATGAAATACCAGCGATACCACCGATAATCATCGTCATGATGCTAGTTACTTTAGAAACATTTTCTTGGAGTTCTTTTAAATTCACCAGTTCATATTTACCTGGGATTTCACTTGGCTTACGACTATTTAATACATCAACAGCTCGTTTCCCTGCTGCTTCTAAATTGTCTACATTTTTAGCTTGAATGGCGATATTTTGAATATCATCTGTTCCGTATAAAACAGGCCATAATGTAAGAGGGATTAACGCTTCTTCCATTTCAAATCCCATAAACTCATTATCAGATGTATACACACCAATAATTTGCATTGGCTGTCCCTTCATCTCAATAATTTGTCCAACTGGGTTTACATCCTTAAATAACGTCTCCTCTGTTTTTGTACTAATCATCACAACGTTATTTGCATGAGAAATATCTGATTCGTTTAAAGTACGTCCCTTTACGACCTTTACTTTATTAACCGCAAAATATTCATTATCAAGACCAATAACATTCAGCCTTGCTTTTTTATCATTTACATCAAGTGTCTCTGTCGTCGAATTTGTTGTAATAACGTGTGAAACATCTTTCACTTGTTTTACTTCCAAAATATCCTCTTCCGTTAACTTCGGTATCTCAAATCCACCTATAGCAAATTCATCATTAATATCTGCTTTAAATTGAATTGGCATAAGGTTATTACCACCAGAACCCGCGAATTTCGACTTCAGCATCGCTTCCCCGCCTTGCCCAATTGCAACGACAGTAATAATCGAACCTACCCCAATAATAATACCGAGCATCGTAAGAGCTGAACGCAGTTTATGAGCTAAAATAGAAGACAGGGCAATTTTTATACTATCTAGTAAACTCATACCGCACACCTTCTATCTTCTGTAACTTTCCCGTCTCGCAGTACAATTCGGCGGGAAGAATACGCTGCTACTTCCTCTTCATGCGTAACCATAACAATTGTCGTACCTTCTGCATTAAGCTTCGTGAAAATATTCATAACTTGCTCACCAGACTTCGTATCAAGTGCACCAGTCGGTTCATCGGCCATAATGAACGTTGGATTATTCGCAATCGCTCTTGCAATCGCTACACGCTGCTTCTGTCCACCTGATAACTCATTTGGTAAATGATGCACGCGATCTGCCAATCCAACTTTACCTAACGCCTCCAAAGCACGCTTGCGACGCTCCGCTTTCTTCACGCCACCATATACGAGCGGAAGCTCAACATTTTCCACTGCGGAAAGACGAGGTAGTAAATTAAAATGCTGGAATACAAAGCCAATATATTCATTACGAATTAAAGCAAGCTTTGACTCGTCTGCTGTTAAGATATTCACGTCATTCAGCATATATTCGCCTTCTGTTGGACGATCTAAACAACCGATAATATTCATAAGCGTCGACTTACCAGAACCAGACGGTCCCATAATCGAAACGAACTCACCGCTCTGAATTGTTAAACTAATACCATGCAAAATCGGCACCGCCAATTTTCCTTGATAATACGTTTTAGCAATATTATTTAACGTAATCATTTCTCTTTCACTTCCATTCCGTCATACACATCGTCGGAAGGATTTTTAACCACCTTTTGCCCCACTGTTACGCCTTCTACAACCTCTGTCCAATCTCCATCAGTAGAACCTTTTTTCACATTTTGTTTACGAAGCTTCCCTTTATCCTCAACATAAACAAATGCATCATCGCCTTTTGCTACAATGCTCTTACTTGGGACAGCAATCATCTTCTTATTCTCTAAGTTTACTTGCAATGAAACATGATAACCTGGAGATAAACCATCTTGACTATCAAGACTTGCTTTATATGTATACTGAGACATATTTTGAGTTGCTTCACCCACGCCGCCAGCTTGCGCCATCTCTGCGCTCGTTGGGAATTCGCTTACCTCTGTAATCTTACCTGTCCACTTCTTCTTATTATTTGCTTTCGCAGTTACAGTGAATGTTTGATCTTTTTGAATTTGTGACTTTTGAAGCTCAGTTAACGTACCTTGAACTTGGAATGGATCTTTAGAAGCTACTTGTAAAAACGCTTTTCCTTGACCACCTAACGCTTGAGATGAACTTTGTGCCGCATCTTTATCTAACTTTTGAACAACACCAGCAAAATTGCTATAAATCGTAAGTTCTTTCTGCTTCTTACTTAACTCTTCTTTCTGCAACTTTCCTTTTTCTTTCTCAAGGTCAATTGTTTTTTGTCCTATCTCTAACTCGTTTACTTGCTCGTCCATCGGATCTGTTACTTCTTTCCCAGCTCCGCTATCTTTCGCCTTCTTAATTTCTTTCTTCAACGAATCAATCTTCTTTTTTCCTTGATCATAACGCATATCCGCCATCTTCTGATCAAGCTCAGCTTGCTTCATTTGAAGGTTAATCTCTTCATTATCATAAGAGAATAACTTCGTGCCTTTCTCTACCTCTTGCCCTTCTTTTACCTCAATATCTTTCACTTTCCCTTTGGCCGGATCTGCATAGAAGCTTTCAATATTACCAGGCTTCACCTGACCAGAAATTAACTTCGTATTATTCAGCTTACGCTCTGTCACTTTCTCAAAACTTACAGCATCAGCATTTGTTGATGCGCCCTTCTTCTTACCTTGCATAACAAAAATATTAATTGCCGCTACAATAACAATTAGTGCAATAACCCCAATAATAATCCATTTCTTCTTCTTGTTTGGAGTACGAACCGTATTTGGTAACATATTACCGCTCCTTTTTTATAACTTAATAGTTTAATATAAAAATTGTATAAAACTTTCTGAAAATATATTACATATTATTACATTATTTTTACAAAGTTTTACACATCCATTTATATTGTAACAAAAATTCCAATGATTAGAAATATGACATTATATCTTTTAAGATAGATTTAAGGAAAGGAAAAAGGATAATTTAAATTGAATTTTCAAGTACTTTTTATATGAATATAAGCCATCTTTTATTAATAAACTTCTTACCAAGATAAATTATTAAAATCATTTTCCTAATTGTACTACTATCATTTTTGTCATATATATTTGACATTTCATTTATTCAATTATAAAATGTCACATATAAATGACATTTCGGTACACGAGGTCTACAACCATAAATGGGAGGGTTATATTTGAATAACGTCAAACAATATCGAAAATCTGAAGGGCTATCGCAGCTAGAGTTAGCTAAAAAAGTTAACGTGGCGAGACAGACAATAAATTTAATTGAAAATAATAAATATAACCCTTCTTTAGCCTTATGTATCGAATTAGCAAAAGCACTAAAAACAGATTTAAACAGTCTATTTTGGGAGGGAGATTAAATGATGAAAATTGAATGGAAAGAAAGAGTTTATAATAGTTTTGTTGGAACACTGAGTGAGAGAGATGAATATCAAAAACAAGAAATCAATAAAGAATTATCTGTAGCTGGAATTGGTTTATGGTGGCTAAATATGTTGGTAATGCTTATTATGTTACTTGTTGATACTATGAACCACACAATATCTATAGGGACAATATTCATTTTTCTATCTAATATGATTTATGCTAATTACTTAGCCTTTAAATTCAAGAAAAAAGGTTTAAGTGATACTGAATGTGCAACAAAAGAAGAATATTTACAACACAAGAAAAAATTAAGAAAAGCTGGCTTAAAAGCAGGTGTGCTTTGGGGCTTTCAAATGTTTGTTTTTATGAATTATATCCTTCCCTATGTAGGTTCAGAAGAAATCTCTATTTCTTTATTTAAGGTTGTAATTTTCATCTGTGGCGGTGGATTTTTCGGTCTAACTATGTACGTGATTGGTTTATTAAATCTAAAAAAATTATATTAAGTAACAAAAACCTTTTACACATTAAACTCCAATTTTACATACTATTTGTTTTTTCTAAATAAAAATATAAAAGCTATCCAATATAACAATTGGATAGCTTTTTCAAATAAAATATTATACTACTTTAGAAGCTTTTCTCTCATGTCCCATTTGAACAATCAGTAAGAATATCGTTGCTAATATGCCACCCGCTAACAGTAACATGAAGCAACCATCCCAGCCAGAACGATCAACAATGATACCAATTGCTGCGTTTGCTATGAAACTTCCTCCAACATAACCGAACAGACCACACATACCAACTGTCGTACCTACTGCAAATTTCGGTACTAATTCCATTGCACTTAAACCGATTAAGAACTGTGGTACATAAATTAAACAACCGATAATAGAAACTGCAACACTCACAACAATAATATTAGTTGCTTGCCAATAGACGATTGTTCCAACAACAACCCCAGCCATACTCATAACACATAATGGCATACGTTTTCCTTTGAATAATTTATCGCTTAAAAGGCCGACAATTAAAGAACTTGGAATCGCTGCCGTTTCAAATATTGAATACGCAAAATGCGCTTCTGTTTTTGTAAAACCTTTCACTGTTGTTAAGTAAATTGGTACCCAGTTAATAACACCGAAACGAATTAAATAAACAAAAGCATTCGCAATACATAAGAACCATACAAATTTATTTTTCACTACATATTTCATTAAAATTTCTTTTGGTGACATTTTGTTAGCATTATCTACTTTTTCAAGTTCTTCATAGTCATTACGATATTCATCAATTGGTGGAAGACCTTCAGATTCTGGTGTATCCTTCGCATTGATCCAAACAAGTACTGCAATTACCATTGCGATAATCGCTGGGAAAATAAACACGCCGCCTTGCCAATGGCTTTCACCGAAAATCCCTACCCCAATCCCAATGAATGGTGGAACAAGTAGTGCACCAACGTTATGTGAAATATTCCAAAGACCTGTTTTCGTACCACGTTCTTTCTTTGAAAACCATTTCGTCATAACAATACTACAAGGTGGTGCTCCCATACCTTGTACAATACCGTTTAGAACAAGTAATGTTAAAATCATCCCAAAGGAAGATGCATAACCGAAACAAATATTAACAAGCCCAGATAAAAATAAACCTACTGCAATAAATCGTTGAGCAAATGCCTTATCCGATAAATTACCCATAAAGAATTTACTAAGTCCGTAAACAACAGCCATTACTGCACCTAATAATCCGATTTGTGTAGTGCTAAATCCGAACTCGTCTACTAAATACGTAGTAGATAAATTAAAGTTACTACGAACTAAATAATAAGCAGCATATCCAACTGAAATCCCGATTAACACACGAATACGTAGTAATCGATATACACGGTCGATCATATCCGCTGGCAATCTTTCAATTGCAGGTGCTGGCTTGAGCCATTTAAACATATATTTCCGTCTCCTTTTCTCACTTCAGAGAGAGACGCTGTCTATTCCATATCTCGATTATTCCGCTATTTGATATATTTTGGTTCGTCCTTCTAACCGGCTGTCCTTCTATTTCTTTCTCATTCTTCGCAAACATCGTTGGTACGCCAAACGACACTTTTTCTAAAATATGCCCCGCTTCTTCTGATAAACAATAATCAATAAATAAATCCGCAATAATACCACTCGGTGCACGTTTTAGTTTAGAAATCGCATTAACAGATAACCCTGTTTGCTCAGGTTCGTTACTTAAAATCGGAAAACCTTGTTTTTGAAGCATTCTCTGATCTCCCATAAAGTTG
Source organism: Bacillus cereus group sp. MYBK220-1 (assembly GCF_051916445.1). NCBI lineage: Bacteria > Bacillati > Bacillota > Bacilli > Caryophanales > Bacillaceae > Bacillus > Bacillus cereus group sp. MYBK220-1. The sequence continues at coordinate 245,814 of NZ_JBQAGQ010000004.1, read as the reverse complement.
ATGCCTATCATATATTCACCGCTCGCAACAAGTTCTGCTGGAATGTAACCATTCACTGTTACTTCTCCAACTTGTTCTGCCAGACTCTTCACATATTCCTTCGCTTCCTCTTCACCTAACGTATCAATAAGTGACTGGAAAAACGTATATGCTGTACCTGAAACATTTGGATCGGGCATGACAATCTTTCCCTTATATACTGGATTCAATAAATCTTTCCATCTTAACGGATACGAGAGACCGAGCGGCGCTATTTCCTCGTTCCACCGCTCTTTATTAATCGCAATTGCCAGCTTCTCCACTTCATAACCGTACCAATAACCATCTTTATCTTTAACAGTTTTTGAAATACGATTTGCATGTTGGCTTATCACAGGAATAGAAAGATTTTTTTGCTTCATCATTTGATGCGCATCTACTGTACCGCCAATAATAATATCCGCCTTCGGATTTCCAGCTTCTTCTTCCACTCTACGAAGAAGTTCTTCTGTTGAAAGACGAATAAATTCATACGTACATCCGAGCGGCTTACAAAATGATGAAAGTAACGCTTCACCAACTTCCTCACGAGCCGCTACATACGCAACAATATGACGATCATCCAAAATAGGGAGACCATTTTTACTATATTTAATAGAGGTTGTATCTCGAGAGCAACTAGACATCGCTCCTCCAATTACTAGCAAAAAGAAGAAAAAGGCTATCTTTCTCATGACGCATTCTCCTTTACGAATAACTCTGCTAGAGAGCTTTTCATATACATGACATTTCCGTTATTATCACCGAGATATTGCACAACAAAGTACGATGGATACACAGAAATCGTAAGAATATCTTCACGATCATTCTTTACACGCTTACCTGTTTTATAAGCTGTAATATAAGCAATCGGTTCATTCTGCGATTGTAATAACTTCTGAATTTCTCCGTAATCTGTAATTTGCTTTGCGTACCGAATAGAATCAAGTATGTGCGTAAGATTGATAGTACGTACCACATCACCTTGACGTACTACGACATCCTTTGCTGAAGCAAAGAAATCACTAATACGCTCTGGCGTGTAATACAGGCTTAATAAATACGTTTGAAGTGCTGAAATCATCGGATCCATGCCATTCTTTCCGTATACATTTTCCCCATACTGGAACAAGTCACCTACTGCAAAAGTACGCTTATGTCCATTCAAGTACGTTACTTCTCCAGTAAATACTTGTTCTTGGCTCTTAACGCCCTCAGGCTCTATTCGAATTCGGTCAAAGAATGAAACAATCGTATGCAAACGAACTTCATCCGTTACAACAATTTCTCCCCACTTTTCATGTCTTACTTTCACTTCAATTGGAAGAGATTCATTCACCCTTTGTAAAACGGCTTGTTTATCATTTACAATGTTGATTCGATTATAGATTTGCTTCTCCATAACATAAAACAAAACAAGAGAAACAATCATACAAATGACAAACATAAGAATTTGAAATGATAGCCTTTTCATTTCTGCCTACCTCCAAGATAAAAAAACGTTGTTTCGAAAATACCGCATAATTGTTTCATAAATGTATCATTTAACCGCTTTCAAGTTTTTTATGTCTTCCATCCTTCTCGGAAGCAAAAATGTAATGAATATTATAGTACCTATTTCTTCACTACTCTCAATCCGCATGCTTCCGCCCTGCTTACTCATAATCTCCTGACAAATATACAAACCATAACCATTCCCGTAACTAGAAGGAAGTGCCTTTCCTTTCGGAGACTCATTCCACTCCGCAAGCACCACTTCATCTATACCGATCCCATCATCATGAACAAAGACCTTCGCCTCATGCTCATTTACAATTACATTCATACGAATGTGCGAAGCATCACTATACTTAATTGCATTATCAAGCACATTTAAGAAAATTTGCTTCGTCTTATCAAAATCCGCAACAACATGTACATCCGTTAACTCATTTATCACTTCAATTTCAAACTGATTTAGGCGAGGTTTCACAATTGAAACTGCTTCCTCTGCCAATTCCTTTATGTTCACAACTGTAGGTGACACTTCAAACGTACTCGTTCCATATTTCGAGGACTTAAGCAATTCCTCTACAAGTGATAATAAACGCTCACTTTCCACAGCCACATAACGGAGACTTTCCTGTACATCTTCTTTCGATTGTAACTTCGGAATTAAATCAACATAACCGATAATTGCCGTTAGCGGTGTTTTTAGCTCATGCGTAATGCGGTCTAGGAAATCTTTCTGCTTCTCTTTCTCCTCCTGCAATTGCTTAATATGCAGCTCAATTCCATCGGCCATCGCGTTAAAAGATGCTGAAAGCTGAGCGATTTCCACGTACTCATTTAACTCAATCTTACTCTTATAATCACCATTCGCGAGCCTCTGTGCCATTTGTCTCAACTGATCAATTGGTTTATGAAGAGACTTCGCCAAACGAATCGCAAAGAAAATACCGGTAGCTACTAAACAAAGAGACGTCATTAAGAAAGTCCAGCTCACATTTGTTAAAACTTCCTTCTCACCCGTTAACTCATTTATAAAACGAATACTTCCAATGACATCGTTTCCATAATAAACCGGGCTTGAAAACAAAAGAATGGGAGCGGGATCCGCCTCCTCGAAAACATAAGACTTCTTCCCCTTCAAGGAACTCTCAATGTCGATGTTACGGTGAAGCAATGCTCCTTTTTGTGTATCTGCAACAACATCGCCATTCTTCCCGATCATCTGCACACGGACATCCATACGCTTCGCTAAATACGACGCAATTAAAAGTGAATTCGGACCAAGCGTATCCACTTCTGCTTCCATCTCTAAATAATTCATCGTATAAATTTGTGCTTCTACACTTAACTTTTCTAAAGAATCTGCTGCATTATGATACATATTCTTTTCTAACGTAATATAAACAACTGCATATAAAAGAACAAAAATCGGAATTAACAGCCCAACTATTCCGAACACCATATTTCGCTTTAAAGACATACCATCACCACTTAACAATCCAGTTTATAGCCAACGCCATAAATTGTCTTAATATATTCTCCGCTCGTCCCAAGCTTCTTGCGAAGTCTCTGCACCATAATATCAACTGCTCTCGTATTTCCGATATACTCAAACCCCCATACTTTCTCAAGCAACTCATCCCTCATAAACACACGCTGCGGATTTGAAACAAACAACTGACATAAATTAAACTCTCGGTACGTTAACTGAATCTCTTGTCCACTCACATGTACCTTTCTTTCCTTAGGACAAATCACTATCTCTCCAGCCTCAATTACTTCATGACTTACAGCGACCTCCGTCTTCTTTACACGCCGCGCCATATTCTTAACCCGAAGAATAAGCTCCGCATAATTAAATGGCTTCGTCACATAATCATCAGCACCAAGCTGCAAGCCAAGCAACTTATCATTCATCTGACTCTTTGCCGTTAACATAAGCACCGGAATATCCCTATCCCTCTCACGGAACAAACGAAGCAACTCATACCCATCCGTATCCGGAAGCATAACATCCAAAATCAATACATCCGGCCCTTCATTCCATCTCTCTAAAGCTTCTCTCCCATCAGCCGCTGCCAACACTTCATAACCTTCCATCTCCAACTGCATCCGAATCAAATTACGAATACTCGATTCATCATCAACCACAAGTATTTTCATCATTCTCCTCCTTCCACCACGTATTATAGTACAGTTTAGTATAGCAAAAATCCTATAAAAAAAGAGAGGGTATTGTCGAACATATTTTGTCGACGATACCCTCTCCCCTTTTATTATTTAGCTACAAAATAATCCGTTACATATTGTGCCCAAACTTCATGACCTTTAGCAGTTGGGAAACCAAACTCTTCTTTTAAATATGGTAGGATAGCCTTTGTTGATGCATCAGGCCATGCTCCCCAATGATCAATATATGTATAATTATTTTGCGTTGCAAATTGTTTTAATGCTTCAATCGCTTTCGGATAATTTTTCGCACCATACACTGGATTTGATGGTTGAATCATAATTGTAGCACCCTTTGCACTAGTAGAAAGTGCTTGAACGAACTTCTGTGTATTTACTACAGAGTTTCCATTACCAGTTTTACCGTTATCAGTAATAAATGGTGGCTCAAATAAAATCACATCTGGATTCTCTTTCGCAATCTCTTTATCACGCTTATTCGCGATTAACTCTTCTGTGCTTTCACCCTTATATTCCTTTACAGTCACATTCCATAAACCTTTACCGTAAGCATTTTCTAAATTAGCCGTTAACTTAGCTGCCCAAGCACCTTTTTCAGATGAAGAAGCTTCATCACCAACAATAATAAGGTTTACTGCCTTTTTATCCTGGGCAGCTTTCTTTAACTTCTCTTTCACTGCATCTGGCAAGTTCTTCGCATATGCTTCGTTAAAAGATGACTTCGCATCTTGTTTTTTCTCTTCTTTTTTCTCTTCTTTCTTTGCTCCGCTATCTTTCACTTCAGCCTTTGTTTTCGTTACTTCACTCGTTTGTCCTGTTGCATTTGCAATCTTCTTATTCCAGTACAATTTACCGCTCACAATCGAAGCAACAAACAATACAAAAACAACAAGGACAAGTACTGCTTTCTTATTCATCGATTCACCTCATCTATTAATCTCACAATATATAATACTAATATAAATCCAAGCAAAAATAAACCCAACTCCTTCCAAAGGAGTTGGGTTATTACATATTATTTAGTCACTTCAAGATGTGCTCTTAACTTATTCGTTATATCTTGTTTCGCTGCATCCGGAACATAGTAATACCAAATACCATCAGCGGCTTTGTGGCCGTCGCCTGGGATTTGGATTTCTTCACTGTTTTGCATACAATCTTTATAGTTCTTTTGAATATCAAACATTTGGTCTTGTGTTAAACTTGTTTTAACGTTTTTCTCAATTGCTTTTAATACATCACCGTAACTTGCCAGAGAAGATACGCTTGCACCCTTCTTAATTACAGCCTGAATAACTTGACGTTGGCGCATTTGACGGCCAAAGTCACCGCGTGGATCCGCATAACGCATACGAGAATATACTAAAGCTTTTTTCCCATCTAAATGTAAATCCCCTTTTGGATAATCAAAACCGTCCATTTTAAAGCTCATATCGTTATTAATATCCACACCACCAACAGCATCTACAATATCCCTGAATCCTTCCATATTTACCTCAATATAATGATCAACTGGAATATCGAGGAAATTCTCGACTGTTTTCACTGCCATATCGATTCCGCCGAATGCATAGGCATGATTTATTTTATCTTTCTTGCCCTTTCCAACAATTTCTGTATAAGAATCACGCGGAATACTAATAATTTTCATTGAATTAGATTTAGGATTTAATGTAAATAACATTAGAGAATCTGAGCGACCTTGATCTTCCCCACGTTGATCGACACCCATTAATAAAATTGAAATAGGTTTTCTATCAGCAATATCTACCTTTCCATCCCTTTTATCTGATTTTTCACGGTCCAATGGTTTATGCACTGCATTTAATGTATTAGATACATTTGAATAAACAGTATATGCATAGATCCCTGTGCCAACTAGGATAACGCCTATAATACTTAAAGCCCAAAGAAATATTTTTTTCTTCAAGATATTCGCCTCTTCCTTTAAATGTATTTCCTATTTAATATAGTACTTAATGAGTTAAACCATCCACTAGTTTTTGATATTCTTCAATAATTTTTCTATTCATAATATTACTAGTAAACTTTTCTTCATATATATTCCTGCCCCGTTTTCCCATTTCTTTCAATTCTATTTTATCAAGGTTTAATAATATATCTACTAAATCATTGGGTTTTTCTAAATCAAATATGTATCCATTAACTTCTTGGTTAATCAATTCCGGTAATGCCCCCCTATTACTTACTATAACAGGTTTTCTATTTTTCATTGCTTCAATCGCAACCAAACCAAAACCCTCCCAACGTGAAGGCATTATAACCGCATCCATATCAGAATAATAACTATCTAATAATTTATTGTCGATCCAGCCTAAATTTATAACATTTTGAGGAAATTGAAATTCAGCCTGACTTACAACAGGTTCACCAATAATATATAATTTAATCTTTGGTAAATTATTATTTTTAAAAATATCTATTAAAATATCTAGACCTTTTTGCTTATCGAATCTTCCAACAAAGAGTAAATTTATACAATCTTTTTCTATTTCTAATGATACCCTTTTATCATTACTCCTATCAGAAATCCCATTATATATAATTGTAGATTTATTTTTAGGCAAATGATATTTAAGTGAGTTTGTGTACTCATCTAGAGAAATATTAACTATAGTATCGGTTTTAAGAGCTAACACTCTCTCTATTAAGGAGTATACTCTTTTTTTTAGCTGAGAGGTGTCCATTAAAAATGACCAGCCATGCGAACAATAAACAATTTTCACATTTTTTCTCTTAATAAAATAAAGTAATCTAACATATAGGCCCGCAAATGAACTATGCACGTGAATAATATCTGGTTTTATCAAATTTATATACGCATTAATTTCCTTTATAGCTTTTATTATATATTTTGGGCTCCTTTTATAAGAATAGCCGTATATATTCTCAGAATTAATATTCTTCAATTCCCCCGAGTGTAAATCCCCATAGAGTAAAAAAACGTCATCAATGTTTTCACACTGTTCTTGATATTCTATTACCTCCTGAAGATATGTAGCAATTCCTCCCTTTACATATTCAGCTATATGTAAAACTTTCATTTAATCCACTCCTAAAATTATTAAATCTAGAAGCTACTTTAAAACCCTTTCTTGTACACCCTCCATATAAAAGTTAGCAATATATAATTTATATACAAAGAATAGTAGTTTCAAACTAAACTTAGCTTCATTCTTTATAATACGCTTAAAAACAAAATTACAATTTTTAACTAAAAATTGTATACAATATTTTTTATACTTTGGAACAGTATCTCTAGCTTTTAATGGCTCTAAATATTTAAAGTTGCCAAAGAAGTTAATTATTTCGGGATGTTTTTCTAATAATATAGGCATATTATATTGGGCTAAATTTTTTATTCGTTTACAATATACTTTTAAACTTATCCTCTCATCAAAGTGATGTACATCCCCATCCTGCTCTATTAAACTAATCTCATAATCATTTTTAAATAATCTATAACCAAACTCGATATCTTCCGATCCCCAATACTTAAAATCTTCATCAAATCCTTGCGATTCTCTTAAATTTTCCATACGGATACTTAAATTAGCCGTAGTTACATATACAAATTCCAACTTTGTTGTATTTTCTCCATATCTTAATCTAATATTTTCTCTTTGTTCTCTAAATTGATCAAATGAATTATTAGATTTACTAGGGAAATAAATTGCCCCTATTCCTAATCCCTTCTTATTACTCATATGAAATTCAACATGTCTATTAATAAATTGATTGGTAATAGGTACACAATCTGAATCCAACATTATAACTAATTCATTTGAACTATTCTCAATTGCCTTATTTCTAGTCTTACTTCGACCGCTATTTTTATTATTGACAAATAATTTTATATTTTCGTAGTTATCAACAAACCCCTGAATTACACTAACACTTTCATCAGTAGATGCATCGTCAACTAAAATAATCTCATACTTATTTTTATCATAATCTTGCTCAATTAAAGAATTAAGCACTTGTCCAATTATACTCTCAGAATTAAAAACCGGTATCACAATACTTACAGATAACATTTAAGATATTCCACTCCTTTTGAAACTATACTAAGGCATACCATTTAAATGAGGTTTGTTATTTTGGTAATTCCAATCTATAAAAGCAAAGAATAACCAAATCTCATACTTAATTTCTAAATTTATAAAACTAAATACTGATATAAGAACAAAAATTAAGCAAAATCTCAGCATTTTATCATTTTTTGTTATTTGATTAGCCACTTTAGAAGAATAGAAGAAGTACAGTAAAGCTCCTATTCCCCCCTGTACTAACCAGTTAAAAAAGCTAGATTTAATAGCTAATCCTTTGGTTGTACCCGTTAATCTTTGCAATTCATCTAAATTAGGTGAAACATTAAATAGTGTAACAAATATCTCTCTTAATAATTCAATTATCCCCTGAATACTCTCTACTAATAAAACAATATAAACACCTGTACCCACACCAAAAGGGTTTGTAACAAATACTTTTATTGCTACCATAAATAAACCTAGTCTTGTAGAAACTGATGTATATTTCTCAATATCACTCATAAGAGAAGAATAAAAATCATCCTTTAAAATCATAAAAACTAAAGCGGTACAGCATAGTAACAAGAAGCTGAAAATAATATTTTTTACACTAATTCTAAATATATTAATAAAGTTAAATGCAAAAAAGATTAGACTTACTACAAAAACGATAAAAAAGCCTTTTGAACCAGTGAGGAATACATAAGCAAGTAATGAAATTATTATAGTTATCGTATACAATCTAACTTTAAAATTATTAAAAAGTTTTTTCGCTAAATATAAAGTAAGAATACTATATATAAGATAAATTGTTCCAGTCCAACTACTCTCCACTGTTAATAATCTAATTCTATAGTATGGCTCATCTGATGAATGAAGCCACATCCACGCACTTGGCATACTAAAATACTCTAAGGCCATAATAATATTTAATATCATTAAATTAACAAAAAATGCTCTAAAAATAACCTTAGTCTTAATTATCGAAAACAACAAATAACAATGCCTATAAAAAAGAAATATTATTATGAAATACATTTGCCCTTTTACAAATTTCAAGAAAATGTCTTCATTTAAGTATACATATACCCCTTTTAAAGAGTATATAAAAACATATATAAGCCCAACACAAAATACATAGATAATATACATAAACAAATATTTTTGCAGTTTAGTTATATTTATTTTCTTACACTTAATATTTAATATTTCTCCTATAATAAAGAAAGGCAATAATAAAAAGATAGGGGAGCGACCTATCTCCCCTATCTTATTAACTAAGAAAAAATCCTGATACGTTACTAAAAATAATAGTAATGTTAGATATATAAAACTAAAAAATCTTAAGATCAACATAATCCCAGCCTTTTAAATAGAACTTATTTACACAACTTCTCAATGAATTCAGTGACCCTCTTACAATTTTCATCAGTGTATTTATTAAAATCTTGTAATTTTTTATATTCGTTATTCCTATTAAAATATTCTTGACTCAAAGCAAGTTTTAATAGTTCATCCCAATTATTAACTTTTGGATATTCAGAAAGTAAATCATCGTAATCATAATAAAAATCTTTAAAGTTTCTTTTATATTCATGATAATCAAAAGGCGCAAAAATTATATCCCTTTTTGTTAAATAAAAATCAAAGAATACACTCGAATAATCCGTTATTAAAATATCAGTAAATGTTAATAGTGGATATGGATCAGCCTCTTCGTAGACAACTATATTATCATATCCTATTAATTTATCTTTTATAATACCCAGTTCTATAAAATGTGGTTTGATAATTAATATGCTATTCTCCTGCCGCAATCGTTGATTAACCTTAAATGCATCAAACCCATAATCATCCAATAAATTGACTATATTTTTGTTAGTTCCATGTCTATGTGTAGGCAACCAACTAATCACTTTTTCATAATTGGATAATTCATGTAAAAAAACTTTATTATTTGTATACTTCTCGTTAAGTAACTCTGGATGTAATAATATATCATTTCTAGGTTGTCCTAAAGGTATAACCTTACTCTTTTCTAACTTAAATGCCGTACTAAAATTATTAATTAAACATTCCGCAGATACGACTATATAATCCGTTCGCATATAAAATAAATATGGAAAAATGAAATAAAATATTGATTTTAATCCATTTTTCAGAGGCGAATTCAATTCTGCATCTCTATCAAACCCTAATTTTTTCAATGGTGTTCCATGCCATAACTGAATTATTTCTTTTCCACCATGTAATGGTGGGAACATATCATTAATTTGATGTGATAAAATTAAATATTTAGCTCGTAATAAAATATATAGCCCCTTAAACGTATACAGATACAAAAAATTATTAGCATTCTTTTCCTTGCATAATTCCTTGTTTTTAGTCAACCAATAATATTGAAATTTAGGTTTATTTTGGTCAAGGTACAAGAATAGATATTTAGGATTATCTGCAAAATGCTTCCCTAGGGATCCGCCTATTACAACTAAATCCTTCTTTTTTGGAAAAATCATTGATAATAAATATATAGGAGATAGTAATATATATACTAACGTCAGTAGTTTAGTTTGCATGTTATACCCCAATTCTTTTACTTTTGTGATTTTTAAGTATTATTTTTCTAACTCCATAATACCTAATTGATAATATAACTAGCTGTGTTACTATTAAAATGCTTGCAACTACATAAATATTTCCTAACTGTATTAATAATAATAGTAATACAATATGAACTATTGATCCGGCTAATACACTATAATTGGGGTATGTAGAATTCCCAAATGCCGCCAATAATGGATAACCAATCAGCATGCTAGGAATAGAAATAAAACAACTTACTAACATAATATTAAATAATGTTACACTAACCTGATAATTTGCTCCGAAAATAACACCAATAGCTTGCTCACTAATTATGAAGGCCACTAAGCATCCTACAATACCTAGAATCATTACAATTTTAAATATTTTATTAAATAATTTTAAATCCCTAGTTTTTGCCATAAAAGGATAAATAGCATCCACTACTGTCGATATGATAATAGAAATAACATTAATTAATTTTTCTGCAATTGCATAATAACCAGCAGCTGTTTTCCCTAAAAAGATCCCTATCAAAAATGTATTTGTTGTCGTATAAAGACTTACTGATGCCCTTGATACAAAGAATTGAGCACTATCTTTCAATGCCAATATCAATTCATCTTTTTGGGGTAATTGAAGACGCATATTAAACTTCCTTAGTGCCACAGATATACCTAATACCCCCGAAATTATAAAGCCTATTGAATTTAGAATTGGAACAATATATAAATCCTCTGAATCCTTAACAAGGATAAAAGTACACAAAGTAAAAATTAATTTTGAAATAACATTTAATAAAGTAGAGTACTGCATTACCTCTAAACCTTGGAATAACCATAGCGGAAATAGTGCATTACCAATTACAATACCAAAGTTATATAGATAAACATACCAGTATTCACTAAAACTATGGTTTAACATTACTATGCTGACCAATATAACAAAAGAAATTATAACCAATATTAGCTTTATAATTAAAACCGAATTAAATATTTGCTTTAACTTCTCTGGATTTTCTCTGTTTATAGATACCTGTCTTGTTGCGGATAAATTAAAACCAAAATCCGTAAGAATAACAAAATATTGTATAAGAGACTGAGCAAATACAATTAGGCCAAAACCCTCTGGTTGTAGTACTCTACTTAAGTAAGGAAGACTAATTAATGGCAAAAGTAAATTAGCCATTTGCATTAAGAATAAGAAAATAAAATTCTTAGTTAATTTATTTTTCATATTTTACCATACTCTCGCATTATTAATTTATAGATTGTAATTCTACTTTGATTTTTGTAGTCGATACCCCTTCAGTCCTTGGTAAATACACAACTTCACAGTATTCTTTTAAAAAATCAAATTCGCCCTTCCAATCATCACCCATAACAAATGTATCTATATTATGATTCATTACATCTATTTTTTTCTGCTCCCAATTCTCTTCTGGTATTACTTCATCTACATATTTAATTGATTCCAGCATTAATCTTCTTTTATCATATGAGAAATAAGATTTCTTACCTTTTAACTCATTAAACTGATCTGTAGATATCGCTACAATTAGGTAATCCCCTAGCGCTTTTGCTCTTCTAAGTATATTTATATGCCCATAGTGCAATAAATCAAAGGTACCATAGGTAATCACTTTTCTTTTCATCTTTTAAACAAAACTCCTTTATTCCATAATTTTAAAAACTTGTTCTTACTAAAATAGCAATCTTTTAAAATGCATCTTTTGAACCTAATAAAACCTTTACAGTTCTTAACAAAATCTTAACATCAAAAATAAAATTTCTGTTTATAATATAATATAAGTCTAGTTCAACCATTTGTTTAAAACTTAAATTACTTCTTCCACTTACCTGCCATAAACCTGTACATCCAGGTGTTACCATAAGTCGTTGTTTATCATAAACAGTGTATTCTTTAACCTCTCGTAATAAAGGTGGTCTTGGGCCAACAAGGCTCATCTCTCCCTTTAATACATTAATAAGTTGCGGAAGCTCATCTATACTGGTTTTTCTTATAAATCCACCTATTTTTGTAATTCTTGGATCTTCTTTCATTTTAAACATTGCACCAGAGACTTCATTTTGACTTAATAAGTCTTTTAATTTTTCTTCTGCATTAACTACCATAGATCTAAATTTATACATCTGGAATTCTTGCCCGTCTTTACCTACTCTAACCTGTTTAAATATTATAGGGCCTTTAGGATCCTCAATCTTCATGATTATTGCTACAATACAAAAAATTGGAGCTAATATTATCAATCCTATAAGTGAACCAATAATATCCATAAATCTTTTAATTATTAAATATCCTCTTTTAGAATTTACTTGATCTGGATTGATTTCTTGAAATTTTTCTTCCACCAGATTTCCATTATATATTTTTGCCGAATCCAAGTCTCTTCACCTCGCCCTTATATATGTACATTCTCTTTCTTTATAATTTCATGCATATATTTAATTAATTCTATTTTTAATTCTTCATTTTTTAGTGCCATTTCAATCGTCGTCTTAATAAATCCAAACTTCTCCCCAACATCGTAACGCGTACCCTCAAAGTCATAAGCAAATACACGTTGAACTTCATTTAATCGTTGAATTGCATCTGTTAACTGAATTTCCCCACCAGCACCTGTCTGTTGATTTTCAAGAAACATAAAGATTTCTGGCGTTAATACGTAACGTCCCATAATCGCTAAATTTGACGGTGCAGTTCCTTGAGTTGGCTTCTCTACAAATTGACGTACTTGATAACGGCGATCGCTTTGTTCAATCGGATCGATAATACCATAACGATGTGTTTCTTTTTCTGGCACTGTTTGTACACCAATAACCGACGACTGTATACCTTCATATTGATCCATTAATTGACGCAAACATGGCGTTTCTGCTTGAACAATATCATCACCAAGTAATACTGCAAATGGTTCATTTCCAATAAACTTACGTGCACACCATACTGCGTGTCCCAGTCCTTTTGGTTCCTTTTGTCTTATGTAATGAATATTAATTTTTGAAGAAGCTTGTACTTTTTCTAGCATCTCATACTTCCCTTTTTCTAGTAAGCTTTGCTCTAATTCAAAGGAATGATCAAAATGATCTTCAATAGCACGTTTACCTTTTCCAGTAACAATAATAATATCTTCAATTCCTGATTCTATCGCTTCTTCTACTATGTATTGAATTGTCGGTTTATCAACGATAGGTAACATTTCTTTCGGCATTGCTTTCGTTGCTGGTAAAAACCTTGTCCCCAGTCCAGCAGCTGGAATAATTGCTTTCCTTACTTTTTTCAAATCTAGTACCCCCAAAAATAAATTATTATATCTATATGTAACAATAACAAAAACCCTACCTATAAAGTCATAGTTATAACTCCATAGGTAGAGTTTCTATTACAAATAAATTATGGGCATCTAACCCACCCTCACGTCATACTCCCGACGACAAGCGTCTAAGGTAGGTTCGAAATAAAAATTTCTACCCACAGCACGACCGAGTGCCCCCATTGATAACGGTTAGGAGACATCACCAATTTTTATTTAAAAAATACCGAACAATTTTTTACGACGAATGTGTTCTGGATCTTCTTTGTAAATTGCCTTCCCGCTAATTAATAAGTACGGATTTTCTTTCAAATCACTCATAACATTCATTCCGAATTCTTTCTCAATTAGTTCATAGCTTTCCGCTAAATGAAATCCTCTTGACGTTGTGTTATGTGCATCTGAAGCGACCATATGTGTTAAATTATGTTCTACAAGCTGTAGTGAGAATTTTTTAATTTTCTTGCCAAATTTCCCAAGCAAACTACCTGCTGTCACTTGTGTTAATACACCTTTATTTACAAGGTTATATAGCTTATCTGGCCGCTCGATTAACTCGGCATTACGTTCTGGATGAACAATAATTGGAATCATTCCCTTTACACGTAATTCGTATAATAATTGTTCGGCATAACGAGGTACATGATTCGATGGAAATTCAATGAATATATATTTATTTGTTTCATTTAAAGTAACGATTTTACCAGCTTCATAGTCTTCTAATAAATCGCCATATAACCTGACCTCTTGCCCAGGTAAAATAGTAAGTGGAATATTATGTTGTTGTAGTTCATCATTTAATTGTTTTACGTGATGAATAATTGAGGTACGTTCATTTACATATTTTCCATTTTGATGGTGCGGCGTTGCGACAATTGTATGTATTCCTTCTGAAACAGCTTTTTGTGCCATCGCTAAACTATCTGTTACTGTCTGTGCACCGTCATCAATACCAGGTAAAATGTGACAATGTAAATCTATCATTTGTTTCATCCTCCCTCTCTCCTATAAAGATCTTTTTTCCTTTGAATATGAGATATATCTCATATTCAAAGGAAAAAAGGAGATATGTTTTTACCATATCTCACTTTAAAATTAGTTTGCACCGTAGTAGTAGTATAGGCCTTGTTCACGTTCACGGTCGTTTAGAACGACGCCTAACAATTTACCTTTTGCAGACTCCAATAATCCTTTTGCTTTTACCGCTGTTTCTTTCTCTGTTGATTCACTACGAACAACAAGAATAGAAGCATCACATACATTTGCCATAATTTGTGCGTCGGTAACAGCTAAAATTGGTGGCATATCAAAAATAACTAGATCATACATGCTGTATGCTTGTCCAAGAAGCTCTTTCATTGATTTCGAACCTAACAATTCGGCCGGATTTGGTGGGATTGGGCCACAAGCTAAAAAGTGCAGATTGTCTACAGATGTCGTTTGTACACACTTCTCTAAACGTTCACTATGTGTTAATACGTTCGTTAATCCGAAAATATTATCTACTTGGAACATTTGATGCATTGCTGGTTTACGCATATCCGCATCAATTAATAATACTTTTTTTCCTTGTTGAGCAAACACAACTGCCATATTCGCTGTCGTTGTCGTTTTTCCTTCACTTGGGTTTGCAGACGTGACCATTAATGAATGTAAATTCGTATCAATAGCTGCAAATTCAATATTCGTTCGAATATTACGATATTGTTCTGAAATTGGTGATTTCGGTTGTTGATGAGCAATTAATTGACGGCGTTGACGATGATTCTTTTTCTTTTTAAATAAATTAAGAGCCAATTGTTTGTCCCCTCACTTTTCTTGATGATGGAGCGTGTGATTTCACGTTCATTGTTTCTTCATCCATACGAGCTACAATTCCTAATACCGGTAAGCCAAGTAAGTTTTCTACATCTTCTTCTTTTTTCACCGTGTTATCTAAGTATTCTAGTAAGAATGCAAGACCAACTGAAGCCATTAAACCAACAACGAAAGCAATTGCTACATTAAGCATAGGAGCTGGTTTAATCGGAGATTGATTTTCTGCAACTTCTGCTTTAGATAATACTGTTACGTTATCAACGCTCATAATTTTCGCAACTTCACCTTTGAACACATCTGCAGTCGCATTCGCAATATCACGAGCTATTTTAGGGTCTTTATCCTCAGCTGTTACAGAGATTACTTGCGAATCCTTTTCATTCGCAACATTAACTTTTTTCGTTAACTCTTGCGCTGTCATATTTAAATTTAATTTTTCATTCACTTGTTCTAAGATTACTGGACTTTTAATAATAACCTTATATGTATTCGTTAATTGAATATTTGATTGAATTTCCCCCAACTGAATTGCTGCACCCTCTTGCTTCTTCTGGTTAACAAGAATTTGCGTCGAAGATTGATAGATTGGTGTCATAAAGAAAAAGCTAATGATAGCACTTGCAATAGCTGTACCAAATGCGATTACGAGGATTATTGCTAAACGTTTTTTTAAGATATGAAATAACTCTTTTAGACTAATTGTTTCTTCCATAGGTTCCTCCAACTTTCTAAAATTTACACATAGGAAAAATTATAACATATAAATCTTACATTTTTTATTTTTAATAATTCAGTTCTATATTTGTTCACAAGAAACAAGTTTAATCTTACAAAATAATCTTAAATATGACAACACATTCCAATGATTTCCCAAAAATTTTATCATATCATGCTTTTTACACTGTATAACTTGATAAATAATTTTCAGAAAACAAAAAAGCCAACAAATTATTGTTGGCTTTTTCATATTTTAGTAATAACCATACTGCTCTTTTTCTTCTCTTTTATCGTTCAAAATAACACCTAGTAGTTTTCCTGATGCTTTATCTAATATTTGTTTCGCTTTTACGATTTTATCTTTTTCTGTCTTTTCACTTCGTACAACGAGTACGATTCCATCACATTTATTCGCAAGTATTTGTGCATCTGTAACCGCAAGGACAGGTGGTGTGTCTATTAATATAATATCAAACATGCTATATGCTTCTAGCAACGCCTCGTCCATTGCCCGGCTCCCTAATAGTTCTGCTGGGTTTGGCGGGATTGGACCTGCTGCCATTAAGTATACGTTCTCTATATCTGTTTTTTGAATGCATTGCATAAGTTTTGCTTGTCCTGATAATAAGTTCGTTAACCCATTTGAACTATGAACGGCAAATAAGTTTTGTATCGTCGGCTTACGCAAGTCAGCTCCAATTAATAAAACTTTCTTTCCTTGCTGTCCGAAAACAACTGCTAAGTTTGCGATTGTTGTTGTTTTCCCATCACCTGGATCCGCCGAAGTAACAATAATAGAACGAACATGATTATCTACAGATGTAAACTCAATGTTTGTACGAATGTTACGGTATTGTTCTGTAATACGCGATTTAGGCTCTTTATGTGTAATTAATTGTCGTAATGGTTTTCTTTTCTTTCTCCCGAACATATTCATAATCTCCTTTTGTGAAATGCGACATTTCCCTTTTCTCTCTCTTATGCTCGATTTCATACGTCTAATTAATATTCTTGCTGAGTTCCCCACATTTCATCATAATCAATAACATTCTACTTTGTCTTATTTAAGTACCTTAACAATATGACAATGCCCTTATTTCTTTATTACCTTTATCACTTATCCTGTTTTCTAGATAAACAATAAAGTAAGTATATGGTAATTACCATCTATTTACAAGATATTTTCTGATTAGTTTGTATATTATTGTTTCATCGTTATATAGCAGAAATTAAAAAAATCTCCTTGTCTTTTTACAAGGAGATTTTTTTAGTACTATCTATTCTTTTTTATCACCAATTGCAAATGTAATTTCTGCCTCACATGCAACTTCACCATCTACTGTTGCGATTGCTTTTCCTTTTCCAATTGGGCCGCGTACGCGTGTCATTTCTACTTCTAGACGAAGCTGATCACCTGGGCGTACTTGTTTTTTGAAACGGCAATTGTCGATACCTGCAAAGAAAGCAAGTCTTCCGCGGTTTTCTTCTTTCTTTAATACTGCAACTGCTCCGACTTGTGCTAATGCTTCTACAATAAGTACACCAGGCATAACTGCATAGTCAGGGAAGTGTCCGTTAAAGAATTCTTCGTTTGCGGATACATTTTTAATCCCAACCGCTCTTTTTCCTTCATCTACTTCTAATATTTTATCAACAAGTAAAAATGGATAGCGGTGAGGAATGATTTCTTTAATTTGTTCTATATTTAGCATGTAACAATCGCCCCTTTTGTAATATTGGTCTTACCACTTGGACATATTGCTATTATCCCATTTTGTTTATTGTTTGTCATTACAAAGTAACACTTTATATTTAGCACAACTTCCTAAAAAAAAATGCACACACTCTATTCCATTAAAATAGTTGCACATTTTTGCAACTGACACGGAGGTGGAAAAGAGTGTATGCCCAAATTAGGGAAAGGCAATATGTATTGAAACATTATTTGCCTTAATGTCGTATTCGACTCATTATATTATAAACGTTTTCAATTAAGGAAATATTAAATTTAACCATATATATGAATATTTTACCTGTTTCCTTCATATTTCTCTATTTTCCTTCCATTTTCGCAAAAAAACAAAATAAAAAAATATAAAAACAAAAAAAAGAACTAAGGCGTCAGCCTTAGTTCTTTCAAATTATCTCAAAGCACGCTTTGGTAATCTGTCGATATTCTCTAACATAATACCTGTACCAACCGCAACGCAGTGCATTGGGTTTTCAGCAATTAATACTGGTACTTTTAGTTCTTCTGCTAGAAGCATGTCGATACCGTGTAGTAAAGCTCCACCGCCTGTTAGAATAACACCGCGGTCGATGATATCTGCAGATAGTTCTGGTGGTGTGCGCTCTAATACGCCTTTTGCAGCTTGTACAATAACAGCTGCATTTTCTTTTAATGCTTCTGTAATTTCTTCAGAGCATACTGTAATTGTACGTGGTAAGCCTGTTACCATGTCACGTCCGCGAATTTCAAGTTCTTCGCTACGTGCACCTGGGAATACTGTACCAACTTTAATTTTAATATCTTCTGAAGTACGTTCTCCGATTAATAGCTTATACTTACGTTTAATATAGTTTAAGATCTCCATATCAAACTTATCGCCAGCCATTTTGATAGAGGAAGAGGTAACAATATCACCCATAGATAGTACAGCGATATCTGTTGTACCTCCACCAATATCAACAACCATGTTACCGCTTGGTTGGAAGATTTCCATACCAGCACCAACTGCGGCTACTTTTGGTTCTTCTTCTAAAAATACTGTTTTACCACCTGAACGTTCAGCAGCTTCACGAATTGCTTTTTGTTCTACTGATGTAATATTTGTTGGACAACAAATTAAAATACGAGGTTTTGAAAAGAAGCTCTTTACGTCCAATTTGTTAATGAAATACTTTAACATTGCTTCTGTAATTTCGAAGTCTGCGATTACACCATCTTTAAGTGGACGAATTGCTACAATATTACCAGGCGTACGTCCCACCATGCTTCTCGCTTCTTCACCTACTGCTAATACTTTACCACTATTACGATCAATTGCCACAACAGATGGCTCATTTAATACAATACCCTTACCTTTAACATGAATTAATACGTTAGCCGTACCTAGGTCAATTCCGATATCTCGCGCAAACATTCCCGTTTTTTCCTCCTCGATATTCAAAATCAGGTTACACCCGAATTCTTTTCACCTAATTTCTGATTTTATCATAAATTTAACAGAAACGTAATATTCGCAAAAAGAATTCTTCTGAAAAATATTACCGAATGTGAACGGAATGTTTGCTAATGTAACATTATTGACGTACAGGCTTCTCTACATCTTCTTTTCTATACTTTTGCTTTGTTGCTTCTCCACCTCTTAAATGACGAATAGACTTATGATAATCAAGAATTTCTTTCACTTCATTTGCGAGCTCTGGATTAATTTCTGGTAGACGCTCTGTTAAATCTTTATGGACTGTACTCTTTGATACCCCAAATTCCTTTGCAATGACACGCACTGTCTTTCTTGTCTCCACGATATACTTACCAATCTTGATAGTTCTCTCTTTGATGTAATCGTGCACACCACTCGCCTCCCTAATTTGGATGTGAGAAGGGTGAAATGAGCCTCGCTGCATACGACTAAGAAGTAAGTGTGAGTGCTGTTTGTAAGCGTTAAACATTCTTGGATTTATAATGAAATGATTCACGATTTCTCACCTCAAACACTCTCTTTGCTTTGGTTTATACCATTGTATTGCCCGCACTACTGATATATGCTACATGTTCACTATTTTTGCGGACTAAGTTAAGAAAAATTACGTTTTTTTGTGAGAAATACGTTAACAGTGACTATTTTGACGAAAAAAAATGACACCTTATATATAAGGCGTCATTCTTCTCTTTCAAACTCTTCTTCTAATAATTGATGGTGGGGAACCTCTTTCTTACCGGCAATATAATAATATAAGGTGAATAAAACAAACAATAAAATAATAGCAGTCGACAGAACAAATAAAAATGACACAGTATCCCCTCCCTTTTGTAATATATATTCGAGAATCTCGTCATTTTTCCTTGTTTTTGCAACTTTTTTCTCGAAATTGAGTATTTTTATATAAAAATAAAAAAATCAGCTCCCCTAGTGGGAACTGATTTTTTCACTTTCTTATTCTTGTAAAGAAGAATCGTTAGATGATTCTGTAGAACCATTTGTTGATTTTTCTTCTTTCTTCGGTTCTTCTTTTTTGTCACTAGTTGAACCGCTTGTTGATTTCTCTTCTTTTTGAGACTTGTCTTCTGTTTTACTTTCAGGTTTCGTGCTCGTTGACTTCTCTTCTTTTTGAGATTTGTCATCAGCTTTTTTACCAGAAGCATTCGTAGCCTTTGCAGCACCTGCATCAGCTTTAATTTCTGTTACTGATTTATTTAAGTAACGTTCAGGGTTCACAGCCACATTGTCTTTACGTACTTCAAAGTGAACGTGAGAGCCTGCCTCTTTATTCATTGCACTTAGACCGGATGTTCCTAATACTTCACCTTGTGCAACTCTTGCACCTTTTTCTACTTTCACACTGCCTAAGCTTTGATAAGATACCGCTACACCATTTCCACTATCAACTGTTACAACATAACCAAGAAGTGAATCTTTTTCAGCTTTCGTTACTGTACCACTTAAAGCAGCAGCAACATTGAATTCTTTTCCATTCTTCGCAGCAATGTCAATTCCTTTGTTCGGGGAATATGTGTTGTTATAAAAGACAAGTGCTTTTTCTTGTTCCGCCTCAGTTGCTGCATCTTCATAGAATTTCTTCTGTACGACTACTTCCGCATTCGCGGCAGCTGGCATTTTCACTACTTCTGAAGATTTCGTTACTGGTACTGCTGGATCTTCCGATTGTGTATACGGTGTTGCTTGATCGTGGTTTGGAGTCTTCTTCGGATTAGCTCCTTGGAACCATAGCGCAACCATTAAGATTACCGCTGCACAAGCAATGTATAGTGCCGGAAACACCCATCTTTTTTGAAATAAATGTACTACCTTTTGCGACTTTTTATTATTTCTTCCTCGCATTCCATCATCACCTCAGCAATCATTTTGAACAATATTCACGTATCCTATACAACGTATAACTAATTACTTTTCGACAAAATCTGTAAAAATATGTATAAGAACTGTAAAATTTCCGAGGAAATGATAGAAAAAAGAAAAAACTGAGCACTTTTAGCTCAGTTTTTAGTCTAATTGTTTCTTTTTGTACACAATAATACAAAGAATGATAAGGCATATAGTCCAAATTGTATTGTTTAAAATATGTTCTTGAATCGCAATAAATCCTTCTCCCTTTATAACTTTTTGCAATGCTTCCATAACATGATTTGTCGGAAGAAGCTTAACTACTTTTATAATAAACTCATTCTTAACCATTTCTTGTAGCATCGGCCCCATTATGAATATTATAAAAATCGGAAGCCCCAATATAGATGTTTGTGCTATATTTTGGGATAGTAAGCCAACTATAGTACCTAAAACGACACATAACAATGTTCCTATTAAAATAATAATAACTAGCATACTAATATTTCCTTTAAAAGTATCTAAAATCACTAAACTAATAAAACTAGATGCTAGTACAAAAAATACAGTTAATACACTTTTACCTAAAATAACTTCTATTGGACTTGCTGGAGACAACATCAATACTCGTAACGTGTGTTTTTCCTTCTCCTCTGCAATAATAATTGCTTGCACATAACTTCCCACCATGGTAATCGTCATTACAATAATAAAACCTGCAAAGAACTCTTTTATAGAATCCATATTACTATAAAATACAGCAAGTAGAATAGGTAATAGCGCCATTAATATAACTTGTGAGTTTTTACCTGCATCACTTATTTCTTTTCTTACAATAGCCGAAAACCGTTTCATTGAAAATGTCATTATAATCCCCTCCCAGTAACTTCAATAAAGATATCGCCTAGCGTTGGTTCGTATGAATGAATAGATAACAGTTCGCCCTTTTTCATCCATTCTGAAATACGATTTGCGCCTGATTCATCTTTTTGCACTACTTCTTTTCGTTTACCTTTTAATACGACCTCTATTTGATCCTTAGCGTATTGTAAGCGCAGGTTCTCTGGCGTATCGAGTGCTACAATTTCTCCGCCACAAAGGAAGGCAATACGGTTACACAGCGTTTCTGCTTCGTCCATGTTGTGCGTCGTTAAGAAAATCGTCGTTCCTTCTTCATTTAAGTCTTTTAAGATTTTATGAATGTTTTGTACGTTTACTGGATCAAGTGCAGATGTTGGTTCGTCTAAGAAGAGGATGTCTGGTTTATGAAGGATTGCTCTTGCTAATGTGACGCGTTGCTTCATTCCCTTTGATAGTTTCTTTACTGGTGTTTTTTTATCATCTAATAAATTTACTTGTGCTAGTACTTCATCGATTCGTTCTTTTTTGCAATCGTATAAGTCACAAAATAATAATAAGTTATCATAAATGCTAAGTCTTTCATATAAGCCGCTGTTATCTGTTAAAATACCAATTCGTTTGTAATCGATGCTACTTGGTCCTGTAATATCTTTCCCTAATACTCTTACCGTTCCAACACTATGAAGCAATTGAGAAGTTAAAATTTTTACTGTTGTCGTCTTACCAGATCCACTCGGTCCGAGGAATCCAAAAATCTCTCCTTGCTTCACCTCAATATTTACATTTCCAAGTGCCGTTTTTCCGTCGAAACTTTTCATTACATCTTTCATTTCAATTGCCAATGTCATTTCTTCATCTCCTTTGTTTTTCTTCTTTATAGATGAAAGTCGCTTTAGCGCTTTTCGTTCGTTTGTTTCGCTTTTCTTGACTCAATCATATGAAAAACAAAGGGATTACGCAGTAAAATACCGGTAAAAGGAGTATTTTTACCGGTGAATGAATCGCATGTTGAGCTTATTGGAGCACTTTTTATAGCCCAATCACACCTTTTAATTCATCCATGCGTCCTTTTGAAAGTGGAATTGAACTTTTTCTTTCGTCATCCAAAATTAAACTGAAACTGTTACGAGTCCATGTAATCACTTCTCGTACTCTTTGTAAATTTACAAGGTACGAGCGATGACATCTAAAGAAACCAAAACCTGTTAATCTCGCTTCTAGTTCACTTAATGTTAATGCACATACGAAATCGCCTTCACGAACGTGAATATGCGTTACTCCGTTTTGCGTTTCAATGAAATGGATTTCCATCGGATCAAGTAAAATGATTTTATCGTTCACTTTCGCAGGTATTCTTTCTAACTTCATTTGCGGAATCATTTGAATGACTTTTTCTTCACCGACTTCTTCCACTTCCTCTTGCTCAATTTCTATCTTTTTCACACCATCGTTGTTTAATATGTATACATCTTCCGTTAACGAAAGGGCATCCGATAGAAAAGATGACGTAATAAAAATCGCCTTTCCTTGTTCTTTCATTTTCATGATTGCTTTTCGAATAATAACCGTACTCTCTATATCTACATTTTGCTCCGGTTCTTCCAAAATGATTAAATCCGGATTATGAATCATCACTCGTCCGATATGAAGACGGCGTTTCTCTGAAAATGATAATTTTTCTATTTTAACGTTTAGTTTATCTAGGAGACCAACAGACTGCACAACTTCTTCTATACTTATCTTTGATTCATAAAGCCCTAATAGAAATTTGAAGTATTCTTTCACCTTCAAACGATCATATGCCTCATCTTTCAAAAAACAAAAACCGATGCGGGAATAATTTTTCTTTCCAATTGCTTCTCCTTCAAACAGTACATTGCCAGTCGACGCCTCTTCTTCACCAATAATGATGCGGTGTAACACTTTAGCTGTATGATTATTGCATTGCAAAACAATACATTGTCCCTTCTCCACCTCTAGCTCAATTGCCGGTAACTGGTTCGCCTTCCCTAATTGTTTCAACTCTAGTAACGCCATTTCATTTCCCCCAAATGCCTTTTTATCCTATTATATCAAACAGTTAATGGAAAATTATGATATTTTAAACAGAAAAAAATAGGTGCCAGAGTTCTGACACCTATTTCTTCACCATCAATTTTCCTTCATAATCATTCATCGTCTTTATTTCAACGCCTTTATAGTAATGAGCGACGATATCTGTATATTTCTTTCCTTCCGCTGCCATGCCGTTCGCCCCGTATTGACTCATACCAACGCCGTGACCGAAGCCTTTCGTCGTAACGATGATTTTATCTCCTTGTTGTTTCCACGTAAAATCAGAAGAACGTAAATCTAACTTTTCACGGACTTCTTTTCCAGTTAATGTTTTTCCTTGAAAAGCTACATCCTTTACGCGCTTTCCTTCCGTAAGGTCTTTAATATTTCCAACCTTCCCGTCTGCTAGCACTTTCACACCGAGACGTTTTTGAAAATCAGCTACTGTAAATGTTTGCTCGCTCGTAAACTTTGGAGAGGCTTGATCCCACGGACTATCTACACTTTTCAAGTACGGATAATCATTTCCCCAATAGTCAGCTGCATTTTCTGTTCGACCATTACTCGTTGAAAAGAAGGATGCTGAAATTGGTTTTCCATCATACGTTAAAACTTGTCCTGCTGTTTTCGAAACGGCTTCTTCGATTTTCTTCAAATTATTTTCGTAGTTATTACCCCATTGCTTCTTCAATTCATCTTTACTTTTGTACACTTGATCTTTCACCGTATCTGTCACGTCCGCATTATTTTTCTTTCCTCCGCTTAGCATACGTTGTACTACAAATGTTCTCGCTGCTAATGCCTGCGCCTTTAGTGCCTCTATTTCAAAACTGGCATTCATCTCAGAAGCTACTACACCTGTCACATACTCCTCCACTGGTAATGTTTCTACCTTCTTCTGTTTTTCGCGATATACAGCAACTTGAACAGCTGTATCTACTTTTCCTGGAGCTGGTATGCTTTCTATCGCTGGAGGAGTTTTAGAGGCCGTTTCTTCCCCTACTTTTGCTTTCGCAAATGGAATAACAAGGGCTGCAGGTACAATGATAACGAGCGCTATTAAGAGCGCTACTGTAATAAAAAGTGGCTTTGAAAATTTCATCCTATTTTCCCCCAATATAAAAGCTTTACTCCATTCATTCTTATGGAACAACTCTTTCTTTTAGAACAGACTTAAGGGGAAGAGTATAAAACGGAAATTTTCTAAATATTTTTACTGGTACGTGCATAAGTATAGAATTTATTGACTATAACAGTAATAACCAAAAAAAATAGCCCCTATGTCAAAAGACATAGAGACTATTTCAATTAAGCGTGAAGATCAGAAACTTCTTGTTCTTTCACTTCTTCTACTTTTTCGTTTACACGTTCAATAGTTGCACCTAATGCAGCTAATTTCTTATGGAAGTTTACATAGCCACGGTCAAGATGTTTTAACTCAGTTACACGAGTATAACCTTCTGATACTAAACCAGCTAAGATTAATGCAGCTGCAGCACGTAAGTCAGTTGCTGCTACTTCAGCACCTTGTAAGCTGTTTGGACCGTTCATAATAACAGAACGACCTTCAATTTTAATATCAGCATTCATACGACGGAATTCTTCAACGTGCATAAAGCGGTTTTCGAATACCGTTTCTGTAATCATGCTTGTTCCATCAGCTTGTAGTAATAATGCCATCATTTGTGATTGCATGTCTGTTGGGAAACCTGGGTGAGGCATAGTTTTAATATCAACCGCTTTTAACTTATCTGGGCCGATAACACGTACACCTTCGTTTTCCTCAATAATTTTAACACCCATTTCTTCCATTTTCGCTGTAATTGAGCGTAAATGTTCAGGTACAGCATTTTCAATTAAGATGTCTCCACCAGTAATTGCTGCTGCAACCATGAATGTTCCCGCTTCAATACGGTCAGGAATAATAGAGTGGTTTGCACCATATAATTTATCAACGCCTTCGATACGAATCGTTCCAGTTCCAGCTCCGCGTACTTTCGCTCCCATCGCATTTAAGAAGTTAGCTAAGTCAACGATTTCTGGTTCTTTCGCTGCGTTTTCAAGAATTGTTGTCCCTTTTGCTAATGTAGCTGCAGACATAATGTTTTCTGTCGCGCCTACGCTTGGGAAGTCTAAGTAGATTTTAGCTCCTTTTAGTTCTCCCTCAACATATGCCTCAACAAAACCGTTACCAACCTGTACTTTTGCTCCCATTGCTTCGAAGCCTTTTAAATGTTGGTCAATTGGACGTGAACCAATTGCACATCCACCAGGAAGTGCAATACGAGCACGACCGTTACGTGCTAATAATGGTCCCATTACTTGAACAGATGCACGCATTTTACGTACATATTCAAATGGTGCTTCAATGTTTAGTTCTTTAGAAGAATCGATTGTTACTTGATTATTTTCAAATACGACTTCAGCATTTAAATGACGTAATACCTCATTAATTGTGTATACATCAGACAAAACTGGTACTTCAGATAGTACATTCTTTCCATCACTCGCTAATAGGGCTGCAGCGATTATAGGTAATACAGCATTTTTTGCGCCCTCAACACGCACTGTGCCGTTTAACCGCTTTCCGCCACGGACGATGATCTTTTCCAAATTATTCCCCTCCGTGTCCTTTTTTCAGTATCTATTCACTCAATACTCAGAAGTTATGATCGGTGTGCCAACCACAATTGTATCTTTGTTGTCTGTAGAACGTATTGCTATTTGCACATTTATTTTCTCTCTATTTGTTGAAAGAGCGTCATCCCACTTTTTATTGTATGCGGAGACTGACACAAATGCTCTTTCTTCTACTTGTTCGATCGCTCTTGCTGAAAGATCTTTCAAAACCTGATTGGTTTTATTTTGCAAAACACCTTCAATCTTATCATTCAGTACACCTTGAACACAAGTGTAAATTATAGGTTTTTCACTAAAAATTTTATTCATGTTTTGAACATACTTCGGGTCCCATTTCGCCCCACTTACTTCAAAGATAATGAAAGTGTTTTCTTTAGTATTTTCTTTACTCCAAGTTACTACTACTCGTTCTTCATAAGAAGAAAGCTTTTTATAGGATGTAGCTTTATATCCATCTGGAGATTGCTCTACTTCCCACTTTTGAATATTTGCCTTTTCCTTCACATCGTTTAACAACTTTTGAAACGTATGTATGTTAGAAATTGTTTTTGTTTCTCTCGCTAACCATGACCATTTTTCTACTTTAGCATCATTTTTCTCTAAAGCCTTGATCATGCTCTCCATTTTCTGTTCATCGCTTATCGGTTTCATCTCTCTATATCCAACCAAAAATAAAACAACACTAAGTGCAACAATAAGAATGGCTTTAAACTTCAATTTCATCCCCTCCTATCCCCATTGTTAACGGAGATTTGAGGTTCTATACACTTACTTTACTAAATACGTTAAACTCTTCGAATAGCCTAAATAATCAAGGAAAAAGTTACTTACAGATGTCCCAATTGCAATTGTAATTAAGATGAGTAATACTCGCGTCTGCAGCACTTTTCCGGACTTCATTAAACGCTCAATGTGAATGCCTTGTAAGGCCCACCACGTAATGGTAATAAACAATAAATGCGAAACAATGGCAATCAGTGCTTGTTGCCCTAAAAGTTGTGCCAAAAAATCGACCCCTTTTTACTCAGCTACTACTTATGAAAGAATATAAAAACGATACCATAATAAGTAGGAGCTACACTTTTTCAAATGCACATAGACATCTTACATTTTACATCGTGATTTTCTTTCCAAAAACGTATATCTACATTACAAGTTAACACAAAATAAAAAGCGCAGAGTACTGACTCCACACCTTTTATTTTCACTATTGTACCACGTTCCCTAAGAAGAAGAAATCTTTCATTAATGGAAAATATTCATAAAAGAAATTGTACCCAATCATCGGCATAATCCCTAGTATTACAATCGAAATTGCACAAAGGCTCATAACAACCTTTATATTTAACGGTAACCGTATTCTCTCTTCTGTCTCTCCGGTGCGGAAAAACATTTGTTGTAAAATACGGAAATAATATACGAATGAAACAACTGTCGTACCCATCATAATCGAAGCTAGTACGTAATGTGCTGGCTCTACATGAAGTGCGCCTAAAAAGATGTTAATCTTTCCAATGAATCCAGCCGTTCCTGGTATCCCAGCCAGCGATAAAATAAAAATTGTCATCATTATCGCTGTAAATGGCGACCTTTTATATAAACCTGTGAAAATTGTTATATTTTCCTCATCATTTTGTAAGATTAAGCCGTGGATAATGGCAAATGCGCCTATATTCATAAGCATGTATGCCAGCATATAAAACCACATGCTATCCATCGTAAATGGTGATAATGCCACAAGTGGAACGAGTAAATACCCCGCATGTGCAATGCCTGAATAAGCAAATAAACGCTTTATATTGTATTGTTTTAACGCGACTACATTCCCAACAATCATCGTAATACTTGCTAGCACCGCAATATATATACTCATATGCCCATATAAAGATTGCATATCTCCTTGTATTAATACACTTGCAAAGATCATAAGGAACAAACGAATAATGAGTAGGAACCCGGCAATTTTAGAAATCGTTCCAAGAAAAGCAGTAACTGGTGTAGCCGCTCCTTCATACACATCAGGTGCCCACATATGAAACGGCACTGTGGCAATTTTAAATGAGAGACCAACTAGCAATAAAAGAAATGCGAGAGCTAACAATAACTGAATACCACTAGCGAGTTCCCCAGTGAGTACCTTTTGCATATCTACAATGTTAGTTGAACCTGTAATACCGTATAAATAACTCATTCCGAAGAGCGTAATCGCCGTTCCAATTCCTCCGCTAATGACGTATTTCATTGCCGCTTCATTTGATGCACGGCTCTTTTTTCGTATTCCTACTAAAATATAAGAAGAAAGTGAAAGTAACTCCAAACCAACGAAAAGGGTAATAAAATCAACACTAGAGGCCATGAACATCGCACCAAGAAGTGCCATTAAAAATAAATAATAATATTCACCTTTATCTTCGATTGGATTCTTCTTATCATCGCTCATTGCGGTGCATAAAATGAGGGCTGAGGCACCTAATAGCAACGTTTTAAACCCTTTTGAAAATCCATCTAACACAAACGATCCATTTAAAATATCTCCTGCTGGTTCGCTATATAGAGTAATTAATGACACGATTGCTAATACGATGGCAGCAATCGCACCAAGAGCTACATATCTATGGTTCAGCTTAAAAAACAAATCACATATGGAAAGAAGGATGGCGGCGCCGAGAATAATAAATTCTGGCACCATTAGATGCCACGATAAGCTAAGTAACGTATTCATATCCATCCTACTTCACCCCCAATGTTTTCAATGTATTTTGAAGCGGATCTCCTAGTATCTCTGGCATAACTCCAATTGCAATAATACAAAAGATAAGTAGTAAAACAGGGACATACTCCCATCCGTGTATATCAGATTTTGCTTCCCACTCTTTCTTTCCAAATGTTACTTGAAGTGTCGCCCTTAATACATATACAGCGGTTAAAATGATGCCAATCACACCGACTGCAGCAATGACGGGCTCTCCTTGAAATAAACCGAGAAAGGCAAGAAATTCACTAACAAACCCAGACATCCCTGGTAATCCGAGCGATGCCATTCCTCCTGCTAAGAAGAAGCCGCTAAGTACTGGGACACTTTTTGCGAGTCCACCAAGCGCTGTAATGTCTGATGTTCCGAAACGTTGTTCTATAACACCGAGTAAGAAAAACAGCAAGGCTGCAATTAAACCATGTGATACAACTTGGAATAACGCTCCTTGTGTCCCCGGTGCATTAAGTGCCGCGAGCCCCATTAAAACAATTCCCATATGCGAAATACTAGAGTAAGCCAGTACTTTCCTAAAGTCCGTTTGGATGAGCGCTAAAAAGGCACCGTATAATAAATTAATTACGCCTAATATCGCAATTAGTGTTGCAACATCGTGAAAATATTCCGGGAATAGCCCTTTCCCGAAGCGAATAATACCGTACGCTCCAATCTTCAGCAAAACACCCGCATGAAGCATAACTACAGCTGGATGCGCTTCTATGTGTACATTGACCATCCAGCGGTGCAACGGAAAAACAGGTAGTTTAATTGCAAAAGCAATCATTATGGCAATAAATACACTAAGCTGCAAACTACTTGGGATGACGAGTGCTCCCTCTGCGTTTACGCTTCTTAATATCTCTTTCAGCTCCACAATATTTGTTGTACCTGTTTTCGCGAACAAAATTGAGAAAACAATGAGCAAAATAGCTGAGCCAATACCGTTATATATTAAATAACTATACGCAGCCTTTTCACTCGACAATTTTCCCCACTTTCCAATTAATAAGAACATTGGTGGCAACGTAATTTCAAAGAAGATAAAAAACAACATTAAGTTTTGAGCAGCAAAGACGCCGAGCATTCCTATTTCTAGCATGAGTAACAGCATATAAAATGCTTTTAAATTTCTTTTAATAGAAAAGGCTGCAATTGCTGCAAGCGTTGCTAGAAGAGCCGTCAGTACCATCATGACAAGCGACAAACCATCAATACCAAGCTCGTAATAAATAGAAAACCACCTTTTATCTACCGCTGTAAAATCGCCGAACTTAATCCATTTCATCTTTTCATCGAATAGTGACAAATTCTTTCCAGAAGCATATGTACAAGCGAGGACGATAGCGATTCCAAATGGAAGTGCCGTCCCAAATAAGCCAAGCGCTCGCACTGTACGCAATTCCTTTTTCGGTGTTAATACAAGCAATAAAATTCCTAAAAGCGGGGAAAAAATGAAGAACGTTAACAACAAATCATTCATCGTAAATCCCCTCCCGTATAGAGCAAAATAATGACGAGTACAGCGAGCGAAACCGCCGTTACAGTACCGTACACTTGTACATTCCCGTTTTGAAGTTTCGATCCAAGGTTACTTGTGCCTTTCACTACACTTGCAATTAAAACTGCAATTCCTTCGACTACATACAATTCAAATAAGCGAAGCACATGAGCGATTCCTTTCGTAATAGGGATCACCGTCATGTTGTATAGTTCATCCACATAATATTTTTCTTTCAAAAGATTATAAAGCGATGTTTCCGTACCCCCAGCCCAATTCCTAGAAATTGATTTCTTGCTATATATGAAATATGCAAGAGCGATTCCCGCAAATGAAACGAGTGTCGCAACAATCATAATCCAAACTGGTCCATGCGCTTCTTCAACCTTAAACCCTACATCTTTCGTCAACCAATCTCCGAGAAACGTCCCAAACCATGGTGTATTTATATATCCTACCACTACTGCGAGAACGCCGAGAACAATCATTGGATACGTCATAACGCGAGGCGATTCATGCACTTCTTCCTTCGTCTTCGTTTCTCCAGTAAAGACAAGAAAGTATAGGCGGAACATATAGAACGCTGTTAAAAACGCCGCAATTACCGCTAAAGTAAATAAAACGTAATTGCCATTCATCCACGTCGCCGCTAAAATTTCATCTTTGCTGAAAAAACCGGAAAGCAGCGGAACACCGCTAATGGCAAGGGTACCTATTAAAAATAGCGTACCAGTTACTTTCATCTTCTTCTGTAAACCGCCCATTTTATTAATGTTTTGCGTATGCACAGCATGAATTACACTTCCTGCCGCCAAAAATAGTAGTGCTTTAAAAAAAGCATGTGTCGTTAAATGGAATATACCAGCTACATAACCGGCAGAACCTAACGCGAGCATCATATACCCGAGCTGGCTAACTGTAGAATAAGCAAGCACCCTCTTTATATCTGTTTGCACAAGACCGATAGAGGCCGCAAAGATTGCAGTGAAAGCTCCAACGATTGCCACTGTCTGCATCGCCACTGTACTTGCTGAAAATAGAGGGAACATCGTCGCTACTAAATATACGCCAGCTGCGACCATCGTCGCCGCGTGAATAAGTGCCGAAACGGGTGTTGGCCCCTCCATTGCATCTGGCAACCACGTATGAAGCGGGAACTGACCTGATTTCCCCATCGCCCCGATAAAAATTAATATCGCTGTTATTGTAATCATGTAAGGAGGTAGATCCCCTGTATAAATCGCCCTAAATATTGCGTCATATTCAAAACTACCTGCGTACCAAAAAATTAAAATCATCCCGATAAATAAACCAACATCCCCAATACGGGTCATAATAAAAGCCTTTTTTGCAGCAGCCTTCGCTTCTTCTTTAAAGAAATAAAAACCGATAAGTAAAAATGAGCCAAGGCCGACTAATTCCCAAAATATATAAAGCTGTAATAAATTCGTTGATATAACAAGCCCTAACATCGCAAATGTAAAGAGTCCTAAATATGCGTAAAAGGTCGGTAATCGTTCATCACCTTTCATATAACCTTTCGAATACACATGTACAAGTAGACTCACAAGCGTCACGATAAATAACATTAAAGCTCCTAATGCAGTCACTTCAAAGCCGAATGATATATCCACATCTCCAGCTCTAAGCCACACCCACTTATGCTTCACGCTTGCTTCTGAAAACCTTTCTATTAACACAAGTACCGCAAGTATAAAGGAGAGAAAGACGAAAAAAATACTAAGTACGCTGCTTCCTTCTCTAATTTTCTTCCCGAATATAATAAGTAACAAAAACGAAACGAGTGGGAAAAGCGGTATGAGCCATGCATAATCGATCATTGTTTCCTTCCCCCTTTTTCGGTCACAATGCTATCCTTTAAGCGTATCCATTTCATCCACCTGAACTGTTGTACGATTACGATATAAAGCAATTAAAATAGCGAGTCCTACCGCCGCTTCCGCTGCCGCTACAGCCATCGTAAACAGTGAGAAAATTTGACCTGTTAAATTCGGAAATAAGCCTAATTTACTAAACGCCACTAAGTTTAAATTGGCAGCATTCAGCATTAATTCGATACAAACTAATACGATTACTGTATTCCGCTTTGTTAAAGCTCCAAATAGACCGATGCAAAACAAAATAATTGCAAGTGTTAAATATGCAGAAGCTGGAACGCTACTCATTGGAATCCTCCTCTTTCTCGTCCTTTTTCGCAAGTATAATTGCGCCAACGAGTGCTACAAGTAAAATAACTGAAGTTAGTTCAAATGGAATAATATATTTTGAATAGAGAAGCGTACCGATTTGAAGTGTGTTGTTTTCATGGAGAGGTAAACTTCCTTGTGTGCTTTCATTTGCAAAATCAACATTATTAACAGCGAAATACATAACCGCTCCAAATGCTACAACTGCAAAGAAGATAATCCATTTTCGAAGAGTAAGACGCGATTCATTTTCCGCGTTATGTTTCGTTAACATAATGCCGAAAATCATAATAATTGTGATTGCACCAGAGTAAAGTAAAATTTGTGCAACGCCTATAAACTCGGCTGACAAAAGAAAATACAAACCTGCAATGCTGAGAAATGTCAGAACGAGAGCTAGCATCATGTGCATAACTTTCGTTAAGTTCAACATAAGAACACCGCCGATAATTGCAGACAAGGATAGTATAAAGAATGCTACAAACTCGCCATTCATGCCTTATTCTCCTTCCTGACGTTTTCGTCGTTTTCGTCAAGCCACTGCAAATTTTTAAATAAGTCATCACGTGAATATTCCGCGAGTTCAAAGTTATTTGTCATGACAATTGCCTCTGTCGGACAAACTTCTGTACATAAATCACAAAGAATACAAATTTCAAAATTAATATCATACGTGTCGATAATTTTTCCTTTTTTCGTAGGATCCGGATGTTTCTTTCCTGTTAACTGAATACAGTCTGTCGGACAAATGTTAGAGCACTGATTACAAACAATACATTTCTCCGGATAAAATTTTTGAATCCCCCGAAAACGGTCTGGCAACGGCAACGGTTGATTTGGATAATCATACGTTACCTTCTTCTTGCTCAAATTACTTAATGTATATTTTAATCCTTTAAATAGTCCTTTCATCTCTTACTGGCACCCCCCTCATAGATTAGAAGAATAACTCCTTAATCAATGCCGTTAAGAAAATATTTGCAAGTGCAATCGGCAATAATACTTTCCAACCAAACTCCATTAACTGGTCACCTCTTATACGCGGGAACGTAACGCGGAACCAAATTAATAGAAAGACTACACTGCTAAATTTCAAAGCAAACCATACGGCACCTGGGATAAATCCAAGAAACATGACTGGATTCCATCCGCCTAAAAAGAGCACTGTAATTAACGATGCCATCCCGAAGAAATATACGTACTCTGAAAGCATGAAAAACGCCCAGCGAAACCCTGAGTATTCCGTATGATATCCAGAAACAAGTTCTGACTCCGCTTCTGGCAAATCGAATGGCGTTCTATTTAACTCTGCAACTGCTGCGATTAAGAAAACGACGAAGCCAATTGGCTGTACGAAAATGTACCAAACTTTCTCCTGCGCCGCTACAATCTCATTTAAATTCAGGCTACCAGCTAGCAAAACGATACCAATTACACTCATTACGAGCGGAATCTCATAAGAAATCATTTGCGCCGCCGCACGCATCCCTCCTAAAAGGGAATATTTATTATTCGATGCCCATCCTCCAGTTACAACACCTATCGTCGTAATACCGGAAACAGCAATATAATAAAGTAGCCCGACTCCAATATCTGCAAATTGAAATTTATCAGTGAACGGGATAACTGCAAGCACCATAAATGCTGGTGCAAATGCAATGACAGGCGCTAATATAAACAGCGGTTTATCTGCTGCTTTTGGAATACTATCTTCTTTCAATAATAGTTTTAAAACATCAGCTACCGTTTGCAGTAAACCAAATCGGCCTCCAACCTGGTTTGGGCCAATCCGCCCTTGCATAAACCCCATCACTTTCCGTTCTGCCAAGATTCCATATGTAACGAAGCCAAGGACTGCAAATAGTAGAAGTACCGCTAATCCGAAAAAAATGAAGAAATTCGTCCAGCTTGAAGGTGATTGTAAGAGCGTCTCAATCATTAGCCATCAACCTCCCCAAGTACAATATCAACTCCACCTAAAATCGTAATTAAATTAGCGATGTTTTCACCTTTCAATAACTTTGGTAAAATTTGCAAGTTATAAAAAGATGGCCTACGAAACTTCAAACGGTACGGCTCTTTCTTTCCGTCACTAGCGATATAACACCCAATCTCTCCGCGCGGCGATTCGATACGTACAAATGCTTCTCCCTTAGGTGCCTTAATAATTTTTGGTACTTTTGCCAGCACAGCTCCATCTTTCGGGAACTGCTGAACCGCTTGCTCAACAATCTTTAAAGACTCCTCGATTTCTTGCATTCGGCAAACGTAGCGATCCCAAGCATCTCCCATGCTTCCAACAGGAATATCAAAATCAAAACGATCATAAATCGAATACGGCTCATCTTTGCGAAGATCCCAGTTTACTCCAGTGCACCGCAAATTTGCTCCGCTTAAAGAATACGAAATCGCTTCTTCCGCGCTATATATACCAACGCCTTTCACACGATTTAAGAAAATCTCATTACCGCTAACAAGATCATGATAACCTGCCAGTTGCTCCCTCATATACGGAACAAACTCTTCCACCTTTTCAATCCAACCATCTGGCGCATCCCACTTCACACCACCAACTCTCATATAGTTAAAAGTAAGCCGTGCCCCGCATAATTCATTTAATAAATTTATAATCATCTCTCGTTCACGAAACGCGTACAAAAACGGGCTAACCGCTCCTATATCAAGAAGATTCGTCCCCCACCAAACGAGATGGCTCGCAATTCTTCCTAGCTCCATCGCAAGTACTCGCAAGTATTCGGCACGCTCTGGAATTTCAAGCCCCATCATCGTCTCTACAGCATGGCAAATGACGTAATTATTCGTCATAGCTGATAAATAGTCCATTCGATCTGTATAAGGGATAATTTGCGTATACTGTAAGCTCTCAGCGATCTTTTCCGTCCCGCGATGTAAATACCCAATAACAGGTGTAGCTTCTTTAATAATTTCCCCGTCAATCTTAATTACGAGCCTGAACACACCATGTGTACTCGGATGCTGAGGTCCTACATTCAAAAGCATCTCTTCCGTGCGGATCATAGCTACACCTCCACATCATACGGTTCATAGTCTTTTCTAAGCGGATATCCTACCCAATCCTCTGGCATTAAAATACGTGTTAAATTCGGATGCCCTTTAAATATAATGCCGAGCAAATCGTATGCTTCTCGCTCCGGCCAGTCAGCTCCTTTCCAAAGCGCTGTCACAGATTCGACTTGCGGCGCTTCCCGGTCTAGCTTTACCTTCACCGCTACCGATTGTTTCTTGCCATATGAAAACAAATGAACATACACTTCCATATGTGTCACAAAATCCGTCGCATGTAGCTCTGACATATAATCAAAAGCAAGTCCCTCATGGAATCGCAGTGACTCCATCACTTCATAATACTTTTCGGGATCCACCACAAGAGTTGGCACATCCTTTGACAGTTTATTAATGTAGGAATCTACTAATGCACCCTCTCCTAACTTCTCCCTAATAGCCTCAACATACTGATTTAAATACGGCTGATTTACGGACGGTTCTTCCTGCTTCGGCTCATTCTCTTTCTTACCTTCAGCTCCCTTTGTCTTCGCTCTGGCAGCCGCTGCTGCTTTCGCTTTTGCCGCTGCAATTGCCTTTGCCTTTTCATCTCCCGAATCCCCATCACCTTGCGAGGCTTTCTGCTTCGCCAATGCTGCCGCTTTTGCCTTTGCCGCCGCCACCGCTTTTGCCTTGGCTTTCGCTTTTTCTTCTTCCGTTACTTCTTCTGTCCCTTCTCTTTTCTGCTTCGCTAACGCCGCCGCTTTTGCCTTGGCAGCTGCCGCCGCCTTCGCCTTGGCTTTCGCTTGTTCTTCTTCCGTTACTTCTTCGGTTCCTTCTCTTTTCTGCTTCGCTAACGCCGCCGCTTTTGCTTTTGCAGCTGCTGCTGCCTTCGCCTTGGCTTTCGCTTGTTCTTCTTCCGTTACTTCTTCGGTTCCTTCTCTTTTCTGTTTTGCTAATGCTGCCGCTTTTGCTTTTGCGGCTGCTGCTGCCTTCGCCTTGGCTTTCGCTTTTTCTTCTTCCGTTATTTCTTCGGTTCCTTCTCTTTTCTGTTTCGCTAATGTTGCCGCTTTTGCCTTTGCAGCTGCTGCTGCCTTCGCCTTGGCTTTCGCTTTTTCTTCTTCCGTTACTTCTTCGGTTCCTTCTCTTTTCTGTTTCGCTAACGCCGCCGCTTTTGCTTTTGCGGCTGCTGCACGTCGCTTTGCTTCTTCTATAGTAATATCATCATTTTTTGGTAGCGCTTTCTCTTTTTCTCGATCTTCCTCCTCAAGTTCACTTATTTCCGCCTCGTGTTTCGCTACAAGGCGTTTTCTCGCTTCTTCTTTCGCACGCCTAGCTGCTTCTTTTTTCAGATCCTCTAAATCTTTATTTGGATTACTCATTTATTCGTCACCTGCTTTCCGGTCTTTGCCTCGTAACGAATTTTCTCTTTTAATTTATTAATTCCATAGATTAAAGCAGCTGGATTTGGGGGACAACCAGG
Organism: Bacillus cereus group sp. MYBK220-1; assembly: GCF_051916445.1. Lineage (NCBI taxonomy): Bacteria > Bacillati > Bacillota > Bacilli > Caryophanales > Bacillaceae > Bacillus > Bacillus cereus group sp. MYBK220-1. The sequence continues at coordinate 208,022 of NZ_JBQAGQ010000004.1, read as the reverse complement.
AATATACACATCAACTGGTACGATTTGGTCTACACCTTTCACAACAGCATATGAATTTACATACGGACCACCTGCTGTCGCACAAGATCCCATCGCAATAACCCATTTCGGTTCGGGCATTTGATCATATAAACGCCGAACAATAGGAGCCATCTTCTTCGTTACTGTTCCCGATACAATCATGACGTCCGATTGCCTTGGTGAAGTTCGAAAAAATGACCCAAATCGATCTAAATCGTAATGTGATGAGCCTACCCCCATCATTTCAATTGCACAGCATGCCAGTCCGAATGTCATCGGCCATAAAGAGTTGCTCCTCGCCCATCCTTTCAACTGTTCCAATGTAGAAAAAAAGATATTTCGTTCTAATTCTGCTCGCTCATTTGGATGTAATTCCTCAAAATTTATAACCATTGTAACACCTTCTTTTTCCAAGCATACGCTAATCCAACTAGCAACATTACAACAAAGATGAGCATTTCAATTAATGCAAATAAACCTAGCTTGTCATACGCAACAGCCCAAGGATATAAAAATAAAGTTTCTACATCAAAGATCACAAACAATAAAGCGAAAATATAATAACGAGCATGAAACCGAATATTTGCATCATGAAAAGGCTCAATTCCACTCTCATACGTCGTCGCCTTTGCTGCACTTGGTTTATTTGGGCGCAGCATCCTTCCTAATGTAAGAGCCACTACCGGCAGCAATATACCTAATAGCAAGAAAATCAAAACGATCATATAACTATTTTCATATACACTTGCCATTGTGAAACCCTCCCCCCTAAATTAAGAACAAGTTCACATAGTAAACAATATGTCCTAGTTGCAGTAATTATTATTTTTAAATTTTTCTAAATAATGCAACTATTCTAATCATTATAGCAAACTTCAAATTCCTATGTCGATATGTTGGGAGACAGAAACAAGAATTATTAAAATCTATCTTTACAACTTGCTATAATTGTGCAAAATAAATATAAAACTTATATATGCTTTTCAAGAAACCGTAGGTGATATAAATGAAAAAACAAACACATGTAAGTATTCTTATAAGCATTGTATTGCTGTCTATAACGCTTCACTATGTAGCAATGCCTTTTGTATATGAATACTCATTTCCTTTTCAGCTATTAATCGGAACGAGCACCCTATTAATTGATATTATCGCTTGTAGTTATATACTTTATTTTTCAAACATGAAAGAAGGGCTATCTCGTTTATTTTGGATCATATTATCTGTTGGAGCTCTCTCTTATTTTATCGGTGATATAGTCGTTGCCTATCAGCGTTTAATTGTAAAGGACTTCTATACGTTCGTTGATCCATCTGACTTTTTTTACTTACTTTTTTTAGTTAGCTTTACGTTTGCCTTTCTATACGAAATCATTTATAACCGAGATTTATTAGAAAAACTTTTTATGCTATGTGATATTTGTATTATCGTTACAGCCCAATTTACTTTAAGTTACTACTTACTTATTGAACGAACTATTCATATCTTTACAACATCCTATATCGACATATTTGTTCAACTTACCTATCCAATGGCTGATTTACTCTTTCTCTTAATAGGAATCAACCTTTTATTCAAACCACTATCCTTATTACCTAAAAAGGTCGGTGCACTTCTTGGCAGTGCTTTAATTTTATATGCTACTACAGATGCGATTTATGCTTATATAAAATACTTCATACCAGAGTATTCTATGTTTACAGTTACTCCTTTCTATCAAGTAACCTTAGTACTAGTAGCAATCGCCTGTATTCTCCATACAAAAAAGCCTGAAAAACAAGAACAAGTACTACTAACACCTAAAATTGGCGAATCAATCCGATTATCATTACCGTATATTTCGGTAGTAATGCTTATTGTTTTTATATTAGTTGAATACGTTTTTGCGCCTATTATAGTAATCGGACTTATAATAACTTTTTCTTTCGTTCTCATACGTCATAGTTTAGTTCGAAAACAAAATAAAATATTATTGATCGCTCAAATGCAATTCAACTCAGAACTCGAGAAACAAATTAAACTACGTACAGAAGATTTAGTAGAACAGAAAAATGAACTCTATCATAATCAACAAATGTTTAAATCTTTATACGAGCATCATCCAGATCCAATTTTTACATTAGATTTGTACGGTAATTTTCTCAAAGTAAATAACGCTGGTACTACTTTACTCGGTTATCAAACGAATGAATTATTAAACCAGCCTTACTATTCACTCATATACGAAGAAGATTTAGAAGAAATGATTAACGCCTTTCATCGCGTGAAAAAGGGATATTCTATTTCTTTAGAAATACGGGCTTACCATAAAAACAGAGATATTTACTACTTGCACGTTACCGCCGTACCGATCTTTTTAAAGGAGAAAATTTCTGGGGTTTATTTAATGATTAAAGATATTACGGAAAGCAAACAACAACAAGAACAAATCAACTTCCTAGCATACCATGATACTTTAACAGAGCTTGCAAATCGACGTGCATTTCATCAACATTTAGAACAGGCAATTGCACGAGCAAAAATATCGAAAAAGCCTTTTGCTGTTATGTTTCTCGACCTAGACCGTTTTAAAGTTATTAATGATACCCTCGGTCATCGAGTAGGAGACCTATTGCTCATCGCAGTAGCAAAAAGGCTCGAAAGAATAGCAACATCAAATATGAAACTCGCGCGGCTAGCTGGGGATGAGTTCACAATCCTTATCGAGAATTACAAAAAAAAGCCAGATGTCCAAAAAATAGCTGATAGGATTGTAGCGGCCATGAATGAGCCATTTGAAATCGAAAATCAACATTTACAAATCTCACCGAGCATCGGAATTGCAATATATCCTGAAGCAGGTGAAGATGCGCTATCCATTTTGCAGCATGCTGATATGGCCATGTACGAGGCAAAGAATAAAGGAAAAAACGGTAGCTCTCTTTACACGAAAGAACTATATAAAAAAATGGAACGAAAAGCTCGAATTGAAAAAGATTTGCCAATCGCTTTAGTAAACAAAGAATTTTATCTCGTTTATCAACCACAAATTGATACGACAACAAATAAAATTATCGGTGCTGAAGCTTTAATACGATGGAAACACCCGCTATTAGGTGACATTTCACCATGTGAGTTTATTCCAATTGTAGAAGAGACGCCACAAGTAGTCCCACTTGGACATTGGGTATTACAAGAAGCTTGTCTCCAATTAAAAATATGGCATACCTTTGGCTACCAAAATTTAAAAATAAGTGTTAATTTATCCGCAAAAGAATTCCGGCAAGATCAATTAATCGAAAACATTTCACAAATATTAAACGACGTGCAAGTCAACCCAAAATATGTAACACTTGAGTTAACAGAAAGAATTGCAATGATTGACGAGAAAGAAACGTTATTGAGACTGAAGCAATTAAAAGAGTACGGTATCCAAACTTCCATTGATGACTTCGGTACTGGGTATTCTTCTCTTGCTTATTTATCAATTTTTCCAATCGACACATTAAAAGTACCGAGAGAATTTACACAATTAGCTGATCATCGTCCTGAAGAACGAGCCATCGTTTCTACAATACTTTCCCTCGCAAATACTTTAAATCTTTCAGTCGTTGCCGAAGGAATTGAAACTGAAAAACAGCTTAAGTTTCTGCAAAAACATAACTGTAAATATATGCAAGGTTACTATTTCAGTAAACCACTTACTAGTAATCAATTTATAAAATTTCTACAAAAAACCCCCAGTATGAACAAATAATTCATACTGGGGGTTTTATAGTGCTAAATTTTTTTCTCATAATATTCTTCTGCAATCTCTTCGTAAAAAGCTGCAGATGTCGTATAGAAATATGGAATTAACCATAAGAATCCAATCCCTAACGTAATACAACTTAATATAAACCAGCCAATAAAACTTAAACATAAAATGAAATACTCCATCTTATGTCCATCCATCATACGACGACTTTCTGTAATAGCTTGGTTCAGTGAATACTCAGGATGATCGTTTATAATAAAGTATGTCATCGCATAAGAAAATGATTTAATAATACCTGGAATAATGAACAATAACGTCCATAAGAAAAGATAAAGATTTACTAATAAATATAATAAAAATGATTTTAGAAATCTCTTTCCCTCTGAAAACCAAATGAATACATTACCAATACTAGCTTGCTTTTCACGAAGGATATTTAAACCAAGGTAATATCCACCTAAAGTTAACGGTCCAGTAACAAAAAATGAAAGAATATTCGTTGAAAGTGAACCATTTGTTTTTTGCCAACCGAAAATTAAAGAAAATCCCCAATCAACACTAAAACTAAAAGCCGTGATAAGAATTGAAATGAGTAGTGTAGCTCCAACAGCTAATCCCCATTTCCCTTCTAATGAATCTAGTGCTTCTCCTTTTAAATCACTAATCATGCGTAGCCTCGCCTCCTATACACAATAATTCTATTAGTATAGCATGTTCCTATTGAAATTCACCTTTTGAAATGTAGCGATAAAAGTGTGCTGTCGTCGTACTCATATACGGACTAAGCCAAAGAAATCCTATTCCAAAAGTAAGCAGCGCTAAAATAGCCCATCCTATGAAGCTCAGCCATAAAAGAAACAAATCTAACTTATGACCCTTCATAAGATTCTTACTTTCCTTCATCGCCTGCGAAACACTATATTCTGGATTTTCAATCATCACATAGTACGTCAGTGCATAAGAAAAATACATCACAATCATACCAACAATTGAAATTGCTAATAGTACGAAGAAAGCTATTGCAAATGACGTATTCCCTTCTTCACCTAACAATGCAAATAAGCCTATTAACAGCATCGGAATCCATGTACCTGTATATAACAAAATCGCAAGCATTGCCCACATTGTTTTCATCATTCTTTTAAAGCCACGAAATCCTTCGAATAAGTAATCTACTTTAGCATCTTCTCGTTTACTAATCTGTAAAAATACATTTGTATAACCATATGACGTAATCCCATACGATGCGTTACTCAAAATTATCATAATGCAATAAAAAATTCCAAAGGTAATACCTGCTCCAATTGACATCGTTTCCTCTTCAAATGATCCAGTTAAGCTTACAACTGAGAGAAATATAATAATTCCTGGAATTAATAGTATAAGCATTGCAGCCAGCGAAACAACATAACTTAAAATAAAATATAAAATTGTTGATCCAACACCTAGTCCCCATTTTCCCTTTAAAGAGTACAATGCTTCTCGCTTCATTTCACCAATCATTGATCCATCCCCTTTATGAAATATAAATTGTTGTACACTTCTACTTATACAAGCATCAATATAATTATACCAGTTTTGTAAAATTATCCATAAAATACACAAAAAAAAATCCGTAAAGGCAAAGCCCTTACGGATTTTTTTACTTCATATCGGAAACGTTCAAACGGTTCACAGCACGTTGTAATGCCATTTCTGCACGTTTAAAGTCAACATGTGCTTGTTTATCTTGCAGACGTTGCTCAGCGCGACGCTTCGCTTCATTTGCGCGATGGATATCGATATGGTTTGCTTCTTCAGCAGATGATGATAATACAGTCACTTTATCTGGACGAACTTCGATAAAGCCACCGCTTACTGCTACATAATCAGTGTGTCCACCATTTTTCAGACGAACTGCACTAATTTTTAATGGTGCAACAGTTGGAATGTGGCCTGGTAAGATCCCCATTTCCCCACTCTCTGCTTTTACACTTACCATTTCTACCTCTTTTTCGTAAACCGGTCCATCAGGAGTTACAATACTGACTGGAAATGTCTTCATACTTCGTCCCTCCTAAGGCCTTACGCCATCATTTTCTTCGCGTTTTCAATAACTTCTTCAATGCCACCTACTAAGCGGAATGCATCTTCTGGAAGGTCATCATATTTTCCTTCTAGAATTTCTTTGAAACCACTAACTGTATTCTTTACAGGTACGTAAGAACCTTTTTGACCTGTAAACTGCTCAGCTACGTGGAAGTTTTGAGATAAGAAGAATTGAATACGACGAGCACGATGTACAACTAACTTATCTTCTTCAGATAACTCATCCATACCTAAGATAGCGATGATATCTTGAAGCTCTTTATAACGTTGTAAAGTTTGCTGTACTTGACGAGCTACTTCATAATGTTCTTCTCCTACGATTTCTGGAGAAAGTGCACGAGATGTAGATGCTAATGGATCTACGGCTGGGTAAATACCCATTTGCGTTAAACGACGCTCTAAGTTTGTTGTTGCATCTAAGTGAGCGAACGTTGTAGCTGGTGCTGGGTCAGTATAGTCATCGGCTGGTACATATACCGCTTGGATAGACGTGATAGACCCTTTATTTGTAGATGTAATACGCTCTTGTAATTGACCCATTTCTGTTGCAAGTGTTGGTTGGTAACCTACCGCAGATGGCATACGACCAAGAAGGGCAGATACTTCAGAACCCGCTTGCGTGAAACGGAAGATGTTATCGATGAACAGAAGTACGTCTTGTCCTTGCTCATCACGGAAATGCTCAGCCATTGTTAAGCCTGTTAATGCAACACGTTGACGTGCTCCAGGTGGCTCGTTCATTTGTCCGAATACCATCGCAGTTTTCTTGATTACGCCAGAATCGCTCATTTCGTGGTATAAGTCATTACCCTCACGAGTACGCTCACCTACACCAGCGAATACAGAGATACCACCGTGCTCTTGTGCGATGTTGTTAATTAATTCCTGAATTAATACTGTTTTACCTACGCCGGCACCACCGAATAGGCCGATCTTACCACCCTTAATGTAAGGAGCAAGTAAGTCTACTACTTTAATACCAGTTTCAAGAATTTCTACTTTAGTAGATAATTCTTCGAATGCAGGTGCTTGACGGTGAATTGGATCACGATGTACATCTGCAGGAACCTCACCATCTAAGTCAATTGCATCACCTAATACGTTAAATACGCGACCAAGTGTTACATCACCAACTGGTACAGAGATTGGTTTACCAGTATCTTCTACTTCTGTGCCACGAACAAGTCCATCTGTGGAAGACATTGCAACTGTACGAACTGTATCATCACCTAAATGAAGTGCAACTTCAAATGTTAAGTTAATACTTCCGTTTTCGTTGCTTTGTTTTACCGTAAGGGCGTTGTAGATTTCTGGTAGCTTTCCGCCATCAAACTTAACGTCTACAACCGGACCCATGATTTGCGTAACGCGCCCTTTATTCATCGGGTTCCCTCCTAGCTTTCTTTTAATTAGCCAACTTTCTACGAGCAGCTAGCTTTTAATTTTTTATTGGTTTATAGCTTACGCGACTCTTTTGACAGAGCCGCTTCCGCTTTTTAATACTATTCTAACGCTGCTGCTCCACCAACGATTTCCGTAATTTCTTGCGTAATCGCTGCCTGACGCGCACGGTTGAATGAAAGTGTAAGTGAATCGATAACTTCCATTGCGTTGTCTGTAGCACTCTTCATTGCTGTCATACGCGCTGCGTGTTCACTTGCTTTACCGTCTAGTAATGCACCGTACACTAAGCTTTCTGCGTATTGTGGCAATAGTACTTTTAAAATTTCTTCTTCAGAAGGTTCGAATTCATAAGCTGTCGTCGGTTTGTCAGACGCCACATCAGTAAGCGGTAAAATTTTATTTTCCGTTACCTCTTGTGAAATTTTACTTACGTAATGGTTGTAGTAAATGTACAGTTCATCATAAGCACCATCTGCAAACATCGCAATTGCTCGAGAAGCAAGGTCTTTAATATCAGTAAATGATGGGTGGTCAGATAATCCAACTACTTCATCAATAATGTTAAAGCCGCGACGTTTTAAATAATCACGTCCTAGTCGTCCAAGCACAATAATAGAATATTGGTTTGAATCCATATTATGACGTTCACGAATTACGTTACTTACTGTACGTAATACGTTACTGTTATAACCACCTGCTAGTCCGCGATCAGACGTAATAACGATGTATCCTGTACGCTTTACAGGACGCGCATTTAGCATTGGATGATTAATCCCTTTGCTTCCTTGCGCAATGCTCGCTACTACTTCTTGAATCTTTTCCATATACGGAACGAAAGATTTAGCATTTTGCTCTGCACGGTTTAACTTAGATGCAGATACCATCTCCATCGCTTTCGTAATTTGACTCGTTTTCTTTGTCGAGTTAATCTTCGCTTTTATATCGCGTAAAGATGCCACAGGTTTTCACCACCTTTTTTCCGGAAGTTGGCACGATTAGTAAGAATCCTCTTCCTAATCTACGTTGCAAGATATTCTTGCTCATGATTGAAGGAAAAGAATAGGTGCACCTACTCTTTTCCTTTACATGACCTTTAGCAATCTCAGAGCCCGAGATGCCTTTTATATATACTATCTAGCTCCAGCGGCTTGAATGCTCGGTGGCTTCACTTCTTCCTACGAGGCAAACACCGCCTCTTCGTCAGAAGCTCCATCCCCCTCACATTCAGAACGAGCCGCTTCCGCTTTTATTAATCTAGTTCCGCCTCCTAGCCCCTTTCGTCTAAGAACCTTCCCCACAAGAAGGTAAAAAGCACCTTCTGTGAGAAAGAACCTTAGCCGATGAGGCTGAACAGTCGGCTTCACTTTTTATTATTATTCAGAAGCTACGAATACTTTTTTAAATCCATTGATTGCTGCTGCAAATTTGTCGTCATCCGCAAGTTTCTTAGTTGTGCGGATTTCTTCTAATAAGTCAGTCGCATTAGAATCTAACCAAGCATGGAATTCTTCTTCAAAACGAGTGATATCTACTACTGGGATATCATCTAGGAATCCACGTGTTAAAGCGTAAAGAATGATAACTTGTTTCTCTACACGTAATGGTTTGTGTAATCCTTGTTTTAATACCTCAACAGTACGAGCACCACGGTTTAATTTCGCTTGAGTTGCTTTATCAAGGTCAGAACCGAACTGAGCGAACGCTTCTAACTCACGGTAAGATGCAAGGTCAAGACGAAGTGTACCTGATACTTTACTCATTGCTTTAATCTGAGCAGATCCACCTACACGAGATACAGAAGTACCCGCATCGATCGCTGGACGTACGCCAGAGAAGAATAGGTCAGATTGTAAGAAGATTTGTCCATCCGTAATAGAAATTACGTTTGTTGGGATGTATGCTGATACGTCCCCTGCTTGTGTTTCGATGAAAGGTAGTGCAGTTAAAGAACCGCCGCCTTTTGCATCACTTAATTTTGCTGCACGCTCTAATAAGCGAGAATGTAAGTAGAATACATCCCCTGGGTAAGCTTCACGACCTGGAGGACGACGTAATAGTAATGACAGCTCACGGTAAGCCGCTGCTTGTTTTGATAAGTCATCATATACTACTAATACGTGTTTACCATTGTACATGAACTCTTCACCCATTGTTACACCAGCGTAAGGAGCTAGGTATAATAATGGAGCTGGTTGAGAAGCAGATGCAGTTACAACGATTGTGTACTCTAATGCACCGTGCTTACGTAGTGTTTCTACTACGTTACGTACAGTTGATTCTTTTTGTCCAATTGCTACATAGATACAAATCATATCTTCATCTTTTTGGTTAATGATTGTATCAAGTGCAACCGCTGTTTTACCAGTTTGACGGTCACCGATGATTAACTCACGTTGACCACGGCCAATTGGTACAAGAGCATCGATCGCTTTAATACCTGTTTGAAGTGGCTCATGAACAGATTTACGATCCATTACACCTGGTGCTGGACTTTCAATTGGACGAGTGTTTGTTGTATTGATTGGGCCTAAACCATCAACTGGTTGACCTAATGGGTTTACAACACGACCAATTAGTTCTTTTCCTACCGGTACTTGCATGATGCGACCAGTACGACGAACTTCGTCACCTTCACGAATTTCTGTGTAAGGTCCTAAAATGATAATACCTACGTTGTTTTCCTCTAAGTTTTGTGCTAGTCCCATAACGCCGTTAGAGAACTCTACAAGTTCACCAGCCATAACGTTATCAAGACCATGAGCACGCGCGATACCGTCACCAACTTGGATAACTGTACCAACATCACTAACTTCGATTTCAGACTGATAGTTCTCGATTTGTTGCTTTATCAGTGCGCTAATTTCTTCAGCTCTGATGCTCATGTGCTTCACCCCTATCTATTCTTCATTAATTCACGCTGAATACGTGCTAATTTTCCTTGTAAACTTCCGTCATAAATGCGATTTCCAATACGTACTTTAATGCCGCCTAGTAAATCTTCATCTACAACATTTTTCACGCGAATTGCATCTTTTCCTGTTCTCTTCGCAAATGCTTCTGCAATGTTAAGCTTCTCTTCTTCTGATAGAAGACGAGTAGAATATACAGTTGCGTCCGCTACGTTACGTTCTTCATTAGCAAGAACAACATATTCATCTGCAATTTCAGGTAAGATATCAATGCGTTTGTTATCAATTAAAATATATAACGTATTTAAAATAGATTCAGAAACAGATCCGAATACGTTTGCAAGAAACGTTTTCTTTTGTTCCTTTGAAATGTTCGGTTGCGTTAAAAAGCTATGTAGTTCTCCGTTCTTTACATAAACGTTTTGTACAAGGCGTAATTCCTCTTCAAACATTTCTAATACGTGTTTTTCTTTAGCAATTTTAAAAAGAGCGACAGCATAACGTTTTGCTACAATCCCATTGCTCATCGCGCTTCTCCTACTTCTTTAATATAATCGCGAATTAACTTCACTTGATCTTCTTCTTTTAACTCTTTTTCAATTACTTTAGAAGCAATTTGAACAGATAAAGAAGCAACTTGTTCTTGTAAAGCAGCAATTGCTTGCTCTTTTTCGCGTTGAATTTCTTGTACAGCAGATGCTTTAATTGATTCTGCTTCTTCTTTCGCAGCAGCAACAATAACATCTTTTTGATCTACAGCTTGCTTTTTCGCTCTTTCGATTAACTCTTGTGCTTCAACACGTGATTGTTTTAACATTTCACGTTGTTCTTCTACTAATTTCTTCGCCTCAGCATTACTTCTTTCTGCAGCGTCGATTTCATTAGTAACATGCTCTTCACGTTCTTTCATAATTCCCATTAAAGGACCCCACGCAAATTTGCGTAGCATTACTAATAGAAGTAAGAAAATGAACAATGTATAAGCAATCGTTCCAAATGGAATGGCAGCACCTAATAATAAAGTTGGCACAAGGATTCACTCCCTTCAAAATATCTAAATTGATCATATGAAAAAAAAAGACATACGTTTCATTCATAAAGCAATGGCGAAGAAAGTTCGGAAAAACACTCTTCGCCATCTATGTAAGGGGAGTCTCCCTTATTTGTTCATTACGATGAATGCAATAACTACACCGATGATTGGAAGTGCCTCAACTAAAGCAACCCCGATGAACATAATTGTTTGAAGTGCGCCTTTTAATTCTGGTTGACGAGCAACACCTTCGATTGTACGTGATACGATAAGACCGTTACCAATACCTGCACCTAATGCTGATAAACCAATTGCAATTGCAGCTGCGATTACACCTAAACTCATTTAATTTGTCCTCCTTTGTATTATAAAAAAATAAATTTTTTCTTACTTAAATTATATTAATGGTCATGGCTTACTTTATGAGCCATATAAACCATCGTTAACATAACGAAAATAAATGCTTGGATTGATCCAACGAATACACTGAATCCCATCCATGCTAACATTGGTACAAGCGCACCTAATGCCCCAAGGACTGATGCTCCGCCCAACTTAGCAAGTAATCCTAATAAGATCTCACCTGCATAAATGTTACCAAATAAACGAAGACCTAACGTTAATGTGTTAGCAAACTCCTCAATAACCTTTAATGGGAATAAGAATTTCATAGGTTGGAAATAACCTTTTACGTACTCTTTCGTACCCTTCATCTTAATTCCATAATAATGGGTGAGGGTAACTACCATCACGGCTAATGTTAATGTAACTGCTGGATCAGACGTTGGTGATCTCCACCATGCAATATGTTCGCCAGCTTCAGTTGCTGAATACATGAATGGTAAACCAAGGAAGTTCGATACGATGATAAACATGATAAGCGTAACGCCAAGCGTTAAGAAACGTCCACCTGTTTTCCAGTCCATCGTACTATTGATAATCCCTTTCACGAAGTCAAACACCCATTCCATGAAGTTTTGCATCCCGGTTGGGCGAAGAGCTAAGCTGCGAGTTCCGATAACAGCGATTAAGAAAACAATAACTGCTGCTACAGTAACCATCATAACTGATGACAAATCGAACGTTAAACCTAGAAATTCAACTAATTTACCGTGTTCCACTAGTAATTCACCTCTCTTCCCTGCTCTTATACTCTAAATAAAGAAAATCTATGATCATGACAAGGTATCCTGTCAGCAATCCTACACCTAGGCCCCACATCGCGATTAACTCTTGATATTTGGCTGCAAATAAAATTAATAACCCAATCGTGGCGAATCTTGAATATGTACTTACCGCTGTTGCCTTGAACTTCACGTTTTCTCCATTTGTTACGCGATCTAGCAGCTTGTCTGTTCTACGTGCAATGATGCGCAAACTAAGAAAACTGAAAATCGTCCCGATAATCAGTCCAAGAAATACATCCTTGTAAGAGGTAAATCCCCATCCTAGCACTAGAAGCGCAAGCAAGTAGTACATATATTTCTTTTGTCTTTGGACAAGTCCATGTACGTCTATCATCATTGCTCTCCCGAATAGTAATGTCGAATGAGTCGAATCATTGCGTATACCCCTGTTCCTAGTCCGAGTAATAACCCTATAATAAGAAACAACGGAAACGTTCCAACCTTATTATCAATCCACTGCCCACCAAAGATTCCAACAAGAATAGAACCGACTAATTGAGCAAGAATACCTGACATTAAAGCATAAGCTTTTATATGGCTGCGATCGTTTTTTTGCAAGGATTCATCCCTCCAATATGTAACCCTCATTCACGATGTGTTAATAATAACTCATTTTTTTGCATAAATCCTATACAAAACAAAAAGTTTACATTTTCGTCACGGAATAGATGTAATTTTGTCACTGAAAGCCCTACCATCTATCCCCGTTGTTAGCATACAATAGGGTATTAACAGTGTCAACGAGAAATCGTAAAAAATCTAAAAATTTGAGTATTAGGCATTTCCTCCCAAAAATGAAAACGTTCCCCTTCTAAATACTGGTTACATATATGCAATTTCTAACAGTTTTCTCTTTATAATAGAAGGAAATGTTCACAAGTTTGTCACTATTATATTTTCGAGATATAACGCTTTTCTTCCATAATATAGTGTTCCTCAGACGTAAGACTTCTATATTATATGTGAGGTGTATGCAACTTATGTTGTATATACGATGTATATTTATCCTCTCCCCCTCCCCTACTTGCTTACAGCAAAAAAGACGAGCTGGGGAATCTCCCCTGCTCGTCAGTTGTCTTACTTCGTTCCGAATAAACGGTCACCAGCATCACCAAGACCTGGTACTACATATCCGTGGTCATTTAATTTCTCATCTAATGCTGCTACATAAATATCAACATCAGGATGTTCTTCTTGTACTACTTTTACCCCTTCTGGAGCTGCAACGATACACATTAATTTAATTTGTTTCGCACCGCGCTTTTTCAGAGAGTTAATTGCTTCAGCCGCAGAACCACCTGTTGCTAGCATCGGATCTAGTACGATAAAGTCACGCTCTTCTACATCCGTTGGAAGTTTCACATAGTATTCTACCGGTTGCAATGTTTTAGGGTCACGGTATAAACCAACGTGTCCTACTTTTGCTGCTGGAATTAATTTCAGAATTCCATCAACCATTCCTAAACCTGCACGTAAAATCGGAATTAAACCAAGTTTTTTACCAGCGATCACTTTTGTTGTCGCTTTGCTTACAGGTGTTTCAATTTCAATGTCCTTAAGTGGAAGGTCGCGAGTAATTTCGAAAGCCATTAAGCTTGCTACTTCGTCCACTAATTCACGAAAATCTTTCGTACCTGTATTCTTATCGCGAATATATGTAATCTTATGTTGAATTAACGGGTGATCAAATACATACAGTTTTCCCATGTGAATCTCTCCTTTAGATGATATTCATGCGTTTGCACGCTTTTTTACACTATTTACGATTGTAAAGAAAACGCTACTAATATTCAAGGGCAAATTTGGCAAAATCATGATTTTACAATGAATCTATCTAGTATCTTTACCAATTATGGGAGCTGTATCCTTCATTATATCGCCAAAATTTATTCATCATTTGTATACATACTTTAAAAATAATATATGTCCAAAAAAAAGACCGCCAAAACAATTAAGTCTCGGCAGTCTTCTTCAATCTATTATAGATTTGGATACATTGGGAATTTGCTAGTTAACGCTTCTACACGCTTACGTACTTCTTCTAACGCAGCTTCATTTTCATGATTTTTTAATGTATAAGCAATAAGTGACGCAATTTCATCCATTTCTTCTAAACCGAAACCACGAGATGTTACAGCTGCTGTACCGATACGTACACCACTTGTTACAAATGGGCTTGCTGTTTCAAATGGAATTGTATTTTTGTTCACTGTAATACCAACTTCATCTAATACGTGCTCTGCTACTTTACCTGTGATTTCTAAGTTACGAACATCAATCAAGATTAAGTGATTGTCTGTTCCGCCAGAAACAAGTGTAAGTCCTTCTTTTTGAAGACCTTCAGCTAAGCGGTTCGCATTGTTAATGATATTTTGTGCATATGTTTTGAAATCATCTTGAAGTGCTTCACCAAATGCAACAGCTTTTGCAGCGATTACGTGCATAAGTGGACCACCTTGAATACCAGGGAAGATTGATTTATCAATTTGTTTTGCAAATTGCTCTTCACATAAAATCATACCACCACGCGGACCACGTAACGTTTTATGTGTTGTCGTTGTAACGAAATGTGCATGTGGTACTGGATTTGGATGTAAACCAGCAGCTACTAAACCTGCGATATGTGCCATATCAACCATTAAATAAGCGCCCACTTCATCTGCAATCTCACGGAATCGCTTGAAATCGATAACACGAGGGTATGCACTTGCACCTGCAACGATTAATTTTGGTTTATGTTCTTTCGCTTTTGCTAATACATCATCGTAATTAATACGGTGAGAGTCAGCATCCACGCCATATTCTACGAAATTATATTGTACTCCACTGAAGTTAACAGGGCTTCCGTGTGTTAAGTGACCACCATGAGATAAGTTCATACCAAGTACTGTATCGCCTTGCTCTAAAATCGTGAAGTATACTGCCATGTTCGCTTGTGCACCAGAGTGTGGTTGAACATTTACGTGCTCTGCGCCGAAAATTTCTTTCACGCGATCACGTGCGATATCTTCTACTACGTCTACGTGTTCACAGCCACCATAGTAACGTTTTCCAGGATATCCTTCAGCATACTTATTCGTTAAAACAGAACCTTGTGCCTCCATTACTGCTTCACTTACGAAGTTTTCCGAAGCAATTAACTCAATCTTTGAACGCTGTCTTCCTAGTTCTGCCTCAATTGCAGCAAATACCTTTTCATCTTGACGTTTTAAATGATCCACCAAAATCCCCCTTTTCTGAACGAATTACATCGATTCCCAACAGTTTTTTCTTATTTATTCAGAAAAAACGAAAATTCAGGTTGTAATTCTTTCGAACCTTCATGTTTTCAACTACATTCTAACATGACTTTCTATATCATAAAAGAAAAAAAAGACCGAAAATCGGTCTTTTCTTTCTTCTATTATAAAGTCAGACAACATACCTTTTACCTTATGATAAACAGGTACTATATGACTTCCTAATTTCTCATATTTAACGGCAAGTGGTAGTCTCTTCCACTGCCGCATAGACAGCACGTGCTCCACCAATTAGTTTTCCACGTGTTTTGGCCATCGTTACATGCGCACTTCCAATTTCCTTCACACTTGTACGAACCGGAACAGCTACATGCTTTAAATGCATACCGATAAATGTATCACCAATATCCATTCCTGCATCAGCTTTAATAAACTCAACTACTACCGGATCTTTCAAATTGTGATACGCGTATGTCCCCAATGCACCACCTGCTGATCTAACAGGCGTAACTGTTACAATTTCAAATTGATATTTTATCGCTACTTCTCTCTCAACTACTAAAGCACGGTTTAAATGCTCACAACATTGAAACGCTAATTCAATACCTGTTTGCTCTTGAAATTGTTTTAACTCAGAGAAAATCGCCTCTGCTACTTCCATCGTTCCTGATGTTCCAATTCTTTCGCCTAGCACTTCGCTCGTGCTACAACCCACTACAAAAACTTGACCGCTTTGTAATGAAGCTTGTTCTTGGAAATCAGAAAGCGACATTTGTAGCTGTTCTCTTACCTTTACGATTTCTGTCATTACGCCTCTTCCTTTCACAGGTTGGTTCACCAAATTATATTTCACACTACTGATAGTTAGAATCTATTACTTTGTTTCGTATGTTTTAATTTTTCCTACGCGGTTTTCGTGACGACCACCTTCATAATCAGTTGTTAACCAGATTTTCGCGATATCACGCGCTAGACCAGCACCAATTACACGCTCGCCCATTGCTAGCATGTTAGTGTCATTATGCTCTCTCGTCGCTTTAGCGCTGAAAGTATCATGAACTAACGCACAACGGATACCATTTACTTTGTTTGCTGCGATTGACATACCAATGCCTGTCCCACAAACTAAAATACCACGATCTACTTCACCATTCGCTACCATTTCAGCTGCTGGAAACGCAAAGTCAGGGTAATCAACAGAACCAGCTTCACATTCACAACCTAAATCAATATATTCAATATTTAACTCTTCTAATAAACTTACAAGTTCTTTGCGGATATTCATACCGCCGTGATCAGATGCTATTACTACTTTCATTTTTACCCCTCCAAAGTTTCAATCAATTATCTTCATTTCACACTCGCTACCTCATATAGGAAGAAGTGATCTCCAATATCGTATTATACACGAAACATCAACCTACTGAATGTTTTTTCAGTAAAGTTTGTACAAGTTTTTCCATTTCATCTAACGTTTCTTTATAAATAGAAAGCGAGCCTCCAAATGGATCTGAAATGTCCTTGCCTATACCTTCAGTTAATCCATATAACGTATTTAATTTCTTTTCAACGCTCGGATAATGCCCAAGTACAATTTGCTTATGGTTTTCTGTCATCGTTACGACAATATCAGCCCAATCAAGCAAAGTTTCATTTACTTGCTGCGCCGCATGATCAATTGAAATTCCTTTTTCAGCTAAAGCTTCCTTCGCATGTACCGATGCATCGCTCCCAGGATAGGCGAAAACACCAGCAGATTGCACTTCAAACTTATCTCCTCCGTGATGACGAAGCAACGCCTCAGCCATTGGACTACGACATGTATTGCCAGTACAAACAAATAACACTCGTTTCATTCAAACCCACCCCTATATTCGATTTCTTATCATTCATCATAACTTACATTAGAATAGAACAAAAGAAATGTGAATATACAAAAGGCGCATTTCTCTTATATTTTTTCTAAGAAAAATGCGCCTTATCCACATATATGTGAAACCCTATTTCCAAGTGCCTAGAGTATTTTAACATACATACTGAACACGCAACAAAAATAAGGAATCCATTTCATACGAAACGGATTCCTCTTATATTGCAATTATTTCATTGTAACTTTCATTACTTCTGTTGAACCTTTTGTAGCTGCTACGCCTACAGTTGTCTTAATAGACTCAGCTGCATCTGTGTTTGTAATAACAATTGGAGTAATTGTGCTTTTCGCTTTTTCACGGATTAATTCTAAGTCGAATGAGATTAATTTATCTCCAGCTTTTACAGCTTGGCCTTCAGAAACGTGAGCTTCGAAACCTTCACCTTCCATTTTTACAGTTTCTAATCCAACGTGGATTAAAATTTCTGTACCGTTTTTCGCTTTAATTCCGATAGCATGTTTTGTGTGGAATAATTGTACGATTTCACCATCAACTGGAGATACAACTACACCTTCAGTAGGATCGATTGCAACACCGTCACCCATCATACGACCAGCAAATACTGGATCTGGTACTTCTTCAATATTTTTCACTGCTCCAGTTAATGGAGCTACGATTGTTTCTTCATTTGTTTTTGAACCAAGACCGAATAATTTTTTAAACATAGGATAGTCCTCCTTATAATTTACCTAAAAGTTTATAGGGCAATCCCTAGTAAAACTCGGGATACATGTAAGACTTCATACTTCGAATATTATACTGTAAAAACGCTTTCGAAATAAATTATGTCATTACTAATAGACTCTTATTGTAGCGCTTCACAAAATTCCAGTCAATTCTGATTGTCTGAATAACAATTAGAAGTTAACTTCTATTTATATTTTCTCTTTTTTTGCCCAACTTGTCTAGAGGTCTTTACTACATTTTATTTTTTGTTGTTAATTTGTAAAATTTAATTCAAACTTTTTTCAAAATCCACTTGACTATAGTAAGTAACTATTTTATTATTACTTACGTAAGATAAGTTAATAACTTTTAGGAGGTTTTTAAAAATGATGGATTTCGGTCTACTTATTATTCGTCTTATTATAGGAATTACATTCATAGGTCATGGCGCTCAAAAATTATTTGGTTGGTTCGGCGGTTACGGTTTAAAAGGAACAGGTGGCTGGATGGAGTCAATCGGTTTACGTCCTGGTGTATTTATGGCATTTATGGCTGGCGCAACTGAATTACTAGGTGGTTTCTTATTCGCATCAGGTATTTTCATTGTAGTTGGTTCATTATTTATCGTTGGAACAATGTTAATGGCTATCTTCACTGTTCACGGAAAAAATGGTTACTGGGTAACACAAAATGGATATGAATATAACTTAATGTTAATCGCTGTTGCTGTTGGTGTAGCTTTAATCGGACCTGGCGCATACGTTTTACTTTAATTTTTATCTCAAATTTGAGATTCTTGAAAAAGAACTTACTTCATTACAATTGAAGTAAGTTCTTTTTATGAAACAAAATATTATTTCCAGCAGGATTTTCTCATCGTTATCTTGTAAACAAACAATAAGTATTCATATTTAGAAAGGGGATTACAAGCATGTTATCCATTAATCCAAATGAACAAACTGAAAAAGATAATTACAAATTACTTACTGGAAGTATCATCCCTCGTCCTGTCGCATTCGTTACTTCTGTAACAAAAGAAGGTGTACTAAACGGAGCACCATATAGTTATTTCAATATTGTCGCTGCTAATCCACCACTTATCTCAGTATCTGTACAACGAAAAGCAGGAGAAAGAAAGGACACTTCCCGAAACGCAATTGAAAAAGGAGAATTTGTCGTACATATTTCTGACGAATCATATGTAGCAGCAATTAACGAAACAGCAGCTAACCTCCCGCCAAATGAAAGTGAAATTGAACTAGCAAAACTAACACCAATTGAAAGTGAAGTCATCTCCGTTCCAGGTGTAAAAGAAGCAAATATTCGAATGGAATGCGTATTAGAACGTGCAATTCCACTTGGCGGAACGGAAGACTCACCAGCTTGTGATCTACTAATTGGACGCGTCGTTCGTTTCCACGTTGCCGAACATCTATATGAAAAAGGGCGCATTCACGCCGAAGGACTCAAACCAATAAGCCGCCTAGCAGGACACAACTATGCAAAATTAGGAGAACAATTTGAATTGGTTAGGCCAGTTTAAAAGTGGAAGTGGCTCGCTCAGAATCGCAGGGCACTTCAAGCTCTCGACCTTGAAGCGCTTTTTGCTTCATGCGAAGAGCTAGCCCCTGGAACTGGATATATTTAAAAGCAATGGGGCTAGATTCCTCCCATCACTCAAATATAAAATCCCCTGCTTTTTAGCAGGGGATTTTATCATTGTAATTCTTCCTTCTTTTCCTCTAAAGTAGGCATTTTCTCTTTTTTCGGCTTCCCTAGCTTAATTACGAAGAAGTATAGGGAAAGCAATGTAATAAGAAAAACAATTAAAAACGGGTACGGAGAGTAAAAGGCACGCGCCGCCTCAGTCTTTCCCGCAACAAATTTCAATGACTCAATATCTAAAAACTCAGCAAACATTTGTACACCGAGCATACTAAACCAAAAAACAAAAAAACTAATAATAATACCAAAAACTTGCTTCAATCTCGTCATTCATCTCATCCTTTCTATATCTGTAATTTTTAGCGTAATAAATATAGTACAAACAAAATATTCACAGAAAGGAACTATCTCACCATTCACGAATTAACTTAATCCAACCTAACATCGAAATTTGCAAAATAATACCCCAAATTATAAGTCTTCTTAGCCATCGAGGAAAGAAGGTTAAAAATTTAACATACCATTCCAATAGCTTGTTCATAATTCCCTCCTACATAAAATTATATAGGAAAAAGGATATATAATCCAAACCCAACCAAAATGATACCACCTACTATCTCACCGTATGTACCGAGCATATCTTTCGCATGTCTCCCAATTAATAAACCAATCCACGCTAATAACATGCTAACAAATCCAAACAGTAAAATCGTAATAATTGTCTGTGCTCCATAAATACCAAGACTAAGCCCTACTGAGAAACTATCTATACTGACGCCAAATGCAAATACGAATAAACTAATTCCAATAGGGGCAGTTCGAGTCTCTTCATTTTGTAAAATGGTCGAATATACAATATAAAACCCTAGTCCGATTAATAAAATAGCACCCGCAAAATGTGCGATATCTCCATATTTCTCTGATAAAAAACGACCTAGTACCATTCCTATAAACGGCATAATAATATGAAATATACCTATCGTCATACCAATATACAGGATTTGTCTTAACTTTAGGGGCATCATCCCCATACCAAGACTCACCGAGAACGCATCCATCCCTAAGGCGAATGCCATAATTATTAAAGGTATTAGCTGTTCAAACGTCATTCATGCCCCTCCTTGGACGTGCTACTTCACAATATGCTTATCCAAGGAGAAATATTCTGTTTGCTAATCTTACCTTATCATTCAATAATAATATGATGTCCTGCCGCTTTTGTTAAACGATTCATAATTGCATTCCCTATTCCTTCATTAGGGAATGACTCACTAAAAATAACATCCACTTCACTTGCATCAAATGTTCTAAGTACATCATATAATTTAGTCGCAACGCTAGCTAAGTCACTTCTAACACCACAAGATAATATAACATCTGCACTATATACATACTGGTACTCTTCTGTCGTTAATACGCCTACTTTAAATCCTTCTTTCTTCTTCTCATCCACAAGATGCTGAATAAACTCACGTGAGCCCTCAACAATACTAAGTGGTGCTTTCGGCGCATAATGTGTGTATTTCATTCCAGGCGATTTCGGTTTTTCCTTCTCATCCTTTAAAGCTGGATCTAAAGAAACAGTACCTATCACCGCTTCTAATTGTTCTTTCGTAATCCCACCTGGACGTAATATTGTTGGAACCGTGCTTGTACAATCAATTACAGTTGATTCAACGCCTACTCCAGTTGCACCACCATCAACAATACCTGCAATCTTCCCATTCAAATCTTCATATACGTGAGAAGCTAATGTTGGACTTGGACGCCCTGAACGATTCGCACTTGGTGCCGCAACAGGTACATTCGCCTCTTCAATAAGAGCAAGTGCAATTGGATGATCAGGCATTCTTACTCCAACCGTATTAAGTCCTGCCGTCACCTTCTCTGAAATTCCTTCTTTTCTCGGCAAAATAATTGTTAATGGCCCTGGCCAAAAATGCGCCATTAACTTCTCTGCAACTGGTGGAATTTCTTTCACAATCCCATCTAACTGAGATTTTGTACCTATGTGGACAATGAGTGGATTATCACTCGGTCTTCCTTTCGCTTCGAAAATTTTCGCGATTGCTTCATCATCCATCGCGTTTGCCCCTAACCCATATACTGTTTCCGTAGGGAAAGCAACCGCCTCATTTTCTCTTAATAATTTTGCTGCTTCTTGTAACTGTGGATAATATTTTTTTCTTTCCACAACATTATCCACAACCCACATATTTGTATGCATTTTTTTCCACGTCCTTTTCTAGCCTTAAATACTTGTCTATTTTTAGTTTACTATGAGATTTATCCAAAAGACAAACAAGGTTTATCCACAAAATGTGGATAAACCTAATTAATCCGTGGATAACTTTGTGAATAGCTGACAATTTAGTATTATTGCATTCTGCTCTTTTATATTTTTACAAAAATGTTCTAGCTGTTGAATTCCCTCTGGAACCTCATCCTTTTCTATAGTAAAAAAGTCAAAGAACTGAAAGATCGGTACAGATTGTGGATGATTTGTTAGTAAGTACAATTGTTGAACACTTTTTTCTTTCATATACTGCAAAAACATTTCAAAAAAATATAAGAAAGTCTGTTTATCCACATGAGGTGTGAATAAACAAGAACGAATAAGTACATCTTCCCCACTTTGTTCATAACCAATTACAGCTCGTATTTCTTCCGCCTCTTCCAAAATCATAAATTGTGCGTACAACTCATTTATTTTATCATCTTTTTTATTAGCTTGTCCGAAAAAAGAATGTAATCTTTCCACATCTGCTTTCGTAGCAAAATACACTTTCTTCATAATAAATCCCTCCTCATTTTTATATATGAGGAGGGATTTATTAATAGTACTATTTAGAGAATAAAGATGTAAAAGCTTCTACAATAAACAATTTAACTTCTGGCTTTTCTTCTTCCTCTTCTACTTTTACATACTCATTTTGCTGTTCTTGTTTTTTCTCCACAGGTTTCTCCACTTTTTCCACATTTTTTGTTTCTTCTTTACTTACAGGCTGCTCTTCGACTTTTGTTTCATTTTTCACTACTTTCTTTTCAGAAGCTGTTACTTTTTTTACTGCTTCCCGCTTTACAACTTTCGTTTCTTTTACCTCATCCACTTTATTCTCTTCTGTATCTACTACTTCCTCATCTAGTTGTACCTGCTCCTCTTCAGGAGATTCCGCCTTCACAACGTGCTCTTCTTTTCTTACAGCTGTCCCGCTCGAAAAATCTAAGAAACACATTGGTGGAAATAATACACACCACCAGTTCGCCCCTTCACCTTCTCCAATTGTAATCAATACCGCTTCATATTCTCCTGCTGGATAAATAAAATTCCCATATACCTTTGTAGGAAACTTTACATTCTTACTAAATTTCACTTGAAATGATTCTTTACTTCCTTCTCTTTTTAACGTATTTTCCACCGTTTTCTCGATTTCTGGAATATGACTTTGAATTACTTTGCGCGCCTCTTCAAATGAAGTTAAATCCGCTACCCATCCATCAATTTGTGCTTTTACTTCATCACGCACTTTACGCTTTAATGCCTGGTCTTTATCTGAATCACTATTTGCTAAAATTCGTAATCGAACGGCCTCTTTCGGAATAACTGAAGGCCCTTTCGCATCAGCTTTCATATATCCAAACTGCACAAGTAACTGTGCACCAATTAATAGTATAAGAAGATAAGCAATAACTTGTTTTTTCATTTCCTCCACCGTCCCTTCTACAAACAGTGTGGACAGACTTTCATCTTTCTAAACTATTAAATTCAAAATCTATATGAATTTTTCCACAAAAAAATAGAGTAAGGTGTGAACCTTACTCCATCTCTGCAAATACCATACGATCTTTTCCGTTAATATCGAAAACAACCTCAACATGAGCATGTGGAAAAGCTTGTTGTAACAATCTTTTTACATCCTCACCTTGTCCTACTCCAATTTCAAACGCCACAATCGCTTTCTTCTGCAACACATTCGGCAATTCTTCCATAAAACGGCGATAGAAATCTAATCCGTCTTCACCACCAACAAGTGCTCTCTTCGGCTCATGCTCTTTCACAACAGGAGAAAGACCACGCCAATCCTCTTCCGGTATATATGGAGGATTTGAAACAACAACATCTAGCTTTTGACCCGTTTTATGAAATGGTGACAATAAATCACCGTGATAGAACGTTACTTCTGCACCTAAAGCTTTTGCATTTTCTTTTGCAACTTCAATCGACTCTTGTGCAATATCTACTGTATACACATGAAGATTTTTATTTTCTAAAGCAAGCGTAATAGAAATCGCTCCACTACCTGTACCTATATCTGCTACATGTAGTTTCGCATCACCAAAATGGCGCTCGATTCTTTCTAATACTCCCACTATAAGCTCTTCTGTTTCCGGCCTTGGTATTAATACTTCTTCATTCACAAAGAAAGACCGTCCATAAAACATTTCATAACCAATCATATATTGAATAGGAATACCTTCTACATGCTTATGGATAAACTCCGTAAAGCTTTTCTCTTGTTCCTCAGTTATTTCTTCACGCATATTCATAAGTAATCCTGTTCTATTCACCTTTAATACATGACAAAGGACAATTTCTCCCGCATTTTCATCTCGTCCATTTTCCTGTAAAAAAGAAGAAGCCCATTTCAGGGCTTCATAGACACGCATTACTCAGCTGCCTCCATCTTTTGAGCCTGATCTTCCATCACTAAGGCATTGATGAAATCATCTAACTTACCTTGTAAGATTTGATCTAGCTTTTGAATCGTTAAACCGATTCGATGGTCTGTAACACGGTTTTGCGGGAAGTTATACGTACGAATACGCTCTGAACGATCTCCCGTACCAACAGCTTGTTTACGGTTTTGATCATACTCAGCTTGCGCTTCTTGTCTAAACTTATCATAAACACGTGCGCGTAATACTTTCATCGCTTTTTCTTTATTCTTGATCTGTGATTTCTCATCCTGACAAGATACAACTACACCAGTCGGTAAATGCGTTAAACGCACCGCTGACATCGTTGTATTAACGCTCTGTCCACCAGGTCCACTAGAAGCGAATGTATCAACACGAACATCTTTCTCGTGAATATCAATTTCTACTTCTTCTGCCTCTGGTAATACAGCTACAGTTGCTGTAGATGTATGAATACGTCCACCAGATTCCGTTTCAGGAACACGTTGTACACGGTGAGCACCATTCTCGAATTTCAGCTTCGCGAAAGCACCTTTACCATTAATCATAAAGATAATCTCTTTATATCCACCTAACTCTGTATAGCTAGCCTCAATAATCTCCGTTTTCCAGCCCTGTACCTCAGCGTAACGGCTATACATACGGTATAAGTCACCAGCAAATAAAGCTGCCTCGTCTCCACCAGCAGCTCCACGAACCTCAACGATAACGTTCTTATCATCATTAGGGTCTTTTGGAACAAGTAAAATTTTCAGACGCTCTGATAATGTTTTATCTTGTGATTCTAACTCAGAAACTTCTTCTTTTACCATTTCACGCATTTCTGCGTCTAACTTATCTTCTAACATTGCTTTCGCATCTTTTAATTGCTCACGAACATCCTTATACTCACGATACACCTCTACCGTTTCCTGTATATCAGACTGTTCCTTTGAATATTCACGAAGCTTATTTGAATCACTAATAATCGCTGGATCACTTAACAATTCATTTAACTTCTCATAACGATTTTCTACAGCTTGCAAACGATCTAACACATCATTCACCTCTACATCCTAGTATCTAATACAAATAGTATATGGTACTTACTCAAAAAAACGCAAATTATATTTAAAAGTGGTGGTGGCTTGTTCAGCTCTGACCAGCTAAGGTTCTTTCGACCTAAAGGTGCTTTTTACCTTTCGGGCGGAAGGTTCTTAGATGCGAAGAGCTAGCCACCGGAACTAGATATATTTAAAAGCGTAAGCGGCTCACACCGCTCATTCTCTCTATTTTGAAAAAAACCCGCCTTGCGCAGCGAGTTTTACTTATCTTTGTTTGCAGGTACTGCATGACAATGACGACAACGTGGTTCATACGATTCTGAAGCTCCAACTAAAATAATTGGATCATCAAATGCCGCTGGTTCTCCATCAATTAATCGTTGTGTACGACTTGCTGGAGATCCACATACAGAACATACTGCTTGTAGTTTTGTCACATGTTCAGCAATCGCCATCAGCTGAGGAACTTGTCCAAATGGTAGACCACGGAAATCTTGGTCTAAACCAGCTACAATGACACGATAGCCACGATTTGCCAATACTTGCACCACTTCCACAATGTCCCCATCAAAAAATTGCACCTCATCGATTGCAATAACATCCAGCTCTTCTGTAATATGTTCAAATATATCCTTTGAAGCTGAAACAGGAACTGCTTTTACCTTTAATCCGTTATGTGATACAACATCTTCTTCACTATATCGATTATCAATACATGGTTTAAATACAATTGCATGTTGTTTTGCAAATTGCGTACGGCGCACACGGCGGATTAGCTCTTCTGACTTGCCAGAAAACATACTACCGCAAATCACTTCAATCCAGCCATTTTGATTTATTAAGTACATGAAGCTCTCCTTTCATCTACTTTTCAGTTAAAAGTAGGGTAAAGGTATAATATTTTCGCAAAAAAAACAGACAAGCGAATACATACACTTGCCTGTTTTATGTTTTTATTACTTAAGACCGTATTTCTTATTGAAGCGGTCAACGCGTCCGTCTGCAGTAGCAAACTTCTGACGTCCAGTGTAGAATGGGTGAGAATCAGAACTGATCTCAACTTTTAGTAATGGATAAGTGTTACCATCTTCCCACTCAACAGTTTCGTTAGATCCTTTAGTAGATCCGCTTAAGAATTTGAAGCCTGTGTTTGTGTCCATGAATACAACTTTCTTGTAATCTGGGTGAATTCCTGCTTTCATTCTTTTCATCTCCTTCCGCCCTGAATCATTTTCGAAACAGAGTTTTTCATCTTCAGCTGCATACACAACTATATTGATGAAACACATATGATGAAATTATAACAAGGCTAACTTCATTTTGCAACTACCTGTTTTTGTCTTTTGAAATTAAAAGTGTAGACGGCTCGTTTAGCTCTGACTGGCTAAGGTTCTCTCGCACAAAAGGTGCTTTTTACCTTTAGTGTGGGAGGTTCTTAGACACGAAGAGCTAGCCGTCGGAACTAGATACAATTTAAAAGCAGAAGCGGCTCGCTCAGAATGGGAGGGGGATGGAGCTTCTGACGTAGAGGTGCTTTTTACCTCGTAGGAAGACGCGAAGCCACCGACCATTCTAGCCGCTGGAGCTGGTATTATCTTAAAAGTGGAGGTGGCTCGCTCAGCTCTGACCAGTTAAGGTTCTTTCGCCCTAAAGGTGCTTTTTACCTTTCGGGCGGAAGGTTCTTAGATGCGAAGAGCTAGCCACCGGAACTGGATATCATTTAAAAGCAGAAGCGGCTCGTTCAGAATCCAGGACACTTCGAACTCTCAACCTTGAAGCGCTTTTTGCTTCATGCGAGAGAGTGAAATGACCGGAGATTTTAGCCGCTGGAGGGAGCTCATCCAGCTCTGACTGGCTAAGGTTCTCTCACTTATCTCTCTCTTTAATATCACCTAAACAGCATAAAAAACTCGCTTACTATAAAATAAGCGAGTCCTGATTTTTTTCCCTTTACTTAGTTGTTACATACCTTTTCGAGTCTGCAACAATGTTTTGTAAAAACTCTTCATTTGTCTTCGTTTGACGAAGCTTACGTAAGAAACTTTCAACAAAGTCTGGTGTATCACGCATTGTCTTACGAATGCCCCATAACTTGTCTAAATGTTCTTTTGGAATTAATAGATCTTCTTTACGTGTACCAGAACGACGAATATCAATCGCTGGGAAGATACGACGTTCAGCTAATGAACGATCTAAGTGAAGTTCCATATTTCCAGTTCCTTTAAATTCCTCGTAAATAACATCGTCCATACGTGATCCTGTATCAACAAGGGCTGTTGCTAAAATTGTTAAGCTACCGCCTTCTTCAATATTACGTGCAGCTCCAAAGAAACGCTTCGGTCTATGGAAGGCAGCTGGATCGATACCACCTGATAATGTTCTACCACTTGGTGGAATAACGAGGTTGTAAGCTCGAGCTAAACGGGTAATACTATCCATTAAAATGATAACATCTTTCTTGTGCTCTACAAGACGCATCGCACGTTCTAACACAAGCTCAGCTACTTTAATATGATTTTCTGGTACTTCATCAAAAGTAGAACTTACAACATCTCCTTTAACAGAACGTTCAATGTCTGTTACTTCCTCTGGACGCTCATCAATTAAAAGTACAATTAGTTCTGCTTCCGGATGATTTGTTGTAACACTGTGCGCGATTTCTTTTAATAGACTTGTTTTACCAGCCTTTGGAGGCGCAACAATTAAACCACGTTGTCCAAATCCAACTGGTGCGATTAAATCCATGATGCGTGTCGGTAACTTTTTCGGTTCCGTTTCCAATTTCATTTGGCGATCTGGGTATAATGGTGTTAATGCAGGGAAATGCACACGCTCTTTTGCTGAATCTGGATCATCTCCGTTTACAGCTTCAACTTGTAATAACCCAAAATAGCGTTCATTTTCTTTCGGAGGTCGTACTTTACCAGAAACCTTATCTCCATTACGTAAATCGAAACGACGAATTTGCGAAGCTGAGATATAAATATCTTCTGAGCTTGGAGAATAGTTGATAGGACGTAGGAATCCAAATCCTTCTGATTGAATAATTTCTAATACGCCTTCCATGAAAAAGAAACCTTCTTTTTCTGCTCGAGCTTTCAAAATAGAAAAAATCAGCTCTTTTTTCGTTAACTTGCTATAATACGAAATCTTAAATTCTTTCGCAAGCTCGTATAACTCTTTTAATTTCATGTTTTCTAATGCTGCAATTGACAAATTCATTCAGACACCACACTTTAACGTTATTCTCTTTTTTCATGGGTAAAGGGAAAAAATACGGAAGGCAAATAATTAATAATGAAAGGCAATAAGTTCAAGTAGGGTAATATTCACTATTGTAACCCTTTTATCTAGTTTTAATCAATACGTTGGAACACAAATACAAGAAGCGAAGACAAGAAAATTTGTCTTCGCTTCTTATTTAATTTAGTTCCAGCTCCGATAGTTAGAAAGATCGACCATTTTAACCTTTCTGAACGAGCTGCTTACGCTTTTTATTTAATAACCAAGTTTGGTTTTTTATTCAAGCTATGACGTCCATCCACGAAGCGAACTGTGCCTGATTTTGCGCGCATAACAAGGGATTGCGTTGTTCCTACGCTACCTTTAAATTGAACACCGCGTAATAGTTCTCCATCTGTTACGCCTGTTGCTGCAAAGATTGCATCGTCACCTTTTACTAAGTCCTCCATGCGAAGGATACGATTAATGTCTTCTATGCCCATTTTTTTACAACGTGCTAATTCAGCTTCGTTTTGTGGCAATAGTTTTCCGTGAATTTCTCCACCTAAACATTTTAAAGCAACTGCTGCTAATACACCTTCAGGTGCTCCACCAGACCCAAATAAAATATCTACACCTGTACGATCAAACGCTGTATTAATCGCTCCAGCTACATCTCCATCATTAATCAATTTAATGCGCGCACCAGCTTTACGAATTTCTTCGATAATTTCTTGATGACGTGGACGATTTAAAACTGTCGCTACAACATCTTCAATATCTTTATTTTTCGCTTTCGCAACTGCACGTAAGTTATCAATAATAGGCGCATCAATGTCGACCGCCCCAACTGCTTCTGGGCCAACCGCGATTTTATCCATGTACATGTCAGGGGCATGTAACAAATTACCATGGTCTGCAATTGCAATGACAGCAAGAGCATTCCAGCCACCAGCTGCTACGATGTTTGTCCCTTCTAAAGGATCAACCGCAACGTCTACACGTGGTCCATATCCTGTACCTAATTTCTCTCCGATATATAGCATTGGTGCTTCATCCATCTCACCTTCACCAATTACAACTGTACCTTTCATCGGAATTGTATCAAATACATCACGCATAGCTGATGTTGCTGCACCGTCTGCCTCATCCTTTTTCCCGCGCCCCATCCAACGCGCTGATGATAAAGCTGCAGCCTCTGTTACACGTACTAACTCCATAGATAAACTTCTTTCCACGATAATCCCTCTCCTTTAAGCCTTTATATTTCTGCCGTATTTTGTGAACCGTGTTTTTCTATAAAGTGTACTTCCGCAAGTAGTGATGCTTCGCTTCCCCCTTGCGGAAGTATCACTTATGCGTTCTTCATTTCTTCAATTTCTTGCTTTGTCATTTGTTCTCGCCAAATGTTTGCACCAAGCCCTTTAAGCTTGTCCACTATATTCTCATAACCTCGATCAATATGCTCAAGTCCTGTTACTTCTGTAATTCCATCTGCCATTAACCCTGCAATAACAAGTGCCGCTCCTGCTCGTAAATCACTCGCCTTCACTTTTGCACCTTGCAGTAACACAGGACCAGTTACAATTGCCGAACGACCCTCTACTTTAATTTGAGCATTCATACGACGTAATTCATCAATGTGTTTGAAACGGGCACCGTAAATTGTATCTGTTACAACTCCCGTCCCGTGTGCCTTTGTTAAAAGCGTCGTAAACGGCTGTTGTAAATCCGTTGGAAAACCTGGATATACAAGCGTTTTGATATCAACTACTTTTAACTTTCTATTACCGTTCACCGTAATTTGATCATCGTTCGTTTCAACTTGAACACCAGCTTCTCTTAGCTTTGCAGTAACTGATTCTAAATGCTGAGGAATAACGTTATCAACCGTTACTTCTCCTCCTGATGCAGCTCCTAGAATCATATACGTACCAGCTTCAATACGATCTGGAATGATAGTATGGTGACAACCATGTAAAGAGTCAACACCATCTATTCGGATTACATCAGTACCAGCACCTTTAATACGTGCTCCCATGCTTGTTAACAATGTAGCTACATCAATGATCTCAGGCTCTTTCGCTGCATTTTCAATAACAGTTCTACCTTTCGCTCGTACAGCTGCTAGCATAATATTAATCGTAGCTCCTACACTAACAACATCTAAATAAATACGTGCCCCGCGTAGCTCATCTGCTCTTAAATAGATGGCACCTTGTTCATTCGTAACATGTGCACCTAGCGCTTCAAACCCTTTAATATGCTGATCAATCGGCCTCGGTCCTAAATGACATCCACCCGGAAGCCCAATAACAGCTTTTTTAAAACGGCCAAGCATTGCACCCATTAAATAATAAGAAGCGCGCAATTTTTTCACTTTTCCATTTGGCAAAGGCATTGCAACCATGTTAGAAGGATCGACTACCATCTCTTCCTCCTGTCCATAAGTTACTTTCCCTCCAATTTCCTCTAGTAAGTCTCCTAACATTTTCACGTCCGAAATATTAGGGATACCACCAATAGTTACTGGAGTATCTGCTAAAATTGTCGCTGGAATTAATGCAACGGCACTGTTCTTTGCACCACTTACTCGAATTGTTCCATTTAAAGCTCTTCCGCCTTCAATTAGCAATTTTTCCATATTGAGCTCCCTTCTTGTGAATGTATTTACTTTCTATCTTTTTATAGAAAGCTCCCCTTAAGAATCTCAATTACTCTTTCCATCCCAAAACTCAATAAATAGGAAACCATTATCTTCATTTCTCCTGTAGCACGAATAGATAAAGATCAACTATTCATCGAATTCACTTTATCAATTTAGATACGTTATCACATTTATTAATAGGACTATGCACATTATTTTCTATTTAAAAACCAAAAATGATAAAATCTTTAGACTTGTTCACGCTTTCATTATACAACGAAAGGAAACCGTCTAAAAGACTAGACGGTTTCCAAAACGGAATTTTATTCTTACGCTTTACCGTTAGAACCGAATTCGCGAATTTTACCAATAACAGTTGCTTTGATAGCGTCGCGGCCAGGTCCGATAAATTTACGAGGATCGTAAACTTCTTGGTCTTTGTTTAATACTTCACGAACAGCTTTTGTAAACTCGATTTGGTTCTCAGTGTTTACGTTGATTTTTGAAGTACCTAAAGAGATAGCTTTTTCGATATCAGCAGTTGGGATACCAGTACCACCATGTAATACTAAAGGTACGCCAGTGAAGTCACGAACTTGTTCCATTTCAGCGAATCCTAAGTTAGGCTCACCTTTGTAAGGACCGTGTACAGAACCTAAAGCTGGAGCTAGGCAATCGATACCTGTTGCTTCAACAAGGTGCTTACACTCTGCTGGGTCAGCGTAAATTACGCCTTCAGCGATTACGTCGTCTTCTTGTCCGCCAACTGTTCCAAGCTCAGCTTCAACAGATACGTTACGAGCGTGTGCGTATTCTACTACTTGTTTAGTAGTTTCAACGTTTTCTTCGAATGGGTGGTGAGAAGCGTCGATCATTACAGATGTGAAACCTGCATCAATTGCTTCTTTACATTTTTCGAAGCTTGAACCATGGTCAAGGTGAATCGCTACAGGAACAGTGATGTTCATTTCTTCGATTAAAGCTTTAACCATAGCTACAACTGTTTTGAAACCAGTCATATGACGAGCTGCACCCTCAGATACACCTAGGATTACAGGAGATTTTTCTTCTTCCGCAGCAGCTAAGATAGCTTGAGTCCACTCTAAGTTGTTCATGTTGAATTGACCAACTGCGTATTTTCCTTCTAGTGCTTTGTTTAGCATTTCTTTCATAGAAACTAAAGGCATGGTGAATCCTCCTAAAAAACGTTTTTTGTATCCGATAAGTTCTTATCGCTGGTAGTATGACCAGAATAAGGTAAAATATGTATATCTACATACCGGACTTTTTTCTACACTCAATAGGATAACAACTTGTACTCAAAAACTCAACCGTATTCACCTGCACAATAGTCCATGTAAACGCTTTTTTCCATATTTTTTATAAAAAATTCATTTTTACGCCTCTACAGCGAGCTCATTTCTCACAGCTTGACGAATTTCATCAATATCAAATGGTTTAGCAAAATGCATTAAAGCTCCTAAATCTTTTGCTTCTTGGATCATATCAAGCTCTCCATAAGCAGTCATTAAAATTACTTTAATACTCTCATCAATTTCTTTTACATGCTTTAAAATCTCTATACCATCCATGCCTGGAATTTTCATATCTAACACTACTAAATCTGGATTATCTTTTTTCACGATATCTAAAGCTTGAAATCCATTCGCTGCTTGGAATGTCTGATAACCTTCTTTTTGGAACACTTCATGTAATAACACACGAATCCCATATTGATCATCAACGATTAAAATTTTACCTTCCATAATTCCCAACCTTTCTGTGTAAGTACAAGATTTAAAGCTTCTTATATCTTAACGATTTATTTTCGCTATTCTTTGGCAAATTCCTTCCTATTCTTTCTTATTTTACCGTTTCCTATTTTGTTATGCTACCCTACGATTTCACCTTTCTAAAAAAATAAATTATAATGAAAGCCGGCAAACACGTACGAAGGGAGTAACATTATGTTAAAAATTTTTTCAACTCAATTAAGTGGTTATTTCTCCAGAGTTTCTCAAAAAGAAGAAATGAATATAGAAGATAGCGCTCGTTTACTTGCTCAAGCACTAGTTGGCGATGGTTTCATTTATTTACATGGTACAAATGAAATGGAGGGCGTTGTTGCCGAGGCACTATTCGGTGCTGAACCAATGAAGCAAGCAAAACGCTTATTTGAAAATGGTAAAGAAGTAGAAGTAACTTCTGCAGATCGTGTACTTCTTATTAGCCGTTTTTCAACAGATGAAGCGGTTGTAGAAATTGCAAAAAAACTACAAGAAGAGGGACACTCTATTGTCGGCATTTCTGCTCTTCAAGAAGGTACGGAATCACTCGAACGATATACAGACGTACATATTGATACAAAACTGTTAAAAGGTCTTATTCCAGACGATGAAGGTAATCGCTACGGATTCCCAAGTTTAATAGTAGCTTTATTTGCTTATCACGGAATCAAATTTACAATCGATGAAATGTTAAATGAATATTAAAAAAAGCGCCTTATTTCAGGCGCTTTTTTTATTACTTGCTCTCTTTATTCGTAATAGAAGCTCTTACGAAGTCATGGAACAATGGTTGTGGACGGTTTGGACGAGAAACAAGTTCTGGGTGGAACTGTGCTGCCACGAACCAAGGGTGGTCTTTTAATTCAATGATTTCAACTAGACGGCCGTCTGGGCTTGTACCAGAGAATACAAATCCTTCTTTTTCCATATCAGGACGGAACTGGTTGTTGAACTCATAACGATGACGATGACGCTCATATACAACCGGCTCATTATAAGCATTGTAAGCATTTGTTTCTTCAGCAAGCTTACATGGGTATAGACCAAGACGAAGTGTACCACCTAGGTCCTCTACATCTTTTTGTTCTGGTAATAAGTCGATGATTGCATATGGTGTGTCAGGGTTGATTTCAGAAGAGTTAGCACCTTCTAAACCTAATACATTACGTGCGAATTCGATTGATGCAAGTTGCATACCTAAGCAAATTCCTAAGAATGGAACTTTGTTTTCACGAGCATATTGAATCGCAACGATTTTACCTTCTACACCACGATCGCCGAAGCCACCTGGTACAAGGATACCATCTGTATCGCCAACTAATTCTTTTACGTTTTCTGCTGTTACATGCTCAGCATTTACCCATTTTACTTCTACATCTGTGTCGAATGAGTAACCAGCATGACGAAGTGCTTCTACAACAGAAATATAAGCATCTTGAAGTTCTACATATTTACCAACAAGAGCGATTTTTGTTTTCTTAGAAAGATTACGCACTTTGTTAACTAGCGCAGTCCACTCTGTCATATCTGCAGCTGGATTGTCTAATTTTAAGTGATCACAAACGATTTGGTCCATGTTTTGTTCTTGAAGAGATAATGGAACCGCATATAAAGTATCTGCATCGCGAGCTTCGATAACTGCTTTTGTATCGATGTCACAGAATAATGCAAGCTTGTCTTTCATATCTTGAGAAACAGGCATTTCTGTACGAACAACGATAATGTTTGGTTGAATACCTAAGCTACGAAGTTCTTTAACACTATGTTGTGTTGGTTTTGTCTTCATTTCACCCGCTGCTTTTAAGTACGGGATTAACGTACAGTGAATGTACATTACATTGTCACGACCGATGTCGCTCTTAATTTGACGGATTGCTTCTAAGAATGGTAGAGACTCGATATCACCAACAGTTCCACCGATTTCTGTAATAACAACATCCGCATTTGTTTCACGGCCAGAACGATATACGCGCTCTTTAATTTCGTTAGTAATGTGAGGAATAACTTGAACTGTTCCTCCTAAATATTCACCGCGACGCTCTTTTTGAAGAACTGAAGAGTAAATTTTACCTGTTGTTACGTTGCTGTATTTGTTTAAGTTAATGTCGATGAAACGCTCATAGTGACCAAGGTCTAAGTCAGTTTCAGCGCCATCATCTGTTACGAATACCTCACCGTGTTGGTATGGGCTCATAGTCCCTGGGTCTACGTTAATGTATGGATCAAACTTTTGAATCGTTACGTTTAAACCACGATTTTTTAAAAGTCTCCCAAGAGATGCTGCTGTAATACCTTTTCCTAAAGACGATACTACACCGCCTGTTACAAAAATATACTTAGTCATGAAAAAGCTCCCTTCTATTTTGCTGTTATATAATCACCGTTGCAAAGCGCAACGTATGTAGATAACACTGTATCCATCTTATTGTTAGACTCTTTTTATTTTCTAAACAAAAAACAAAAAAGAAAATTGCTCCCCTCATCACAAAAAGTAATAAGTAGGGAGCAATTTTCTTTTATATTTACACTTTAAAAGTATTATCGTCCTTTTTTAAAGAGCCCAAAAATGATTCTACATGGACGATAATGAAAAGTCAAGAACTACAGTTCTTCCTCTTCTTCTTCTTCAGTTTCATCATACTCAAGTTCTTCTTCAGCGAAGTCGTCGTCATCTTCGTCTAAATCATCAAGATCGTCGTCATCTCCGTCTTCTTCTTCAAGAACCTTGTCCAAATCTTCTACATCGTCTTCATCTTCACTTACGTCTGCATCGTCGAAGTCATCTTCGTCTTCTTCAATGTAGTCGTCAAAACCGTCTTCTTCAACTTTACGTTTCTTCTTCGGTTTTGGTTGAGGCAAGATTTCTTCATCAATTTGCTCATATGGGTACCAGCTGCGTAGTCCCCAACGATTTTCTCCTAAATTAATGAAACGTCCATCGATGTTTAAGTCTGTATAAAATTGTGCGATTTTCGCATTAACTTGCTCTTGAGATAGTCCCAGCACTTGAGCGATTTCTTGAACCAACTCGTTGAATGTCGTTGCTTGTTTTTTATCCCCTAAAACGCTATGTACAACTTCAATCATTGAACATTCTTTTAGCTCTTCTGGTGAATATTGCTTAAAATCCACTTATGCGGCACTTCCTTTCATCAAATATAACCTTATATATAACGGCCTGCTTAAAAAAATCCATACTATTCATTATAAACAAAAGTCGCACAAATATGCTACAAAAAAAACGGGAAACTTTTATAGGGTAGTAAAATTATAATTTGCCTGTTCCTTATTTCGGAAGCATATGGGCCCCTTGCAATACATACCTAATTTGCATTTCTGTATATTCTTCGAGCGTATACAGTTTTTGCAGCGCCCAGCGTCTAAATCCCCACATCTGTCCTTGTATAAAAATATTATGCGCAAGAAGCTGTATTTCTTTTTTATTTAATGTAAATGTTCCATTTTCCGTACACTGTTCTAAAATATTCTCGAACATTCCTACCATTTGAAACTCCTTTTCTAATACATACGGAAGTGATTCTTTCGGTAAAAAGCGTACCTCTTGATACATTATCAATACTTCTTCCTGTAATTCGTCCATCACTTTAAAGTAATTCGTTATTGCTATCTTTAAACTTTCTATACTCCCTTTTTCTGTACACACTACTTCCTCTAATCTTTCTTTTACATGTTCATATATACTATCACAAACTAAATATAAAACATCATCTTTGGTACGAATGTACTCATAAAGTGTCCCTATACTAAACCCAGCCGCTTTTGCAATCTCTCTCGTTGTTGTACGCGGAAATCCTTTTTGTTTAAACAGTTGCACCGCACCTTTAATCATTTGTTCACGTCTTAACGCAACTAATTTTTCATCTTTCACCGATGCATGCACATTATGTTTAACCATTCCCTTCACCTCTCTCTATTATTTTTT
Source organism: Bacillus cereus group sp. MYBK220-1 (assembly GCF_051916445.1). NCBI lineage: Bacteria > Bacillati > Bacillota > Bacilli > Caryophanales > Bacillaceae > Bacillus > Bacillus cereus group sp. MYBK220-1. The sequence continues at coordinate 170,803 of NZ_JBQAGQ010000004.1, read as the reverse complement.
GGAAGGAAAAAGCGTAGGAAAATACCTACGCTTTCGTTCCTACTTCGTTAACATACGAGAAATTACAAGCCTCTGAATCTCTTGTGTTCCTTCATATATTTGTGTAATCTTTGCATCTCGCATATAACGCTCTACTGGATAATCTTTCGTATAACCGTAACCACCAAATACTTGCACCGCTTCAGTCGTCACCTTCATCGCTGCATCGCCTGCAAATACTTTTGACATCGCTGATTCTTTTCCATACGGAAGCCCTTCTGATTCAAGCCAAGCCGCTTGATATGTTAAAAGGCGTGCTGCTTCTACATCTGTTGCCATATCCGCAAGTTTAAAGCCAATCCCTTGCTGCGCCGCAATTGGTTTTCCAAACTGATGGCGCTCCCTTGCATATTCTACAGAAGCATCTAAAGCCCCTTGTGCAATCCCAACAGCTTGCGCCGCAATACCGTTACGACCTCCATCTAATGTTTGCATCGCAACTTTAAACCCTTGCCCCTCTCCTCCAAGTAGATTCTCTACAGGAATACGGCAATCTTCAAACATAATTTCAGTCGTTGGTGAAGAGCGAATCCCTAGCTTGCTCTCCTTCTTCCCAACTGAAAATCCCGGTGTATCACTTTCTACAATAAATGCACTCGTACCGCGCTGCTTCGATTCAGGATCAGTTAGCGCAAAAACAACATAAATATCAGCAATACCGCCATTTGTAATGAAAATTTTTGATCCATTTAAAATATAATGATCGCCATCTCTCTTTGCGATTGTCTTCATTCCACCAGCATCCGATCCAGATCCTGGTTCCGTTAAGCCGTATGCACCAATTTTCTTCCCTTCAGCCATCGGCCGTAAAAACTTTTGCTTTTGCTCTTCCGTCCCAAATTTAAAAATCGGCCATCCCGCAAGTGAAGTATGCGCAGACAGTGTTACACCTGTTGAAGCACAAACGCGAGATAATTCTTCAATAGCGATTACGTATGCTAAGTAATCGCTTCCAATTCCACCGTACTCTTCAGGCCATGGAATACCAGTTAAACCAAGCTCTGCCATTTGATCAAATAACTCTCGATCAAATCGCTCTTCTTCATCACGCTCAGCTGCTGTTGGTGCCACTTCATTTTTAGCAAAATCTCGAACCATTTTTCTTATCATTTCATGTTCTTCTGATAGTTTAAAATGCATCTCCGTCTCCCCCTCGCCCTTTTATAAAGCACGGCTAATAACAAGTTTCTGTATTTCACTTGTTCCTTCATATATTTGCGTAATTTTCGCATCACGGAAAAATCGTTCTACTGGATAGTCTTTCGTATAACCGTAACCACCAAATACTTGCACCGCCTCAATCGCGACTTCAACCGCTGTCTTAGAAGCAAATAATTTCGCAATAGATGCTTCTTTACCGCATGGTAATCCTTGTGCCCTAAGAGATGCCGCTCTATATACGAGTAACCTTGCTGCCTCGACACTTGTTGCCATATCTGCAAGCTTGAAGCCAATCCCTTGCTGCGCCGCAATTGGCTTCCCGAATTGCTCTCTTTCTTTTGCATAATCAATTGCACAGCCAAGCGCCGCTTCAGCAATTCCTAAAGCCTGCGCACCGATTCCAATTCGCCCAACATCTAAATTCGCCATCGCCACTTTGAATCCTTGTCCTTCTTCCCCAAGTAAATTCTCAGCTGGCACTTTCATATCTTCAAAAGTAAGTTGTACTGTACGAGAACCGAGAAGTCCCATCTTATGTTCATCTTTTCCAATGATTAAACCAGGTGTATCTTTCTCTACTATAAATGCAGAAATACCACTTTTTCCTGCCTCTGGATTTGTAGAAGCGAATACAATGTATGTACTTGCTTCACCACCATTTGTAATAAACACTTTCGATCCATTAATAATATAATGATCACCTTTTTTCACAGCTCTTGATTTCAAACTCCCTGCATCTGATCCTGCATTTGGCTCTGTTAAAGCAAATGCACCTAAATATTCCCCGGTTGCAAGTTTAGAAACATATTTTTTCTTCTGTTCTTCTGTTCCAAAATATAAAATCGGATTCATTCCAACTGACGTATGTACAGCTAAAATTACACCAACTGTTGCACTTACCTTTGAGATTTCCTCAATTGCTAGAATGTAAGAAATAAAGTCCATTTCTGCCCCGCCGTATTTTGCAGGCGCTGGAATACCCATTAATCCAAGCTCACCCATCTTTTGCAAAATCTCTTTCGGGAACACCCCTTGTTCCATACTAGGAACAAAGGGAGCTATTTCCTTCTGTGCAAAATCCCGAACCATTTTCCTCATCATTTGCTGCTCTTCATTAAAACGAAAGTTCATATATTCCGCCTCCATTTGCTATATATCCTTTAAATAATTTGGTAAGACCACTATGTTGTAACAAAGGGGGCATTTATTCGTAAACGTAGAATCCACGACCTGTTTTACGCCCTAACCATCCTGCATTCACATATTTACGTAATAATGGACATGGGCGATATTTACTATCTCCTAATCCTTCATGCAACACTTCCATAATGTATAAACACGTATCTAAACCGATAAAATCAGCGAGTGTCAAAGGCCCCATCGGATGGTTCATACCAAGCTTCATGACTTCATCAATTGCTTCTTTCGTCGCTACACCTTCATATAACGTATAAATTGCTTCGTTAATCATCGGTAGTAAAATGCGGTTTGATACAAAACCTGGGAAATCATTCACTTCAACTGGTACTTTCCCAATTTTTTTCGTAATATCTTCAATTGCTTCATATACCGCATCATCGGTAGCCAAACCACGAATAATCTCAACAAGCTTCATAACTGGAACTGGATTCATAAAGTGCATACCGATTACTTTTTCCGGACGCTTCGTTACCGCTGCAATTTCTGTAATTGGCAGAGATGACGTATTCGTCGCTAAAATTGCGTGTTCTGGAGCAATTTCATCTAGATTCGCAAAGATTTTCTTTTTAATATCCATTTTCTCAACAGCTGCTTCAATAATAAGATCCGCTTCTTTCACACAATCTAAATCAAGCGTTACTGTAAGACGATTTAATGTCGCTTCCTTCTCTTCTTCCTTCATGCGTCCTTTTTCTACTTGGCGCGCTAAGTTTTTCGTAATGATAGCCATTCCTCTATCTAATTGCTCTTGCTTTAAATCTTGTACCTTCACGTCATATCCTGCCATTGCACATACTTGTGCAATTCCTGATCCCATTTGCCCTGCACCAATTACAACAATGTTTTGTACACCCATTTTTTCTTCCCCCTTAATTGTTAATAAATTTTATACCCTCGAACTTTAATTAGTGGACTTCAATCATCACTGCGTCCCCTTGACCGCCACCGCTACAAATCGAAGCAATTCCAATTCCGCCGCCGCGCTGCTTAAGTGCATGGATTAGTGTAACGATAATGCGCGCTCCGCTTGCTCCAATTGGATGTCCCATCGCTACCGCGCCGCCATTTACATTCAATTTTTCCGGATCAATTCCTGCGATTTCTGTACTTGCAATTGCTACCGCTGCAAATGCTTCATTAATCTCGAATAAATCGATGTCTTCAATTTTCTTGCCTGTTTTTTCAAGCAATGCGTTAATTGCATAACCTGGCGTTCTTGGGAAATCTTTAGATTCCACTGCAATTGCTGTATGCGCCAAAATTGTCGCTAATGGCTTTCTTCCTTCTTGCTTCGCTCTGTCTTCGCTCATTAATACAAGTGCGGCACCACCATCATTTAGTCCCGGCGCATTACCAGCTGTCACCGTCGCTGTCTTATCAAATACAGGTTTTAACTTTGCTAACTTTTCAATCGTTGTATCTTCACGTGGCGCCTCATCCTTTGCAACGACAATAGGATCGCCTTTTCTTTGCGGAATCGTTACTGGCACGATTTCCTCTTCAAAACGCCCTTCTTTATGCGCTGAAACCGCACGCTGATGGCTACGATATGCCCATTCATCTTGCGCTTCGCGAGAAATTCCATCTTCCTTCGCAACTTCTCCGCCATAAACGCCCATGTGTGTACCTGAAAATGCACATGTTAAACCGTCAGCAACGTTTAAATCAACAACTTCGTTATTGCCCATTCTGTATCCCCATCTTGCTCCGCGTAAAATGTAAGGACTGTTACTCATCGACTCCATACCGCCAGCTACAATTAGTGATTGATCGCCAGTACGAATAATCTGATCCGCCAACGTAACCGCACGAAGTCCTGATGCACAAACTTTATTCACTGTTTCCGTCTGCACTTCCCATGGGATTCCAGCAGCCCTTGCAGCTTGGCGCGATGGAATTTGCCCCTGTCCACCTTGAATAACCGTTCCAAATATAACTTCTTCAACATCACTAGCCGCAACATTTGCTCTTTCAAGCGCTGCTTTAATTGCAATTCCTCCAAGTTCCGCCGCTTTTACATCTTTTAAAGATCCTCCAAATTTTCCAACTGGTGTTCTTGCAGCACTTAAAATAACTGTTTTACTCATGTTTCTTTCCCCCATTTCATTTTTTAACACTGAGCGCTCGCTCGGTATCCCTACGTTGAGAAGAGGTGCAATCATTGCACCTCTTTCTAAAGTTGTATACATTCTTACAAACTACATCGCTTCTTTTTTCTGTCCGATAACAGATCGTTCTAAAATCTCTGTCACATCAAGAGTTTGAACCTTCTCTTCTACCTCTTTCGCTTTCGTTCCATCACTGATCATCGTTAAGCAATATGGACAACCTGTACCGATAATGGATGGCTGTACAGCTAATGCTTGTTCTGTACGAGCAACGTTAATACGTGAACCTGTTGTTTCTTCCATCCACATTAAGCCACCACCTGCGCCACAGCACATTCCCGTTTCACGGTTACGTGCCATTTCTACAAGATTCACTCCAGGAATCGCTTTCAAAATGTCACGTGGCGCTTCATACACTTCGTTGTATCTTCCTAAATAACAGGAATCATGGTACGTAACTGTTTCTTCAATAGCGTGAACAGGCTTTAAGCGCCCTTCTTTCACCCACTGAGCTAACAATTCTGTATGATGATAGACTTCTGCTTGCAAGCCAAAGTCCGGATACTCATTTTTAAATGTGTTATAAGCATGAGGATCAATCGTAACGATTTTCTTCACTCCTGCCTTTTCAAATTCTTCGATATTCTTTGTCGCCATCTCTTGGAATACAAATTCATTTCCAAGGCGGCGTGGTGTATCTCCAGAATTCTTTTCTTTATTACCGAGAATTGCGAATGAAATGCCTGCTTCGTTCATTAACTTCGCAAACGATATCGCAATCTTCTGACTACGATTGTCGTATGATCCCATTGAACCAACCCAGAATAAATACTCGAATTCCTCCCCAGCTTTTGATTTTTCTTTTACAGTTGGAACTGTTACTTCATCATCACCTTGGCGCCATGTTTCACGCTCTTTACGGTTCAGCCCCCACGGATTTCCTTGACGCTCGATATTTGTCATCGCGCGTTGTGCTTCCGCGTCCATTTTCCCTTCAGTCAAAACGAGATATCGACGTAAGTCAATAATTTTGTCAACATGCTCATTCATAACTGGGCATTGATCTTCACAGTTACGGCACGTTGTACATGCCCAGATCTCTTCTTCTGTAATAACATCTCCGATTAAACTCGGATCGTAAGCGAGCGTTGTAGACGCTGATTCTTGTTGCCCTTTTCCAGCTGCCATCATCGCTAACTGATTTCCTTGTGTATTATTGAAGGCAACTACTGGAACCCACGGTGCTTTTGATGTTACCGCAGCTCCTTTATCAGTTAAATGATCGCGAAGTTTTAAAATTAAGTCCATCGGTGATAACATTTTTCCTGTTCCTGTTGCCGGACACATATTTGTACAACGGCCACACTCTACACAAGCGTATAAGTCAATAAGTTGATTTTGTCTAAAGTCTTCAATTTTACCAACACCAAATGTTTCTTGCGTTTCATCTTCAAAATCAATCTTTTCAAGCTTCCCTGGGTTTGAAAGACGACCGAAGAATACATTAGCTGGTCCTGCAATTAAATGCGCATGTTTTGATTGTGGAACATACACTAAAAACGTTAACAAAATTAGTAAATGCACCCACCAAGAAAAATAGAACACTGAAATGGCTACGGTTTCATTTATCCCGCTAAAAACGTAAGCGATTGCAGAAGCAATTGGTTCACTCCATGAAAGCTCCTCGCCATGCCATATAAGTCCCATACCGTTACCAAGTAGCACAGAAATCATTAAACCACCGATAAAGATAAGAACAAGACCTGATTTGAAGTTACGTTTTAAACGAACAAGCTTTTCTACATAACGTCTATGAAAAGCCCAAAATACTGCAATTAAAATAACAAGTGTGACAATTTCCTGGAAGAATGTAAATGCAGGGTATAGTGGTCCAAGTGGAAGATGTGATCCTGGTGCGAGTCCTTTCCAAACGAAGTCAATTGCTCCAAATTGGACAAGAATAAATCCGTAAAAGAACATAACGTGAATGATGCCGCTTTTTTTATCTTTCAGCAGCTTTTTCTGACCGAAAACATTGACCTTAAGGAGATCCCAACGCTCTTTAAAACGACGGTCAAATTCAATCTTTTTCCCTAACTGTATGTAGGCCATTCTCGTCCGTATAAGATATACAAACAAATATCCTGCATAAGCAATAACAGCAATGGCAGCCAGCCAATTAATGATCAGTAAGCTATTCATTTTTATGCTACCCCTCTCTTTGTAAGCCTTCTTTCTTTTTTTGAATCTTCAAAAATATATAATTTTCTGAATTATATCCCCTATCCCCATTATATAATGAGTGAGCATTCAGTCAACAGTTTTTTGTTATAGAACAACACATTTTTTCATAAAGCTGTTTATTTCGGTGAAACTATAAAGTGAAACTTTAATCAGCAGGGGTGGTTCATCCCCGCTGATTATTAGTTGAACCAATCGGGCTTTTACGGGCAGTTGATTTTCAAGCTAACTTCTACTTATTCAACAGTTTTTGAGTCGAAAGGCTTACTGCCCGTTAAAGCGGGATAAAGTGACACTTTAACCAGTACAAGATCTATCCTCTAAAGAAATTTATAATAACAGCCGTGCTACCCGTATCATTTGTAACACACTGAAGGTGAAAAGAATGCGAAGGAGGGAATTCACTAATGCTCTACTTATCTCTTTTGTTAATATCCGTTGCTCTTTGGATTACAATTGACCTTTCATACGGGAGACTTCTTCATTTAAAACGAGTAAGCTCTCGCACTTTCCCTTTACGTCAAAGTGATTTTCACCTTTATACATACGGGAAAGATTTGTATGACGCTTTATTTACTGATATAAAACAAGCACAGCATCACATTCATATTTTATTCTTCATTGTAAAAAACGATAAAATCAGTCGTGAATTTTTAAAATTGCTGATCGATAAGGCTCAGGAAGGAATTGAAGTACGACTTTTACTTGATCGATTTGGCAGCCATTCTTTATCAAACGAAGCTATTCGCTCCCTGCAAAAACATGGTGTATCTTTTTCATTTTGTCATAAGGTAAAATTTCCTCTGCCTTTCTTTTCTGCCAATCAACGAAATCATAGGAAAATTACAGTGATTGATGGGAAAACCGGCTATATCGGGGGATTTAATATCGGTGAAGAGTATCTAGGGCATAATGAATATTTAGGATTATGGCGAGACTACCATTTACGTCTTACAGGAGAAGGGGTTCAAGATTTACAAAAGCAATTTTTGCATGACTGGTTTGATGATACGAAACAAAATTTATTAGATGCTTCTCTTTATTTTCCAAAACAAAACCCAGGTACCATCCTGCATCAATTTATTCCGACTGATGGGGCTTATTTACAGCATACTTTTTTACATTTAATTAACGCGGCAAAAAAAGAAATCTGTATCGGTACACCATATTTCATTCCTGGAAAAAAAATTATGAATGCCTTATTAAAAGCAAGAGAAAGAGGGGTTCAAATCACAATTCTTGTTCCAGAAAAAGCTGATCACCCTCTTGTTCGAGAAGCCAAATTTCCGTACTGCCGAAAATTAATACAGGCTGGTTGCAATATTTATGCATTTCAACAAGGTTTTTTTCACGCCAAAATTATTATAGTAGACGATGATATTTGCGATATCGGAACAGCAAACTTTGATATGAGAAGTTTATATATTAACCATGAAATAAACTGCCTGTTATATAATAAACATTTCATTCAAACAGTAAAAAAGAAATTCCATGAAGATCTAGAGAATGCATCTGTACTTTCCTATAGCGATGTAAACCCGCCTTCTCTTATCGATAGAGGAAAGGAATGGATTGGAACAATGTTTGCTTTCTTTTTATAGGAAAGACAATGAATAAAAGAGGTGTATCTCATATGCTTATACGGTTTGGATATGTCTCACATGCAATGGCACTCTGGGACTGTTCTCCTGCCAAAACAATGACGTTTACAAGCTTTAAGAAACTTAGCAAGCAAGAACGAGAAGACAAACTGTACCATGTTATAAGGCAAAATTTAGAGCACACAATACGTATCCTTCATTACAATATAGCGCATGAAATCCCACTATATCGCCTATCGTCTTCCATCGTCCCACTTGCAACACATCCCGAAGTCGAGTTTGACTATATTGGGGTATTCACACCACTTTGGCGTAAAATAGGGGCTTTAATTAAAGAACACAATTTACGAATAAGTTTTCATCCAAATCAATTTACGCTATTTACAAGCGACAAGCCACATATTACTACTAACGCTATTACGGATATGACTTATCATTATAAAATATTGGATGCTATAGGCATTGCAGATTCTTCTTACATTAATATTCATGTAGGTGGAGCCTATGGAAATAAAGAAAAGGCGATTGAGCGCTTCCATGAAAACATAAAAAAACTTCCTACACATATAAAAAAACAAATGACTCTTGAAAATGATGATAAAACCTATACAACCGCTGAAACTTTATCCATTTGCCAAAAAGAAAATATTCCATTTGTATTTGATTATCATCATCATATGGCCAATCTTTGCGAGGAACCACTAGAAGAGTTGCTTCCTGCAATTTTTGAAACTTGGTCACATACAAATATCTCTCCTAAAGTTCACATTTCCTCCCCGAGATCGGAAAAAGAATTTAGGGCTCATGCTGAATATATCGATTTAGAGTTTATTAAGCCTTTCTTACACATTGCAAAAAAACACAATCATAATTTCGATATTATGATTGAAAGTAAACAAAAAGACTTAGCATTATTCCAATTAATAGATGAACTTTCTGCTATAAGAGGAATTAAAAGAATAAGTGGTGCAATGTTACAGTGGTAAATTGTAACTTTGCACCATTTTTTCAAAAAAGTAATTTTTATAGTAAAAAACATCCTATTTTATATGCTATTATTTAAATTAGCATTCCCTCGAGATTCAACTTTATTGAAACGGAGTCATAATATGATTAATCAAAAAAAATATGTACAATTTGTCATAATATACATATCTATATTTGCTCTTTGGATACTCTTTATTCCAAATGAGTCGCATATAAAGGAGATTGGAATTCTTTTCTTATTCTGTTTCGCTGCACTTTTTTCTTGTCACTGTTTATATAAAGCTATTAAGAGAATGAAACGCAGTGATAAACTATTTTGGATTTTATTACTATGCACTTGCCTATGTGGATTAGTTATGGAGATAACCCTATTTCTTAGTTCACTTTCTATACATGATCAATCTATATTTTCATATAAAGCATTACCTTTTTTTATCATACAATATATTTTGCTCTTTGTTGGATTTGCTATAAAGTTTATAAAAAATTATTCTATTAAGGGGCTTTCTCAATTTTCATTCGATAGCATCTTTATTATTATTATGAACATTTATTTCACCTTAACTTTTATCTTAGACCTTTCAAGCTTCCGCATGTTAACAAAGGATACTTGGATTTTAATTGGGTATTTCATTGCACAATCATTAGTAATTTACGCCGTTATTAGCCTATATAGAAGAGAACAATATTCTTCTAGTAGAATTGCATTAATTATCGGTTTCACTATTATACTCGTATACGGTTATATTCATCTGTTTCAATTGAATTTTGGGATGAAAACTTCTGCTGAAATTAATTATTTAATACACACTGCTTCTATTTTATTAATTGGACTTTCTTCCATACTATATATTTTAGATAAACCAATGCAGCATGAAACGAAAACAAAATATTATCGATTCGATTATGTACGTTTTATACTACCTTATTTTAGTATAATTATTACTTTTTCTTTTATTATCATTCAACCTTGGGATGATAAATTCATGTTAATCGGTCTCGTATTATCACTTATTTTGTTATTCTTGCGGCAACTTTACATGTGGAAAGATAATCAAGCACTAATTCATACATATGAACAGTTGACTACACAACTAGAGGACGAAGTTGAAGAAGGTGCATTTGCATTATCAAAAAGTGAACAACGTTATAAATCTTTATTCGAGGACCATCCCGATGCCGTTTTCTCTTTAAATATGAATGGCATTTTTCAACAATCTAATAAGGCGTGCGAAAGCTTATTTACTGCCTATTATTGCGAAGTGGCAAGCTATTCTCTGGTACACTTCATTGATTCAAAAGACCACGAACTACTAAAGAAGGCTTTACAAATTACAAAGGAAGGTAGGCCACAAACGTTAGAAGTTCGTACAAAAGAACAAGAAGGCTATTATTATTATCTCCATATTACACTTATCCCTACTTTTATAAACAAAGAAGTGGTCGGAATGTTTGGGATAGCACGTGATATTACCACCTTATATGAAAAACAAAAACAAGTAGAACATTTAGCCTTTCACGATGCACTTACTGGATTACCAAATCGTCGAAAGTTCGAAAAAGATTTAAAAGCCATTTTAAATACAGCCCAAACTAACGCAAATGATGTCGCCGTCATATTCCTTGATTTAGATCGATTTAAAAAAATTAACGATAGACTTGGCCATGACGTTGGAGATTTATTATTAATTGAAGTAGCAAAAAGATTACGCGGTTGCTTGCGTTCAAAAGATATCGTCGCTCGCCAAGGTGGAGATGAGTTTACAATTCTATTGCCAGAAATGTACTCAGAAAAAAGTGCAATTTTTATAGCTGAACAGATTTTAACTATTTTAAACAAACCATTCTTCATTCAAGGCGAAGAACTCTCTATTACACCAAGTATCGGAATTGCGATGTACCCTGATTATGGAACTGATGTAAATGAGTTAATGAAAAATGCTGATATGGCTATGTATCGTGCGAAAGCAAATGGAAAAAACAGATTTGTTTTCTTCTCAAAAGAAATGAGTATCGCTCAAAATGAAATTCAATTCTTAGAAGGTGAACTTTCAAAAGCATTACAACAAAATGAATTTTTCCTTGAATACCAGCCACAAGTAAGCACAAAAACAAAACAAATTATCGGTTTTGAAGCATTAATACGTTGGAAGCATCCAAAACTCGGTATCGTATCTCCTGCCCAATTTATCCCTCTAGCAGAGGAAACTGGTTTTATTATTGAACTTGGCAATTGGATTTTACGTACTGCTTGTTTAGAGGCAAAAAGATGGCATAATCAAGGTTTCTCTCACTTAAAAGTTGGTGTAAATCTATCTGTTGTTCAATTTAACCATGCAGATTTAATCCCAACTATTTCAAAGGTATTGGAAGAAACAGAACTGAAACCAGAAGCACTAGATATTGAAATTACGGAAAGCATCGCAATTAATCAAAATCAATCTGTAGTTGCAAAACTCGAACAACTTCAAAATCTCGGTATTCAAATTTCAATCGACGACTTTGGAACTGGTTATAGTTCTTTAGCTTATTTAACAAAATATCCAATCAACACATTAAAAATCGCTCGAGAGTTTATTTGTGGAATTACAACTAGTCCTTTAGAAGAAGCAATTGTCTCTTCCATTATTACACTATCAAAGCAACTAAATTTAAAAGTGATTGCAGAAGGTGTAGAAACGGAAGAAGAATGGGAATTTTTACATAAACAAAATTGTGATCACATTCAAGGATTCTTTATTAGCAAACCTGTTTCTAGTAAAGACGTTTGGATGTTACTACATAAAAAAACAACCGTCTAAGTAAGACGGTTGTTTTTTTTAAAACTCAAAAGGCATATCTGAAGCTAATTGTACCTCTTGATCATCATGAGAAATTACTTGGCTTTTCTCTAAAGCTGTATCCGCTAATGAAATACCCCATGTCATTGCTAACGTTAATAGACTACCGATAAGTAGTTTCTTCATATTCCATCACCCACATTTTTTCTTTTAATATATCATGAAAATTTATCCATACATTATGCAATTATGCATATTTAGTTTTTGCGTTATTTTATTTCGTCATTTTTTTCATAAACTTTTCTTTATACGTATGCATTTCTAGTATATCAAAAAAGAAATAAGCTTTTTCATAAGCTTCTTCACTCTCTACCTCATCGTAGCCTAGCTTTTCTAAACATTCACCTTTTTGATAGTATAGCTGCCCAATCAATGCCATACTATTAATTCGACACGATATTTCAATAGCTTTATTTATTTGATAAAGAGCCTCTTCATATTGATTATCTAAGTATAATGTTTTCGCATAATTATGTCTTACCTTCACATCAAACTCTTTATTTTCAGGTAATGCCTCTAATTGCTTTAATATACCTTCAAATAACTCCATGCCCTTCTTAAAGTAACCATTTTCAGCATAAATATTTGCAATTGCATTCTCTATATAAAGATTTTGGTACACATCAATCCCAGTTAATTGTTGATTTAATAATTTTTTCAATTCTAAAATGCAATATTCATAATCACTTTTCTTCAATACATACGCTGCTACATGATATTGCCATTGAAGAAATTGCTGAAACTCAGGATGATATTCTTCCTTTTTCAACTCATTCCATACTTTATTATAAATTTCTTTATATTTCTTTTGCTTACAAAGCATAATGATTTGATCTTTTAACTGCTTTTTCCTCTCAATATCGGAATAAATGAGTACCTCATAAAAATGAATAATGGGAACTTGTAACTTTGCTGCAATACCTTGCAATATATCCATACTTGGGTATACCGCACCCGATTCAATTCTGCTCACTTCCGATTGATGACATATGTTCTCGGATAACTGTTTTTGTGTTAATCCTCTCAACACTCTAATTTTCTTAATTTCACTTCCTAATTTCTCTGCGTGCATACTTACTCACCATCCCATTATAACAATCTAATTTGTTAAGTTGTCATACCACTACAATAATGTGAATTCGACAATTTTTGATATGAAATAATGCATAATATATATAAAATTCGGCAAATTTTTCATACAATTCATCTCACATACAATAATAGATTAGGAGTGTTATAGATGAATTATAGAAAACTTGCTAGTGCTTTCGTTACATTCGGTCTTCTTTGCCCTTTATCAACAGAAGCTATTCATGCTCAAGAATTAGACAAAAGTGCAGTCAAAGTTGAAATTGCTCAGCCTGGTTTAACAATCGGGAAATTAACACAACCTCAAAATGATACGAAAGAAAATATTGCTAAAAAGTATTTAAAAGGTGAGGTAAATGGGGCGAAAGCTCAACAAGAACAAGTCACTACTGAAAAAAATGTAGATTTCCAACCTACCAATAAAGAAACCAAAGAAAATCAAACCGAAGTTCGCCTTGCACAAACATATAAAAACTATAAAGTATATGGCCAAGATCTCATTGTAAAAGTAGATAAAAATGGAGTGATCACAACTGTTAGTGGTAAAGTTATTCAAAATTTAAATCAACAACCTAATCTTACTATAACAAATTTTTTGTCGAAAAATGAAGTAAAATCTAAATTACGCGATATAGTTCAAATTCCAAGCGATGCAGTTGAGACTGAATTCTCTAGCGAAACCGTTGTTTATAAGAAAAAAGATGGCTATTATACATTCGCAACTGTTATTACATTTACTTATGAAAACAATGAACAAATTATAAACGGCAATGCTATCGTTGATTTAAAAACTGGCGAAGTACTTTTTCAAGAAAAATTCATTAAAAACAAAGAGAATAAGACTATAAATCAAGTAACATCACCTAGATTATCCCCTACAAGTGAGCAAGGAACTGGGAAAAATGCACTTCAAGAAAACATCTCTTTCAATATTGCCAAAGGAACTGATGGAAAATTTTATTTAGCGGATTTATCACGCGGAAATGGTATTTATATTTATAATGCAAACTACGCCGATTCCCTTGGAGGATATAGTCAAGCTGGTTATCCAGGGACACTAATTTCAAGTAGTACTCCTAATTTTGCAGATAAAGAAGCCGCGGGCGCTATGAAGAACATGAGTGATATTTACGATTACTTTAAGAAAGAACATAATCTAAAAAGTTACGACAATAAAGATTCAAAAGTTGTTGCTAGTGTACACGGTTTTGATTCTACTGAAGTTAGTGATGGTGTAAAAGAAGACTATGTAAATGCATTTTGGCATCCCGCTTGGAACCAAATGGTATTTGGTGATGGTTTAGACGGAAAACTAACATCCGCTCTTGATGTAACAGCTCATGAATTTGGACATGCTGTATTCAGTGGCACGACGAAAAATAAAGTTGTGAGATATCCAAGCGCTGAAACATCTGCACTAAACGAGGGATTAGCGGATTTCTGGGGTACACAAATCGAATATTACGTAAAGAAAGATAAAGGAAACTGGATTATGGGCGATACATTAGGTGGCCTAACAATTCGTGATATCCCAAGGGAAATTGGTGACGGCGGTCATAAACTATATACAAATTTACAAGATTTCTATAACGATGGTAATAATCAAGAATCACACGTGAATTCTGGTATTATCAGTCACGTATTATATCAATTAGCTGAAGGTAAAACATATAACGGTATTGCTGTTCAAAAACAAGGAAATGAAAAAGTAAGTAAAGTTGTTATGCGTGCATTGCAAAATTATGCAACTTCCGCTGAAGACTTTGAATCACTTCAATCTCATATCGTACAAGCTTCAAAAGATTTATATGGCACTGCCGTATCAAATGAATTTGCAAAGGCATTTGAAGCACACGGTTACAAACCGTTACAAAAAGTAAATCAAGTAATAGAAGTACAATAATTATAAAAAGAAGGTTACCTCTCATAGATAACCTTCTTTTTATATCCAACCCTTTTCTTCCGCAATTGTAATTGCCTCAATTCTATTTTTCGCATCAAGCTTCGCTAATACTTCAGAAATATAATTACGTACTGTACCCGGCGAAAGATAAAGTGCCTTCGCAATTTCGTTTGCCGTCTTTCCTTCTTTCGCAAGCAACAGTACTTCCTTTTCGCGATCTGACAACGGATTTTGCTCCTGCCATAAGCCAAACATTAAATCTTGGGAGACCTCTCGTTTCCCCTTCATTACATTACGAATTGCTGCCGCTAAATCTTCACTTGGGCTATCCTTTAATAAATAGCCGTGCACACCAGCTTTCATTGCTCTTTCAAAATATCCCGGCCGTGCAAATGTTGTTAAAATCATTACTTTGCATGATGATTTTTCTTTCTTTAAAGTCTCAGCGACATCCAATCCACTTTGAATCGGCATTTCAATATCCATAATACTTACATCTGGCTTTAACGATTCAATTAATTTTAACGCCTCTTCCCCGTTCGCAGCTTGCCCAATTACTTCGATATCATCTTCTAGATCAAGCAGGGCCCCTAATGCACCACGAAGCATCCGCTGGTCTTCTGCAATAATAATTCGAATCATGCCCTCACCTCATCTTTTCCTGTTCTAATAACAACTGGAACTTTTACCGTTAATAACGTCCCTGGATTGATTGTACCTAGTTCAACAAATCCATCAATAAGAGCAATTCGTTCTTTCATACCGCGAATACCATTTCCATCATGATTTTGATCTGTTAAACCGATTCCGTTATCTTCTACTTTCAAAATCAGTTCACCTTGTGATTCTAATACAGAAACTGCGCACCGCGTTGCCTTACTATGTTTTACAACATTTGTAACGGCCTCACGTAAACACATCCCGACAATATTTTGTTCAATTGGTGATAACGAGCTCGATCTTGCTTCTTGCCTCACTTCTAATTCAATATTAGCTGCTTGTAAGATCGCTTTTATTTGCTCTAGCTCTTCTTCTACCGTAATCATACGCATATCAGAAATTAATTCTCTAAGCTGTTTTAAGGCGGTACGAGAAGTTTGTGTAATTTCCTTCGCTTCCGCACTTGCACGCTCTGGATTTTTCACAATTAACTTCTCAACGAGCTGGCTTTTTAAAGTAATAAGAGATAAGGTATGCCCTAATGTGTCATGAAGATCTCTTGCAATTCGCTGCCGTTCTTCACGTTTTACTAAATCTTTAATTTGCTCGTTCGCCTCATCTAATTGATTTCTTAACATCTTTTTCTGATTAAAATTACGCATACCAAATGGCGTAAGAAGCATTAAGATAAACATCGGAACGATATTTACTAAACTTGTAGTTGTTAGTTGATTCATATTTACAAATAAAAATGCTCCAAGCATTATAACTAACGAGCATAACAGCACTCGAAATACTTTCTTATTTGGCGCAAATCCCATCGCACTTGCTGTGAAAAAGCCAAAAAATATCATAAAAGGATTATAAAATAAAGCAAATAAAAAGATGAGTATCATTTGAATGCATGCCCATAAAATAAACGTCTTCTGAACAAAATATAGCTGACGGTATGTGATAATAAAAAGTATCAACATACTGCTTCCTAGCACAAGCTTCCATCCTGATGCTTGTGCTAAGTGATAAATTGGAAATAATAGATAAACAAACCACATGTACGGAAAAAATCCCATATGTTTCGGAAAAATCTCAATCCTCTTCTTCTCTATCATTTATACCGCTTCCTGTCTTTTTCTTATATATATTGATACTACAACAAATATAAGGAAATAACCTCCTAATACCGCGATATTTTCCCATCCAATTGATTTTCCAGCTACAATATCCCACGCACCACTTCCGAAATGGTATGTCGGTGTCCATTCACCAATCGTTCTTAATATTTTTGGGAATACTTCAATCGGCATCCACAACCCGCCAACTATAGCTAAACTCATATTTAAAATATTTGCTAAGCCAGCAGCTGCGTCCGCCTTCTTAATGGAACCTATTACTGTTCCTAACGCTAAAAATGGTGTTACCCCTAACAATAACCATAACCCCGCACCTATCCATTGCCCTACCGTTAACTCAACATGATTAATTAGTATCCCTGCAATAAAGATAACTAATATTGAAAAAGCATTTACTACTGTTTGAGCGATAATTTTTGCTGTTAAATATGCTCCCTCTGGAAGCGGTGTAATTTTTAGAAGATGTGTCCATCCTTGCCCTCTTTCCTGAGAAAGTCTCACACCGAAACTAAAGAGTGCAGTCCCTACAATACTGAAAGTTGCCATCGAAATTAAATAGTGTGCTTTCCACGCATCTCCGTTTTGTGGTACTTGAACAACATTTGTGAAAATGTAGTAAAACATAACAGGCATTAATAATGAGAAAAAGATAAATAATTTATTGCGGAATGTACGTAAAATTTCTATTTTGCACTGCATCCATAACGCTCTCATGCGATTTCCTCCTTCTGATTTGCAACGAATTGTTCAAATGCCTCATCAAGACTTCCACGTTCAACTGAAACATCTGTTACAGGTAAACTCCTTTGATAAATGGCTTTTAAAGTTGCATCCGTATCCTCCGTTGTTAAAATGAAGCGTCCTTCGTTTGACTTTACTTCTGTTACATTTGGTAATTCCTTTAGTAATTTTGTAGGAATGCTTTCCTTTGAGTAAAATGTGATTGTTTTTCTCGAAATTGTTGCTTTCATTTCGTCTGGTGTACCATCTGCGATAATCTTTCCGTTCGCAAATAATAAGATACGATTTGCTAAAGCATCTGCTTCTTCTAAATAATGCGTCGTTAAAATAATCGTTTTCCCTTCACTTGCTAACTTTCGAATCGTTTCCCAAAACGTTCTTCGAGACGTAATATCCATTCCGACTGTCGGCTCATCTAAAAATAACAAATCTGGATTTCCCGCAAGTGCAAGCGCAAAGTTTAACCTTCTTTTTTGCCCACCTGATAACTTCTCACATCTTTGCTTTCGCTCTGATTCTAAATTTGATAACTGCAGTAACGTTTCTTTCGCTATAGGATTCGTATAATAACTACGGAATAACTCAATTGCCTCTTCCACCGTAATACTATCAATGACACTTACTTCTTGCAGCATCGCACCGAGGCTATGACGAACATCTCTATGCTTTGGACTCTTTCCAAATATAAAGACCTTACCTTCTGTTGGGTCCTTTAATCCAAGCATCATCGACATCGTCGTTGTTTTCCCCGCACCATTCGGACCAAGTAACGCTACTATTTCCCCTTTATTTACATGAAATGAAACATTATTTACTGCGTTTTTATGTTTAAATGTTTTAGAAACACCATTTACTTCAATAATCTTTTCCATCTCTCCACCCCCGCTGTTTCTTATATTTACATTGTATTACTTGGAAAACTTAGGAAACAGTATGATGCGTCATGACATCGATATGACAATTGTCATGTATTCTTTATGAGAGGAATCAACCCGCATACCGCAAGCGAGTAGCAGGACGAAAATAAACATGATACAATCGGATAAGATATATATTCGAGGAAGGACAGTGGTTTTCATGATTATTCGTAATGAACAAGATTTAGAAGGCTTACGAAAAATCGGCCGCATCGTTGCGCTTGCACGTGAAGAAATGAAAAAACAAGCGAAGCCAGGTATGACAACGAAAGAGCTTGATTTGATCGGTAAAAAAATATTAGATGAGCATGGTGCTATTTCTGCACCTGAAAAAGAATATGATTTCCCAGGTGTAACTTGCATTAGTGTAAATGAGGAAGTTGCTCATGGTATTCCAGGAGATCGTGTATTAAAAGAAGGCGACTTAGTAAACGTCGATGTATCTGCTGCACTTGATGGCTATTATGCAGATACAGGCATTTCATTTGTTCTTGGAGAAGACGAGGCAAAAGAAAAACTTTGCCAAGCAGCAGTTGATGCATTTTGGGCAGCAATGAAAAAGGTTAGAGCTGGCTCAAAACAAAATCAAATTGGTCGTGCTGTTTCAAACTTCGCACATAAAAGTGGATACAATGTTATTCAAAACTTAACTGGTCACGGCATTGGTCTTAGCTTACATGAAGCACCAAATCACATTTTAAGTTACTATGATCCAATGGATAATGCGCTTCTAAAAGACGGTCTTGTTATCGCTGTAGAACCGTTCATCTCTATGAAAGCTGATCATATTATTGAACGTGGTGACGACGGTTGGACATTCGTTACACCTGATAAAAGTCTTGTTGCACAATGTGAACATACTGTTGTCGTAACACGCGGCGAGCCAATAATCTTAACAGAAATCTAATACCAAAAACGGCTGTTTTGTAGATTTATTCCACATAAAACAGCCGTTTTTATTTTTGGGAAAATATGTGAACCATTGTTGAACTCTTTATCATTTAAGTATATAATCTTTAGCGGAGGTTACTTAAGCTTATCTTTACTAAAAAGATATTGTAACTAAGGAGTAAAACACCTTCTTTCTTATTGTTTAAACAGGCTCAAAAATGACCGTAGTAACGTGTTAGTCGAATATTCTGTAATCCTTATATTTCTCTAACAATGTAAGAAACTATCACCTTTCAACTTCGGTCCACTAGTCGCACAACTCTCTTTAGACAAAATAAATGACTATTTTCAAAGTACATATTGTCTTCATTCTGACCAAAACCAACCCTATCTAGATTTTTATTTCCACATAACTTTAAGGCAAAAATAAGCCTTCACAAAGGGATACACTACCTTGGTTAGTATGTATCGTAAAACTTACCTTTATAACCATTCTTTTTTACTAGATATACATGAAAACTATCTCACATATAAAGGTCTGATATCATTATTTATATCAGTATTTTTTTCGACATTTTTTGTCGAATTGTGTATATTTCCATAGAACTGTGTAAATATACATTTTGTTTTACGTTAAATAATATTGCTTTGAACATAATTCTGTTTGTCTGAGAACGCGTATAGAAACGGAGGGATAACAAAAATAAATAGCTTATAACAAATACTTTTAATATTCCATTTGTTCATGTGGAATAAGTCCCCAATGGACAAATGAATGTTCAGAGGAGGAAAAATGAAAAAACTTTTTAATGTATGTTTAATTGTATTCGTACTATTTTCGCAACTTGCTAGTTTTCCATACAATCAAGTAAGAGCGGAAACCTTAACAGGAGATTCCTTATTTGACACTGTTGAAATGAAAGATGCAACGAATCATATTATTGACGAATCAAAAAATCCTAACAATTTAATAAAGATAGGATCAACCATTCAAGTAGAATACGCTTGGTCAATAAAAGATCAACAAGTTGCACACGCAAATGATACAGCAGTAGTTCAAATACCACTTGCATTAAAAGTATCTAAAGATTTGCAAGGGGATTTAGTAACAGATCAAAAAAATATTGGTCAATATTTTATAACAGCTAAAGATAATAAATTAAAATTAATATTTAATGATCAAGTAGAAAATTTGAAAGACGCTAAAGGAAAAATTAAAGTTGATACCGTGTTTAACTCAACTTTAAAACCTGGGGAAAAATCAGTTCAAATCGCTTTTCCTTTAGGAACAATGGTTCAGCCTATATCAGTTCCTGTTCAAGTAGAAAACTCTAAAGAAGATGGCACCAAACAGGATACTAATAAACAAGCGCAAGATCCAGTAACTAAACCTGTTACTGACAATCCGGAGCAAGATCCAGCAACTAAAACTGTTACTGATAATCCGGAACAAAACCCAGCAGCTAAAACTGCCACTGATAATCCGGAACAAAACCCAGCAACTAAAACTGTTACCGATAATCCGGAACAAAACCCAGCAGCTAAAACTGCCACTGATAATCCGGAACAAAACCCAGCAGCTAAAATTGCTACTGACAATCCAGAACAAAAGCTATCAAGCGACCCTGCTGAGAATACAAATTCAGGTCCAAAGCAAATAACAACAAACATTTTAACCAGTGTAAAATTGACGGATAAAGACGGAAAACCATTTACAGAGGATAACCGTCCAAGCACAGATTCCCCTGCCAATATTGAGTTTACATGGGAACTTTTAAAATCAATGAATGTGAAAAATGGAGATTACTATATTTTTGATCTTCCTAAACATTTTAAGATTTACAATACAATTAACAGTCCTTTATATGATAGTGAAAACCATCAAATTGGTAATTTTACTGTTACAAAAGATGGAAAAGTCACGATGACATTCAACGATTATGTTGAAGAGCATCCAGATGTTGCTGGTAACCTACAATTAAAGACAGAATTTAATAAAGCTGAAATTAAAGGTACAACAACACAAGAAATTCCTTTCCCGATTAAAGATAAGGATGTTTCTATTACAGTTGACTTTAAGCCTAATGTACAAACAGCTACGAATAAAAAGGGTTTACCTGATAGACCAATTAATACAAATGAAATTAATTGGAAAGTAGAGATGAACAAAACGAAAGACACCCTTAAAAACGCTGTTTTTAAAGATAACATTCCACAGGGTACAAGCTTAAATAAAGATTCTATTAAAGTTTATTATTTAGAAGTTGATGTTAATGGGAATGTAACGCGTGGTGCAGAAGCTGAGCCAACAGATTACAATATTATTTCATCAGATGGCTCAAAATTGGAGATTGCTTTCAAAGATTCTATCAATAAAGCATATCAAATCGAATATGCCACAAAAATTACTGATGAAAATATTAAAAGTTTCCGAAATAACGTTACGATAACGAGTGATAATCAAAAGCAACAAAACGCAAGTTCTACTGTAACGGTTTCTCGTGGTACACACTTAAATAAAACAAGTAAATATGATCCAAAGACGCAAACAATTGAGTGGACAATTACTTACAATGGTGATCAAAGAGAGATCAAAAAAGCAGATGCGATTTTAAAAGATATTTTTGACGATACACACGAACTAGATGCAAATTCTATTGTTGTAAAAAACGCTTCATATAATGAAAAAGGAACGCTTGTAACAGGAGACGCTGTTAATAATTACACTGTAAGTAACAAGAAGAATGGATTCGATTTACAGTTTAATGATGATATTAATAGTGCTTATGTGATTACCTATAAAACCAAGCCAACTAATAAAGTTATAGAAGATGGAAAAGTAAAAAATAAAGTTACAGCTGATAATGATTCAAGTAAAGAAAATGAAGCTAGCTTCAAGCAGCAAAATATTATTAAATCTAATAATAAAGCTGAAACAAATTATAAAGACAAAACAACAACTTGGACAATTATAGTAAATAATAACAACTATCCATTAAGCAACGCGATTATTACGGACACCTTTGATCATGGTGGATTACAATTAAAAGATAAGAAACTAGAAATTAAAGACGGAAATTATACCCTTCAAGCTGGGACTGACTATGTTTTAGATGTAACAGATAAAGGCTTCAAAATTACTCTTATAGGTACGTATCAGTCTAATATGACAAAGACATTAGTCGTAAAATATACGACAGACTTTGATTATACAAAGCTAGAAAGTGGTAAAACTTCATTTAAAAATACAGGTAACCTTTCTTGGATAGATACGGATTCTAATCCACAATCAAATAAAGTTGAAGCTAATTTCGATCCTGATACTTTCACAAAGGCAAATGGTTATAAATACGGTTCTTATAACGCCCAAACGAAGGAAATTACTTGGATAATAGGCTTTAACTATAATAATGTTGAGATTAAAGATCCTTATGTTATAGACGTAATACAAGATAAACAAAAATTAGTGCCTGGATCCATTGAAGTGCGCGATATGATTCTAAATGGAAATCCTGATAATGCACAACCTGGTAATGCTGTACCAACTGAGAAATATGAACTTGAAGAACCTACAGAGAAAAATAAAAACACCCTAAAGGTTCATTTCAAACAATCAATTAATTCACCTTACTATATTATCTTTAAAACAAGCCTTGATGGTGAACTTATCCAAGGCACCTACAAAAACGAGGCAGATTTAAAAGATGGCTCTAAAATCGTAAACACCCTTACAGGTGACACTCAAGTAAATAAAGGTGGTAGCTTCGTTACTAAAAAAGCTGTGCAAGACGACAACTATATTAATTGGAGTATCGCAATTAACGAAAGCCAATCAACCATTGCAGATGCCGTTGTAACAGATGACCCAACCGAAAATCAGGTAATTGTGGAAGATTCATTCCACTTATATCCTACAACTGTTGATCCATATGGAAATTTAACAAAAGATACAGTAAACGAATTAAAAGAAGGAACAGACTATAAACTCAAAATAACAACAGACAATAATACCGGAAAGCAACATTTCGAAATTGCCTTCTTGAAAAAAGTTGATCGAGCTTATATTTTAGAATATCGCTCACTTATTAATGCAGACGATAAAGAAAAAGTAAGTAATAAAGCGAAAATCACAGGCAATAAGTTGACAGTTAAAAACACAGAAACTACTGAAACGATTGAAGTGAGAATGTCTTCTGGTTCAGGCGGAGGATCTGCTACTAAAGGCCGTGGAAACCTTGAAATTATAAAGGTAGATAACGACAATAAGAACGCACTATTAGCTGGGGCAGAATTTACTTTATACGATCGTACAGGTAAAACTGTTATCCGTAAAATTACAACAGACAAAGACGGTATCGCTAAATTTAATAATTTAAAACGCGATAAATATTTATTAAAAGAAACAAAGGCTCCTGAAGGCTATGTAATTAGCTGGGATTTAAAACAAGGGAAAATTGTTGAACTTGGTACACAAGAGACTACAACATATAAACTTGCAAATAAGAAGTTTGTCGGTAAAGTAATTTTAACAAAGTCTGATGACCTGAATAAAAACGTCACACTGCAAGGTGCCGTTTTCACACTACTTGATAAAGACAAAAAAATAATTTCAGAACACGAAAAATTAACAACAAATGATCAAGGACAAATTACTGTAGATAATTTAAAACCAGGAACTTACTACTTACAAGAAACAACTGCTCCTGAGCATTATAAATTAGACAGTACACCTATTCAATTCACAATCAAAGAAGATCAAACAACAGTAATAAACCGAACTGCAATAAACAGTTTGATTCCAGGATCGGCCATTTTAACAAAATTCGATAAAGATGGAAAAACTTTAGCAGGTGCGGAGTTCAGTGTACGCGATCGATATAACAAAGTAATTCGTGGATATGAAAAATTAACGACAAATGATCAAGGACAAATCGAAGCAAAAGATTTACGCCCTGGAGACTATCAATTTGTCGAAGAAAAAGCACCTAAAGATTACGACATAGATAAAAAACCAATTGAGTTTACAATTATAAAAAGTCAAAAGAAAGCAGTTACTGTTACTGCGACGAATCACCTCATTAAAGGTGGTGTCACTTTAACAAAAGTCGATGATGTCGATGGCACTGCCCTTGAAGGTGCTGTATTTAAAATTGTCGATGCGAATGACGAGAAACAAGTAATTCGTGAAAATATAAAAACAGGTTCAGATGGAAAAGTTACCGTTAAAGATCTAGAGCCTGGTGTTTATAAATTTATCGAAACAGAAGCTCCTAAGGATTATACGTTAAGTACAAACCCTATCGAGTTTACAATTGATAAAAGCCAACAAGCTCTTGCTACTGTTACGGCAAATAACAGCTTAAAAACGGGCGAGGTTGAATTATTAAAAGTTGATGAGTTTGGTGAGAAAAAACCACTAGAAGGTGCTGTATTCAAACTTGTCGATACAAATAATAATGACGTTTCCCCTCACACTAACTTAACTACTGATAAACACGGTAAAGTTAAAGTTAGTAACCTACGTCCTGGTACGTATAAATTTATTGAAATAGCTGCTCCTGAACATTACGTTTTACGAGCAGAACCTATTGAATTTACAATCGATAGAAGTCAGAAAGAAACTCTACTTGTGAAAGCTGAAAATGCTTTAAAACCAGGAGATGTTGAATTAACAAAAGTTGATGATATCGATGGTACAGCTCTTGAAGGTGCTGTATTTAAAATTGTTGATGCAAATGATGAAAAGAAAGTTATTCGCGAAAATGTAAAAACTGGTGCGGATGGTAAAGCTATCGCTACTGGCTTACGCCCTGGCGATTATAAATTTATCGAAGTAACAGCACCGAAGTATTACGACAAAAATACAAAACCAATTAAATTTACGATTACAGAAAGTCAAACAACTCAGGCTACTGTTACCGCTAAAAACAGCTTAACAAAAGGCGGTATTGAGTTAACAAAAGTGAATGCTGCAGATGAAAAGGAAACACTTGAAGGTGCAGTATTTAAAATCGTTAATAGAGATACTAATGAAGATGTTCGTACGGACCTTGTTACGAATAGTAAAGGAATGCTAGTTGTAGATGACTTACGTCCTGGTAACTATAAACTTATCGAAACAAAGGCTCCAACTTATTACGATGTAAATGTAGAACCAATTGAATTTACAATCGAAAAAGGACAACAAAAACTTCTTCCACTTACATTTAAAAATAGTTTAACGAAAGGAAAAGTTAAACTGATTAAAGAAGATGATGTGGAAAGTAGTAAAGCTCTTGCCGGCGCTGTATTCACATTGCAAGACGCAACTGGCAAAGAAATTATGAAAGATTTAACAACAGATGATTACGGAGTATTAGTTATTCCTGATTTAGCACCAGGGGATTATCAATTTATCGAAACAAAAGCCCCTGAACATTATAAATTAGACAAAACACCTATTAAGTTCACAATTAAAAAAGGTAGTAAGGAAGATCTTCCTATCCCTGTTACTGTAAAAAATAGTTTACTTACAGGTGGCGTCACTTTAACAAAAGTTGATGATGTTGATGGCACTACTCTTGAAGGTGCAGAATTTATAATCGTTGACGCTCATGATACTAAAAAGGTAATTCGCAAAGGTTTAACGACTGATAAAAACGGTAAAATTACTGCTTCTGATTTACGTCCTGGAGACTATCAATTTGTTGAAGTAAAAGCTCCAAAAGACTATAGCTTAAGCAAAGACTCTATTCCGTTTACTATCGAAAAAAGTCAAAAAGAGAATATTACTGTTACTGCTACTAACAGTTTAAAGAAAGGTGCAGTAACATTAACAAAAATTGATGACATCGATCGTACGATGCTCGAAGGTGCAATCTTTAAGATTGTTGATATGAATGGTAAGGAAGTTCATACGAATCTTGTTACAGATAAAAACGGTAAAATTTCTGTTTCTGATTTACGCCCTGGAGACTATCAGTTCATTGAAACAATTGCTCCTGAGCACTATGTATTAGATGAAACAACGATTCCATTTACAATTGAAAGAAGTCAAACGAAAGAGATCAATGTTACAGGCAAAAATGCTTTGAAAAAAGGTAGCGTTGAACTAACAAAGATTGACGATATTGATATGAATACAAAACTTGCTAACGCCGTATTTAATTTATTAGATGCAGACGGGGAGCTAGTTGAAGAAGGCTTAAAAACAAATGATGAAGGTAAAATTGTTGTTGAAAATCTACGTCCTGGTACGTATCAATTCGTTGAAACAATTGCTCCTGAACATTACGATTTAGATAAAAAACCTATCGTATTTACAATTAAAAAGAGCCAAACTGAAACTCTTCATATCACTGCTACAAACGCTTTAACAAAGGGTGCAGTTAAACTTTCTAAAGTAGACGATGTTGATGGCACTGTTCTTAAAGATGCAGTATTTAAAATTGTTAATATGAACGGTGATGTAGTTCATAAAGACCTTGTTACAAATGAACAAGGAATAATCGAAATTAACGACCTACGTCCTGGTGATTACCAATTTATCGAAACGAAAGCTCCTAAGCATTACGTTTTAGATGAAACACCAATCAAATTCACTATTGAAAAAGGACAGAAGAAAGTTATTTCTTTAACTGCTACAAATGGCTTAAAACAAGGTAGTATCGAATTACTTAAAGTTGATGATTTAAACACTCAAACAAAACTTGCCGATGCGGTATTTAATTTACTAGATCAAGATGGCAAAGTACTTAAAACAGATTTAAAAACAAACAGTGAAGGTAAAATCGTTATCGAAAACTTACGTCCTGGTACGTATCAATTCGTTGAAATAACGGCTCCTGAACACTATGATTTAGACAAAAAACCAATTATATTTGCAATTGAAAAAAGCCAGAAAGATATTGCTACCGTTACTATGAAAAATAGTTTAACAAAAGGTGGCGTGGAACTTTCTAAAGTGGATGATGTCGATGGCACTACTCTTGAAGGCGCAGTATTTAAAATTGTGGATATGAATGGCACTGTAATTCGCAAAGATCTTGTTACGAATCAACAAGGTAAAATTAGCATTTCTGACCTACGTCCTGGTGATTATCAATTCATCGAGACAACGGCTCCGAAACACTATGATTTAAACAAAGAGCCAATTCCATTCACAATCACAAAGAGCCAAGCTGATCCTATCTCCGTTACAGCTACAAATAGCTTAACGAAAGGCGCTGTGGAACTTTCTAAAGTAGATGATGTAGATGGTACTGCTCTTAAAGATGCGATATTTAAAATTACTGATATGAATGGTAACGACATTCGCACTGAGCTTACAACAGATGTACATGGAAAAATTTCTGTTTCTGACTTACGTCCTGGGGACTATCAGTTTGTTGAAACGAAAGCTCCTGAACACTATAAATTAGATAGTACACCTATTAAGTTTACAATTAAGAAAAGCCAAAAAGAAAAGCTCCAAGTTACTGCTACAAATAGCTTAACTGAGGGTACTGTAGAATTAATAAAAGTGGATGATATAAATCCAGATACAAAACTTTCTGATGCAGTGTTTAACATCATCGATGCGAAGGGTAAAATTGTTCGTTCTGATTTAACTACTGATAAAGATGGAAAGATTTCTGTTTCTGATTTACGTCCGGGAGATTATCAGTTCATTGAAACGAAAGCTCCGAAAGATTACGATTTAAATAAAACACCTATCGATTTCACTATCGAGAGAAGTCAACTAACTCACGCTTCTGTTACTGCTAAGAACGGCCTAACAAAAGGTGGCGTGGAATTAACGAAAATTGACTCTGTAGATAAGAAAGAGATGCTAGAAGGTGCGGTATTTAAAATTACTGATATGAATGGTAACGACATTCGTACGAATTTAGTTACAAATAAAGATGGTAAAATCATCGCGAAAGACCTACAACCAGGAGACTATCAATTTATTGAAACGAAAGCTCCTAAACATTACGACTTAAATGAAGAACCAATTAAGTTCACAATCGAAAGAAGTCAAACAAAGCATGTCTTCGTTACAGCTATTAATAGCTTAACGAAAGGTAGTGTGGAGTTAATTAAAGTTGATGATGCCAAGCAAAACACAACACTTGAAGGTGCAGTATTTAAAATTGTTAATAAGGATGGACACGATGTTCGTACCGATTTAACTACTGATAAAAACGGCCGTTTAGTTGTGGATGAATTACCACCAGGAGACTATGAGTTTATTGAAACAAAAGCTCCTGAACACTATGACTTAAACGACACACCTATTAAGTTCACAGTTAAAAAAGGCCAAGAAAAAATCGCCTCTGTTACTGCTACTAACAGCTTAACTAAAGGCGCAGTTGAATTAACTAAAGTTGATGACATCGATGGTACTACTCTTGAAGGGGCTATCTTTAAAATTGTAGATATGGACGGCAAGGATGTTCGTTCTGATCTAACTACTGATAAAGATGGTAAGATTTCTGTTTCTGATTTACGTCCGGGAGATTATCAGTTCATTGAAACGAAAGCTCCTAAGCATTATGACTTAAATCAAAATCCTATCAAGTTTACTATTGAAAAGAGTCAAACTGCTAAAGCTTCTGTTACTGCTACGAATAGCTTAACGAAAGGTGCAGTTGAATTAATTAAAGTTGATGACATCGATGGCACTACTCTTAAAGGGGCTATCTTTAAAATTGTGGATATGAACGGCAAAGACGTTCGCACCGACTTAACTACTGATAAAGATGGTAAGATTTCTGTTTCTAATTTACGTCCAGGTGACTATCAGTTCATTGAAACGAAAGCTCCAACTGGCTATGATTTAAACGTTAAACCAATTCCTTTCATAATTACGAAAGGACAATCTCAGGTTACCTCTGTTACAGCCTTAAATAGTTTAACAACAGGTTCAATTGAGTTAACTAAAGTTGATATTGATCACCATGGAACACTTGAAGGTGCCATTTTCAATATTTTAGACCAAGATGGAAAAGTTATCCGAGAAGGTTTAAAAACAGATCAACACGGAAAAGTAATCGTAAATGATTTGAAACCTGGTACTTATCAATTAGTAGAAACAAAGGCTCCTAAAGGCTATCAATTAGATGCATCACCAATAAACTTTACAATTGATAAAGCCCAAGCTACGCCACTACAAATTACAGTTTCAAATAAAAAAATTGAATCTTCTTCAGGTGGAGATGACAAGCCAGTTACTCCTCCAAATAAAGAAGAAAACAAAGGCAATGAAATATCTGAGAAACACGAAAACGGAACTTCCGAAGAAACATCGAATAAAACAGATAACAAACAGCAAGATGATCGAAATACGGATAAACACCTTCCAAATACAGGTCATAAAGAAGACCCTACACAAACAGTAGGTATCCTTCTTCTACTAGCTGGATTATTAAGTATTTTGGCTACAAAACGCAAAAAAAATTATTAATAATTTTTTCACATCCAATCAATCTCCCAATTGATTGGATGTTTTTTTATACAAAAAGGACGATACATAAAGTATCGTCCTTTTAACGGGGTGAGGCTGCCCAAAAGTACGGAAAACCTTTGAACAGCCTCTTATTTTCATATGGATGCCTTACATATATCACTGATAATAATTATGAAATGCGGAAACATAATTACCATCAACTGATTCAAACATGAGAAATGAAACCCTACAGTGATTCCATTCCTCTACATAATCTAAAGTTTGGGTACACTAGATTCATGCAATGTAGGAGCTTTCAGAGTAGAAAGCGAACCTTCGTTTAAAATGATAGCATACATATCTCCCTCAAAAATATGCAAATATGCATATATCGTTTTTATTTCTCAATGTCTGAATATTGAAAAATAAAAGGTGCAAAGGTAAAATAAAGTCATTATCCGTCTTCTTTTGTCAGTCAGAGAGAATAGAAGAATAGGAGAGGAAAAAATGAGAAAATCATTGAAACAAAAAATAGTAAGCTCTTTGCTTGCTGTATCACTCGCTGTTAGCTTAGCTCCAATTGGGCAAGCAAAAGCGGATTCCACGTCAGAGGTTACACAAACTCCATCTATTACAAAACAGATTGATCCAAACCGCGCGATTGAACATGTTCGTTTCTTATCTGAAACAATTGGTCCTCGCCCCGGTGGAACAAAATCCGAAGAATGGGCTTCTCGTTACATTGGTATGCAGCTTAAATCAATGGGCTATGACGTAGAATATCAACCATTTCAGGTGCCCGATCAATACGTTGGATTCATTGAATCACCACTATCAACAAAACGTAATTGGCAAGCTGGTGCTGCTCCTAATGCACTCATTTCTACAGAAGCTGTTACAGCTCCCCTTATCTTTGTTCAAGGTGGGACAAAATTAGAAGATATTCCAAATGAAGTAAACGGTAAAATTGTTTTATTTGAAAGAGGAACGACAGTTACAGACTATAATAAACAAGTTGAAAATGCTGTTAGCAAAGGTGCAAAAGGTGTTCTTTTATACAGTTTAATTGGCGGACGCGGAAATTATGGACAAACCTTCAATCCCCGCCTAACGAAAAAGCAATCTATCCCTGTCTTTGGTCTTGCTTATGCGCAAGGAAATGCATTTAAAGAAGAAATCGCTAAAAAAGGGACAACAATTCTTTCCCTAAAAGCGAGACATGAATCTAAATTAACATCTCTAAATGTTATCGCCAAAAAGAAACCAAAAAAGAGTACAGGTAATGAAAAAGCAGTCGTTGTAAGCTCGCACTATGATAGTGTTGTCGGAGCACCTGGCGCAAATGATAATGCTTCTGGAACTGGATTAGTATTAGAACTAGCTCGTGCTTTTCAAAATGTAGAAACTGATAAAGAAATTCGCTTTATTACCTTTGGTTCTGAAGAGACTGGATTACTTGGTTCGGATTATTACGTGAATAGTCTATCCCAAAAAGAACGCGACCGTATTTTAGGTGTCTTTAACGCCGACATGGTTGCAACAAATTATGATAAAGCAAAGAATTTATACGCTATGACACCTGATGGCTCTACAAACTTTGTAACAGACGCTGCCTTGCAAGCAGGTAAACAACTAAATAATGACCTCGTCCTACAAGGTAAATTCGGTTCTAGTGATCATGTTCCATTTGCTGAAGCTGGTATTCCTGCTGCTCTATTCATTTGGATGGGTGTGGATAGTTGGAATCCATTAATCTATCATATTGAGAAGGTATACCATACACCTCAAGATAACGTATTAGAAAACATTTCACCTGAACGAATGAGAATGGCATTAGACGTTATCGGAACAGGAGTTTATAACTCGCTTCAAAAACCTGTTCCTCAAACTGAACAGAAAGCTGCTTAATCATTTAAAAGACCACTGATTTTATCAGTGGTCTTTTATTGAGAAAAAATATATATGCATAAAAGCATATTTTATCCTACCCATTATCGTATACAATATTAACTGTAACAACACCGATTACAACTAATAAGGAGGCTTTTTCTATTATGAAAAAAATGATTTTAGCAGGTGCATTAACTTTAGCAGGAATTACTGGAGCTACTGCGTTTATTCCTGAAACAAAAGTCGCTGCTGCCGCTCAAGAACAAAGCTTTACAAAATTTTATTCCTTGCAAACTGGAGGTAGTTCTGAACAAGAACCTATTTTCCTTCAAAAAGGACAAGAACTAACAATTCATCCTAACAGCAAAACTCCTAGTTACAGTGTTTATGACTCAAATCATAACCTAATTGGACGTTATTCTGATGGTTACGGCCGAATTTTCACTGCAAAAACAGATGGAAATATGTATGTTCAATTTCATGCACCTTACGTTTACTATAGTCCTGTTAGTTTTTCTGTTACTTATACTATTCAATAAAAAAGAGGTCCTTTATAGGGCCCCTTTTATTTCTCTTGCCAATTCACTTTTACGAATCCATCTTTCACTTTTAATCCACTTATATTCAATACATACTCTTCATTTGCTTTTAAAGTAACTGTAAAACTACCTTTTTTCGATTCACAGATTTCCTTTAACTCCTTTATCCACATAAGAAAGTTGGTGCCTTGATGAAAAAACCTTTATCCACGTCTCTTGAAAAATATCTTCCGCATCTTCTTTCGTTTTCGCTAACTTATAGCATAAGGAATATATTTGCTTCTTATATATATATCAATTAATTCTTCTACCTTTTCTTCCATCATAAGCCTCCTGTCATTTATATAAGACGACGCAAATTCCCTTTTTGTTTGATAAAATTTTATTTTTTTATTATCTCCACATAAAAAGGCAATCACAACATCGTGTGATTGCCTTTTATTTAAAAACGAAAGTCCGCTTCCGCTTTTCTTTATGTCCAGCTCTGCCTCCTAGCCCCTTCTGTCTAAGAACCTTCCCCACTAGAAGATAAAATGCATCTTCTGTGGGAAAGAACCTTAGCCTTCGGGACTAAACAGTCGGCTCCGCTTTTCTTTATTGTCTAGCTCCAGCAGCTAGAATACTCGGTGGCTTCGCGCCTTCCTCCGAGGCAAAGTACGCCTCTCTCTCAGGAGCTCCATCCCCCTCCTATTCTAAACGAGCCGCTTCCGCTTTTCTTAATTACATTTTTTCTGGTGCAGATACTCCTACGATTGCTAATGCATTTTGAAGTGTAGTGCGTACTGCTTTCATTAACTCGTAACGAGCTTTACTTAATTCTAAATTATCTTGGTTTAATACTTTTTCTGCATTGTAGAAGCTGTGTAATGTTGCTGCTAATTCAAATGCATAGTTTGTAATACGGTGTGGTAGACGTTTTTGTGCTGCATCCGCAACTACCGCTGGGAATTCACCAAGTTTTTTCAGTAACTCTACTTCTTTTTCAGAAGTAACAAGTTTGTAGTTCACATCTCCGCCTGTAGCTAATCCTAATTCTTCACCTTGGCGAAGGATGCTGCATACGCGAGCGTGAGCGTATTGTGCATAGTATACTGGGTTTTCATTAGATTTTGATACAGCTAAGTCCATATCGAAGTCTAAATGAGAGTCACCGCTACGCATTGCGAAGAAGTAACGCATTGCGTCCACGCCTACTTCTTCCATAAGCTCACGAAGTGTAACTGCTTTACCCGTACGCTTACTCATCTTCATTTTTTCACCATTTTGGTATAGTTGTACCATTTGGATGATTTCTACTTCAAGCGTGTCTTTATCGTAACCAAGTGCTTGAATAGCAGCTTTCATACGTGGAATATAACCGTGATGGTCAGCACCCCAAATGTTAATTAACTTATCGAAACCACGCTCTAATTTATCACGATGATACGCGATATCTGGCGTTAAGTATGTGTAAGAACCATCATTTTTAATTAATACACGGTTTTTATCGTCACCGTAAGTCATTGAACGGAACCAAGTTGCACCGTCTTCTTCAAAGATCTCATCGCGCTCTTTTAATACAGCAAGTGCTTGATCAATTTTCCCGTTTTTGTATAATGATGTTTCTGAGAACCATACATCAAATTTAACGCGGAAGCTTTCTAAGTCTTTTTGAAGTTTTGCTAATTCATATTTTAAACCGTACTCACGGTAGAATTCATAGCTTTCTTTTTCATCAGCTTTCGCATAACGATCACCGAATTCTTCTGCTAAACGTTTACCAATTCCAATGATATCCGCACCATGGTATCCGTCTTCTGGCATTTCTTTTTCTAAGCCTAAAGCTTGCATGTAACGAGCTTCAACAGAAAGAGCTAAGTTATGAATTTGGTTACCAGCGTCATTAATGTAGTACTCACGAGATACATCGTATCCTGCTTTTGCTAATAGGTTACATAAAGTGTCACCTACTGCCGCACCGCGTGCATGTCCTAAGTGAAGGTCACCTGTTGGATTCGCAGATACGAACTCAACTTGTACTTTTTCACCTTTACCAGTATTCGTTTCACCGTAAGCTTCACCAGCGCTTACGATTGTTGGAATTAAATCTGTTAAGTAGCTATTATCCATATAGAAGTTAATAAAACCAGGACCAGCGATTTCGATTTTTTCAATAGAAGCTTTTGCTTTATCGAAGTTTGCAACTAGTTCTTCTGCAATCATACGAGGTGCTTTTTTCGCAACGCGTGCAAGTTGCATTGCCATATTTGTAGAGAAGTCACCATTTGTTTTATCTTTTGGAGATTCTAATACAACGTTTGGAATTTGTTCTTCTGTCGCTAATTCTGCCTTTAATACAGCAGCCTGAATTTCTTCTTTAATCAATCCTTTTACCTGTTCTAAGGAATTCATTATTTTGCCTCCTTCAAATTAATTGTAATAGTATATCTGCCAGCTTCTTGTTCACTTAGAAGCAATGCGTACGTTAAGAAGAGTTGTCCTTTTTTCTTTTCATCCGACCATTTAAAAAGAACGTTATCAGTCTTTGTTTGCAATGCAAACGTACCAAGTTCACTCGTATACGTACCAGTTGTCCATTCACCTTTCACATGCGTCTGACGCATAGAAACAGCACCTGAACGCATAATGAGAACTTGTTCATCTTGAATTTTAATAATTGTTTTCACTTCGCCTTGTTCGTTCGGCTCCTGGAATGTTACATATGTACCTTGACCTTTTACATAGTATTGACCATTTGCTTCAAAAGCAACGGTTTCCTTCCTCGCCCCTTCACGGATTTCTGTTACGAAATGAACGTGTACCGGCAAGCCTGCAAGTTGTTTCTCCACGTCTTGCACACCTTTCAAATGTTATAGATATTAAATACTACTTATAATAAATCACTTTTCCTATCATATCAAAAAAAGACTCTGTCTGTCTGCTGAAAAATCAGGAAAACTCCATTTCAAAAAATAATTCACTTCTACTTTATTTCATATGATAAAATATTTTTTAAATCTAAATATTCTTTCAATTAAAGAGGTGAATGTAGTGATACCAACAAAGTTAAAAAAGGGTGCTGAAATACGAGTGATTTCACCATCGTGTAGTTTAAGTATTGTTTCAAATGAAAATAGAAAACTTGCTATAAAAAGATTAACTGACATGGGCTTTCAAGTTACATTCTCAAAATATGCTGATGAGATAGATCGATTTGCTTCCTCCTCTATTTCTTCCCGCATTCAAGACCTCCATGAAGCATTTCGAGACCCTAATGTAAAAGCTATTTTGACTACACTTGGCGGATACAACTCAAATGGTTTATTGAAACATCTCGATTATGATTTAATTCGTGAAAACCCGAAATTTTTCTGTGGTTATTCTGATATTACTGCCTTAAATAATGCAATTTACGCAAAAACAGGGCTTGTTACATATTCAGGACCCCATTTCTCTTCGTTTGGAATGGAGAAAGGGCTCGGGTATACAACCGATTACTTTTTAAAGTGCTTAACTTCTAATGAGCCTATTGAAGTCCTTCCATCTGAAACATGGAGCGATGATTCTTGGTATATAGATCAGGAAAATCGAGAATTTATTAAAAATGAAGGATATGTTTCAATTCAAGAAGGAGAAGCTACGGGAGATATTATCGGTGGCAATATGAGCACATTTAACTTACTGCAAGGTACACCATATATGCCAAATTTAAAGGAGAAAATTTTATTTATTGAAGAAGATAGTTTAACTGGAACATCTACTCTTAAAACTTTTGATCGTTATTTACATTCCCTTATGCAGCAGCAAGGTTTTGAATACATAAAGGGAATCGTTATAGGAAAGATGCAAAAAGGTGCAGAATGTACGATAGAAGACATTCAAGAAATGATTGCTTCAAAACCTGAACTTGCACATATCCCTATCATTGCAAACGCAAGTTTCGGGCATACAACCCCGATTTTCACTTTTCCAATTGGTGGACGTGCAAAAATTATTTCTCACAAAGAGAAGACATCTATCACTATTTTAACGCACTAAAAAAGGAGCGAATGAGTCGCTCCTTTTATGGTTTTTCTATTTTTTCCAACGCTTTTTGCGGAATGGATTCTTTCGGGATTTCAGCCCATCCTTTTCCTTGCATACCTTTTGCATAAATTTTTATAAACGCCCCCGTATGCAATTCACGGTTCATCATTCTTTTAATAACCTGTAACTTTCCATCTTCTGTATACCCTTTAAAAGTATACAAGTATTCTCCGTCTTTTTTCTCACCTTTATCTATAACCGCATAATAATCTTGTATTTCTTTATTTGAAAAGAAGTTGTCTACAAAAGCATGTACACCTTCTGTTTTTGTATTCAAATAATACGCTGTTCCACCTAGAATAATGGCGAATACAGCTAAAACTTTAATTACCAATCTCATACATGAACCTCCTGTTTGCACTTCTTTCTCGCTAGTATTATATCTATACTTGTATTATACGGAAAAGAGCATACTATACTCTATCTAAAAGTCTTACACTTTCCTTACATTATTGTAAGGGATTTTTTCTTACAGCCAGTTCCCAAGAAAAAAATTTTCCGTTTCATACACTTTTATATTATTATTGAATGATACGAATTTTTATTACAAAAATCAAAGGAGACAGTTTTCAAATGGCTATCTTGCAAGGTTTAGCACTATTACTTGTTGTACTTTGTCTATTTACACTTTTCAGTTACCGTGCGCCTTACGGAATGAAGGCGATGGGTGCTTTAGCTAATGCAGCAATTGCAAGTTTTCTTATTGAAGCATTTCACCGTTATATAGGTGGAGAAATGTTTCATAATGACTTTTTACAATCAGTAGGAGAAGCTTCCGGTAGTATGAGCGGTGTCGCAGCAGCGATTTTAGTCGCATTAGCAATCGGTGTTTCCCCCGTATATGCTGTTTTAATTGGTATCGCTACTAGTGGATTCGGTATTTTACCAGGATTTTTCGCTGGATACGTTTGTGCCTTCGTCGTGAAATTTCTCGAAAAGAAATTACCAGCTGGTGTGGAATTTTTAGCAATCCTATTTATCGCTGCACCAATCTCACGCGGAATGGCAATGCTTATGGATCCGCTCGTTAACGCCACACTTGGTAAAATCGGTTCTATGATTTCAGTTGCAACTACAGAAAGTCCTATCATTATGGGTATTATGCTTGGTGGATTAATAACAGTTATTTCTACCTCTCCACTGAGTTCTATGGCACTAACTGCAATGCTTGGATTAACAGGTTTACCAATGGCAATTGGTAGTCTGGCTGTAGCAGCTTCAGCCCCAATGAACTTTATTTTCTTTAAACGATTAAAAATTTGTTCAAAGAAAGATACAATTGCTGTAGCAATCGAGCCTTTAACACAAGCCGATGTTGTTTCAGCAAATCCGATTCCAATTTATGCGACAAACTTCGTTGGCGGTGCACTTGCTGGTATTATTACCTCTCTGTTCCAGCTCGTTAATAATGCACCAGGAACAGCATCACCAATCCCAGGACTTCTTGTCTTATTCGGATTTAATGACGTTGTAAAAGTAACAATTGCTGCTATATTATGTGGAATCGTTACCACTATTGTCGGATACATCGGATCTATTGTGTTCCGTAAATATCCGATCCGCTCTGCTGATGAAATTCGCGGAGTTACTTCGGAAGAGAAGGTTGCATAAGAAAAAGAGCTATTCCCATCGTTTAGGAATAGCTCTTTTTTGTATCGCGTAACGGCAAATGAAATTATATCGGCGGTTTTTTTAATATATCGGCGCAACTCGAATTATATCAGCGATTTTTTTAATATATCGACTTACCGGCACCTAACGACAAAATAAGAGCCCTCTAATCATATAGAGGGCTCTTAGCTGCAGCGGCTAGAATAATCGGTGGCTTCGCTTCTTCCTTCGAGGCAAAAAACGCCTCTATGTCTGAAGCTCCATCCCCCTCACATTCTGGGCGAGCCGATTCCGCTTTTACTTCACCCAACCGAGCAGCATTTCCCGCACGAATTTGCTTGCTGCGACTGGTGTTTGATCACTATGGTCGTAGACTGGAGCTACTTCTACCAAGTCTGCTCCAACTACATTTATATTTGAATTTGCAATTGCTACGATGGAATCTAATAATTCTTTAGATGTGATACCACCAGCTTCTAACGTTCCTGTTCCTGGAGCGTGAGCTG
Source organism: Bacillus cereus group sp. MYBK220-1 (assembly GCF_051916445.1). Lineage (NCBI taxonomy): Bacteria > Bacillati > Bacillota > Bacilli > Caryophanales > Bacillaceae > Bacillus > Bacillus cereus group sp. MYBK220-1. Next base: position 132,276 of record NZ_JBQAGQ010000004.1, on the reverse strand, counting down.
GGTCTAATACATCAATGTCGATTGTGACATAGACTGGGCGGCCAGCAAGTTTCGGTAATACTTCTTTTAACGGTTCTAATACGTCAAATTTGTATAAGTTCATACCTACTTCTTTCGCCCATTCAAATTCTTCCTTCATTCCAGAACGAATTCCGAAAGAATATACGTTTTCCGGACCAATTAAATCACACACTTTACGAATTGGTGTAGAGTGGGATAAAGGCTCCCCTTCATACGATTCACGTAAATCAGTATGAGCATCCATGTGGATGATTGCTAAATCCGGATATTTTTTTGCCATTGCCTTAAAAATTGGCCAAGACACTAGGTGCTCACCGCCGAGACCTAGTGGAAACTTATCGGCATCTAAAAGTTTTGATACATACTCTTCAATCATGTCTAAGCTGCGTTGTGCGTTTCCGAATGGTAATGGGATATCACCCGCATCAAAATATTTTACCTCTTCTAGTTCACGATCTAAATACGGGCTATATTCTTCAAGACCGATTGATACTTCACGAATACGTGCAGGGCCAAAACGAGATCCCGGACGGTAACTTACTGTCCAATCCATAGGCATCCCATAAATAACTACCTTTGACTCTTCAAAACTTGGATGACTTTTAATAAATACTTTACCTGAATAAGCTTCATCAAAACGCATATTCTTTTCCTCCTTATGTGGAACTTAAGGTATCCCAACCTTTCACTATTTCTCAAATTTGGAGCGAATTGCTCCTCTTTCTCGATTTACCGGGTCTTCTTTTTAACAACAAGAAGACGATTTTCTCTACAGAAGTGTAAGTAGCTAGCATGTTCAAGTCTTCTGGACAAACACCTTAAATGAGCTACTTACACTTTATTTGTTTGATACAATTCTCTTACTTAATTAAATCGCCAACAAATTTTGGTAATGCGAATGCTGCATTGTGTAATTCTTTTGTGTAGTATTTCGTTTCGATTTCGTGGAAACGCTCTTCACTTACTTCTAATGGATCATGTTTTTTAGATCCAATTGTGAACGTCCAAAGACCACTTGGGTAAGTTGGAATGTTTGCTGTGTATAAACGAGTGATTGGGAAGATCTCTTTTACGTCTTTAAACACAGTTGTAATTAGTTCTGGTGTAAACCAAGGGTTGTCCGTTTGTGCAACGAAAATACCATCTTCTTTTAACGCTTTTGAAATTCCAGCGTAGAAGCCTTTTGTAAATAGGTTTACTGCTGGTCCTACTGGCTCAGTAGAATCTACCATAATTACATCGTATTCATTTTCGCTTTCTGCGATATGTAGGAAACCGTCTCCTACTTTTACTTCTACACGCTCATTATCTAATGCGCCTGCAATTGATGGTAAGTATTGTTTAGAGTACTCAATTACTTTTCCATCGATTTCAACAAGAGTTGCTTTCTTTACACTTGGGTGTTTTAACACTTCACGAATAACACCACCATCACCGCCACCAACAACTAATACGTTTTCAGGGTTTGGATGTGTAAATAAAGGTACGTGTGCTACCATTTCGTGATAAACGAACTCGTCCTTTTCTGTTGTCATAACCATGCCATCTAAAATAAGCATGTTTCCGAACTCTTCCGTTTCGACCATATCAAGTTTTTGGAATTCTGTTTGCTCCGTATGTAATGTGCGGTTAATACGCGCCGTAATCCCAAAATGTTTTGTTTGTTTCTCAGTGAACCATAGTTCCATCGTACAATCACGCCTTTCAATGCAAATTTATAATAGGGACATCATTAATGTCCCCTAACAAAAATAAAACAAAACATCCAAAATGTATAGTTAAAAGTACAAAAATACCGAAAATATATTTTAGTCAGAGGGTTCTAACATATGTGTGGAAAGGGTTTGCACCGTAAAAGGAAAGAAAACCCTTTCTTAAGAAAGGGTTTTTGTCTCTATTTCTAATGGTTTACGAATTGGAATTAGGATCATAATACAACCAACTAACACAACAATTCCACCTACTAAAAACGGACTTTGTGGTGAAACAGTATGACCGATAATTCCTGATAAAATCGGAGCAATCGCACCACCTAACCAACGAACAAAGTTATAAACACCTGACGTAACAGATCTTTCATAAGGTGAAATATCCATTACATAACTTGTATATAATGCATTGTTTAAGCCAGATGCCAACCCTGATAAAACGATAAGAGTAATTTGTAACCACATAATTTTCACAAAGAATAGTGCAATTAAGAAAATCGCAAATACGAGTAAACTACCCTTCAATAATGTTTTTGGTTCATATTTCCCTTCTAGCTTATGTGCTAAAATTGCAGAACCGTAAGCTAACGCGAGTCCCCATCCGCAAAATACAAAGCCTAATTGAATAGCTGATAAATGCATAATAAGTGGTGAATATGCTAACACGACAAAAAATCCGTAGTAGTATAGCATCCCTGAAATGGCACCTTGCATAAATGGTTTATACTTCACCAGGTTAAGTAATTCCCCTACGCCAGCAGCCTTACGCTTCACTTTTCGTTCTGGTTCTTTTACAAAAAAGAATACTAAAATAAATGCTAAGAAAATTAAAATACTCGTCGCGAAAAACGGATAACGCCAAGAATGACCACCTAATATCCCGCCTAATAACGGTCCGCCAGCCATACCTAAGCCGATAGCTGCTTCGTATAATCCTACTGCTTCATGAACTTCTTTACTTAATGCAATCAATAAAGTCATCGCCGTCGCGAAGAACATCGCATTCCCTAATCCCCATCCAGCGCGGAAAAGAGATAATTGAGCAATCGTTTGCGACATACCACATATAAACGCAAATACAGTCACAATCGCAAGACCGATTGTCATCATCCGTTTATCACCAAATCTCGATGCAAATATACCAGCTGGTAACATCATAATTGCCATCGTTAAAATATAAGCGGTAAATAACATTTCAACTTGCCAATGCGATGCACCAATTTTCTCTGCAATAATCGGCAAAATTGGGTCGACTACTCCTATACCCGAAAAGGCAAGGAAGGTAGCCACCACTGTAATCAATCTCCCTAGTTTTTGTTTGCTCTCCATTTTGATTACTCTCCTTTTGTGCTCTCTAAAAATGTTACTGCACGATGTAAACTATCTTCTAGTTCTGCCTTTACACGTTGCATTTGCTCCATTTTTTCGTCTAACGTTTGCACTTGTTTTTCAAGCATATCTTTAATTTCTTGAATCACTTCACGATCACGAGGGTTTTCGCTATTTCTTCTTTGCTCCATTCTTTCTTTTAGTGATAAGAAATGCTGCATTTCTTGAAGTGTGATTCCTAGCACTTCTTTCGCTTCTACAATTCTTTTAATTCTGGCAATATCCTCATCCGTATACAGACGGATATTTCCCTCACTACGTTCTGGGGGATGAATTAAACCAATTTCCTCATAATAACGAAGTGTACGTTTTGTTAAACCGACTTGCTTTGTTACTTCATCAATTTTATACATGTTTATTCCTCCCTTCACTTGATTATTACATTTTACGTTAACGTTAACTTTTCTGCAACTGTTAGACTTTTGTAAATGTTTGTCATATTCAATTGTATTTTCCCTAAAGCAGTTTCATAATAAAAGAAAAGAGATAATAAGGAGAATTTCACATGAGTAAACCACTTATTTTCGCTCACCGCGGAGTAAAAGGAACACATCCCGAAAATACGATGATTGCCTTCCAAGAAGCAGAACGCATTGGTGCTCACGGAATTGAACTCGATGTCCACTTATCAAAAGATGGTGAACTTGTCGTAATTCACGATGAAACCGTCGATCGTACAACAAATGGCGTTGGACCTGTTTCTGAAAAAACGGTAGAGGAACTACAATTATTGGACGCTGGTAGCTATAAAGACCCTTCTTTCCATGAAGCAAAAATCCCAACGTTGCGTGAGGTTTTCATTTGGCTTTCCACAACGAACTTACAACTAAATATTGAATTAAAGACAGATGTTATTCATTACCCAAATATTGAGGAAAAAGCTGTTGCACTTGTGCGTGAATATCATCTTTCTAATCAAATTGTATTTTCATCATTTAACCATGACTCTGTTTCATTATTAGCAGAAATTGCTCCTGAAATCCCAAGAGCAATTTTATATGATACACCACTTGCTGATCCAATTTCCGAAGCAAAACATAGAGAAGCAAGTGGATTACATCCAAACTTCCAGTTATTAACGAAAGAATTTGTGCAGTTAGCACAAGAGCAAGGATATGTTTTCCGTCCATATACAATTAATGAATACAAAGATTTACAAACTATGATTGATTATGGTGTAGATGTCATCATTACCGATTGGCCAGCACGTGCCTTTGAGCTCCTTTCTTAATGGAAAGGGCTTTTTTATTTTCGAAATTTCATTGTTTAAAATAAACGAAAACCCTCAATACTAATACAATAACGCTTGTATTAATGAGGGGCTGAAAAAAGATGGATCAAACTATGAATCCAAAACTTAAAAAATATAAACGTCTTTTCTTCACCGCAATGTTTTCGTGCGTCCTTTTCTTCGTTTTTTCTTTTTTTGTTATTATTATAGTTGCAAAAATTATGGGACCTCCTCCTGTTGCGGTCCCGCAAACAAGCGTCTTTTACGCAAACGATGATACTGTTATTGGACAAAGTAACGAAATTCAAAAACGTTACAATGTCTCTCTTAATGAAATTTCACTTTATGTAAAAGAAGCGACCCTTTCTATTGAAGATCAAAGATTTTATAAACATCACGGCTTCGATTTGAAACGGATTGCAGGTGCAATTGTTGCTGATTTAAAAGCGATGGCAAAGGTACAAGGAGCTAGTACAATTACACAACAATACGCGCGTAATCTGTATTTAGATCATGATAAAACGTGGAAACGAAAATTGTTAGAGGCAATGTACACTATCCGCCTTGAAGTAAACTATAATAAAAATCATATTTTAGAAGGATATTTAAATACAATTTATTACGGACATGGCGCTTATGGCATCGAAGCTGCGTCCCGTCTATATTTCGATAAAACGGCAAAAGAGTTAACATTAGCAGAAGCTAGTATGCTGGCAGGTATCCCGAAAGGGCCAAGTGTCTATTCTCCCTTTTTGAAAGAGGATCGTGCTAAAGGACGACAAGCTCTCATATTAGATGAAATGGTAAAGCAAGGATATATTACGAAGCAACAAGCAGCCTTAGCGAAGAAAGAAACACTAACTTTTGCCTCATTAGATACGAAAAAAGTAGCAGAGGTCGCACCATATTTCCAAGATGCTGTACAAGCTTCGCTTCTTCGTGATGTCGGATTAGACGAACAAGCTTTACAACGAGGTGGCTTACGAATTTATACAACGCTAGACCCTAAACTACAAGCTGTAGCAGAACAAGCTGTAAAGGATCATATACCTGACACAACAAACATACAAACTGCTCTCGTCTCTATGAATCCAACGACAGGTGAAGTGGCTGCTCTTGTTGGCGGAACCGATTATACTACGAGTCAATTTAACAGGGCTACACAGGCCATTCGTCAGCCTGGTTCTACATTTAAGCCATTTCTATATTATGCGGCATTAGAACGAGGATTCACGCCTGCTACGCGCTTAAAAAGCGAATATACTGTATTCACCTTAGGTGACGGCGTTTCAAAGTATAAACCGAAGAACTATAAAGATTATTATGCCGATGATTTCGTAACGATGGCACAAGCTCTCGCAGTCTCTGATAACATATATGCTGTGAAAACGAATTTGTTTTTAGGAGATGACGCGCTTGCAAAAACAGCGAAACAATTTGGAATTACAAGTGCATTAAAAGATGTACCTTCTCTAGCTCTCGGTACATCACCAGTAAAACCAATTGAAATGGTTAACGCTTATAGCATGTTCGCAAACGGTGGAAAAGAAGTAAAACCTACTTTCATTCGCCGCATTATGGATCATGAAGGAAATATATTATACGATGCTCATTTAGAGAGTAAACAAGTTCTCGACAAGAGCAAAGCGTTTGTAATGGAAGAAATGATGACTGGTATGTTTAATAAGAAACTAAGCAGTTATGCTGCTGTAACTGGCCAATCGATGTTATCAAAATTATCAAGAACATATGCCGGCAAATCTGGTTCTACTGAAACGGATAGTTGGATGATCGGATTTACTCCGCAAATCGTAACAGGTGTATGGGTCGGATATGATCAACCTAAATCTATTTCAAACGTCGCAGAACAAGGATATGCGAAGAAAATATGGACTGATACGATGGAGAAAGGCTTAGATGGACAGCCTAAAAAAGAATTTAAACAACCAAGTGACGTCGTAGCGGTTAATATCAATCCAGAGAACGGTAAAATTGCTACAAAAAATTGTCCTATTTCTGTGAAAATGTATTTCGCTAAAGGTACCGAACCGACTGAATATTGTATGGATCACGTCGATGATAAAGAAGAATTTGAAAAAACGACTGAAGAAAAGAAAAAAACAAGTTGGTGGAACAAATATCTTCCTTGGTAAAAAAAATAGCTGACGGGCACCCGTCAGCTATTTTTTATTCACTTAATAATGCACGGCGCAATTCTTCACTAGATTCGTTCCAAATCGCTTCATTATGTTCTTTCAAGAACGTACCAAGTACCTTTTTAGATGATTCATCCATATGGTCAACCATAATGTGACGCTTCAATGATTTATCCATTTTATTTACGTGTTCTGGAAGTGATTTATATCCGCGGCGAATCTCACGGTCAACTGTCATTTCACAAGCTGTTACACCTGCGTAATACGCACCTGTCGCAGTTCTTTCAATTGTTACCCATACAAGCCAAAATGGTTTTCCATTTGGAACTTCATCTTTATTTGTTAAAAACTTAATACCTTTTTCTACTGTACTACGCGCATGCATCGCACCGATATCAACGAATGCAGTCTTCTCTAGTACATCAACAAATACAGGTGAAATGTTTTCTAAGCTTAATGCCCCAACACCAAATCCACCATGTCCATCTGTTGAATCATTTTTCACGATATTAAAACCGATTTTTTTCTTTTTCTCTGTCATATGTAAAATCCTCCTCACTTAAAAATTATAAAAGGCCAAAAATAGGCGCAATGATGCTATCTAAAAATACAAATACATGCGGAATAACTACCTGAAAAATAGGTTGAATTGTATAATTACTAAGCGGTGTAATAACGAGAATTAATAACGCAATTGCCCCGTATTTTTCATACTGTGTCATTTTCGCGCGAATATTTGCTGGCGCTAAATCTTCCACAACTCGATATCCATCAAGTGGCGGGATTGGTAATAAGTTAAATACAAGTAAAACGATATTCAGCATAATAAAAATCTGGAAAAATTGAGCTAACGTATCTGCCACTGCAGATGGAATTGAGTATAATACACCAAATTTTAATAAGCTATACCAAATAATTAAACCAATTGCACTTAAAATTAAGTTACTAATCGGCCCTGCAATTGAAACTAATATACCTGCCAGACGCGGTCTTTTAAAGTTATATGGGTTAACAGGAACTGGTCTTGCCCAACCGAATCCAAGAATTAATACTGCAATCAAACCGATAGGGTCTAAATGGGCCATCGGTGATAACGTTAAACGCCCTTGTCTCTTTGCTGTATCGTCCCCAAATTTATATGCAACATATGCATGTGCAAATTCATGAACGGATAGTGCAATAATAATTGCCATTGCTACTAACGGAATTTCGTGCAATGGATATCTAAATAACTGATCCATACTTCATCTCCTCTTCCATATGTCAAAAAAGAAATTATTTGTTTTTTCGATTGTTCTTCCCCATAATCCGCTATAATAAGAGTGTAACTTACATAAAAGGAGCGATTGTACATGCCATACGTAACAGTGAAAATGCTAGAAGGACGCACAGAAGAACAAAAGAAAGCTCTTGCTGAGAAAGTAACAGCAGCAGTAAGCGAAACAACTGGTGCTCCTGAAGAAAACATCGTTGTTTTCATCGAAGAAATGTCTAAAAACCATTATGCAGTTGGCGGAAAACGCTTAAGCGACAAATAATTTCAAGTTTTTTCATAAGAAGCAGCCATTAGCTGCTTCTTATTTCTTTCCTTCTAACAACTCAATAATTCTCTCTTTATATTTTCCTTTTCTTCCATCTTCATAGATTAAATCATGTGGATAGAATAGCTTTTGATCCGTTCTTTTCTTACCTGTAATCGCCTCAACAATATCCGACTCACGTGAAAGCTCTCTAAGCTCTCCGTTTGGCATAAGAAGTAGGATTGGTAGACGCTCTTCTTCTTCTCCTGCACGATAAAAGTCATACGGTAAGTCTGATGTTGAATCAACTACTAAATAATACTCCGGATCAAGTCCAATCTTTTTAAATAAACTACTTAATTCCATCCAATTATCTAAACCGTGTTTATCTGTAAACTCTACATATTTAAATAGATTTCGATTCATAAAACGGCGGCATAAATCGCTTAAAATTGGATCTTCTTCTTCCTGCCATACTTGGAAGTAGTAATACATAACGTTCTCGTCTAACTTTAAATAATCCTCTACTGTTACTTCTTCTTCAAATAAAGAATAGAAATGAACAGGATGATTTTTAAATGTATAATACTTCTCGTGCAGTGATTTCGCACGGTGTAAAATCTTCGTTAAAATAACTTCTGCACTTCGCGTTACCGGGTGGAAATATACTTGCCAATACATTTGATAACGACTCATAATGTAATGCTCAACAGCATGCATACCACTATTTTTAATGACTACTTGATTCCCATACGGACGCATTACACGCAGTATACGTTCCATATCGAAGTTTCCGTACTTTACGCCTGTAAAATAAGCATCTCTTAATAAATAATCCATACGATCCGCATCAATTTGACTCGAAATCATACTAATCGCTAATTTATTAGTAGACGTTTTTGCAATTACATCTGCTACCTTTTGTGGAAACTCCTTATCAACACGACTTAATACATCATTAATCTCCGTATCGCCAACGATAATCTTTTGCGTAAATTTCTCATGATCTAATGAAAATACTTTTTCAAACGAGTGAGAAAATGGGCCGTGGCCGACATCATGAAGTAATGCCGCACATAAACATAACAATCTATCTTCAGCATTCCAATTTGGTCTGCCATCAAACACATCATCAATCATACGACGAATAATTTCGTATACACCTAACGAATGAGTAAAGCGACTATGCTCTGCACCGTGAAATGTAAAAAATGTCGTTCCAAGCTGCTTAATACGGCGCAAGCGTTGAAATTCTTTCGTTCCGATTAAATCCCAAATAACACGATCACGCACGTGCACATATTTATGTACTGGGTCTTTAAACACTTTTGTTTCGCTGAGTTTGTCGTTTAAATATACCACTTTCCGACATCCCCCTTTCTTTACTACATTCTTACTTTATATTATAAACGAAATGAGAAACAGAAAGAAATGAAAGACTGTATTAATTCCCTTTATAAAAAGAAAAAATCACCTTTACCGAAGTAAAAGTGATTTCCTTTATACATTATTTACCTAAAACGAATTCAGCAACTTCGTCTAAGATCATATCTTTCCCAAGTGGGAAGTAACCTTTGTTTAAGTCTTCATTTTTAATTGTAAATACGTGGTTGTTTTTAACAGCGTTCATGTTTTTCCAAATTGATTCTTCTTGGAATTCTTTCAAGCGCTGAGAACCGTCACCAGTTGTAAACACGAATAAGTAATCTGGGTTGTAATCGATTAAAGCTTCTTTTTGTACTTGTACTAACGGTTTATCAGTTGGTGTACCTTTAACTGCTGGTAGTTTTAAATCATTAAAGATTACGCTACCGTAACCGTAGTCACCGTATACGCGGAAAGCATTTGGATATGCAGCCATTTTCATAAATGTTGCTTCACCAGTTTTAGCAACGATTTTGTCATGTAATTTGCTTGCTTTTTCATCATACTTTTTGAACCATTCTTTTGTTTCTTTTTCTTTACCGAAGATTTGACCTACTTCTTCAAATTTTGGACGCCATTGATCTAATGGAGTATTTAACATAACTGTTGGTGCAATTTTAGATAATTGATCATAAATCTTTTCTTGACGATTATTTACAAGAATTAAATCTGGTTTTGCAGCAGCTACTGCTTCGATGTTAATTTTATCGCCCCAAGCAGAACCAACTGGTTTAACGTCTTTTAGTTTCTTTTCAATATGTGCATCAATTTTTTCTTGAGATGTATTAGCAGTAATAACCGGTTTCATACCGAAAATTAATAATTCTTCTGTTGAACCACTAAGGTCAGCAATTTTCTTTGGGTTTGCAGGAATTTTAATTTCCCCTTTTGCATGTTTTACAGTGCGCTCTTCAGTCTTTGCATCTGCTTTCTTTTCTTCTTCTTTGTTAGAACAAGCTGCAAATAGTACAGAAGTCACAACTAGTACCATTGCTAATAGTGCCATTTTAAAATTCTTCATGTTCCCACTCCTTCTAGCTGTATTTATCTTATAAGTTACAACGAACTATAAGAAACAAAGATAACAATTAATTAATATATATTTATTAATTGTTGTTAATAACCCATTCTAACGGGCGTTCAACTTCCCATTCTTATATAAGAAGCTCAACGTCCATTAGAAGTCCCCCTCTTCACGAGGGGGTTCTACTTATGCTTTTTTACGCAATTGATTACTAATCATCGCTAAATCATATGTTAAACAAATTGGCTTACAGTTTACTGGACATGGAACGATTTGAGCTTCAATCTCAAATACGTTACGAAGTGTTTCACTTGTCATAACTTCATCTGGCGTTCCTTGTTTCATTAACTTACCTGCTTTTAATGCAATCATATGATCTGAGAAACGAGAAGCGTGATTTAAGTCATGGATAACCATAACAATCGTTCTACCTTCTTCTTCATTTAACTTTTTCAATAAGTTTAATACTTCTAATTGATGAGCCATATCTAAGTACGTCGTTGGTTCATCCAATACAAGTAATTCTGTTCCTTGTGCAAGAGCCATTGCAATCCAAACACGTTGACGTTGACCGCCTGATAGCGCTTCTGCTGGACGATTCGCAAATTCTTTCATTCCTGTCACTTCAAGTGCCCAGTTAATGTAGCGATAATCCTCTTCTTTCAACGTGCCAAACCCTTTTTGATGAGGGAATCTTCCATATGACACAAGCTCAAATACAGTAAGACCCGTTGGCACTTCTGCAGTTTGTGGTAAAATCGCCATTTTCTTTGCAATTTCTTTCGTTGGCTGTTTCTCAATTGCTTTTCCGTCAAGATAAACAGTACCTTGCTTTGCCTTCAAAATACGAGACGCCGTTTTTAATAATGTGGACTTCCCACAACCATTTGGTCCAATAATTGTTGTAATTTTCCCTTCCGGAATTTCAACTGTTAACCCATCAATAATTAAACCTTCATTATAGCCAACAGATACCGCATCCACCGCTAAAGTTGCCATACGAAAAGCCTCCCTTTATTTTGTCCTCATAAGTAAATAAATGAAATACGGTGCACCAATTACAGAAATAACAAGACCGACTGGTATTTCTGAAGTTGTTAGTACACTTCTTGAAATTACGTCTGCGAATAAAAGTAAAAACGTTCCTATTAGCGCAGCTGTGGGCAACATAATTTGATGTTTACCACCAACAAGGCGCCTTGCTAAATGCGGGGCCATTAAACCGATAAAGCCAATTCCGCCGGCAACAGCAACAGATGCACCTGCTAAACAAACTGCAATAAATAATAATTTACGTCTTTCTTTTTCTACGTTTACACCAAGGCCAACTGCTGTAGAATCGCCTAGGTTCATTACATTTAATATGTGTGCTTTACTTATAGCAAGCGGTAAGAAAATAACCATCCATGGAAGTACACTTAATACGAATTTCCAATCTGTCCCCCATAGACTTCCCGCCAGCCAAATCGTAGCAAAACGAAAATCGTTAGATGTCATCTTCATAGAGAAAATTAAACTAACAGCTCCAAATCCAGCTGCAACGGCAATACCGACTAGTATTAATCGAGTCGATGAAACGCCGTCTTTCCATGCTAGTAAATAAATAATTACCGCTGCTAATATCGCTCCAACTAGTGCGAAGAATGGAAGAATGAATACAGATAAAAATGTACCAGTCCCTACTTTTCCGAAGAAGAAGTAGACGAATATAACAACTGTTAATCCCGCTCCAGCATTAATACCTATAATACCTGGATCAGCAAGCGGATTTCGTGATAAACCTTGCAAAATCGCGCCTGACATAGCTAAAGCAGATCCGACTAGTATAGCAATTACCATACGCGGCATACGGAATTCAAATAAAATAACAGACTGATCTTCAGCCCCTAGTCCAACCAATGACTTTAATACGTCCATTGGCGGGATTTTAAAAGTTCCTGTATTTAAACTAATAAAAAATATAGAAACGATTAGTCCTACTAAAATCGTTAATATAGAAATGTTCTTTTTTGTTAAGACACTCGTCCTCACATCTTTCCTCTCCCTTCATTACGTGCTAAGTAGAGGAAGAATGGAACCCCAATTAGCGCTGTAATTGCTCCAATTGGCGTTTCAAATGGCGGGTTAATAACGCGAGATAACATATCTGCACATTCAATTAACAGCCCACCTAAGACCGCAGAACATGGAATAACCCATCTATAGTCCGAGCCTACGAGGAAACGAGTCATATGCGGAATTACAAGACCAACAAATCCAACTGATCCTGCCATGGAAACTGCGGAACCCGTTAAAACAAGAACAAGTACTGTTCCGATAAATTTAATCAATGTCGTATTTTGACCAAGTCCAATTGCAATTTCTTCACCGAAGCTCAAAATTGTAATATATCTCGACATCATAATTGCGATAAAAAGACAAACAAGGCCAATTGGCACTAACATATTAATACTTTGCCATTTCACTCCAGCGACTCCGCCTGCATTCCACATACTCACCTCTTGGGCAAGATTGAAATACAATGCGATTCCAGATGAAATTGCCCCTAATAAAGCACTAATAGCTGCACCTGCTAAAGCTAATTTCACAGGTGTTAATCCACCTGGTGAAGAAGATCCAATTCCATATACAATGCTTGCACCAAACGCAGCTCCAATAAAAGATGCGATAACAAACATTAAATAAGGTGAATTAGGGAAAAATGCATACATAATTGCAATTCCAAATACAGCTCCATCTGTAATCCCCATTAACGATGGTGAAGCAAGTGGATTTCGCGTCATACCTTGCATAATTGCTCCTGATACCGCTAAAAAGGCACCTGCAACTACGCCCCCTATTGCTCTAGGCATGCGAAGCTCTTGAATTACGTTATGATGTGTAATAGATCCATCAAACTGAAATACAGCTTGCCATACAGTCTTTAAACTAATATCTGCAGCCCCAAAAGAAATAGAAACTGCCATGCTTAAAGCTAACAAAATTGTACCCGCTACTAAAATAATAGAAGCGATGAGCGGTCTGCTCTTAATCTCTTTAACATTCTCTTCTTGCTGTTCTATACTGCTTGCGCTCGCTTCCATCCCTCAACCATCCTAACCAACAACATATATTTATTGAAATGAAATTTATTCTCAAATAGTAATAAAAAAATTAGGTGAATTGCTATTTCCCTGATAATGATTCTCAGAATCAGACACTTCTATTCTACCTATCGCTTTAAAAGACTGTCAACCATTATTTTGAAATATAAATTTATATAAATTGGAATTTTAATACAAAAGTTATGTCCATCCTTTAGAAAACGTTCATCCACACAAGATTACTTTCGCAGAATAAACCATTCCTCTTATGGGCATAAAAAAAGAAGAGGAATCTTTTCACTCTTCTTTTTCTTACTTATTTAACTTTGCTTCAATTTTCACGATTAACTCATCTTCTGTTGGAGCCGCAACTGGACGGTTATTTACAAATGCGAATGATTTTTTACGACCAGGACCACAGTAAGACTGACATCCAACTTCAATCGTTGCACATGAATCTACTTTTTTTAGCTTCGGAACTAACGTTTTAACGTTCGTTGCCTGACAGTCATCGCACACGCGAAACTCGTTTCCCATTATATAACACTTCCTCTATTTTAAACTTTTCTCAAGTACATTTAAAAATAAACACTAAATGGTATTTTACCGCTCTTTGAAGCTCGTTGCAAGTTTCCCTACAAAGCCTATTCTCTACATATTGCTACATATTTATATGCTCTCCTACAGAAGCGCTCACCATTCATGGGAAAATTTTTACCTTTCATCGAAATCTACCATATTTTTAAAAGCTTTGTATAAAAGTTTATTTTTTTGCCCATTATAAAAATAGGAAGTTCATAAAAAGAAAGGGAGTTGAATCTATGAAAGTAAGACAAGATGCTTGGACAGATGAGGATGATTTATTACTTGCTGAAACGGTACTTCGTCATGTTAGAGAAGGAAGTACGCAATTAAATGCATTTGAGGAAGTAGGGGATCAGTTAAATCGTACATCTGCTGCTTGTGGTTTCCGCTGGAATGCTGTTGTTCGCTATAGCTATGAACAAGCTCTTCAACTAGCAAAAAAACATCGTAAAGATAAAATGCGTGCTGCAAGCGGTGAACAAGCGAAAAAACGTTTACTTTATACACCACCAGCTTCAGATTCGATAACTGATTATGAAGAATTAGTACAAGAAGAATCAATCGTACAATATAAAGAAGCTATTCCATATCAAGAATCTACTGCTCCTGCTGCAAGAAGCTCTATGACAATGCAAGATGTTATTTATTTTTTACAAACAGTCGGATCTTCAAATATAAAAGTGACAGCTCTTGAAAACGAGAATACGAGATTGAAACAAGAAATTAAAGCACAAATCCTTCGGAATGAGGAACTAGAAAAGAAACTAGAAAAATTAGAAAAGCAATCTCATACTGTACAAGAAGATTACGAAACACTTATGAACATTATGAACCGTGCTCGTAAATTGGCAGTCATGGATGACGAAGAACGTTCTCAAACATCTTTCCGAATGGACCGAAACGGTAATTTAGAAAAAATTGCAGAATAAGAAGGATGCATGTAATGCATCCTTTTTATTATTTCACCTCTAAGCTCCCCCTTTATATGTGAGAAAACTCCATTCTTCATTTTTTGCTATAATAGAGATTGTCATTTTAAAGATAAGGGGTTAGTTATATGAGCAATTCCCGTTCCATTTTATCTCAGCCAGAGTGGCGCATTGTAGATCAATCTAGTTTAGGACCAACATTCCATGCACTTCAGTCATTCGCAATGGATGACACATTATGCACAAGCATTGGAAATGGCAAGTCAGCCGCAACAATGCGTTCTTGGGTTCATCACAATACAATTGTCCTTGGCATTCAAGATTCACGCCTTCCGCATTTAGAAGAAGGTATTTCTTTTTTAAAACAAAACAACTTCAATGTCATTGTTCGTAATTCTGGCGGGCTTGCGGTCGTGCTTGATGAAGGTGTTTTAAATGTATCACTTTTATTTCAAGAAACAGAAAAAGGTATCGATATCGATCTTGGATACGATACAATGTGGCATTTGATTAAGGAGATGTTAAAGGATTACGACGTTACTATCGAGGCAAAAGAAATTGTTGGCTCTTACTGTCCTGGTAGTTATGACTTAAGTATTCGCGATCAAAAATTCGCTGGTATTTCACAACGTCGTATTCGCGGGGGTGTCGCTGTCCAAATTTACCTCTGTGCTACCGGAAGTGGCTCTGAGCGTGCCGCACTCGTTCGTGATTTCTACAACCTAGCAATTCAAGGGGAAGAAACACGCTTTACGTACCCTGAAATTGTACCAAGTACGATGGCCTCACTCTCAGAATTACTTGGCGAAACCATTACAGTACAAGATTTAATGATGCGTCTTTTAAAAACATTGCAGCAATTCGCTCCAAAGTTAACAACATCTCAATTAACAATAGACGAGATTCCTTTATATGAGACGAATTTACAACGTATTATTGATCGTAATAATAAAGCACTTGGCTTAGAAAAATAAGGACCGTCGCTATAATAGCGACGGTCTTTATTTCAATTCATTATAGAATTAAAGTGCTTGAGCTGCTGTAATTAAAGCTAACTTGTACACTTCTTCTTCGTTACATCCACGAGACAGATCATTTACAGGCATGTTTAAGCCTTGTAAGATTGGTCCTACTGCTTCGAAGTTACCTAAACGTTGAGCGATTTTGTAGCCGATATTGCCAGCTTCTAAGCTTGGGAATACGAATACGTTAGCATCACCTTTAATTGTAGAACCTGGAGCTTTTTTCTCAGCTACAGATGGTACGAATGCAGCATCGAATTGGAATTCTCCATCTAAAGTTAACTCAGGAGCCATTTCTTTTGCAATGCGAGTTGCTTCTACAACTTTTTCTGTTTCTGGAGATTTCGCAGAACCTTTTGTAGAGAAGCTTAACATAGCAACACGTGGATCAATGCCGAATAACTCAGCAGTTTTCGCACTTTCGATACCGATTTCAGCTAAATCTTGGCTGTTTGGTGCAATGTTAATTGCGCAATCAGCGAATACATATTTCTCTTCTTCACGTACCATGATGAATACGCCAGAAGTTTTTGTAACGCCTGGTTTTGTTTTAATAATTTGAAGTGCTGGACGAACTGTATCAGCTGTAGAGTGAGCTGCACCACTTACTAAACCGTGTGCTTTGCCCATGTATACAAGCATTGTACCGAAGTAGTTTTCGTCTTTAAGGATTTTGCGAGCGTCTTCTTCAGTTGCTTTACCTTTACGGCGTTCAACGAAAGATGCTACCATTGCATCCATTTCTTCGTATGTAGCTGGGTCGTAAATATCAACGCCTGCTAATGTTAAATTCATGCTAGCAGCTTTTGCGCTAATTTCTTCCTTATTACCAACTAAGATTGGTTTTACTAACTCTTCTTTTGCTAAACGCTCTGCAGCGCCTAAAATTCTTTCATCAGTTCCTTCAGGAAGTACGATAGAAATGCCTTTTCCTTGAACTTTTTCTTTTACTGTTGTAAATAAGTTGCTCACGAATAAACCCTCCTACATATGTTAAAAAAACTCTATCTTTAAGAATACTGCTTTTCTTCTATATTTTAAACTTATAGCTCCCAAAAAATAGATAAAATAAAAATGATTATATTTTCATAAAATTCAGCCGTTAAATTCACCTTGCTTAAACACTTAAATGTGACAATTTTATGCGCCAAGGTTTTATATAGATGATTTTAAAACTATATATGCTATAGTTAACGTGTAAAACTATCATTAACTGAGGTGAATAGAATGAGTGAAGCAACAACAACGTTAGATGGCTGGTATTGTTTACATGATTTACGTTCTATTGATTGGGCTGCATGGAAAACATTATATAGCGACGAACGCGGACAAGCAGTGTCTGAATTTTTAAATGTCGTTGAAAAATGGAACGAAGTAGCTACTGCGAAAAAAGGTAGTCACGCAATGTATACAGTTGTTGGCCAAAAAGCTGATATTATGCTTATGATTTTACGTCCAACAATGGAAGAGTTAAATGAAATTGAGACAGAATTGAATAAAACAACTTTAGCTGAATATATGGTTCCTGCATATTCTTACGTATCTGTTGTTGAATTAAGCAACTACCTTCCAGCTGATGAGGATCCATACCAAAACCCGCAAATTTTAGCTCGTTTATATCCTGAATTACCGAAAGCAAATCATATTTGCTTCTATCCAATGGATAAGCGTCGCCAAGGTGATGACAACTGGTACATGCTTCCTATGGAAGAACGTAAAAAAATGATGTACAGCCATAGTAAAATTGGTCGTCAATACGCAGGTAAAGTACGCCAAGTGATTTCAGGATCTGTTGGATTCGATGATTTCGAATGGGGCGTAACATTATTCGCTGACGATGTTCTTCAATTTAAGAAACTTATATACGAAATGCGCTTCGATGAAGTAAGTGCTCGTTATGGTGAATTTGGAACATTCTTCGTTGGAAACATTTTACAAGGCGAAAAAGTAGAGAAATTTTTACACATATAAATGGTGAAAAGGAACGAAATTCGTTCCTTTTTTTATTCTTCTCTATATTTATCCTCAAAAATCTCCTTTTTTCTGCACTTTTGAAGAAAAACCAACATTTTTTCAAATTTCTTGTAAAATTGTAACCTTTTTATATGTAAAGATATGCTAAAATGATACGAGCTATATGCTAAATAACGATGCGAAGGTGATAATCTATATGAAAAAAATCTTGTCTATTTTACTATTGCTTGTATTGTCAATTTCTTCCTTAGGAGTAACAACATCCCATGCGGAAGAAAAAATACATATTGAGGCGGCGGCTGCACTTTTATTTGATGCAGATACAGGAAAAATACTTCACGAGCAAAATCCAGATGAATTGCTAGCTATTGCTAGTATGTCAAAATTAATTGTTGTTTACGCTGTTTTAGAAGCAATTAAAGAAGGAAAAATCACATGGGATACGAAAGTAAATATTTCTGATTACGCTTATGAAGTCTCTCGTAATAATGAATTCTCTAATGTACCGTTCGAAAAAGGACGTCAATATACTGTAAAAGAATTATATCATTCTATTGTTATATTCTCTGCAAATGGATCTAGTATTGCTTTAGCAGAACTTCTTGCAGGAAGTGAGAAAAACTTCTTAAATCTTGCAAATGAACATGCTAAAAAGCTAGGCTTAAAGAAATATAAATTTGTAAACGCTACTGGCTTAAATAACGCTGACTTAAAAGGAAAACATCCTGAGGGTACTGATCCAAATGCAGAAAACTCTATGTCAGCTCGTGATATGGGTATGCTTTCAAAAGCAATGATTACAAAGTATCCAGAAATGCTAGAGGATACAAAACAAAGATTTAGAAACTTCCCAGACAATCACCCAAAACCAATTCGTATGGAAAACTGGAATTGGATGTTACCAGGAGCTGCTTTCGCTTATGAAGGTACTGATGGTTTAAAAACCGGAAGTTCTGATACAGCTGGATACGGATTTACCATTACTGCTAAACGTGGTGATGTACGTCTTATCTCGGTTATTATTAAAACAAAATCAATGGATGAACGTTTCACGGAATCTCGTGAATTAATCGAATATGGATTTAATAACTTTGAAAAACAAAAACTAAAAGTTAGTAAAAACAATACAATCTCTGTAGTAAAAGGGAAAGAAGACCAAGTAACTGTTGCACCCGAAAAAGAAATAACAGTAATTGCGAAAAAAGGTAGCAAAGAGCCTTATAAAATTGGAACTGAATTAGATAAATCTCTTTCTGAAGATGGACATTTAGTTGCTCCTATTAAGAAAGATACCAAAGTAGGCTCAATTACTTTAGAATCAACTGATAAATATGGTTTCTTAGACGGTAGTAAAAGTATGAAAGTTACTGCAAAAACGACAGAGGAAGTTGAAAAAGCAAATTGGTTTGTGTTAACAATGCGCTCTATTGGTGATTTCTTCTCAAACTTATGGTCTAAAGTTTTTTAATAAAAAAGCTGGCTCACGCTAGCTTTTTTTATTTTCCACTCTCAATGTAAAACTTCGTTTGGTTGTCATATCTGAGTCCTTTTCCTCATACGTATGAACTAGTAATTGTTACACACTTCATCTAGAGATAAAGTGAAACTTTAATCAGTGGGGGAATCCCCCGCTGATTATTAGTTGAACCAATCGGGCGTTTACGGGCAGTTTGATCTCCCATCTAATTTCTTTACTTCAACCAAATTTTAGGGCAGGAGTCTTACTGCCTGTTAATGCGGGATAAACCTCTTTCCAAAAGGTATTACAAAAAGAGAGGTGACACATAATGGGCGTTATTGCTTATAACGAAGAAGATGTAAAGTTGTTGGCTAGACTGATGCGTGCTGAAGCCGAAGGAGAAGGGCAACAAGGAATGTTAATGGTCGGAAACGTTGGGGTAAATCGTGTCCGCGGAAATTGTTTAGACTTTAAAAGCATTCGTAATTTACGTCAAATGGTTTATCAAAACCCCGGCGGTTTTGAAGCAACGCAAAAAGGATATTTTTATCAACGGGCACGCGAACAAGATATTGCCCTAGCGAGACGGACCATTCAAGGGCAACGTTTTTGGCCTGCCAACTTTGCCTTATGGTTCTTTAGACCTGAAGGTGCATGTCCACCAACTTGGTATAACCAACAAAACTCTGGTCGCTTTAAAAAGCACTGCTTCTTCCAGCCATCTGCTGGAGACTGCCCTAGCGTATATTAAGGAATAAAAATGAGGAGGGATTTTTGAATGGCACAGCAACAAAATCCGTACTATGGAACAGGTTTTTATCAACCATCTGGAACTTATGTACAACCGCAACAAATGACTCAACAACAGCAGCAAGCGATGCAACAACAAACAGCTCAAGCTGCGCAAGCTCAATATGCAATTTCTCAAGGCATGTTACCTCTAGAGCAATCCTATATTGAAAATATCCTTCGTTTAAACAAAGGTAAGCAAGCTACGGTTGTAATGACCTATGAACGTGGCAGTTCCCTTGGCACACAATCTTATACAGGTATTATTGAAGCAGCTGGCCGTGACCATATCGTTATTAGTGAACCGCAATCAGGAAAACGCTATTTACTACTAATGATCTACTTAGATTACGTAGAATTTCCAGAAGAAATTACGTATTTACCTAGTCAACAAGCAACTTATACTCCAAGACCATAAAAAAAGCTGGCAAATGCCAGCTTTTGTTTTTTATAATCCTTTTACAACTGCAGTCCCTACTAGAATCCACGCCACAATAAACGCTACACCACCAAGAGGTGTAATTGGACCAAAGAACTTAATACCTGTCGTACTTAATGCATACAAACTACCTGAGAACATAATAATTCCAGCTACCATTAGCCAACCAGCAGTAGTTAAAAGTGCTGATTGAACCTTATCCATCAATAAAGCAACTACGAATAGTCCACCTGCATGAAACATTTGATATGTAACGCCTGTTTTCCACACTTCTAACATTTTTGCAGAAATTTTATTTTCTAAACCGTGTGCTCCAAAGGCCCCTAACGCAACAGATAGCCCCGCTGCAATACAACCTAGTAAAAAGAAAATTTTCATCTTAATTCCCCTTTTTTACCTTTATCATAAGCAATTTTTTCATATAAGCCAAACGATTTATCTTCTAAAAATCAAATAAAGAGTTACCGTTTGCATCACTTTCTTTTATATATACTGGCTCTCCAGAAACAGGTGCAATTGGTTGCATAGTTGTTACTGGTTGTGATTCAATTACTTGCGATGGAATTTGCGGTTCTCTATATGTAGATGTTTCAACTTGTTCATCTAATAATAAGTCACATAAAGCACGCACAACTAATAAATGTTCTTTTGACTTTTGTCCTTCACTACTTTTCGCCTTCGCAATTTCATTCGCCATTTTATTTAAAATCTTGCCGCTAGATATTTGCATTCCTTATCACCTCGTACTTTGTAATTCTTTCTCGAATTGTCCCAATTTCTCTACTGAACCAAATACTATTATCATATCACGTTCTTTCAATTTTTCCTGCCCTGCTGGATTATGTATAATATCCCCATTTCTTGAAATCGCTAATATTGTTACATCAAACTGATTCCTTACATTACTCTCTAGTAACGATTTACCAACTAATATTGAATCTTTTCCAACTAGAATTTCTTCAATGACAAATGACTGTTCTATTCCATACAACACTGTATCAATATAATGAACGGTTAATGGATTTGCAATACCTTTTGCGATATGAATACCCGCCATACTAGATGGATTAATAACCTTATTTGCACCGGCACGCCTTAATTTCTCTTCAGTTTCTGGCTTTTCAGATCTCGCCACAATTTTAATCGTATCGTTTAACCCTCTTGCTGTTAATGTAATAAATACATTTTCGGCATCATTTGCAACAATAGCAACTAAACCAGCTGCTTTTAAAATTCCGGCATTATGTAATACTTGATCTTCCGTTGCATCTCCATGTACAAATAAAAGCTTTTCCTGCTCCAATATACTTTCATCTTTATCAACAACGACAAATGGAATATTCTTTTCTTGCAATTCATGTACAACTTGAAGCCCCACTCTACCGCAACCACATACTATAATATGATTTTTCAACTGCGCTATTTGTTTATCCATCTTCTTCCTCCGTACTGCATGAAATAAATTCCCTTCAATAATCATAGCGGCCACTACCCCAATTGCATACGTAACAATACCTACGCCAACAGGAATAATAAGAAGCGCAAATACTTTCCCCGCTTGCGTTACAGGAACAGCATCTCCGTATCCAACAGTCAATACAGTAATCATTGTCATCCAAAATGCTTGAAACAAACTAATCTCTTCAATCGTCATAAATCCTATCGTTCCTAGAATTACAACAAAAGTCATACATATAACTGCTATCCATAATTGCTTACGTGCATTCATACCGTGTTTCAACTCTTTTCTCTATCTACAATCTTTGCCAGTGGAAATAAAATACGTATATACTAGATACGGAATCTATGAAAGAGGTTGATATAATGAAGACATTTCTTTCCGCCTTACAATGGGCACTATTTATTTTAGCTGGAAGCCTTATTGTACCAATTAGTGTCGCAACTAGTTATGGTCTTGATGGTGCTGAAGCTATCGCATTCGTACAAAGAACGTTATTTGTTCTAGGTTTTGCTGGTCTCTTGCAAGCTATATTTGGGCATAAACTTCCTATTCAAGAAGGTCCTGCTGGCCTTTGGTGGGGAATTTTCTCCCTTTACGCAAGTTTAGGCGTCGTGCTATTTGGATCAAGCAATGAGACACTTAAAGTTCTTCAATATGCTTTCTTATTAAGCGGTATTATTTGTATTATTCTTAGCGTTTTTGGACTTATTGATAAACTTGTTCGCTATTTTACACCGACAGTCATTGGAACGTATTTATTTCTTCTTGTCGCGCAGCTTAGTGGCTCCTTCTTAAAGGGAATGTTTGGCCTTGATGGAAAACATACAGAAGTACAACCTAACGTATTTATTCTTTCACTCATTGTTATTTTACTATCCTTTTTCATCATGAAGCTACCTATTATTGGACAATATTCCGTTCTTTTCAGTATCGTATGCGGCTGGATATTATTCGCATGTTTCGGATTATCTAATCCAATAACACCAGTGACAGACATAATCCGTTTTCCATCCTTATTTGTTTTCGGAATGCCTCGTGTTGAATGGAACATGGTAATTACGGTCATTTTCGTTACACTCTTACTTCTAACAAATATGTTAGCAAGTATTCGCGTTGTACAAAAGGTTGTCTCTAAATATGAAGAAAACGCTGCATCAGATCGTTTTAAACAAGCTGGCATTATAACAGGAATCAACCAATTGCTAGGCGGCCTATTTTCAGCTATTGGGCCTGTCGCTATTTCTGGATCAGCAGGTTTTATTGCAACGACTAATATTTATAAACGTCTCCCGTTTATATTAGGGTCAAGCTTTATTATTGTCGTTAGTATATTTCCAAAGATTACTTCATTCTTTGCGGCAATCCCTGTTGCAGTTGGTTATGCCGCTATTTATCCTGTATTCGCAAGCATGATTGGTCTCGCCTTTCGAGAATACGAAACTGTCCAGGATAAAGAACGATTATTTAAAGTAGCCGGTCTTTCAATCTTTACAGGAGTCGGAGTTATGTTTGTTCCAGCAGGAGCATATTCCACACTTCCACCATTTCTAGCATCGTTTTTAAGTAATGGTCTCGTTCTTGGATCTGTAATGGCAATCTTGCTAGAAATACTATTTTCTCGTTCCGCTGCAAAACAAATATCTTAAATTGGAAAACTTCCATTATTGCACTCTACCTTTAGAGTTGTTACGATAAAATCAAACTTTAATCATTGGGGTTTTATTCTTCCCCAATGATTATTAACCAATATTATGAGCAACAACTCATAATAATTTATCTACTTCTTTTCAAAGAGGTTTGATGTCTTACTATTATTCCTCAACATCTTCATGAACATGTATTTTGATTTCAATTAAAGAAAGGAATTTTCTATATGACTTATAAAATGATTGTTTTAGATTTAGATGATACTTTATTACGTGATGACCATACTATTTCACCTCGTACGAAAGAAGCGTTAATGACTGCACAAGAGCAAGGTGTAAAGGTTGTACTTGCTTCTGGACGTCCAACGTTTGGTATGCGCAATGTAGCCAAAGAACTTCGTTTAGAAGAATACGGCAGTTTCATTCTATCTTTTAATGGTGCAAAAATTATTAACTGTAAAACAAACGAAGAAATCTTTAGTAGTACGCTATCTCCTGAAATCGTTCACAACCTATTTGAAATTAGTCAAACTGAAGATGTATGGATTCATACTTATATGGGCGATGATATCGTAACGGAAGAAAATAATCCTTATACTGAAATTGAGGGCGATATTACCGGTATGCCAATTGTTGTAGTAGATGACTTTAAAGCCGCAGTTAAAGAGCCTGTAGTAAAAGTATTAATGAATAAAGAGGCTGAACGCCTTGTTGAAGTTGAAAAGAAACTACAAAAACAACTAGAAGGCCAATTAAGCGTGATGCGTTCGAAACCATTCTTCTTAGAATTTACAGAAGCCGGTGTTACAAAAGGAACGAGCTTAAACAAACTGATTCAAAAGCTTGGCATTAAGCGTGAAGAAGTTATCGCAATGGGCGATAGCTATAACGACCAAGCAATGATTGAATTTGCTGGTCTTGGCGTTGCAATGGGAAATGCACCTGATGATATTAAAGAAATTGCAAACTACGTAACAGATACAAATATGAACGATGGTGTTGCAAAAGTTGTAGAGAAATTCGTTTTAAAAACGGATGTACTTGTTTAATATTTTCATTCACAAAACCTATTTGAAGTCAAATACTTCAAATAGGTTTTTATTTAAATTCTCATGCTTTTGTGACTATATTTTGAACTTTGCACTATTCTCGTAGTGTAAACTTTCTTTTTGTATATAATGAAACAAAATAGACTATTTTATTTTGAAAAAGAATACAAATTTACTATATACAAGCATACGTTAAAGGAGGCTACTTTATGTTATCTACACCAATCGGACGATTAAGAGCAATTGGACTAGTTGAAGGTATTTCTTTCCTATTACTATTATTTGTAGCAATGCCATTGAAATATTTCGCAGGATTTGCAACAGCTGTTAAAATTACAGGCATGGCTCATGGTGTTCTATTTATTCTATTCATCTTTGCAGTAATTCAAGTAACAATCGTACACCGTAAATCAATTTTATGGGCACTTGGAGCATTCGTTTCATCAGTTATCCCATTTGGTACTTTTGTACTAGATGCAAAATTAAAGAACGAGCAACAATGATAATAAAAAGGTAGTTAACAACTGTTAACTACCTTTTCTATTTATAAATTTGGAATTTCCCAATCAATTTCTCTTTCGCCCATATTAGCTAAAATCGTATTTATTTTAGAATATGGCTTACTACCAAAGAAACCACGTCTTGCCGATAATGGGCTTGGATGTACAGATTCGATAATATGATGATTCGGATTCGTAATTAATTTCTTCTTCGCCTGCGCATGGCGCCCCCACAATATGAAAATAACTGGCTTTTCACGTTCGTTCAACAGTTCAATTACACGATCTGTGAAGTGCTCCCATCCTTTTCCCTTATGAGAATTTGCTTCGCCTTGACGAACTGTTAATACGGTATTTAGTAATAATACTCCTTGTTCCGCCCATTTTACTAAATAACCGTTATTCGGGATTTCATAACCATATTCATCTCGAAGTTCTTTATACATATTTAACAATGACGGTGGTGTTTTAACACCAGGTTGCACAGAAAAGCTTAAACCATGCGCTTGATTCGGTCCATGATATGGATCTTGCCCTAAAATGACAACCTTTGTATTTTCATAACTTGTATACTGAAGAGCGTTAAAAATATCTTCTACCTTCGGATAAACAACATGCGTGCTGTATTCTTCTGTCAAAAAACTGGATAGAGTAAGATAATACTCTTTCTCGAATTCTGGTGCCAATAGTGGCTCCCAATCATTCTTTAAAACATTTTCCATACTGTCACTTCCTGTCTAATTAATTCACCATATCCTGTCTTGTAAATACTACGAACGAAATAACAAGAGAAACAACTGCCCAAACAGTTAAATTCATCAAAGAAAATCCCATCGATAAACCTTGTAATGCAGGTAATTTTCCTGATAAATAATCCGTTAATGATAAATTCACACTAAAAATATATTTGGCGCCTTCCCAAGATGTTGCGAACGAGCTTAAAATACCGCCTGCAATTAATGCAGCTAGCATAACGCCCATACCAGCTGGTGTATTACGAATTAAAACAGAGACCATAAATGATATAGTTCCGACAACGATAGCAACAAACCAGGCTAGTCCATACGCCATTAAGATGTATTGCCACTGCGGAATAAGATGCACAAAGTTCGTATTTAACGTTTCCTTATCAATGACGAATCCTGTTAAAACAGGTAAATTCCATCCCGAGTACCCAAATACAAGCCCTGATAATATGTAAGCAAACAAACCTACAAGAAACAGTATGAGCGAAATGAAAAATAACATCGTCACGTATTTACTAAGGAGTATTTTCCAGCGCCGAATCGGCCGCGTAAGTAACATCTTCATCGTCCCATCACTTCGTTCTCCTGAAACGATATCAATGGCGACAATCATTACGAGAAGCGGAATAAATAATGTAATTCCTTGTTCAATAAATGCTCTGACAAAAGTCGGTGCACCCGGTGCCATCGGATTAATATCATGATCTAAATAATATTGTTGTTGCTCAACTCTTACCTTTAACCAATCACGCCATTCTTCTGGCAACCTAGAATTGTTCAACCGGTTCTGAGAATCAACAATTTGCTGTTGCAATGAAACCTTCCAATCAGTTGTACCGAGTCTTTTTTGTGTCGTTTCTATTTCACGATACTGCGCATACACAAAAAGCGGGATCAAGATTGCTAAAATAAGCATGACAACAAAAATACGTTTCTTGCGGTAAATCTTTTCTGATTCATTTAAAACTAGATTCGCAAATTCACGCATGCTGCTCACCCCTTGTGAGTTCAATAAATAAATCTTCTAGCGTAAATACAAGCTCCTTAACGCTATGTACATCTATTTCATTTGCGACAAAGTGTTTATTCCAACTACTTATAGATGCAATATCCATGCGGCATAGTAATCGATCGCCTTCTACACTCACTTCCCTTACTTCTTCGGCCGCTTCTAGCATATCTTTCGCCTTAGAAATCGGTGTAACAATCCATTCTACACGATCACTTGCTGTTTTAATTAATTCTTCAACCTTGGCAACTGTTATCATCTTTCCTTTATGAATAATAGCAACGCGATCGCATATCATTTGCACTTCACTTAGCAAGTGGCTTGAAATAAACACGCTCATATTTTCTTCTTTTACAAGCTTATGTATAAATTCCCTAAGTTCTCTAATCCCTGCTGGATCTAAACCATTCGTTGGTTCATCTAATATGAGCAATTTCGGATTTCCAAGGAGCGCCTGCGCAATTCCAAGGCGTTGTTTCATACCAAGTGAGTACGTTTTTACCTTGTCATGAATTCTTTCATCTAAATGAACCATTTCAGCAATTTCAATAATACGTTCATCTGATATATCACCTAACATACGAGCAAATTGCTTTAAATTTTCCCATCCCGTTAAATATGTATACAACTCTGGGTTTTCAACGATACTCCCAATTTGACGCATCGCTTCTCTGAAATTTTCCTTAATCGAATAACCACCGATAGAAATCGTACCTTCTGTCGCCTTAATCAATCCGACTAACATTCGAATCGTAGTCGTCTTTCCAGCACCATTTGGTCCTAAGAACCCGAACACTTCTCCTTGCTTTACATCAAAGGAAATATTCTCTACAAGAGTCTTCTTTCCAATTACCTTCTTCAAGTCTCGTACGGAAAGTATCGTCGTCATTTTACCCCTCCTTGTTCTAATTTTAATTTACTTACAACATTTTGAACTAAACGTTCTGCCATATACGTATAACCTACTTCGTTCGGATGAAAATGATCAGAGTATAATAAATCTTTCCCGCGGTTTTGGAATAAATCAAATGTCGGTGTAATATACACATTTTTATCGTTTAGCGCTAATTTCTCTAAAGATGCATTCCAGTCCACAACAATGTTTGAAGACCCTTTTAAATCTTCTACATCTTCAAAAGGATTGTATAAACCAAGCCAAAAAATCGGACTATCTGTATTTAATTTACGAATTTCTTCTATAATTTTCTTTGCTTCATTTTGAAACGTCTCTGTGTCAGGACGATACGTCTCTAAATCTATTTTCCCAAGTGATTCCCAGCCTGGGAACAAATCATTTCCACCAATCGTTAACACAATTACATCTGCTTGCTTAATTGAATATTGAGCGCCATTACTTTCAATTTGTTTTAATAAATCGGGCATTTTTGCACCACTAACTGCTAAATTTGTTAATGCAATTTTTTGCTTATAATCTTTTTGTAAATCCTCTTTCATTCGCCCAACATAGCCAATTCCTTCTTTATCACCAACACCACGCGTTAATGAATCACCTAAACTAACGATTTGTAACGTTCCCGTTTTCTTTTTCTCTTTTGCCACTACATCGGTCTTTTTAATTAAATTTGAAGCTTTCGGATTTAATACATCATTTACACCTGAAACAAAGCCATATGCAAATAAACAGAAAGATGCAATTGTAATGAGTAGAATTACTTTTACTACTTTTGATCTCATATCAAAACCCCTTTTAGCCCTCATAGATTGTCCATAATTATACCAAACGAAATTTTGAAAAGCGATTTTCACACCTTCTCAATTATGTCGTTTCTCTATCTATTAACTCTGGTAATAACTCTATATGCTTCACATCTAATTTCTCTTCATTAATCTTTTCATATAATAATTCAAACGCTTTTACTCCAACGTTTTTACTAGAATGCGAAATCGTCGTTATACCCAATATATCTGCCACCTCTTGATCATCACACCCGATAATCGTAATATCCTCTGGAATACGAATTCCTTGTTTTTTTGCTTCTGTAACCATCCCCGCTGCAATATGGTTACAAGATACAAGGAACGCTGTCGGTTTTACTGACATATGAGCCCATTCTCTAATTACATTGCGTCCATCTTCCACTGTAAAACAACCTTCAAATTTCCAGGTCTCTAACGGTGTTACGATACTCTGTTGAAGCGAATCTTCATACGCCTTCTTTCGTCTTTGGCTATTAACACTATTACTTCTTCCAATACAATATCCAATACGTGTATGACCGGCATCTATTAAGCTTTTCATCCCACGTGAAAATACTTTGTAGTAATCGATATGTACACTTGAAATGCATTTTGAATCTATTTCTTCACACATAACAATCGGGCCGAATTTCGTATATTCTTCAAGCTTCTCCTTACTATTTGTCCGAGAACAAATAATAACCCCATCAAGCTTTTTCATTTTTAACATATTCAAAATTTCTAGTTCTCTTTCTTCACTATGATTCGTCTGGCAAAGCATCATATTATAATTATTCTTTGCTGTCTCTTTTGATATCCCCTCGATAATAGCGCTATAATATTGATCATTTACGTGTGGCAATAAAACGCCAATTACATTCGTTTTTCCTTTCACTAAATGAATTGCATTCACGTTTTGCGTGTAATTTAATTCTTCTATAATCGCTAAAATTTCTTTTCGTTTCTGTTCATTTACGTACGGATGATTATTTAGTACACGTGAAACAGTTGAAACAGATACTCCAGCAAGTTCAGCAATCTTTCTTATATTTGTCATCTCATTTTCCCCTTCTCACAAAAATTCTCCCTTGACCTGGTAAGCTTTCCACAATATATCCTTTCCTAGCAAATACATTTAGAAAGGATATACAACTATGCTTCGATTCAAATTAGAATATATATTTTTCATTGGCGGTTTACTCATTCTTGCCATCGGTATTAATATGATGACGACAATTACTTCCTTTGGACTTAGCCCTTATGATTCCTTCTTTATTGCACTATATCAAAATTTTGGGATAAGTATTGGTTTTTGGATTTTCATGATTAACTTTGCCTTTACACTTATCGTACTCTTTTGGAATAAAAAACAAATTACAATCGGTACAATTGTAACGATGGTTCTTATTTCTCTTTTTGTTGATTGGATTGGTTCCATTACAACTATTATGGACGCTATCCGCTCTCTTCCAAAATATATAACACTTATTTGCGGAAATCTATTCGTTGGAGCTGGAATTGGTCTTTACGTCTCTACAAACCTTTGTGCAGCGCCTCAAGAAGCTTTCGTTTTAACGGTTGCCGAGAAGAAAAAATGGACGTTTAGAAGAACAGAGATTTCATTAGCCTTTTTATTTTTAACGTTAAGCTTTTTATTAGACGGACCTATCTATTTTGGAACAATCATCTTATCCTTTACAACAGGCTGGATTATCCAAGCATTTATTCAAGTTGGTACGCAGATTTTAAATAGAAAAGAGCCTATTAAGCAAGCTGCTTAATAGGCTCTTTCTGTTTTATGGTAAGAGATACTACTTAGCATCCCCTTCAATTCGATAGTTCGCTTTCAAACAATCTATTTCTTCATACCCTTGCAACGTATGTAGAATATAATCATAATCAGCAAGAGACGCACGATGCGTTACAATTACAATTTCAGCCTTTCCTTTCTCTTCAAGCGGCATTTGAATAATTTTCTCAAAGCTAACTCCGCGCTCAGAGAACAATGAAGTAATTTTTGCAAATACACCAATTTCGTCTTTTACATGCAGTCTTAAAAACTTTTTCACGACAATTTCGTCTGGCTCTTTTAATACTTTTTGATATTGTGGGACTACAGCACTATTTCCTGTTACCCCTAATCTAATATTTTGCATTACAGCAACTAAATCCGAAACAACAGCTGTAGCTGTCGGTAAACTTCCTGCGCCTGGTCCATAAAACATCGTTTCCCCAACTGCTTCACCGTACACATACACAGCGTTATATTCATTTTGTACTGCTGCAAGAGGATGTGTATTTGGAAGTAAAGTTGGTTCAACTGTAACCTCCAATTTTTCACCATCTCGTTTTGCAAGACCGATTAATTTAATTGTATAACCTAAGCTCTTACTGTATTCAATATCTTCCTCTGTAATAGAGGTAATACCTTTTACTTTCACATCTCCAAGCTCTACATTTGTAGAGAAACCGAGGGTAGCTAAAATCGTCATTTTTCTTGCTGCATCTAAACCTTCTACATCTGATGTTGGATCTGCTTCTGCAAATCCAAGTTGTTGGGCTTCTTTTAACACGTCGTTATATGCTCTCCCTTCGTCTGACATTTTCGTCAAAATAAAATTTGTTGTTCCATTTACAATTCCCATTACTTTCGTAATAAGATCTGAAGAAAGTCCTTCTACGATACTGCGTAAAATTGGAATTCCCCCTGCCACACTCGCCTCATAGAATAAATCAGCCTTATTATCTTTTGCTGTCGCTAATAATTCAGCTCCATGTAATGCCATTAAGTCTTTATTTGCAGTTACAACATGCTTTCCGCTTTTTAAAGCTTGTAAAATATATGATTTTGCATCATCAATGCCACCCATCACTTCAATAACAACATCAATATTTGGATTATCTAAAATTTCATTTGCATCTTGTGTTAATAGAGTAGAAGGTACCTCTACCTCTCTCTCTTTCTCAATGTTTTGCACTAATACTTTCGTTACCTTCACTGGACAACCTACTTGGTGTATGAGTCGTTCTTGATGATCCGTAATAATACGAACCACACCACTGCCAACTGTCCCAAGACCTAATAACCCAACTTGAATTTCTTTCATAGTACTGTCCACCCCTCAAAAATTGTGTTTAGATGAAATTATATGAGTAAAAAATCTGAAAAACAATATATTTTGAACATTCGGAAAAATAAAGGTTAATCTTTACAAGGAAAACGTTGCCACGTGTTACACAATCTTTCTTTACAATATATAAGGGGTTTCTTGATACACGTAATAATTCAACCAATTAGAAAACAATAAATTACCATGACTCCTCCACCTAACAAGCGGCTTTTCATCTGGATTATTATGTTTAAAATAGTTTTTTGGCACATCAATATTTAATCCCTTGTCACGATCTCGTTCGTATTCTTGTTTTAACGTCTCACAACTATATTCGCTATGTCCAAGGGCAAACACTTGCCTTCCTTCTGACCCAATAACAAGGTGAACACCTGCTTCTTCAGAGTTTGCTAACAATGTTAATTCTTTCACTCCTCTAATATCATTCTCTCGTACTTCTGTATGACGAGAATGCGGAGCAAAAAACAATTCATCAAATCCTTGTAATAATTTCACATGTTGCTCGCAAACTTCATGTTCAAATACACCGAACACTTTTTCCTTAAGGGGATACTTTGGAACACCATAATGATAGTACAAGCCAGCCTGTGCCCCCCAGCAAATATGGAGCGTAGATGTTACATTCGTTTTTGAATACTCCATAATATGTTTAAGCTCTTCCCAATAATCTACCTCTTCAAAAGCAAGGGTCTCCACTGGCGCTCCTGTAATAATGAGCCCATCAAACTTTTCATTTTCAATATCACGAAACGTTTTATAAAAGCTTGTTAAATGTTCTTGCGTTACATTACGCGATAGATGTGATTCCATATGAAGCAAATGAACATCTAATTGTAACGGTGTGTTTCCAATTAAGCGAAGTAATTGCGCCTCTGTATCTTGTTTCGTTGGCATTAAATTTAATATAGCAATTTTTAAAGCACGTATATCTTGTGTTTCTGCCCGCTCCTTCGTCATTACAAAAATATTTTCTTTTTGCAACACTTTGCGAGCCGGTAAATCTTTATCAATTATGATCGGCATGTGTTTTGCCTCCAACTAGAGCTGCTTCCAAATCTGCAATAATATCAGAAACATCTTCTATACCAACCGATAAACGAATTAAATCAGATGTAACACCCGCTAAACGCTGATCTTCAGCATTTAATTGTCTATGCGTCGTACTAGCAGGATGTATAACGCAAGTTCGTGCATCAGCTACGTGCGTTACAAGAGTTGCTAGTTTTACATTTGCGATAAATTCTTTTGCTGCTTCTAATCCGCCTTTAATACCGAAAGTTAAAACACCACTAGCACCTTTTTTCAAGTACTGTTGTGCTAATGAGTAATTTTCATTACTATCTAAGCCTGGATAATTCACCCATTCAATACGTTCATGATTAGCAAGCCACTTAGCAACTGCAAGAGCATTTTCACTATGACGTTCCATTCGTAAATGCAATGTTTCTAAGCCAATATTGCTAATATATGCATTGAATGGGCTCATACAATTTCCATAATCTCTTAATAGCTGAACACGTGCTTTCACAATATAC
Source organism: Bacillus cereus group sp. MYBK220-1 (assembly GCF_051916445.1). Taxonomy (NCBI): domain Bacteria; kingdom Bacillati; phylum Bacillota; class Bacilli; order Caryophanales; family Bacillaceae; genus Bacillus; species Bacillus cereus group sp. MYBK220-1. The sequence continues at coordinate 98,745 of NZ_JBQAGQ010000004.1, read as the reverse complement.
GCTGCTGCACCAAAGTTTTGAACGTAACTTACACCGTGATAACTTGGATCTGGTTCAACAAGTTCAGGATACTTTCCATTTGTCCAATCAAAGTTTCCACCGTCAATTACAATACCGCCTAAGGAGCTCGCATGCCCATCGATATACTTCGTCGTAGAATGAACAATAATATTTGCCCCATGTTCAAACGCCTGGCATAAATAAGGAGTTGCTAATGTATTATCAACGATAAAAGGTACCTCTAATTCTTTAGCGGCAGCTGAAAATTCTTTAAAATTTAAAACATTCATCGCTGGATTTCCTAACGATTCTGCATAGATAAGTTTCGTCTTGTCATTAGCAAGCGCCGTGATTTCATCTGCCGTTAAATTTGGATTAAAGAACGTAACATCAATGCCAAGCTTACGTAAACTCACCCCAAATAAATTAAACGTTCCCCCGTAAACAGTTGAAGAGCAAAGTAAATGGTCTCCACTACTACAAATATTTAAAACTGCGAGCATAATAGCTGCTTGCCCAGAAGCCGTTGCAACAGCTCCTACACCGCCTTCTAAATCTGATAACTTCTGCTCAAATGCTGCTAGAGTAGGGTTTCCAATACGTGTATAAATATATCCTTCTGCCTCTAAGTTAAATAGAGCTGCTAAATCATCCGAAGTATCGTATTTATACGTTGTGCTTTGATAAAGTGGTAAAACACGTGGTTCACCATTCTTTGGCGTATAGCCACCTTGCACACAAATTGTTCCTTTTCCCCATGATTCTCCCATCTCTCATTCTCCTTTCTTTTATACAAAATAAAAAACTGCCCCTTTCCTGAAAACAAGAAAGGAGCAGTTTGAAAACACGCTCTAAAGGCTCTTTCTTATCTCTCAGGATTACTACCTGCAGGATTTGGCACAATTCCGTTATACGGCTGTTGCCAAGGTTTCATCGGGCCTGTCCCTCCACCTTTTCTTGATAAGACTATGCAATTACCGTTGATTTTATAGCAATAATTTCCTAATGTCAAACAGTTTTTCTGAATGTTCTAAAATAAATGTTAACAGTTTCATATAAAGCAACAAAAGAAATATATTCTAGTCTATTTCAAAAAAGACCTTTAAAAACCTCAAATCAGTCTATAAAATTAAATAAGTAATTTAACCTATAAATTCAAATTCCCCAAAAGTTAGCCTATATGTTGAATAGGCCATCTTCTCAAAAAGATACTATATATATTCAATCCATTTTTCACTAGTATATTTCACTTTTTTCCCTACTAAGATTTACATAACGGAGGTATAACATGACAAATAAAAAAGATATGCATTACATACTTGCTCTATATGGCATTCTTCTAGGATCTATAGTAGGAGCTACAGTCTGGTTATTTTTAGTCACAATAAATATTGGAATCCACTTTATTTGGGGATACTTGCCTGAAGTTCTCTCTTTTCCCTCTTATTACACCCTTTGCGTAACAATAATTGGCGGGGTCCTTGTTGGTCTATCACAAAAACATTTCGGTACATACCCACGCCTTATGCCTGAAGTGATGGCTGAATATAAAAAAACTGGTCGAATCGAATATCGCTTTGTCCATCGGGCTACTTTAACAGCGATTATTGTTTTAATTTTCGGTGCTAGTCTTGGTCCAGAAGCCGCACTAGTTGGAATTATAGGCGGACTGTGCACATGGGTAGGGGATCGCTTTAAATTTGCCTTAAAGGGTATGAATGAGCTAACCGAGATCGGAATTGGCGCTACTTTAAGTGTCATTTTTAACGCACCATTATTCGGTTATTTAGCACCAAATGAAAATGAGGGGGAACAAATTGCTGCTTTTTCTAAAGGAAAAAAAGCGATTGTATACTTAGCTACTACTTTCGCAGGTTTTTCTGTTTATTTACTACTGAGTAAACTTGATAATCGTGGATCCTTTATTGTTGATTTCGGGGAAGGTGCACTTTCTTTCAATGAATGGATTGCATTTCTTCCACTTGCTAGTATCGGCGCTATAGTTGGTTTCTTTTATTTCAAGTTAGAATTCACATTAGAAAAGTTAATTCACCCTTTTAGAGAATACAAGCTGACACTCGGAATTATCGGTGGTATTTTATTAGGAATCGGGGGAACTTTTCTTCCGTACACATTATTTTCAGGGGAACATCAATTAAAAGAATTAGTTGTTGAATGGAGCCATTTATCTTTTTGGATACTACTTCTTTCAGGGATTTTAAAGTTGTGCATTACTGCCGTTTGTTTGAACACAGGGTGGCGAGGTGGACATATCTTCCCAATTATATTTTCTGGTTCAAGTATCGGATACGCTGTAGCATCTATTCTTCCTATAGATCCAGTAGCATCTGTTGCCATCGTAACGACAGCAATTTCAAGCTATGCGTTACGAAAGCCAATAGCTATAACATTACTATTACTTATGTTTTTCCCGCTTAATTTACTATTGCCCATGCTTGGTGCAGCTGCTATCGGGAATGCCTTTCCACTCCCAAAACATAACGAAAATAAAAATTAATAAAAATAGGCAGTGGGGACGAAAGCTCCACTGCCTATTTTTATTACACATGCTGCTTTAATAAAGCTTCTAACTCCTCAAAATTATGCACTTCATATGTCGGTATAATCCCACTATCATTTAATTTTCTTTCTGGATTAAACCAACAAGTATCAATTCCCGCTACATATCCACCTTTAATATCAGCGCTTAACGAATCCCCAATAATCAGCCCTTCTTCAGGTGCAAAGTTAGGAATCCGTTCAAAAACATAATCAAAATACTCTTTCATCGGTTTTTGAAAACCTGTATCTTCCGAAACAAAGACATCTTTAAATAATGAATGTAACCCTGTATTACGCAAACGTTTATCTTGCGTCTTAGAAACACCATTTGTCACTATATACAATTCATACTCCCCTTGAATTTGATTTATAAATTCAAACGCACCTTGCATGAGTTGATTTCCTTCTTCTAAGTAGTTACGATAATTATTTTCGAATAATATTCCATTTACTTCTTCTCCATACTCTTTAAACAACAGAGAGAATCGTGTATTTACAACTTCATTGCGTGATAGTTCACCTTTTTCAAAAGCATCCCAAAGACCTTTATTTATTTTTTTATAACGAGCCTCTATCTCGTCTGTTAAAGGGATTCCCTTCTCTTCAAAAAGTACCCGTAAAGCCACTTTTTCAGCCTTTTGGAAGTCTAGTAATGTATCATCTACATCAAATAACAATGTTTTATATTTTTTCATAAATTCATCACACTCTCTTTTCTACAAAAACAAATTTACATAAATCGTATCATTCCTTCTTGTAAAGATAATAGGAGATATCTCATACTATACATAGGGGTGAAAATATGAAAATCAGCAAAAATGAGGAAGAAATTTATCAATACATGCGAATCCATCAATTCCATACCCTATTTTCATTTCATGTCTTGCCATATGTAGAGCTGCATTCTTTTCAAACGAAAGAGATGATATGTAGCGAAGGAAATGCTCTTCCTTATCTCTATTACTTAATTTCTGGGAGAGCCAAAATATATATGAGTCATAAAAACGGGAAGGTTTCATTAATTAATTTTATTCAAGCACCATCTTTTATCGGAGAATTAGGATTAATAGGAGTAGAAAATATTACTAAGTCCGTTGAAGTACTAGAAGATTGTGTGTGTTTGGCACTTCCTCTTAAAGATTGTCAGCAACTTTTATTACAAGATGCAACGTTTTTACAGCACTTATGTAAATTTATTGGAGAAAAGACAATTACTCGCACTGAAAATTACGCAAAAAACTATAGTTATCCTTTTGAAAATCGATTAGCTGCTTTTATTTTATTAACAGAGCAAAATAATTGTTATATAGAAAAGCATACCGAGGCCTCGGAATATTTAAATGTCAGCTACCGTCATCTTTTATATGTATTAAATCAGTTTTGCCAACAAAATTATTTAAGAAAAGAAGGCCGAACATATTATATACAAGATCGAAATACATTAGAAAAGCTTGCTGATGAACTAAAAATATAAAAAAGCAGCATTAACGTTTACATGTTAATGCTGCTTTTTTCGAGTGACGATTATAATTTTAATTAAAATTTACTTGCTACTTTAGCTGCTTCTTCAAGACCTGCAGCGATGATTTCTTCTGCTTTATCTGGGAATTGGTTATGCCCTTCAATAACTACTGTTTCCATGTTTGTTGCGCCGAAGAAGCCCATCATACTTGCTACATATTTAACAGCCATTTCTACCTCAGCTGCTGGACCTTCTGAATATACGCCGCCTCTTGCATTTAATAATGCAATCTTCTTATCTCCAATTAGGCCAACTGGACCCTCTGGCGTATATTTAAACGTTTTACCAGCACGGTTTAAATAATCAATATATGTGTGCAATACTGCTGGAATCGTTAAGTTCCATAATGGGAAGCCGAAAACAACTTTATCAGCTTCTAGGAATTGATTTAAATACTTATCAGCAACTGCTACTGCTTTTGCTTCTTCTTCTGTTAAATCAAATCCTTTACCTACCTTGAATGTACCATTGATCATGTCTACGCCTACGTATGGTAATTCTTCTTTATATAAATCAAGTTCTACTACTGTATCATTTGGGTGTGCTTCTTTATAGTTTACTAAAAATGCCTCATATAATTTTACACTAACTGCTTGTTCCGCTGGACGGTTATTTGCTTTAACGAATAAAACTGTTGCCATTATTTATTCCTCCTAGTACTCACTCTTATGTTGTTATATGCTTTCAAAAAAGGTATCCCTTGTAATTGTTGTTTTGTTGCTTACAAACATATTTTATCTTTATATAAAGACAATTTCGTCCTCACATAGACGTATTTTTCCATAAAAAAAGTCCACCTTCTAAAGGCGAACTTGGTCTTACGACTTTCGTCTTATACAATTCCATTTTTAACTGCATATAATGCCGCTTGCGTACGATCAGATAAATTCAACTTACTCAAAATGCTACTTACATGCGCCTTAACCGTCTTTTCTGTAATAACTAAAACAGATGCAATTTCCTTATTGCTCATCCCTTTCGCTAATAGCTGCAATACTTCATTTTCTCTCGCTGTTAGCACATCCACTTGAATAGAAGGTTCTTCTTCCTTTTCTTCTACAGGTAATGTTTGAGAGAGAAGAGCATTTGCTATATCCGGATGTAATTGAATATTACCTTTATATGCGCTTCGAATAGCCTCAACAAGCTGATCTGGTTCTACATCTTTTAAAATATACCCACTTGCTCCAGCCCTTAATGCAGGTAACACATGCGCCTGATCAGAAAAGCTAGTTAATACAATTACTTTCACATTTGGATACTCTTTTTTTATATATGCCGTCGCCTCAACACCATCCATTTCAGGCATATATAAATCCATTAATATAACATCGGGATTTGTTTCTCCTACTTTCACTAACGCTTCTTTCCCATTATTCGCTTCTCCAACTAACTCTAAATCTTCCTGTGTACTTAAGAAAAATGCTAATCCTTTTAAAACGACTGTATGATCATCAACTAACAATACTTTTATTTTCACAAACTTCCCTCATTTTCACATCATAATGGTACATTTACTTTTACGCTCGTTCGTTTATTACTACTTACAATTTTAATTGTTCCACCAACTAATTCTACTCTTTCACGCATCGTAGTCATACCTAGTGATTTCTTTTCTTTTATATTCTTTTCCACAAAGCCCTTTCCCTGATCAACTATTTCTAATGATACATTTTTCTCATTCACTGTAAAATAAATCGTCGCTTCTTTTACACCTGCATGCTTACTTACATTGTTCAGTGCTTCTTGGCCTATGCGCCACAAGGCTTCTTCTACTACACGAGGTAAATCACGAACACCCGTAACTTGCTCCCTAATTTTCAGTCCCAAATTTTCACCGTACTGCTTTAGAGCTGGCAATAATCCTTTTTCTAATCCTGCCGGACGAAGCTGCCAAATTAATGTCCTCATTTCTTTCAAAGCTCCTTGCGCAAGTTCACGCATCTCATGCAAAGATTGATCTACCTTTTCATTTTTACCTTTTAAAACTGCCTCGGCGCCTTTTGTCATGAAGGTTAATGAAAATAATTTTTGCGAAACAGAATCATGTAAATCTCTTGCTAACCGATTTCTTTCTTCCATTCGTACAAGTTCACGGCGCTGCTCGTTTAACCTCAAATTCTCTATTATTAACGAAACATGGTTCGATAATGCTTGAATTACATCTATTGTATTAGCATCAAACTCTCCATTATTCAAACTAACACATAAAACACCAAATATATGGTTTTGAATATGTATTGGTGTAGCAATAACAGCTCGATTTAGATGTACATTATGTCCTATTTGATGTTTTATTAGAACTGGTTCATCTTGTTCTAACGCCTTCTTGGCCGCCTCTTTTACATCCTCTTGTAACTCTTCCTGAACGTAAGACGCTCGCAGAGATAATTCTTTTTCCTCCCTAATAAAAAGCGCTACTTGATTCCATTGAAATACTTCACCTACGTGATTTACCACCTTTTCAGGTAGTACATTAAACTTATGAATCATTTTTAAATCTTGAATGAAACGCTCTAATTTCACATAATAATGTGCTCTTCTCTTTTCATTTTCATATAATTTTGTTCGCTTTAAAGCCGTACCAATTTGGAAGGCAACCGATTGGAGTAATACTAATTCTTCTTCTGAAAAATGTGTTTTACCCGGACTTGCAACATTTAACACCCCAAATTTTTCTCCCCCAGCTTTTAAAGGAACCGTAGCATGATGAAGAATGCCCTCCGTATCCCCCCAATTATATTCAACTGCATTATTAATTCTTTTACATTCAATAATATTAACGGCTCTCTCTAATTTTCCATCTACAAAACCTCGTAAACACCAACATTCACCTTCGCACATCGGGCGTTTATTTTTATATGTAAGTGCCTCTGGTAATTGATAATCAATTAACTTCGTATACTTCCCATTTTCATCCGCAAGAAAAATCCATCCTGTCGTTAAACCTGTTACACTTAGCAATTTCTCGAGGACAGCTTGCAATACATGATATGTATCATTTGATGTATTTAATGTTTCTGCAATTTCCTTTAATATAACTAATTCATTCGTACGATTATCTCGAAACATACTCATTCTCCTGCATACAAGATTTTAAATAGCTCTTAAAATAAATCATCTACTTTTCACTTTGTACTTATTCGTAACATTGATATAATGGTGAAAACATAGTTTTCATTATATCACTCGAGGGGGCTTTCATAATGACATTAAATAAAGCACTTACTATCGCTGGTTCTGACACAAGTGGCGGTGCTGGTATACAAGCAGATTTAAAAACATTCCAAGAACTGGGCGTATACGGAATGACATCTCTTACAACAATCGTAACGATGGATCCACATAACGGTTGGGCACATAACGTATTTCCAATCCCAGCTTCTACATTAAAACCACAATTAGAAACAACAATTGAAGGTGTTGGCGTAGACGCTTTAAAAACAGGTATGCTTGGATCAGTAGAAATTATTGAAATGGTTGCAGAAACAATCGAAAAGCACAATTTCAAAGATGTAGTAGTTGACCCTGTTATGGTATGTAAAGGTGCAGATGAAGCATTACACCCTGAAACGAACGATTGCTTACGTGACGTTCTTGTGCCAAAGGCATTAGTTGTAACGCCAAACTTATTTGAAGCTTACCAATTAAGCGGTGTGAAAATTAATTCTCTTGAGGACATGAAAGAAGCAGCGAAGAAAATCCACGCTTTAGGTGCCAAATACGTACTAATTAAAGGCGGAAGCAAACTTGGTACGGAAACTGCAATCGACGTCCTATATGATGGAGAAACATTCGATCTTTTAGAATCAGAAAAAATTGATACTACAAATACACACGGCGCAGGTTGCACATATTCTGCTGCAATTACAGCAGAACTTGCAAAAGGAAAACCTGTGAAAGAAGCAGTAAAAACTGCTAAAGAATTCATCACAGCTGCTATTCGTTACTCATTCAAAATTAACGAATACGTAGGTCCAACTCACCATGGTGCATATCGTAAATTCGTTGTATCAAAAGAACTTGTCTAATATATAAATAAAAACACTCACAAGGTTCATACATTGCCTCTGTGAGTGTTTTTTATAAGCTTTATGTCTTCCGGTCATCTTATCTTTAAGATGCAGAGCTGACCTTATTTCTACCATTTCGTTTCGAGTAGTATAACGCATCATCCGCCGCTTGAATAAATTGCTCTGATGCCCCTTCATACTCTGAAACCCCTACCGAAACTGTAATTTTTATTTTTGTTCCATCTAACAATTCAAATGAATGTTTTTCAACAGCTATACGAGTTTGTTCCCCAACATGAATTCCATAAGCTATTCCTTTCCTTGGTATCAAAAGCGCAAACTCCTCTCCACCCTTTCGAAAAACCAAATCCGGAAATGCTGACATTTCTCGCAAAATATGCCCTACTTGTTTTAACACTTCGTCTCCCGCTGGGTGCCCATACGTATCATTTACATGCTTAAAATGGTCAATATCTATAAGTAGTAAACAAAGTGAATCATTTTTCAAGTGTTTATTACTAATATGACGATTCATCTCTAAATCAAACTGTCTTACGTTTCCTAGACCTGTCAATGCATCTATCGTTGCGTATTGCTTCATCGTTTGAAATAGCTCATTGGATTGTAAAACATAATTTGCACTTATGAATGTTATGTAACCTGTAATAATACTAGAAATTAAATATAATCCCACTATGTGGATCTCTTTAATTAACCATATATATAACGCTGGGATTAGAATAGATAAAATATATGCGTGTAACCATACCCACTTTTCCCCTAAAGAAAGCTTCATACGCGAAATAAAGATACTCCCTATTCCTATCGCAATGATTGTATAAAAGGCCACTTGAGAAGCTAATGAATAATCCATAAACAACAGTCTAGTTACTAAAATCATAATAATTGTTATGGTACTCGCTATCGGCCCTCCAATAATAACAGCTAGAATAACAGCTAAGTAGCGTAAATCCAATAGGATGGTACCAACACGAACACCGAAATACATTAGTAATATACCTAGTATCCCAGTAAAAATGCCTACTACACATTTCTGCCCAAAAGAGAATCCTTCTTTTAACGGCTTATCTCTTAAAAGCTGACCTCCAACAAAAATAAAGGAAAGAATAATTGTTGTATTTACAAATAAGTCCTTTAACATAAAATGATCTCCTTACTTTTCTATCTATCCCTTTCCTTACTTTATTGTATACGAAATCCCTATAATTCCCAAAGTTTTTATTTATTTTTTGCTGTTCCACGTGAAACAGCAAAAAAATAAAAAGGGCGAAAACTCGCCCTTTTTCATTAACAACAGCGTGATATTTTTCCACCCTTTGCGTTAAATCTTGTTTCTTGTGCCTCAGCAAAAAATTGCTTTTGACATAAAACCTCTTCTTCAGGATGATGCTTTTTCATATGCTCCACATATACTTCATAACTTGGTACCCCAACGAGCAAACTAATAAAGCGTTTTCTTTCCCTCCATACTTGCCACAGCTTTTTAAGCATAGTTCCTCGACTCACTTTCATCTCTCGGAATATATGGTGCCTCCTTTAACGGCATTTGCTTATTTCTTAATACTTGTATCCAAATTCGAAGTGCTGAAATTAACACAGCGATTACAACTATCATAAAAATCCCACAAAGCGCTGCATCAATATAATCATTGAAAATAATTTGCTTCATTTGAGCGACATTTTTAGCTGGCGCTAACACTTTTCCCTCATCTAATGCTCTCTGAAATACCTTTGCATGCGATAGAAATCCAATTTTAGGATTTTCATGAAATAGCTTTTGATACCCCGCCGTCATTGTTACAATCAGCAACCCGACAGTTGGAATAAGTGTTACCCAAACGTACGCCTTTTTTCCCATTTTGAACAAAATTGTCGTTCCAAGTAATAATGCAATACCTGCTAGCATTTGATTTGCAATACCGAAAAGTGGCCATAATGTATTAATTCCACCGAGCGGATCTATTACCCCTTGGTATAAGAAATATCCCCACCCTAATACACATAATGTTGTAGCGATTACATTCGCTAATGTAGAATCCGTTTTCCCAAATGGCTTATATACATGCCCTAAAATATCTTGAATCATAAATCGGCCGACACGCGTTCCGGCATCAATCGTTGTTAAAATAAATAGGGCTTCAAAGAGAATCGCAAAATGATACCAAAATGCCATCATGGCCGTTCCACCTATTACTTGTGAGAAAATATATGCCATACCTATCGCTAATGTTGGCGCACCACCTGTACGTGATAAAATCGTTTGCTCTCCAACATTTACAGCGAGATCTTTTAGTTCATTTGGTGTAATAGCAAATCCCCATGAGGAAATAACTTGAGCTGCCTGCGAGACATCTGTACCGATAAGTGCTGCGGGACTATTAATTGCAAAATACGTTCCCGGTGTTAATACACAAGCTGCAATCATCGCCATCGCTGCTACAAACGACTCCATTAACATTGCTCCATAACCGATTGGCTGTGCGTGTCCCTCTTGCTCAATCATCTTCGGCGTCGTACCTGATGAAACAAGAGCATGGAATCCAGACACTGCACCGCAAGCAATAGTAATAAATAAGAATGGGAATAAGTTTCCAGAGAACACAGGACCAGTTCCATCAATAAATTTCGAAACTGCTGGCATTTGTAAATCTGGTGCTACAATTAAGATACCGATTGCTAACCCTACAATTGTTCCAACTTTTAAAAATGTACTTAAATAATCACGTGGTGCTAAAAGCATCCAAACTGGTAATGCAGATGCAATAAATCCATATACAATAAGCATAATAGCAATTGTTTCACCACTAAATGTGAACATACTTGCAAGTGTTGGATTTTCTGCTACATACTGTCCTCCAACAAGAGATAAAATAAGTAGGATAATACCGATTACTGATCCTTCTCCAACACGACCAGGCCTAATATAGCGCATATAAACTCCCATTAAAATAGCGATAGGAATCGTTGCTGCTATCGTAAACATTCCCCAAGGACTTCCGATTAGTGCCTTTACTACGACCAACGCTAATACTGCTAATAAAATAATCATAATTCCTAAAATACCTATCATTGCAATTAGTCCTGTAACAGGTCCAATCTCATCTTTAATCATTTCTCCTAACGATTTACCATTACGTCTCATTGAAGCAAATAAAATAACAAAATCTTGGACAGCCCCCGCAACAACTACCCCAACAATAATCCAAATGGTCCCTGGTAAATACCCCATTTGTGCCGCTAAAATCGGTCCTACTAAAGGTCCCGCTCCAGCAATCGCTGCAAAGTGATGTCCAAACAATACCCACTTATTTGTTGGAACATAGTCTTTCCCATCATTTAATGTATGGGCTGGTGTTTGCCGATTATCATCTAAATTAAAAACCTTTCTCGCTATAAATCTACTATAAAAGCGATAAGCAACTGCATATACACATACGGCAGCTACTAAGAGCCATACAGCATTAATGGTTTCACCTTGTGATAAAGCTATTACCCCAAAAGCACCTGCTCCTACTGCTGTAATAACGCCCCAAAGTAAGATCGATTTCAATGTCTTCACATACAATTCCCCCAATACTATTTCTTAGTGGAGATTGTACTAAATTTTCTGAATATTTAACTTGAATCCTCCCTATCATGAAGGATTTTCAGTTTATCATGTTAAAATACTCTCATTATCTACTATAATTCAATGTTATTTCGAAGGCGTTTTACATAATTACGACTGACTGGAATCGGTTGCTCATCATACCTATCTAAATACAAATTATACGTGCCATTATAATAAGGTTTCAGTTCTTTTACATATGACATATTAATTAAATAGCTTTTATGTACACGTAAAAAATCATATGCATTTAGCTTATTTTCTAATTCCTGAAGTGTATATGTTGAAATATACTGATTATTCGTTGTGTAAATTGAAACAGTTTTATTTTCTTTATTTTTACTTACATATACGATATCTTCTGGAAGAATATATCGTATGCCCTCTTGACTTTCTATCGGTAGTTTTCGCAAATAACTCTTTGCTTTCTCACCTTGTTCTTTACCTATTTTATATAAAAGAAATTGTAAATCTTCTTCACGAAATGGTCGCAATAAATAATAAAATGCTTGGAAACGAAAAGCTGTAATAGATTCTTCTATGTTTTCACCTACAAAAATAAATTTTGTATAGCAATTTATTTCTCGTAATAAACTTGCATATTCAAAACCAGTACCATCTAGTAATTTGGAACTTAAAAAAACAAAGTCTGGTATATGTTTTTTCATCATAAATAAAGATTCTGTTCCTGTCTTTGCTTCAAAACATTCTACATTTCTCATATTTTCAGTGAAATTTTCAGCTAACTCTCTTCTCTCTTCTGCCTCTTCCATAATCAGTAAAATTTTCATTTCTTCAACCACCTAATTCTTTGTCCATATGTCCTGTTGTATACATTCGCTTTTATAAGAAATAATCCCTTTTTCTTACTATACCATTATTTATCTAAAAAAACAGAAAAAAGGAAACCACTTCGGTTTCCTCTCCCCCTTTATCCCGTACTAACTGCCTATAAAGAGCCGAGTAGTGTAGGATGATAAACGATCCAGGATACGTTTAAATTTTCACTTTATACTAATTCTCGTTGCTTCGTTTCCTGTCCAAGTATTATTACAGCGAATACACCAATTAAAATTGATCCACAGAAAATCGTAAATATTAATGATAGTGAAGCTTCTGAGGCAACTAAATATCCCACTAATAGTGGCCCAAGAATACCACCAATACGACCAAATGCTGCTGCCATTCCTGCACCTGTACCACGAATAACCGTTGGATACTGCTCAGGTGTATAGGCGTATAATGCTCCCCAAGCACCTAAGTTAAAGAAGGATAGTAACATACCTGCCACGATTAATACTGTTAATGAATCCGCAACCCCAAACAAATAAGCACTGCAAGCTGTCCCGATTAAATACGTAACCAAAACAAATTTACGACCGAGACGTTCAATAAACCAAGCAGCTGTGAAATATCCTGGAAGTTGAGCTAATGTCATAATAAGTACGTATTGGAAACTTTTTATTAAACTAAATCCTTTTAGCACCATTACACTCGGTAACCAAAGGAACATTCCATAATAGGAAAAAACAACACAAAACCATAGAATCCATAGCATAATTGTTGCTTTACGATATTCCCCAGACCAAACTGATTTTATATTTTCAATAACAGATGGCCTTTTTTCAACTTTTTGGAACCTTGGGGAATCCGGTAAATTCCATCTTAAATATAAAGCATATAATGCTGGAACTGCACTCAATACCATCGCAACTTCCCAACCATATTTAGGAATAACAAAATACGAGATAAGAGCTGCAATTAGCCATCCACCTGCCCAAAAACTTTCTAATAAAACAACAATTTTCCCACGCTCATGCGCTTCAACACTCTCTGATACTAGTGTAGAGGCAACCGGAAGCTCTCCGCCAAGCCCCATACCAATTAAAAAGCGTAAAACGAGAAACATCGCAAGTGTTGTTGTTAATGCAGTTAAACCACTACCGATAGAAAATAATAATAATGTAATAATAAAGACTGATTTTCGCCCTATTTTATCTGATAGTATCCCAAAAATAAGCGCTCCTACTGCCATACCGATTGAGTTAATACTGCCTATCCAGCCCATTTCTTGCGTACTTAATCCCCAATCCTTTTGCAAGGCTACCATTACAAATGAAAGCATTCCAACATCCATTGCATCAAATAGCCATCCAAGCCCAGCTATACCAAGTAGTTTGCGCTTCGAAATTTCTTTTACCTTGCCCACTAGAAGTCCTCCTCACACGGGTGTCTTTACACATAATTTTACACGTGTGAATTGTATAAGTAAAATACTTTTGTGTAAAAAATTCTCCTTCATCATTCCCAAAAAGTAAAACGTCTATCCCGATTGGTGAGAGCTAATAATCAGTGGGGATGCCTCACTGATTAAAGTTTCAATTTATTAAAAATGAACAAATAAAAAAAGCAGCGATATTTCGCTACTTTTTCGAACGCATTACTTCTTTTAAAAATTCCGCTAATACTAACTGACGACGCCAGCGTGTTGGATTACTGCATAATCTATAAAACCACTCTAAATGAATCGCTTGAATCCATTTTGGTGCACGTTTTACCTCTCCAGCCCATACGTCTAAACTTCCACCCACTCCAACAGCCATTTTCGTTTCTAAACGATGCTTATTGTTTTGGATAAAGTTCTCTTGTCTCGGGAAACCAAGTGCAACAAGTAATAAATCTGGTTTTGCTTCTTGAATGCGAGAAATAATATTCTCTTCGTCTTCTTGTTTAAAATAACCATCTTGTATACCGGCGATGGATACAGCTGAATATGTCTTTGTTAAATGATCTGCTGCAGCTTGTACAACATGCGGCTTTGCACCTAATAAGAAAACAGATACCGGCTTACTATCTTCTGATAACTTCGCAAGTAAATTACACATTAAATCAAAACCTGCTACACGTTCTTTTAAAGGTGTACCAAGCATCCCGCTTGCCTTTACAACCCCAATACCATCAGGTGTAATTAAATCTGTATTCAATAATGTTTGATAGAACTTTTCATCCTTTTTTGCGCACATAACAATTTCAGGGTTTGCTGTTACTACCTGAAACGTATGAATTCGCTCCGCTTCTAGTTGTTCTTTTAAATATTGGACCGTTTCATCCATTGTCATTGTAGAAAAAGGAACGCCTAGAATATCAACTGTTTGTACTGCCATAGTTAACTATCCTCTCTATCATTACAAGTTTTTCGCTATTAATTGCTTATATGTTTCCTTTGTATCTTCATATAGTTTTTGAAGTGAGAAGTTCATAGTAGCATGCTCATAAATATGTTTACCCATTGCTGCTAACTCTCCAGTTTTCCACTTATCATACGCTTCTTCTAAAGCTAATGCTAATGCCTTTCCATCACCTGTTGGCACAATCCATCCGTAAGTTTCATCTACGATTAATGGTTCAATTTCTCCAGCCCTAGTCACAATTGATGGTACGCGTTGATTTGCCGCTTCTAATAAAACTAGTGGGAACCCTTCACTATGGGAAGTTAATAAATTTACATGTGACGACGCAAATAATTGTTTTACATCTTGACGATGTCCTAAAAACTCTACTTTATCGTTAATCCCTTTTTCAGTAGCTAATGACTTTAGATTTTCTTCTAATGGGCCATCGCCAACTAATAATACTTTAATTTTCTCTAATTTTGTTTGTTGTAACGCATCGAATAAAACTTCATGTCCTTTGACAGGATGTAATCGTGCTACTTGGATTGCCGTAAATACATCTTCATCAATATTGAACATTTCTTTTTTATTATAGCCTTCTGCTTTTTCCTTATCGTATTCAATTCCATTATAAATAACATGCATCTTTTCATTTGAAATACCTAATGCTGCCAGGCTTTTTTTCAATCTATTTGTTACAACGAAAAATAAGTCTATATTTTTTAAGGCTTTCAAATTTAATTTCGTAAAAATCCAACCTTTTAAGCCCTGTTTAGTAAAGTCTTGAAATGGATCACTATGAATAGTCGTTACCCATTTTGCCTTTATTCTCTTTTTCATTAAAGAAACATAGAAATTAGCCCTAGGGCCATGTGTATGAACTACATCAAATTTTTCTTTATTAATAAATTCACTTATATTCTTTAAAATGGATAAATCATAGCGCGATTTTTGTGAAAACACATGGACTTTTATCCCTAACTCCCTTGCTTCCTTCGCAACAATTCCATCTTCAAATACTGCTAATTCTACTTCACCAGTTGGAAACTGATCGAGAAGTGAAATAATATGTGTTTTCCCTCCCCCATCTTCTGCTCCTGCATTCATATGCAATATTCTCATATTTTTTCCTCCTTTAAATCCTCGCTACGTTTCCATCTATTTTTATTTTACTGTACTAAAAAATAAAAGCTAACAAAAGTTAGCTTTTATTTTTATCATTCAATTTCTAGATCTACTATTAGATAAGCTAACACCACTACAAAGTAAATCCCAACTCCTGGTGCTGTTAAAATATGTCCTGCAATATAAGCAATACCTAACGCTAACAATAAGCTTGCTGAAATCATTCCATATTTTATATTGAATATGTCCTTAAATCTCGTAGCAAATGCTAGTAAAATTCTTAGCCCGTAATAAATAAATGGAATCATTAGTAATACAAAGCCAATAATCCCGAAATCATAAAACCAATCATGGAAGTCCATTTCAATTAGTTTTGGATCTGGCTGCTTTTGTTCATTGTATTTAAAGTTACCTGCATAACCCATTCCTAATAACTTTTGTGACATTGGCGCTTCTTTAAAGAACTGCTTATGTCTTTCTTCATATACTTGACGTCCACTGAAAATAAGATTTTCTTGATTTTCTTTCTTTTGCTCTTTCTCAAGCTCTTTCTTAACTTCCTCTTCTATCTTCGCCTTTTCTTCTGGCTTTTCAACTTTATGATGATTTTCTTCTTTTGCTTTAAGTTCTTGCTCTTTTTTCAGCTTCTCTTTAATTTCTTTTTCTTTTTGACCTTGCTGTGCCACATTTTGCTCTGATAAATAATTATTGTGAATACCCATATTTTGTGCTAATGGTGTTTGTTTAAACGTCCCAACTACACCAGCTAATAGGACCATAGCAATTACTGCATTAAGCGCAAGGGATTTTTTGTTCGGATTTTTTCTATCAAATAATAATTGTAGTACAATGATTCCGATTGCTGCCCCTAACGTAGCACCAATTGAGCCCATTCCAACTTTTGTACCGACTTGAATTAGCGAATAAATCATTAAAAGTGATGGAATCCAATATAAAATGTGTTTCCAGCTCTTTGTTTTTTGAATAGAATATAGTACCACAATAGGGAAAATAATAGCTAAGATTGAACCTAGTTCATTCCCTGCATAGAACCAACCTCGAGAACCAACCTTCATCCATTCATAACTACCAAAGTCAGTAGATGTTGAAATAGAAATAACCATAATTGCGTTAATGATTAATGTAGAATATACAATACTATTTCGAACCTTATCACTAATATTAACTGTCTTTTTCAATGATTTTAAAGCTAAAATGTATGATCCCAGCATGATATATATATATAATGCTTTCGCAACAAATTTAACCTCTTCACCAAGTACAATAGGATTTTTAACTAGTTTGTTATTAATAAACCCTATCCCTAAAACTCCGGCTAATAATATAAGATAAATTAAAAACTTTCTATTTTCCTTCTCTTTTGCCTGAATTAAAATGTAAATACCACCAACAGCCATAATAAGGAATCTTACTAAAATTCCAACGGTAGCATTTGACTTTAATAAAGTGATGCTAAGAGACGTTAATAAATCTAAAACAGGCTGTAAAATAATAAAAAAGAGCAAAAAATGCTCAAATCTAACCCTAGCTTGATTTGCTAACATTCCAAGACCTCCATACAAAATCTTAACATTATCTTTTAATCATAATTTTTTATCATTCAAACACACCTAGCAATTATAACATAACTCATATTCAAATCGAGAACTATTTTTCCAGCTAAAACTAGCCAGGACAAGTATTAATAAGTAATAAAAATCATCGTCCTTTAGCTATACTCCCCTATTTTTACAAAATCTATCTAACAACCATCCCCTTATTTTTGTCAGTATATACATATTTTTTTATCATTTTATACAAATATAAATATCTCACCTCTAATTGTAATATTTTACCAAATTAACAACATCAAAAAATGTAAAATTAATCTTTTCATATCTTTTTCAGATTACTTTATGGTTATTTTCCAAACATTTTCAAACGCTTTCTTTATGAATTTTATCCGTTTTTCTACATGTAGCGAAAAGTAATTGTTATTTCCAATACTTTAGTGTATATTTTTTCTCTGGAACATCTTTAAGAGGAAGGGATTAAGGCCATGTTATTAATCGATATATTTACGTTTCTTGGCATTATCGCCGCTGCCATTTCTGGTACATTAGTTGGTTTAAAAAAAGATTTAGATTTATTTGGTGTCCTTTGTTTAGCTGTAGCCACTGCGCTCGGCGGCGGTATTATTCGTGATATCATGATTGGTAACCTGCCCCCTGTCGCATTTGTAAAACCCATTTACTTTTTCGTAAGTGTATTATCAGCATTATTTACTTGTATGTTTTTTGAGCGTATCAATAAACTTCAAGTCGTTATTATGCTTTCTGATGCTGTTGGCTTAGGCGTTTTTACAGCTATTGGTGCAAATGCGGCAATGTCACATCATGTTGACGCCTCATTTCTAGTTGTTTCAATGGGAGTCATTACAGGTATTGGAGGCGGTATTTTGCGTGACATTTGTGCTCAAGATATCCCTTACGTATTCCGAAAAGAGATTTACGCAATCGCTTCTATCTTAGGAGCAATTAGCTTCCTAATCACACACGCTATGGGGGCGCACGTATTAGCTTTCTATGTTTGTTTATTAGTAACATTCGTTATTCGTGTCGTCACTGTAATATATAATGTGCATTTCCCTGTTTTCTTTAAAACACATGCTAAAATTAATAAAGGCCATTAAGAGAATTCTAGATAGAATTCTCTTAATTTATATACTATTCAACGAACTAATATAGAGTAATTATATATAAGCATATATAATTACCCTATATTAGTTTTAAAATTGAAAACGTTTTATATACAGGGGGAAGAATGATGCTTGGGGTTTTCAAAAAAAATATTAATAAAACAAATGCCAGTATAATCGAATTAAGTAAGAACCAACAAATAACTTTTAATGTACCTACTAATTCTGAATTAAAAATTCAAATGGATATGCTACATATTTCAAAAGAAGATTTACAAGTTGTAAAAGTACTACAGCCTTTTATTTATGCAGAAATTGATTGGATTACTGAAAAATTCTATGCCAACATTACAAAACAACCTAATTTAATTACTATTATTGAGCGTTACAGCTCTATTCCAAAACTAAAACAAACTTTAAAAACACATATTAAAGAATTATTCAGCGGCAATATGCATGAAGATTTTATTGAACAGCGTGTTAGGATTGCCAAAAGGCATGTACAAATTGGTTTACATCGAAAATGGTATACTGCTGCTTATCAAGAATTATTCCGCTCTATCATGAAGATTTTGCAAACAAAAATAACGACAATCGATGATTTTTCATATTCTATAAATGTTATAAATAAATTATTCACTCTTGAACAAGAACTTGTTCTTGCAGCTTATGAATCTGAATATGAAAGAATGCAAAAAGAGCATGAGAAAGAAAAAGAATTAACTGCTATGACAATTACGCATATCGCAACAGAACTAGCTGCTGTATCTGAAAAAACAAGCTCTTCTATTCAAAAACTAACCGCCAAATCTGAAACTATTGTAGAGATTGCTAAAACAGGTACATCATTAGCTACAACATCTGAAGAAAAAGCGAATAAAGGGAAAGAACAATTAAACCAGCAAAACAAACGAATGGGATCTATTCAAATGAATATGGAAACGATTATTACAGATACTCATGAACTTCTCAATATTTCTAACAAAATTAATGAAATCATAGATATTGTTAAATCGATTGCGGAGCAAACAAATTTACTCGCACTAAATGCTGCTATTGAGTCGGCACGTGCTGGAGAATTTGGGAAAGGGTTTTCTGTTGTTGCTGGCGAAATCCGAAAATTATCAGAGCAAACGAAAGAATCTATATTTAACGTTACAAAGCTCGTCGAAAAAACAAATGAACAAATTACTCGTGTCTCGTCTTCTGTGAAACAAATTAGCTCTCTCGTATCGGAAGGAACAGATAGTATGTCGGCAACAGATCGATACTTCCAAGAAATCGTAAAAGATATGTCTAACTCAAAAGAACAGAATAAGAAAATTGAACACGAACTACAAGCTATTTCACAAGTAATGAAAGGAATTCAAGATGATTCCTCACAAATGGCTCTAACAGCCGATAATTTGCAACTAGAACTAAATCGATAAGATGAAATTTAGTAGTCAAGCATACTTTTCATCTGTACTAACTACTAAATTTCATCTTCCATCAAAAAAAGAATCCAGAATGGATTCTTTTTATTTTCTGAAAAATATTTTTTGACAATACACATAACTCATATAAACACCAAAGCTCTGCAAAATAAACAATGCTGGCATAATTACATTGTAATATGCCATATCTACTTGGAAGAGCTTTAACAATACGTATCCACTAATTAAAAATAAGAACAACATATATCCCTCATTTTGTTGTTTCTTAATAAGGAAGTGTAATAGAGCTATAGTCATAAACAATGTTACGGCTATATATATCAATTTTTCATATTTGAAAAGAATAGAATTTATCCCCTCATCTGAAAACTGATTTATCATCGGTTCTAAAAGTTTAAATCTTTCTCCCTCAATCTCTTTTAACTTTTGATCAATATGCTCTGTTACACTTTGATTTTTCGATATTTTTTCTTCATGTTGCGTTTTTCCAATTAAAACAGATTGAACATACGTCTCATTCGCAATCGTATATTGTGACATTCCCATTGTCTTAATTCCATAATTCACACCAAAATGGGCACTATAAAATAGAATAAGTATCCCCATCATCTTTAGTAACACCTTTTGTTTCGTTGCTGATTGAAATACTTCGATTAATAATACATATAACGTGATAAAAATAGGAAGAAATAATCCCATTGGGAAAATCATATTACTAAATGCAAATAAAATCGCTGAAAACACCCACATATAAGGATGATCTAATCCTTTATATAAAAGTATGTAACAAGCAAAATAAAATAAAAATATTGCAAGTGACTCAGGAGTTAATACGGAACTCATGAATATATTTGGAATATACAGAGCATAAAAGATAGAAGCAATACGACCGCATTCTTCTCCAAAAACCATTGCTGCAATACGATAAATAAAAAATGCGGTTCCTGCGCAAAATAACACATTAAATAGTTGTAAAGCGAATAATGTATCACCAAATATACGAATAATTACTGACTCATATATAATAAAAGGCAAATGAGTTACAGTCTCTATATTATTACCAATTGCAATCTGCTTTGCAGACTCATACATCACTTTCATATCACCAATTATTGGAGCATCTACAAATAACAGCATACTAAGCCTCACAACTATAGATATACTTATAAGAAAAATAAGAAATTGTTTATCTGTAAAACGATATTGTAGAATTGATGCCACTAACAAAATAAGTATGACGAAAATTGCCAATATGATTGTTACACTTGTTGTACTTCCTCCAAAGAATTGCTTACTTGTCTCAAATGCTGCCCAACAACTATAAACAAAAAATGCGAACATCGCACCGATCGTAATTTTATTGAAGAAAGATGAAAAATTTGTTTGTATATGATTCATATGTCCATTGCACCTCTATTTCCATTCATAACAAAACGATTCTATCATGAATGGGTACACGGCTGATAGAGAATTTCTATGACAAATACATAGTCATTACTTTTTACTTGCAATGTAAGCGAATCCTCTTTTACACTACATTTTAGATAAAATAAATTTTCTTTCAGTTACATGAATACAAATACAGAAGTTTAAATACTACTCTTTTGGACTACACTTTACTTCATTAAATATCTAATATGAGTACTAAGCTTACACATATTATTCTGATTGAAAACAGACTATAGGGGCTGAATATATGGAAAAGAAATTCATGCGAGAATCTAAAGCAATTAAGACAACACGTGTTTTTCCTAACGATTTAAATAATCACCAAACACTTTTTGGGGGGAAATTATTAGCAGAAATTGATAGTATTGCTTCAATTGCGGCTGCAAGACATAGTCGTAAACATTGCGTAACAGCATCTATTGATTCAGTTGATTTTTTAACTCCAATTCACCAAGCTGATTCTGTTTGTTATGAAGCATTCGTATGTTATACAGGGAAATCTTCAATGGAAGTTTTCGTAAAAGTAATTGCAGAAAATTTATTAGCCGGCGAGCGTAGAATTGCTGCTACTTGCTTCATTACATTTGTAGCAATAAAAGATGGAAAACCTTCGTCCGTACCACAAGTACTACCTGAAACTGAGGAAGAACATTGGTTATACACAACCGGTTCAGAACGTGCGGAAAATAGAAAAAAAGGACGTTTAAAAAGCAAAGAAATGGCTGAGGTTTTAACTTTAAATAAACCTTGGAATATTTAATACAATACTCTTCCATATACATGCACAGATTTTTTCTTCCTTGCATGTATTTTTTTATACAAAATATCACCTCTTACCATTTTATTCTCAATCTGTTCTCCTAAATCACGCACCAGCTTTTCCTTTATTTTGTTATACTGTTAATGGTATATTAAATAAAGTTCGTTTAAAAATAACCATAATATGATTAAGTATATAAGGGATGGTGCGGTAATGACTATTGAAGTACCAATTTCAATACCAAAAACGTTAATTATTATTCCAGCGTATAACGAGGAAGAAGCAATTGCAGATACATTAACAAGACTATTAAAACTAAAACAGCATTTTACAGGATTAAGCATTTGTGTTATTAATGATGGATCACACGATAAAACAGCTCAAATCGTACAAGATTTTCCTGTTCACCTTGTGAATTTACCATATAACCTAGGTATTGGCTCAGCTGTACAAACTGGATATAAATACGCATATGAGAACGGATATGATATTGCGATTCAGTTCGATGCTGATGGACAACATAATCCAGATGATTTATATAAAATTATAAAGCCAATCGCTGAAGATGAATGCGATATGGTGCTAGGGTCACGTTTTACAGAAAAAACAGCATATAAAGGTAGTATTTCCAGAAGGATCGGTATTTTTTATTTTACTGCCCTATTGAAAGTACTAACAAAACAAACATTTATGGATCCAACTTCTGGATATCGTGCTATCAATCGAGAAGTAATTAAAATTTTTGCACACAACTATCCAAAAGATTATCCAGAACCAGAAGTTCTTATTCATTTAAAAAAGAAAAAACTTCGTATTAATGAAATATCTGTAAATATGCAAGAGCGACAAGGTGGACAATCTTCTATCACACCTTTTAAATCTGCATATTACATGATTAAAGTAAGTCTTGCTATATTGATGCAAAAAATCGTGAAAGGTTGATAATAAATGCCTATAATTACCTTTTCATTCATCTTTATTTTATTATTATTATTATTAATTATTAATTCCATTCGCCGTGGAACTTTAGAAACGAAATATGCTGTTTTATGGATTTTCGTTTGTATTGCAATGGCTATTTTAAGTTCTACCGATAAAATTATAAACTGGATTGGAAAACTATTAAAAGTAGAATATCCCCCTTCCATTTTATTCTTATTTGGACTATTATTCTGTTTCATCTTAATTTTTGACCTAACAAGAAAAATTTCTAAACAACATCATCAACTTGTAACATTAACGCAAGATTATGCGTTACTAAAGCAAAAATTAAATGCAACTGAGCCAGACAAAGACTAACCTAATATTTCATAGCTAATATAAAAAACCTCTTAATTTATTGCAAAAATTAAGAGGTTTTTTATTCTTAATAATAATTTATTCGCCTTCACAATCGTTACGATAGATACATCCTACTTAACTAATAAGTTAAAATGACATGAATAAGAAGTTATATGCAATAGACATGATAAAGCTGTTTGAAATACGAGAATTAACCATAAGAATCTAACTTCCCGCCACCTTTTTAATAGAAAGTTGATTTACAAAGTTTATATGCGTTAAACTTATACAGATGTTCTTGTAATCTTCTTCCTTTCAAAAGGCTTGTATATATGATGCAAGACATAAAAAACTTGAGGAGATAAAAATTCTATGATGGAACAAAAGCAACTTGTTTCTGTTGTCATACCCCTGTATAACACGGAAAAATATATTGAAGAAACGATGCAGTCAATACTAGATCAAACATATAAAAATATCGAAATTGTAATTGTAGATGATGGAAGTAAAGATCAATCACCTTCTATTGTGAAAAACCTTGCTGAAAAATATCCAGGGCAAGTAAAATACGTTCATCAAAAAAACCAAGGTGTTTCAGTAGCTCGTAATACGGGTATTGAAAATGCTAGCGGAGAATATGTCGCTTTTCTTGATAGCGATGACTTATGGCATCCAACTAAAATTGAGAAGCAAGTCGAAAGTATGCATAAAAACAACATGGACGCTTGCTATTGTGGTTATATGAATTTCTACGAAGAAACAGGCGAGAAGGTTGAACATACAACAAACTTTATTAAAGGTGATATGGCAAAAGCATTCCTAACGCATCAAGTTGTTGCTCAAACAAGTACTTGGATTTTCAAACGATCCATCGTAATGGATCATAACATTCGTTTTACACCAGAATGTAGTTGGGGCGAAGATTTAGAGTTTTTATTTAAACTTATGAGTGTGACAAATGTATGTTATGTCCATGAATACTTAACTTATTATAGAATCTTATCAGAAGGAAATCTTTCTTCTAAGTATAAAGATTATGAATTAAAAACGACAAAAGAGCTGGAAGTATTCAATCGTATGAAGGAATGGGTACATAATAAATCTCAAGATTTCATTACAAAAGATTCTCAGTTACTTATTGAAATTCTTGAGACTTATTTATTCCCTTATACAGTCATCAATAACGCTTGTATATATATTAAAGAAAACTCTCAATTAGATAAATCACAAGTTCAATTAATCAAAAAAGATATAAAGAAATATTGCCGTAAAATCTATTCAAAGAATGGAAAACGTAGTAAAAAACTATATGCAATGCTTTGGTTTGTACGAATTAAATTTCTGTTTTCTTAAACTGAAAATATAACGATACTCTCTCTTTCTGTGAACAAATCAAATTTACAAATAGGACAAGCTAACCGGGTCCTAAAGAATAGAAAGGTCTTTTCTCATGAAAACAAATAAAATTCTAAAAAACGCATCCTACCTGTTTGTAGGAAACATTACTGTCCGTTTTGTACTGGCTATTGCAACAATTTTCTTTGCAAGGTATGTTTCTCCAAGTGATTACGGTATGTTTACAACTGCGTTAGCAGTTTCAGCTGTTATTTGTTACTTTACAGATGCAGGTTTAACACATACGTTTATGCGTGAAGGAACGAGAAGCGATGCTAATATTAGCGTGCTAATAAGTAGTTACTTACGTATTCGTTTAATATTAGCTATCGTAATTTCTGTACTTTTCGCTATTTTTGCCCAGTTCTTCTATCCCGATGCTTACTTACGCGCGATGGTATATTGGGTTGTTCTACCAACAATGTTCGGAGCAACCTTACAAGGTGTTGGAATGGCTTACTTCCAAGTAACAGAACGCATGCAATTTACAGCTATTATTTCTGTACTACAAGGTGTAACTGCTGCTGCTGCCCTATTACTAGGGATGTCTTTCCAATGGTCACTTATGATGGTTGCTGCCATGTACGGGGTATCTAGTCTTGTAACAGGTGTTATCGCCTTTATAATGACAATACGTTATACGAAGGTCCATAAGGGTTGGGATAAAGGCATTTTAGATCAACTACTTATTTTTACAATCAATGGCATCATCATTATGCTCTTACCACAATTGGGCCCTATTATATTAGAAAAGGTTTCAACATATAAGCAAGTTGGATTCTTTGGTGCTGCATCTAAAATACCTGCTGTACTATATCAAATACCTGGGGTAATTGCAGCGGCCTTTTATCCAAGGCTTTTTGCTTTTGGTAATGAGAAAAATATTGAAGAACATAGAAAATTATCAAGTTTTGAATTAAAACTTATGTCTTTTTTAGGAATGGGAATTTCTATCCCCTTTATTGCGGATCCAAGTTTCTGGATTGTTAGTTTATTAGGAGAAGAATACGCTCCCGCCGGTGACGCTCTTGCTATTCTAGCGTTTATGGTTATTTTACAATCAATTAACTATCCACTAGCCGATAATTTAACAACGATTGGCCAGCAATGGAAACGTGCAACAACAATGACTATTGGATTAGTTGTTGCCATCATAGGTTATATTGTATTAGGTAGTAAATATGGAATGATGGGGGCAGCTGCCGCAGCTATCCTTACCGAAATTACACTATTAATCGGATTTACCCTCTTTATTCGTAAAGGCATGCAATTATTAGTTAAAGGAATTATATTTAATTCCTTAGCCTTTATTATTAGTTACGGTATATACCGAATTGCATTAATCAACTTACCGCCACTAATTGCTTTAACTCTTACTGGTATACTATACGGTATAATTGGAATTGGAATTGATCCTCAAATACGTGGATTTGTTTTAGGGTTTATAAAACAAAAGCTCATTCGCAAACATGCTTAAAAGCAAAAAGCTTTTCCTATTTAAAAATGGAAAAGCTTTTTGCTTTTTTTATATACCATCATTTTTCTTCAGTAAAAAAATGCTATATATTCCAGCTCAAATTGACTTACTTTCTGAAAATGCCTTATACTAAATTATATATAAACTATGAAATTCAACGCTTGTAAAAATATATATGCTTCAACAAAAATATATATTTTCTCATGTTAAAACTAAAGAACACACCTTTAAAAATTGGTGTGTTTTTATATGCTACCTAAAAACTAGTTGCTACATGTAACGACTTTCAAAGGAGGATTATCAATTTTTATGAGCATAAAGCCGAATAATAAATTCTTTTCCAAGAAAACAATGATAATTATACCAATATTATTATTGTGCGCTTTTGCTTTTCATTATTTCTTTTTAACATCTAATCAAGCCTTTTCTGGTACAGGGGATGCGTTACGTCAATTTGGCTTTTTTACGTTTCTTCTACAACATGCCTTTAAAGATGGCAACCTTTTTTGGTCTTTTGATTATGGATTAGGTGGAGATTTATTTGGAGAGTTTAGTTATTATTACAGCACATCACCGTTTTTCTGGATTACACTGTTACTACCTAAACTAAGTCTTGAGCAAGTGTATGACGTGAAATTATACATGAGTATTTTAAAAAACTTTTTAGCTATGGTATTCATGTATGGTTCTTTACGTTACCATAATAAAACAGCATTCTCATCTTTTGTTGCTGCTATTATATATGGTGGCTGTATTACTTTCATCCGCCACTCTTTACTATGGGATTTCATGGCTGATGCCATTGTATTTTTACCATTAGTAATATGGGGACTTGATAAATATATTATTGAAAAGAAGCACGGCCTTTTCCTAATCGCTGCTACTTTAATGTTAGCATCAAACTTTTATTTTGCTTTTATCACAAGTATTTTCATATTTATTTATGCATTATTCCAATACTTTGCGACACAACAAAATAAAACGATTGTCTCTTTTCTAACTTATTATATTAGAATCGGTTTATTGTACGGATTATCACTCGGTTTAGCCGCCGTTTGCTTCCTCCCATCAGTTAATGCCGTATTTAGCGCTGATCGACTATCAAAAAAGTTTGAGATACCATTATTATTTGAAGATAAATTTTATAAAGATTTAATGGAAAATATTTTCTTCATGTATAATGCTGAAAATCATCAATTAGCTTTACCAGCTTTAATTTTATTCTTAATCGTATTTGGAATGTTTATACGTGATAAACTCGTTAAGAATAAAGTATTCTTTACGTTATTCATGTTCATTCTGTTTATGCTTCCATATACATATTCTATGTTTAATGGTTTTTCAGCAATGCAATCTAGATGGTTTTATTTATTTGTATTTGTAATTGCCCAAACAATTGCATACATTCTAGATTGGATGATTATTCATAAGAAAGACTACAAATTACCTTATTTAATAAGTTTATTAGTGTCTATTGGATTATTCATTTATGCATTTTATAGAAAGGCAAATATAAATGTAACTGATAAACCTTTACAAGACGTTGATAACATTTTACTCGGAACTGTCGTTCTTTCTGTTATTACAGTATGTTTATGGCGTTATATTTCTAAACCTTTCATACAATTTTTAGTTGTATTGAACGTACTCGTTAGCACAATTTCTATGAATTATATGTATGCGAATAATATACTTAGCACAGTTTACGGACAGAGCCAGATTTCAACTGAAAAGTTACACGAACCAGGCTATGATAATCAAGAAGAAATTGCTGCAATTCGCTACATACAAGAAAATGATAAAGACTTTTATCGTATTCTTAATCCATATAGCGAATATAACACACCAATGCTACAAGGATATCATGGCGTAAGTACGTATCAAAGCTTGGTTAATTATTATGTCCATGACTTTATGAAAAATAAATATGGCGTATTCCAAATGTACGATACACCTTCAATGTTTTATCAAGCTGATAGTCGACTACTACTCGAAAATATGCTAGGTATAAAATATCGCGTATTAAGTGCTGATACAGATTCAAAGAATGTACCTTATGGATATAAACTATTACAGCAAGTAGGACCATATAATATTTACAAAAATGACTATGCTTTACCGTTAGGATATGTATATGATTCGGCTATAAGTGAAGAAGAATTTTCTAAATTAAACTTCGCTCAGCGTGATCAATTATTATTACATGCTGTTGTCGTTAATAATACAAAAGAATTTTCATTAAACCATTTTAATAAACAAGACCTTAAATCAAAGGCAGTATCTATTAAAACGGAAAAAGCAAAATTCGAAAACATGAAAAAACAAGAAAATAAACTAATTGTTCATGGCTTTGGAAATATGATTGTACCTATCAATTATCCTGATACACCTGGTGATCTGCTGATAGAATTAAAATTAAAAAATGCAGGCACATTCAATGCAACTGTTAATGGAAAAACGATAGGAAAAGGGGACGATGCTGGTGCATACTCTTATCCGTTAGAAAGGTTTGTTTACAATTTGGGCAATGAGCGTCCAGAAAACCTAACTATCTCTATTGATATGGCAGGTGAGTATGAATTAGGTGACTTGCAAGCAAATATTGTAAACTATGAAAGTATACAAAAAGAAACAAAAAAACTAACTGAAAATAGGCTTGAAAATATTTATTATAAGAACAATTATTTAAAAGGGGATATCAAATCAAATAAAGACGGGCTCTTATATCTATCTGTCCCATATAGTAAAGGCTGGACTATAAAAATTGATGGGAAAGAAACAGAATTTACGAAAGCGAATTCTGCCTTTATCGGTGTTCCAATTACAAAAGGTTCACATGTAATCGAAATGACTTACGTTACACCTTACTTCAAATTAGGTATGACTATATCAATCATCTCACTAATTATCTGTATAGCTTTACTAATTTTCAAAAATCCAAAAGCACGACGAAAATTTTCTTTTAAAAAGCAATAATGAGCACTTAATGAATCATGAAGCTATCTATTTAGATAGCTTCCTAAAATAATATCTAAATATTATTTTAATCCACTACAAACAAGGAGTGTCAAACATGACCCTTTCAATAGTTGTACCATGCTACAATGAAGAAAAGGTGCTTCGAGCCTTTTATTCAGAGACTTCCCTTGAAATTCATAAATTAACTACCGATTATGAATTTGTTTTTGTTAATGATGGTAGTAAAGATGATACTTTAAATATTTTACGTGATTTAGCTAGTGCAGATTCATCGGTACACTACATATCATTTAGTCGAAACTTCGGAAAAGAAGCTGCAATGTTAGCTGGTTTAAAATATGCTACAGGCGATGCAATTGTTATTATGGATGCTGACTTACAACACCCTCCTACGTTAATAAAAGAACTGTTAGAAGGATATAACGACGGCTACGACCAAGTCATTGCAAAAAGAACAAGAACTGGTGATTCACCCGTTCGCTCTTTCGTCTCTCGTCTTTACTATAAAGTGATGAATAAATTTGTAGATATTGAATTAGTAGACGGTATTGGTGACTTTAGACTTTTAAGTCGAAGAGCAGTAGATTCTTTATTATCTTTAAGTGAATACAACCGATTTTCAAAGGGCTTATTTTCTTGGATCGGTTATAACGAATTAATCATTGAATATGAAAATGTATTACGTTCTGATGGAGAGAGTAAATGGACCTTCTCGAAATTATTAAATTATGGAATTGATGGTGTAATTTCATTCAATAATAAACCGTTACGTCTATCTATATATCTTGGATTACTAACAACCATTTTAGGACTTTTATACGTAATCACTACGTTCGTTCAAATCATCCTCGGTGGTGTGGAAGTTCCTGGTTACTTTACTCTCATTTCCGCTATACTATTTATTGGCGGTATTCAACTCATATTCCTAGGTGTTATTGGTGAATATATCGGTCGTATTTATTATGAAACAAAACGTAGACCGCATTTTATTGTAGCTGAAAAGAAAGTTAGTGAAGTTAAACAAAAGGCATAACCAAAAAGTTACTTCTGTAGGAGAAGTAACTTTTTTATATACTAACATTTACAAACACTTCTTTTGAAAAAATATACATTTTGAAATGATAGCATTATATGAAAGAATTTAGTATCATGATTCAAGGTACTATTTCAAGTTGGACGGAGGATACTATGAGCTTATTAACAGTTGAAAAATTAGGACATACATTTGGCGATCGTACATTATTTAAAGATGTATCTATGCGATTATTAGCAGGTGAGCACGTTGGATTAGTTGGTGCAAACGGTGTTGGTAAATCAACATTCATGAATATCATTACTGGTCAGCTTATTCATGACCAAGGTCGCGTAGAATGGACACCGGGCACACATTACGGCTACTTAGATCAGCATACTGTTTTAACACCTGGGCGTACAATCCGTGACGTACTAGCGGATGCATTTTTACCGTTATTCGAAAAGGAAAAAGCTTTAAATGAAGTTACAGAAAAAATGGGAACTGCTACACCAGAAGAACTAGAAGAACTTCTTGAGCAAATGGCAGAAATACAAGATGCACTTGAAGCAGGTGGTTTCTACTTACTAGATATGAAAATTGAAGAGGCTGCACGTGGTCTTGGAATTGATGCAATTGGTTTAGATCGTGATGTTTCAGCATTAAGTGGTGGACAACGTACAAAGGTATTGCTTGCAAAGCTATTACTTGAACAGCCAGAAGTGTTATTGCTTGATGAACCTACTAACTATTTAGACGTTGAACATATTCATTGGTTAACAAATTATTTGAAAGAATATCCACATGCATTCTTATTAATTTCTCATGATACGGAATTTATGAACAAATGTGTTGATGTTATTTTCCATCTAGAATTCACAAAAATGACACGCTATACAGCGACATATGAAAAATTCCTAGAACTAGCAGAAATCAATAAAAATCAACATATAAACGCTTATGAAAAACAGCGCGAGTTTATCAAAAAGCAAGAAGACTTCATTGCAAAGAACAAAGCTCGTTATTCAACGACAGGTCGTGCAAAGAGTCGTCAAAAACAACTTGATCGCATGGAGCTTATTGATCGTCCGGAAACAGCAATTAAACCGGAATTCTCATTTAAAGAAAGTCGTGCAAGTAGTCGCTTCGTCTTTGAAGGTGAAAATGTAGAAATCGGATATACACATCCGCTACTACCAAAGCTATCAATGACGATTGAACGTGGTGAAAAAATTGCTATTGTTGGATGTAACGGTGTTGGTAAATCAACGTTGCTAAAAACAATCTTAGGTAAAATTAAACCTTTAAGCGGTAAAACAAGTCTTGGTGACTTCTTAGAGCCTGCATACTTTGAACAAGAAGTTAAAGCTGATAATATAACACCAATTGATGATGTATGGAATACATTCCCTGGCCTAGACCAGCATCAAATTCGTGCGATGTTAGCAAAATGCGGATTAAAAAATGAACATATTTCTCGCCCATTAAGCCAATTAAGTGGTGGAGAACAAGCAAAAGTTCGTTTATGTAAGCTAATGGGTGAGGAAAGTAACTGGCTATTATTTGATGAGCCGACAAACCATCTTGATGTTACAGCAAAAGCGGAACTTAAGAAGGCTATGAAAGCATATAAAGGAACAATTCTCCTTGTATGTCACGAACCGGACTTCTATGAAGATTGGATCACAAAAGTTTGGGATGTTGAAGAATGGTCTCAAAATAGTAAGTAGTCTTTAAGAAAAAACTCCTTGTGTAGACAAGGAGTTTTTTACTTATTTTTATTAAGAATTTTTTATATTATAGTATCCTATAAGGCGTAATCGAAATTCTTTTAATTCCGGATACGCCTCTAAATTTGCTAACATACCTCTAATTACCGGAATTCTTGGATTAAGCAATCGTATTTCCGCCTCTAAAACATCTAATGTAACCAACAGCTCATCATCCTCTAATTGATCAGCTAAAGTGCGCTTAAATACAATAATCTCTTTTAAAAAATGTTCTTTAACTTGTTCCTTAATAAGCTCTGATTTACAAAGGAATTCTCCAAGCTTTTCTTCATGTAAAATAGGTTCTTCCGAAGATTCTACTAAGCCATCTACTAAATTATCTACTCTTTTTAAAATAAAAGCAGCTACATACGATAAATCAATTTCTGGTGCTTGTAAAATAATTAATTCTAAATACCCACGGCATATGCCTTCTACCATAATTACTAAATCCAATAAATATGGCATAACCTTTTCACCATAAATGGACAATAAACTATTCCGATAAAATGCATGAGACTCTAACTTCATCCGCATCATAAATTCTTCTACTTCTTTATTAAACGGAATCGCATTTTCTCTCGCATGCATAATAATAAATTCTTTATGCTTTTGTATATCATTAAACTGACAATGTAATTGTTTTGCAAATTTTTCACGTGGTAATAAAGACTCTTGTTCAATATCCAGCATTTTCTTTTGGATTTTGTCATAATAATATCGAAGTGTCGCTAATAAAAGCTCATCTTTCGATTTAAAATATAAGTAAAAAGCTCCCTTAGATATACCACTAGCTGTCACAATTTCCTGCACTGATGTCGCATTTACACCCTTAGTAGCAAATAACTTCATAGCCGATTCTATAATTAAACGCTCTTTTTCTTTCATATCTTCTCTCCTAAATTTAATCTCGCATCTTATTATAAATGTATTATACCATCTCTTTTTATTGACGATTGACCGAACGGTCAGTTATATTATGTATTAGACTGACCAGTTGGTCAATATAATAAAAAGGGAGCGCAAACATGAACAAAATCATCAATTTCTCGTTAAAAAATAAGTTCGCAGTTTGGCTACTAACCATTATTGTTACTATTGCGGGGATCTACTCTGGACTCAATATGAAGCTGGAAACAATCCCTGATATTACAACACCGATTGTGACAGTAACTACGGTCTATCCTGGTGCTACACCAGAAGAAGTAGCTGATAAAGTTTCAAAGCCGATGGAAGAACAACTACAAAATTTAAGCGGTGTTAACGTTGTGAGTTCATCATCTTTTCAAAACGCATCTTCTATTCAAGTAGAATACGATTTTGATAAAAATATGGAAAAAGCAGAAACAGAAATTAAAGAAGCTCTCACACATGTAAAACTCCCAGAAGGTGTTAAAGATCCTAAAGTTTCACGAGTAAACTTCAATGCCTTTCCAGTTATTTCGTTAAGCGTGGCAAGTAAGAATGAATCTTTAGCTACCTTAACTGAAAATGTAGAAAAAAATGTTGTACCAGGATTAAAAGGACTTGATGGTGTTGCATCTGTTCAAATTGCTGGCCAACAAGTAGATGAAGTACAGCTTGTCTTCAAGAAAGATAAAATGAAAGAACTAGGACTAAGTGAAGATACCGTAAAAAATGTGATTAAGGGATCGGATGTATCTTTACCACTTGGCTTATACACATTTAAAGACACGGAAAAATCAGTTGTTGTAGATGGCAATATTACAACGATTAAAGCGTTAAAAGAACTTAAAATCCCAGCTATACCTTCCTCACCTAACGGTCAAGGTAGTCAAAATGCTGGCGCTGGTGCACAAACGCCGCAAATGAATCCAGCTGCTATGAACGGGATTCCAACAGTTACATTAGACGAAATTGCTGACATTAAAGAAGTTGGGAAAGCAGAATCTATTTCTCGAACAAATGGAAAAGAAGCAATTGGAATTCAAATTGTGAAGGCCTCTGATGCAAATACAGTTGATGTTGTAAATGCAGTAAAAGATAAAGTAAAAGATCTTGAGAAAAAATATAAAGATTTAGAGATCATTTCAACATTCGACCAAGGTGCACCTATTGAAAAATCAGTTGAAACAATGCTGAGCAAAGCAATTTTCGGTGCTATCTTTGCGATTGTTATTATTATGCTGTTCCTACGAAATATTCGAACAACGTTAATTTCTGTCGTTTCAATACCACTTTCTTTATTAATTGCTGTTTTAGTCATAAAGCAAATGGATATTACGCTTAACATTATGACACTTGGAGCAATGACCGTTGCTATAGGCCGCGTTGTCGATGACTCAATTGTTGTTATTGAAAATATTTACCGACGTATGTCGTTATCAGAAGAGAAATTACGTGGAAAAGATTTAATTCGTGAAGCTACGAAAGAAATGTTTATCCCGATTATGTCTTCCACCATTGTAACAATTGCTGTATTTTTACCGCTTGGACTAGTAAAAGGTATGATTGGTGAAATGTTCTTACCATTCGCCTTAACTATCGTCTTCGCTTTATTAGCATCATTACTAGTAGCAGTTACAATCGTACCGATGCTAGCTCATTCCTTATTTAAGAAAGAGAGCATGAGGGAAAAAGAAGTACATCATGAAGAAAAACCAAGTAAATTAGCAAATGGGTATAAACGCATACTTGCATGGGCTTTAAATCACAAAATTATTACATCAAGTATCGCTGTCCTTCTATTAGTTGGTAGTCTTGCACTTGTACCAGTTATCGGTGTAAGTTTCTTACCTTCTGAAGAAGAAAAAATGATTATTGCAACATATAATCCTGAACCAGGTCAAACGTTAGAAGACGTTGAAAAAATTGCAACAAAAGCTGAGAAGCACTTCCAAGATAATAAAGACGTCAAAACAATTCAGTTCTCATTAGGTGGAGAGAATCCAATGAGTCCTGGTCAATCAAACCAAGCAATGTTCTTCGTGCAATATGATAACGACACGAAAAACTTTGAAAAAGAGAAAGAACAAGTCGTTAAAGATTTACAGAAGATGTCTGGCAAAGGCGAATGGAAAAACCAAGACTTCGGAGCAAGTGGCGGTAGTAACGAAATTAAACTATACGTTTATGGAGATAGCTCAGAAGACATTAAGCCTGTCGTAAAAGATATTCAAAATATCATGAAGAAAAATAAAGACTTAAAAGATATAGATTCTAGTATTGCAAAAACATATGCAGAGTACACTTTAGTCGCAGATCAAGAAAAGCTGAGTAAAATGGGCTTAACGGCTGCTCAAATTGGAATGGGACTTTCTAATCAACATGATCGCCCTGTTCTGACAACAATTAAAAAAGACGGTAAAGATATCAATGTATATGTAGAAGCTGAAAAACAAAATTATGAAACAATCGATGACTTAACAAATCGCAAAATTACAACACCACTTGGTAATGAAGTAGCTGTGAAAGATGTTATGACTGTAAAAGAAGGTGAAACATCGAATACAGTAACACACCGAGATGGACGTGTTTATGCAGAGGTTAGTGCCAAATTAACATCTGATGACGTTTCAAAAGCATCTGCTGCAGTACAAAAAGAAGTAGATAAAATGGATCTTCCTTCTGGTGTAGATGTTTCTATGGGCGGTGTTACTAAAGATATTCAAGAATCATTCAAGCAACTTGGCCTAGCGATGTTAGCTGCGATTGCCATTGTATACTTCGTTCTTGTCGTTACATTTGGTGGTGCCCTAGCACCATTCGCAATTTTATTCTCGCTACCATTTACAATTATTGGGGCTCTTGTTGCCTTATTAATCTCTGGTGAAACATTAAGTGTATCTGCAATGATTGGTGCGCTTATGTTAATCGGTATCGTTGTAACAAACGCAATCGTGCTTATCGACCGCGTTATTCATAAGGAAAATGAAGGACTATCAACACGTGAAGCTTTATTAGAAGCTGGTGCAACACGCCTTCGTCCAATTTTAATGACTGCAATTGCAACAATCGGTGCTCTTATTCCGCTTGCATTAGGATTTGAAGGTAGTGGCTTAATTTCTAAAGGACTTGGCGTAACGGTAATTGGTGGATTAACAAGTTCAACGTTATTAACACTTCTTATTGTTCCAATCGTTTATGAAGTATTAAGCAAATTTAAAAAGAAAAAAACAAAATAACAAAAAAATAACCTCGCTAACTGCGAGGTTATTTTTTATTTCCAAACAAGATTAGGAAATCGCCATAGCCTTCTTTCTCTAATTCCTCTTTTGGAATAAATCGAAGAGCTGCGGAATTAATACAGTAACGAAGGCCATTTGGTCCTGGACCATCTGGAAATACGTGCCCAAGATGTGAATCTCCTTCTTTACTTCTCACTTCTGTACGTGTCATATTATGACTCACATCCATCTTTTCTTTCACACTTGCTGACATCACTGGTTTTGTAAAACTAGGCCATCCACATCCACTATCAAATTTATCTAGAGAAGTAAACAACGGCTCACCTGAAACGATGTCTACATAAAGACCTTCCTCTTTATGGTTCCAATACTCATTTCGAAATGGTGGTTCTGTACCATTTTCCTGTGTTACATAATACTGCATCTCATTGAGTTTTTCTTTTAAATGAGCATTATCCTTTGGCCAATGTTGCTTAATAAAAGCATCTCGTCCTGAGCCTTTACGATATAACTCATAGCGGAATGTATTTTTCTTATGGTATCCTTGGTGATATTCTTCAGCTGGATAAAATGTAGCTGCTGGTAGTATTTTTGTCGCAATTGGTTTTGAAAAGCGTCCACTCTGCTCAAGCTCTTCTTTTGAGGTCTCTGCTTTTTTATGTTGTTCTTCATTATGATAAAAAATCACCGTTTCATA
The DNA here is from genome assembly GCF_051916445.1 of Bacillus cereus group sp. MYBK220-1. Taxonomy (NCBI): domain Bacteria; kingdom Bacillati; phylum Bacillota; class Bacilli; order Caryophanales; family Bacillaceae; genus Bacillus; species Bacillus cereus group sp. MYBK220-1. Next base: position 61,621 of record NZ_JBQAGQ010000004.1, on the reverse strand, counting down.
AGACTGTCCGCGGTCGTGGAATTGTCCACCAATATCGGTCGGATCAATTTGTCTCCAATATATATTTAACAATTCCTCATACGGCATTTTATTTGCATCAAATGTAATTTGTACTGCCTCATAATGTCCCGTCGTTTCTGAACATACTTCTTTATACGTTGGATTCTCTTTATGACCACCTGTATAGCCAGAAACAACCTTTATAATCCCTTCCATCTCTTCAAATGGCGAAACCATACACCAGAAGCACCCTCCAGCAAATGTAGCCAATTCTACCTTTTCATTTACAGCCATTACTTCACCCCTATTCTATGTTCTGCTTACAGTATGGCATAAGAAACATCATATTATAAAAGAAAAAGCACCGAACATCGATGCTTTTTCTTTACTTCACTTTATTTTTTCCAACATCCTTCTCCATTTCATCACTTGTCACGTCTAAAACATCTAATAAGAAGATGAAGATTGGAATACCGATAATTAATCCCCATACACCTAAGAAGTGTTCTGAGAAGATTAATACCATAAATGTATAGAAAATCGGTAAATTTGTTTTTTGCGACATAAACTTCGGGTTTAATACGTAACTTTCAAGCGCATGAATCACTGTTACGATAACCAAAATATAAACAACGTACATGATACCGCCAATATTGTAAGCAATCATACAAAGTGGGAATAACGAAATGATAACCCCTGCTACTGGAATTAAGCCAAGCAAGAAAATCATTAACGCTAAACCTAATAATTGTGGGAATCCTAATATCCATAATGCGATAACTGAAAGAACACAGTTAACAACAGCAATTAAAAATTGCGCTTCGATTACCTTTCCAAATGAACGTGCAAATTTCTTTCCGAAGTACTCAATTTCAGTATAGAAAATTGCAAGCCTGCTTTCTTTAAACTTTGCAGTAAAACCGACAATACGAGATTTTTCTAATAAGAAAAACAAACTCAAAATTAAAGAAAGTAAAACTTGAAGGCCAAATTTACCAACATTCGTAATCGATTTATACAAAATGTCTACGCCTTGTCCTACATATTTAGAAAGCTCCATATGATTGACAGCATTAACTGCATACTTAATTAGTTCACTATCTGGTGGGTTTCTTAAAAATACATTGAATTGGTAAATCAGTTGTGAAATTTGTATCGTCAATACTGGTAAATATTTAAATAGCGTAATAGCAATTCCACCAATTAACATTACATATAGAAACGCTATAATAATTTTTCGATTAATAGGCATGAAATGATCTAATTTGCGTGAAATAAACTTTTGGAATCGATCCATTAAATACGTGAGAATAAACGTAATTAATATTAAATTCAACATACTTTGCAGCCCGTATAACACGAGAGCAAGTATTACTAATACGAGTAACCTCTGGAATCCTTTGCTTTGAAACAGGTTTTTTATTTGCATAATCGACGAATACTCTCTCCTGTCCTATAAACTAAAACGTTAATAAGTAGATTTCTCTCTCTTTTCTACTTTTAATTATTCATTCATATTAAGATTTTTATAAACTCATTATATGCCTACCTTACCAGGTATATAGTAGCCTACTTCTTATTTTACAATACAATGACCTAATTCAAAACGTATTCTACATAGTATTAATGAAGATTTAAGGAAACTTACATTTTTTAATAGGTCTTACCACTACTGTAACATAAAAAGCAAGCTATCAGTAGAAATCTGTCCTACAAATAGCTTGCTTTTCTTATTTTTTAAGTAAGTTTTACTATCCAATGAATGGCATGAACATTGGGATGACAACTACTGTTACAACCCCAACTACCGTTACAGCAATACTTGCCATCGCTGCCTCTACCTCACCCATTTCAATTCCTACTGCAACTCCTAATGCATGACCCGCTGTTCCAAGTGCTAAACCTTTTGCAATCGGATGTTTCACTCTAAATGTTTTTAAGAATAATGCTCCTAATGCGTATACGATAACTGCGTTGAAAATAACTGCAAACGATGTAATTGCTGGAATACCACCAATACTTTCTGAAATTGGTAACGCAATTGCTGTTGTTGCTGCTTGTGGTAGCATTGAATTCATTACTGCTGTATCTAAACCGATTGCTTTTGCAACAATGAACACGACAATTACTGAGCAAATAGATCCAACCACGATAGCTGATAAAATTTGCCACCAATATTTTTTCAACTTATCAACTTGTTTATATAGTGGGATAGCGAATGCAATTGTTGCTGGCTCTAAGAAGAAACTAATCATTTTTCCGCCAGTATTATATTCTTCAAAAGTAAAGTTACCTACCTTTAGAAATACAATCCCTAATACCATCGCCACGAATAATGGTGTAAATAGGAAGAACCCTTTTGAATGCTTGAATAATAATGTTCCGATTCCGTATGCGATTAATGAAACGACGATTCCGAAATATGGAGTCATTGTGCTTGCCATGTTCATTACCTCCCAACAATATATAAATACAATGGTTACGCAACCTTTCCGTGCTTGCGTCCTTTATTTACTACTTTCAATTCTTTTGTATCTTCTGTTTCTTTTTCATCTTTTCCTAAAATAAATTGTGCAAATAATCCTGTTACAGCGAGTAAAATAACTGTTGCTACAACAATTACAGTTAAAATTTGTACAAAGTATTGTCCCATTACACCAAGAGAATTAATAACTGAAATACCTGATGGGACGAATAAGAATCCAATAATACCTGTTAAAGCTGTTCCGAGTGATTCAACTTGCTCCAATTTAATAACTTTTAAACATAATAGACTAAATAAAATAACTAACCCGATTACCGATGAAGGCATTGGAATTGGTAAATGTGTTGCAATAATATTAGAAATTAACATAATAGCTGAGAATATGAATGCTTGTGATAAGAAACTATATACTTTTTTCGTACTCATTTTGGCCACCTCTTTCGATTTGGTACCTTTATTGTATAGGATATAACCGCCCGAGTAAGCGTTTACATAACAGAGCGTCAAATATACAGAATCAGTTACAAATATAAAAGGATGAAATACAAAAGCTGCTCCTTAAATACGAAGCAGCTTCTTGAGTTCTTTTGCATATGTACGGCTAACAGGTACTTTTGATCCTTCTTTCATGATTAAATTATAAGTAGAATTGAACCATGGCTGAATTTCAGTAATATGATTAATATTCGCAATAAAACTACGATGGATGCGCATGAAACTTACTTGCGGCAACTTCTTTTCCAAAATCACAAGTGTATCGTGTGTTACATATGTTTCCCTCATTGTTTTTACTGTCACTTTTCCGTCCACAAGTCCTACATATACAATATCTTCAATATTAACAAGTACGATTGATTCTTCAATTGGTAATGCTAATTTATGCATCTCTACTGTTACATCTGTCCCCTTTATTTCGTGCTTCGTTTCTATTTGCGATTGTTTTTGTTTTTTATACTTCTTTAATGTCTGCACAATACGCTCTTCATCAAATGGTTTTAAAATGTAGTCTAACGCATCTACTTCAAATGCTTGCAGTGCATATTGATCATAGGCAGTAGCAAATACAATTGCAGGTGGATTTTTCATCTTCTTTAATATATTGGCGATTTCAAATCCGTTATCATCGGATAATTGAATATCTAAAAACACAATATCTGGTCTACTTTGCATTAGTTCTTCTAATGCGTCTTCCACACAATCAGCCTCACCAATTATCTCAACTTCTTTCGTTCTCTCTAATAAATACTTTAGTTCATCACGTGCTAACATTTCATCGTCAACTACTAATACTTTTAACAATCTGCTCTTCCTCCCCTACTTTTTTTGGAATAACAAAAGTAATCTCTGTCCCCTCATTTAATTCACTTTCGATATGAAGCATCGTTTCTTTTCCAAATAATCCAATAAGACGTTCATTAATATTATATAAAGCTGTTCCAGTCCCTTTCTTTGACGAAACTACCATCTTTCCTAATTGTTCTAAACGTTCTTCCTCAATTCCCTGCCCATTATCTTTTACTTCAAAATGAACCATACCCTCTTTTTCAAAAACATGCACTTCTACTTCACATACTGGTTGCTTCTTCGGAAAAGCGTGTCGCAATGCATTTTCAACCAATAGTTGAAGAACAAATGGTGGTACTAAAGTTGTCTTTAGCTCGTCCTCAATATACATCTTTACCTCATACTTATTTGGGAACCTTGCTTGTTCTAAGGATAAATATGCCTGTACATGGTTTAATTCTTGTTCTAGTGGAATCAATAACTGACGTGCCCCTTGCAAATTACATCGGAAATATACGCTAAGCTGTAATAATAACTTCCTTGCTTTTTCTACATCTGTTCGGCATAAAGCTGATACTGTATTAATCGCATTAAATAAAAAATGCGGGTTAATTTGTGCTTGTAATGCCTTTATTTCCGCATCTTGCAATAATTTACTTTGCAACTCAGCTTCACCTAATTCAAGTTGTGTAGAGAATATTTTTGCTAATCCTTCTGCTAATTCCTCTTCCACACGACTTAACTGGTTAGGATTTTTGAAATACAGTTTTAATGTCCCTATTGTATTTCCATGTGAAGTTAGTGGAATAACAATCGCCGCTTGCAAAGGGCAGCCTTCATGTTGACAATTAATAACCTCACGTGATTTTGCTTTCATTATTTTCCCTGTGTGTAACACTTCTTTCGACAAACCAGTTATTAAACTATGTGACGGAATATGGTGATCTGATGCTAATCCAACATGAGCTAATATTTTCTCTGTATCTGTTAAGGATACCGCATCTGTTCCTGTAAAGCGGTGAATAATTTGTGCCACATGCTTACACGATTCTTCTGTTAAGCCTTGGCGAAAATATGGTAACGTTTTATCTGCAATACGTAATACCTTATGAGTCTGAAGTGCCTTTGCGTTCTCTTCCTGACGCAAAATAGCTTGTATCATAGAAAGTAAAATAAAACTTCCAAAACTATTTACAAGGATCATTGGTATCGCAATTGTTTTCACAATGCTCATTCCATCCTCTACAATTAATAGGATCATAATCATTTCTAAAGAAACGATAAAAACACTTAAAATCGCTGAAAACTTAGGGGTAATTGTACGGTTATATTTTTTAAAAATGTATCCGATATAACCAGTTATAACGCCTGCTAAAATTGAAGAGATTGCACAACTTAGAGCTGTCGTCCCTCCAAGCATATAACGGTGAATACCAGCAATTGATCCTACCCCAATTCCGACGATAGGACCACCAAGCAATCCACTAATTCCAACACCCATAATACGTGTATTTGCAATGGTACTCGATGATGAAACACCTTGTAACCAATTTTCATTCATAATCGTATTTCCTGCTATTTCAATCCCAGTGTAATTGCTTACAATTGTAAATACCGAAAAAATACAAATAAGCTTAAGCTTATCTACATAGCCATCCTGTTTATGAAGGAGGCGTCTGAAAGTTTTAATATGAGAGAGTAAAAATCCTAAAATAACTATAAGTCCGACTCGTTCAATCATCATGAGTACTAAATTTAGCATCTTTGATTCATTCCTTTTTATTTAGTTAGTTTTATTATGGGAAAATAATGAAGTCGGCGTCAAGAAGAACGAAATGTTTTTTGAAATATTTTACACATAATAACTTCCTCTTTATTTGACAATACATATAGAAGAGTGCTAAAAATAAAGTAATATAATACAGTCCTTTAACCCAACCCCGTGAGGTTGAGAAGGAAGTCGGAATACAATATACGTATGTTCTTTTCTTGGGGATACGTATGCTTTTTTGGCCTTCTCATCATATCAGGTGAGAAGGCCTTTTGTTATTCTTCCATAGCGACTGTAGAAAATAAGGAGGAGTAATAATGAACGTCACTACTGATGTACAACAAACAACAGAGGAGACAAAAGCGAAAAGATATAAAACATTATTTGGTTCTGCGCTAGGATATGCAGCAGAAGGTTTAGATATGTTGCTATTATCTTTCGTACTTGTCTATATTTTAAAAGAGTTTCACTTAAGTCCTGTTGAAGGTGGAAACTTAACTTTAGCTACCACAATAGGAATGTTAATTGGTTCTTATTTATTTGGATTTATTGCTGATTTATTTGGCCGTATTCGTACAATGGCCTTCACAATCTTACTGTTTTCACTAGCAACCGCACTCATTTATTTCGCAACAGACTACTGGCAATTATTAATTCTGCGCTTTTTAGTTGGAATGGGAGTTGGTGGTGAATTCGGAATCGGAATGGCCATCGTAACAGAAACATGGTCTAAAGAAATGCGCGCTAAAGCGACATCTGTTGTTGCACTTGGATGGCAATTTGGTGTACTGATTGCTTCACTCCTTCCAGCATTTATTGTCCCACACTTTGGATGGAGAGCCGTTTTCTTATTTGGATTAATTCCAGCTTTACTAGCTGTCTATGTCCGTAAAAGTTTAAGTGAACCGAAAATATGGGAGCAAAAACAACGCTACAAAAAGGAACTATTGCAAAAAGAAGCTGCAGGTAAATTAACAACTACTGAAGCAGAACAACTAAAACATATAAAAAAATTTCCACTTCGAAAGTTATTTGCCAATAAAAAAGTAACAATTACAACAATTGGTCTTATTATTATGTCGTTCATCCAAAACTTCGGATATTACGGAATCTTCACATGGATGCCCACTATTTTAGCAAATAAATATAACTATACATTAGCAAAAGCAAGTGGCTGGATGTTCATTTCTACCATCGGTATGCTAATTGGAATTGCAATCTTTGGTATTCTAGCTGATAAAATTGGTCGCCGTAAAACTTTTGCAATCTATTATATTGGCGGTACAGTATACTGTCTCATTTACTTCTTCTTATTCACAGATTCAACATTATTATTATGGGGAAGTGCATTGCTTGGATTCTTTGCAAATGGAATGATGGGAGGATTTGGAGCAATTTTAGCTGAAAACTATCCTGCTGAAGCTCGCTCTACCGCCGAAAACTTTATTTTCGGTACAGGACGTGGGTTAGCTGGATTTGGGCCTGTTATTATTGGCTTACTTGCTACAGGTGGCAACCTACTTGGAGCATTGTCCTTGATTTTTATCATCTACCCAATCGGGTTAATTACAATGCTACTATGTGTACCAGAAACAAAGGGAAAAGTATTAGATTAAACGTAAAAGAGGAAGCATCTCATTTAAGATGCTTCCTCTTTTACGTTTTTATTTATTTTGATTTACTAGCCTTCTGAAATAAGACTGCAGTTTTATCTTCTTCTTTTACAATACCTTGTTTTAATGCTAATTCTCCCGCAACTTTAGGCGCTAACCATAGCATTGGGAATAACAAAATTGATACCGGAACTGCCGTCACCACGATAAACGATTGTAGCGCATTAATACTTCCTTCACCCATATATAAAAGAATTGCTGCAACTGCGCCCATAATAAGCGACCAAAAAATTCGCAAACTAATTCTAGGATCTCCGTCTCCAGTCACTGCCATTGAAATGGAATACGCCATTGAATCTCCTGTTGTCACTACAAATAAAATTGTTAATAAAAGAAATGCTGGTCCAATAATATTAGAAAGTGGCAATTGCCCTGTAATTGCAATCATAGCTGCCGGCATACCAGATTCACTTAATGCGTCCGAGATAGACCCAGGATTCATCAACTCATAAAACACGCCTGATCCACCTAATATAGTAAACCAAAATGTTGTAATAATAGGTGCGATAATTCCAATTGCAACGATGATTTCTCGAATCGTTCTCCCTCTTGAAATTCGACTCACTAAAATTGCCATCATTGGTCCGTATCCAATAAACCATCCCCAGAAAAAGATTGTCCAAGATCCTAACCAACTTGTATCACCACGGTATGTGCTCATCGGTATAAACTCATTTACATAAAATCCAAACGAAGAAACAAACGAATCAATAATAAATCCACCTGGCCCAAATAGTAATATGAATGCCATTAACACAATTGCTAATCTAACATTTAAATTACTTATAATTTGAATCCCTTTATCAATACCTGTTACTGCCGATATGGTAGACACGGCCACCACACAAACAATAATTGCTAATTGAGTAGTAAACACATCAGAAACTCCAAATAATTCTTGTAATCCATAACTTGCTTGTAAACCTAAAAATCCAATTGGGCCAATTGTACCTGCAGCTACTGCAATAATTGCAGCTGCATCAATTATCGTTCCAAGCAGGCTCTTTCTTAATTTTTCCCCAAAAATAGGATATAAAAGTGTTCGAGGTTTTAGCGGCATATCTTTATGATAATGTCCATACATCATAACTACCGCACTAATTGTACCTAAAATCGTCCATGCTAAAAATCCCCAATGCATATAACTTTGTGCTAAAGCAGGCATGACTGCTTCTTTCGTTCCAGCAGATATACCATCATGTATTGGTGGCACCGTCATCAAATGATACATTGGCTCTGCTGCTGCCCAAAAAACGCCACCTCCAGCAAGTAATGTAGACATAATAATAGCAAGCCATTTTGCCGTACTAATCTCAGGTTTTTCTAATCCCCCAAGCTTAACTCTCCCATATTTGGAGAAAGCCATACACATCGCAACAATAAATGTACCTAATAATAAAACTTGCCAGAAGGCACCGAAATATTTAATTGAAAAAGCGAAACTTTTATTAATCGCACTCTCTACATAATCCTTGTTCAAAAAAACTGCAATTACAAATAATAAAAGTGAACCACCACTAATAATAAATACAGGCCAATCAGTTTTTCGACTCTTCATCCTCATTTATACTTCCTTCCTCCTTCCTCAGCAATCTAAAAAAACAACTTTATTATGTTTTATTGTTTAAACCTAAAAACATAATAATTATATATGCATAACATTTTATCGACTTCCCACATACTTATGTTGTCCCTAAAAATATGCCAAATCCCTTATTAAAAAGAAAAATCCTCTTCCTCTTACATAAAAAAGCAAAACAAAAGACCTTATATTTCTATAAGGTCTTCGAAACAGAAATTTGATTATAACATAAGGTACTCCTTGGTTCAAAAAGCCTCTTCCAAAAATAACCGAGAGTAAAGGCTTCCATTTGCTACATAACAGTAATTAAAAAAAATTATATTTCACAGAAAAAACCTACACTAAATATTATTTATGAAAGAAATTTGGCTTCAAAATTTCATTCGGATACGGTTTATGATAAATGTGAGTGGTAGCTGGAGATAATGGCGGAATAAGCCATACCCAATTACCTGTTACAACACGACCACAAGCAGCTTCTTGCTTCTCAAATTGCTGAAATTGTTGTGCAGCAGTATGGTGATCAACAATACTAACTCCTTGTTTTTTAAAGGAGTGTAGTACGGCAATATTCAACTCAATTAGCGCCTTATCTTTCCATAAGGTACCGTTTCTCGATGTATCTAAATCCATCATCTCCGCAACAGCCGGAAGTAAATTATAACGATCATGATCTGCTAAGTTGCGCGCCCCAATTTCTGTTCCCATATACCATCCATTGAACGGAGCGGCTGTATAAGAAATACCGCCAATTTCTAAACGCATATCTGAAATCATTGGAACACCATACCATTTTACTCCAAGTGATGAAATAGGGTATTCTGGGTGTTCAATTGGCACTTCTTTTACTTCTTCTCTCGGAATTTCTTTATATGTAGGCGCCTTCCCGTTTATAGAGAACACAAGTGGCAATACATCGAAATTCGTACCTTCTCCTTGCCAACCAAGCCCCTGACAAAAGTCCGTAAATGTAGCGGAATGAGAATCACCAATCACTCCCGTTTCTGTTTTATATCCTGCATATCGAATCAATTGGTGATTATAAATTCTTATATTATTTTCTTCACCTTGATATTGCTTAAAAATCGTAATGGTTGGTTTAACTTTCCCGTCGTTCGTTGCATATTTAATATGATGAATTAATGCATTATATACACCCTCTTCATCATTTACTTCGCGCGCATCTAATATGTGCATCTTACTCCAAAATAGTCTTCCAATACATCTATTACTGTTACGCCATGCCATTCGTGAACCATGAACAAGTTCTTCAAATGTATGCTCATATGTCCCTGTCTTTTCTATCTCAATTTGAATTTCTTTTATACGTTCTTCTATCAATTGTTCTTTATGAAGCTCCTTATAACAAATCGTAATAAAATTACTTGCTTCCTCTATTAATTGTTTCGTTTTACTCATAAACAATCTCCTTCTATTTCAACAAAACCCTGCTACTTTACAGTATAAGCAAAAAGGATAGGAGTCACAAATGAAAGTGAGAGTGTTACTTTTATTGTAATATTTTTCAGAAAATTAATGGACTTACTATTGACTTATATGGAAAATGGGTGTATTTTTGACTCAGGTAAAGTATTTTTACCTAGACCAACTTTTTAAGTGGAAAGGAGGTAATGTTATGTCTTCATTTCAATTGCCAAAGCTTTCATATGACTATGATGAACTAGAGCCACATATTGATAGCAATACACTTTCCATTCATCATGGAAAGCACCATGCGACATACGTAAACAATTTAAATGCTACTTTAGAAAATTATACTGAATTACATAATAAATCTTTAGAAGAATTGCTATGTAATTTAGATGCTTTACCGAAGGAAATTGTTACAGCTGTACGAAATAACGGTGGTGGTCACTATTGTCATAGTCTTTTTTGGGAAGTGATGAGCCCACGAGGTGGCGGTGAGCCTAATGGAGACGTTGCAAAAGTAATTGATTATTATTTCAATACCTTTGACAACTTAAAAGATCAACTTTCCAAAGCAGCTATTAGTCGTTTTGGAAGTGGCTATGGATGGCTTGTTCTTGACGGTGAGGAACTCTCTGTTATGAGTACACCAAATCAAGATACGCCTTTGCAAGAAGGGAAAATCCCCTTACTCGTAATTGATGTATGGGAACATGCTTATTATTTAAAGTATCAAAATAGGCGCCCAGAGTTTGTTACCAACTGGTGGCATACAGTAAACTGGGACCAAGTAAACGAGAAGTATTTACAAGCAATTCAATCACAAAAACATTAGTCGTACGTATAAGGTAAATTTGGTAATGTAAAATCAGTATTGTCGAAATCCTCCAGAATCCCCCGGATTGCCACCGGGGGATTTATGATTACTTCATTGTATTTATATAATGTTTTAAAACATTTTTCATTTCTAGTTTCAGCTCTCGGAACAAAAATCCGAATTCACGAGCCTTTCCATTATGTAATGTACAGTTAGTTACCTCATTATAAGGAGCTATATTTTCCCCAGCTTTCTGAATGAGTGCTTTTATTCCTGTCTTCTCTTCTATGAAATGAATAATTTCTTCCGTAGAAACTACCCCGTTACTACAGGCGTTAATTGGCCCTTTCACATTTTCCATTCCGCACCAAGCTAGAAACTCTCCTGCCTCTTTTTCATGTATAAATGACAAAGTTCCATCTACATGATCCACAACGATAGGTTTTTGGTTCACAATACATTCAACGTAAAATTGTAACCTTTTCGTATAATCGTTTTCTCCAATAACAACTGGAAAACGAACTGCAACAACTGGGAATGTTGCTTGTTGAAATACAACGGCTTCAGCTAATCTCTTTCCTTCACCATAATTGAAGTCATTCCTATCTCCATACGCGATTGCATAATCGTGCGGATTAAAGTCTTCTTCTGATAAGCTTAGGGCAGGTTCATAGACGGCCATTGAAGATGTCATAACATATTTCTTCGTTTTCCCTCGTAACACTTCACATATTATCTTCGCTGCATTCGAGCTATAGCATAAATTATCGTATACAATATCATAACTTTTTCCTTCTAGACGCTTTTCTAGTAGCTTTCCATCTTCTCTATCAATAATTATTCTTTTTACTGCGCTACCAAAAGAATCTTCAGTAACTCCCCTCGTCGCAATCGTTACATCGTGCCCCTCTTGCAAAAGTGCTTCTACTAAATGTTTACCAAAAAATCTTGTTCCCCCTAGCACCAATACTTTTTTCAACTTCATCATCCCCATTTTAGCAAATTGTAAAATACTACCTCTCTATTATAAGTGCCAACATATAAAAAGCATGGAATTCGTTTAACGATTCCATGCTTTTCTACAGAAAATATATTAACGTACTCGATATTTATAAATACAATAACAGAAGTACAAAATAGAAATTACTGATACATAAACCCATAGTTCATATACAAATCCCTCTCCCCACACTCCCATAAAATAAAAGAGTGAAGGTAAAGTCAATGTTACCCATGATTGTACGAAGGCAATCCTTCCAAGATATTGATTAATGTTCTTCTTTTGTGTATTTAATACAAAGAATAAATACCAAAGTAATGCCCACATAAACCACGTTAACGCATTAACAACATCATGGAATTGAACAAATGAAACAACCATATAGAATAAGGCTATAATTGCTACCCAAATACAAAACCATCCTAGACCACTACTATCCATTCCTTTTATAAAAGTAACACCTACATATAAATAAGTTAATCCAAATAAGAAAGTAGCCGCATATGAATACACTGTCCAATTGCTTTGGTCAGAAATCATGATCAAATAAAACGGAATAATAATTTGTAGTGCACCCACAAATAAATTAAAAACACCCGCACTTTTCATCTCTGCTTTCCCTAATATAACAAGACTATTTAAAAATAAAGCTGCCCCTGAAAGTAATAATCCTACATAACCCATATATATTCGTGTGAAAATCTTTACCTTTCACACTTTTAACCTCCCCACACTATAAAGTGATACTTATATTATTTTTCTTCCCATTTAAAACTACATACATAATTTTTCATCCGAATAAGTCAGACCTCCTACCTCAAAAAGGAGCGAACTTAAAACGCTTTCAATAATAAATAATCCTATTAAAACATGAACTAGGATTCCTTGATTATAAACGGACTCTAGCAATGATACAAGTGTTGGAATACTTTTCAATACTACGCTTTCAATTTCTATAAAAAATTAATAAAATAATACATTCCTCTATCTCATTCTACTACCTTCTAGCATAAGATATTGTAAAATCACATCATTTAAAACAGCGAACGTTCTTTTCTAGGTTCGCTAATAAAATTAATAAAAAATGACCTCTTGCTTTTATGCAAAGGTCATTTTTTTATATTCATCATTAAACTTCTAAATAGCCATTTTTATTATTTGATTGCCATTTCCAAGAATCTGCACACATTTCTTCTAATCCGCGTGTTGCCTCCCAGCCTAATTCACGCTTTGCTTTCGATGCATCAGCAAAACATACTGCCACATCACCTGGGCGACGCTCTGTAATTTTATAAGGAACTTTCTTACCCGAAACTTTTTCAAACGCTTCAACCATCTCTAGTACACTATAGCCCATACCTGTGCCCAGGTTATAAGCATCTACTCCCGTTGTACTCAGTACTTTCTCAAGCGCCTTTACGTGACCATTTGCTAAGTCCACAACATGGATGTAATCACGGACTCCTGTTCCATCTTTCGTTGGATAGTCATTTCCGAATACGCTTAATTCTTTTAACTTACCTACCGCTACTTGCGTTACATATGGCATTAAGTTATTTGGGATTCCATTTGGATCTTCTCCGATACGCCCACTTTCGTGTGCACCAAATGGATTGAAATAGCGAAGTAACGCGATACTCCATTCTGCATCTGCAAATGCTACATCACGCATAATTTGCTCAATCATTAATTTCGTTTGACCATATGGATTTGTTGCACTTAATGGAAACTCCTCCGTAATCGGTGACGTTTCCGGGATACCATATACAGTTGCAGATGAACTAAAGATTATCTTCTTTACATTATGTTTCTGCATTACTTCACATAGCACTAACGTGCTTGTAATGTTGTTATGATAATATGTTAATGGAATCGCTACTGACTCCCCTACAGCTTTAAATCCTGCAAAGTGAATAACTGCTTCAATTGCATTTTCTTCAAAAATTGCGTCAAGCGCTTCGCGATTTAAAACATCTTCTTTATAAAACTTAAATTGTTTTCCTGTTATTTCTTTCACTCGATTTATAGATTCTACCGAGCTATTCGAAAGGTTATCCACTACTATAACTTCGTAACCGCTATTTAGTAATTCTACACATGTATGACTACCAATATATCCTGCTCCACCTGTTACAAGTATTGCCATAATTATAGTCCTCCATATTTCATTCATTATAAACTTCTCAAAGTATATCACATATTTCTTATCCTATGTTTAACATGCGAACACAGAAACTTACATTTTATCCCATAATAATTTTATAACATATACGATTCTAATCAGGTAATAAAAAAACGCCACATAATTTTTATTATGTGGCGTTTTTTTATTAAATTACATAACAATATACACTTAGAAAATGCGCAAGACTACCTAATAATACAAAAACATGAAAAATTTCATGATGCCCCATATATTTAAACTCTAACCATTTTGGCTTTGTTCCATAAATAAATCCACCAATTGTATAAAAAATGCCCCCAAGTACTAAGAAAATAATGCCTCCTGTACTTAAATTCTCAGCTAACGGTGCAAAGAATAACACAATTAACCAACCCATCGTAATATAAATTGCTGTCGATAACCATCTTGGACAATTAAACCAAAACATTTTAAATACAATGCCACAAATCGCAGTTGCATAGACTAAACAAAATAATAGTAAACCACTTGCTGAATTTAATGTAATTAAGCAAAAGGGTGCATATGTACCTGCAATTAATATAAAAATCATAGAATGATCTAGCTTCCTAAAGAAGTAAATAACACGTTCATTGGCCACAACACTATGATACACAGCTGACGCCGTATAAAGGACCATCATTCCAATACCAAACAAAATAACAGCTGTAATTGCAGCAAATGATGGCATCTTGATAGAAACTTTCACAAGCATAGCTAATAAGGCAATAAATGATAATATCGCTCCACCTAAGTGAGTAAATGCATTAACTGGTTCCCTTACATAAGCATTCATAATAACACCCCTCATATAATTACATGTAGTTTTAATAACTACATGTAATTATATACACATTTCTTTTTAAGGTCAACATTTACAATTCATTTGTTTCGTAATACCATATTTAAAGATATATTAAACATTAAGTTCCACTAAGTTATAAAAGTGAGGGATTCTACGTGGAAAATATAAATGAATTACTTGAGACATTGCATTTAGAAAAAAACATTAAACTTGAGGATATTCCAAATGTTGACTTATATGTAGATCAAGTTGTTCAACTATTTGAGAATACTTATGCAGATACAACGAGAACTGATGATGAAAAAGTATTAACCAAAACGATGATTAATAATTACGCAAAAGGGAAACTATTCATCCCCATCAAAAATAAAAAGTATTCAAAAGAGCATATGATTTTAATTAGCCTAATTTATCAATTAAAGGGAGCTCTCTCCATTAACGACATAAAAAGTTCATTAGAAACTATAAATGACTCCTTATTAAATGATGATTCATTCGAATTAAATACGTTATACAAAAATTATCTTGCTCTTACTGAAAGCAATGTCGAAAGCTTTAAACAAGACGTAAATAACCGTGTTACAGAAGTAAATGAGATTTCTTCCTTAGAAGATACAAAGCTAGAAAAATTTCTACTACTAACATCCTTCGTGACTATGAGTAATATGTATAGACGTTTAGCGGAGCAACTAGTGGATGATTTAAAAGAATCATAAATAAAAAACTATCCACCTATTAAAGTGGATAGTTTTTTATTTACTTAATTGCTTCATGAACTTTTAGTTGTTTCCCTTTAATCGTTGTAGTCTTCATGACTTTCAAGACAAGTGGTCCTTTTCCATTTAATATTTCAACGTAAGAAACATTATCTTGTATCGTAATAATGCCTATATCTTCTGCTGTAACACCTTTAATTTTAGCAATTGTACCGACGAAATCTACCGCCCTAATTTTCTTTTTCTTCCCGCCATTAAAGTACAGCTTCATAATGCCTTTGTTGATGTCTGCATTTTTATCTTTCTTTATAATTGGTTTAGCATGTATCTTTTCTTCAAATGCAGCTTTCTCTTTCATAACTTCTTCTTTTGAAGGTCCAATTGCCTTTGGAATTTCAAATCCAATATACTCCTCAATCTCTTCTAAAAATCTATTTTCATATGGTGTTATAAATGTAATAGCTTTTCCACTATTTCCAGCTCGTCCCGTTCTTCCAGTACGATGTACATAGCTTTCTTTTTCAAGTGGAATATCATAATTAATAACATGTGTAATATTATCAATATCAATTCCTCTCGCAGCTACATCTGTTGCTACTAAATAACGGAATTTTCCTTTTCTAAAATCATCCATGACTTCAAAACGATCTTCTTGTACCATACCACCATGTATTTTGTCACAAGGATAGTTAGCTCGTTTTAATTGTCTATATACATGATCTACATTTTCTTGTGTACGGCAGAAAATAATACAGCTATCAGGATTCTCAATCGTTGTTACATCTTTAAGTAGTGAAAGCTTCTCGTCTTCTATCACCTCAAAAAGAGTATGTTCAATTTTATCCGTCGTAATCCCAGCCGCTTTAATTTCAATATGAGTTGGTGAATTCATATATGTACGAGACAATTTCTCAACATCTTCTGGAAGTGTTGCTGAAAATAACATTGTCATTCTTTTTGTAGGTAATTCATCAATAATTGCCTCTACTTGATCGATAAAGCCCATATTTAGCATCTCATCTGCTTCATCAATAACTAAATACTTCAAACACTCTAAAGAAAGGGTACCCTTCTCAATATGATCCAACACACGACCAGGAGTCCCAACTACAATATGTGTCTTTTGCTTTAATTCTAATTTTTGACGTGCAAATGGAGATTTCCCATAAACTGCCGCAGCCTTAATCCTTTTGAATCGACCTATATTTGTAATATCTTCTTTTACCTGTACCGCAAGCTCTCTCGTTGGTGTTAAAACTAATGCTTGTGGTTTATTCTCTTCCCACTCCACCATTTCACAAAGTGGAATACCAAATGAAGCTGTTTTTCCACTTCCAGTCTGGGATTTCACAACAAGATCCTTCTTTTGTAATGCAACTGGAATAACCTCACCTTGTACTTCCGTTGGATGATCATACCCTAACCCAGTAAGTGCCCTTACAATTTCCTTACTTAATTTATAATCAGAAAAACTTTTTTTACTCATATATTAACCTCATTTTATTCTGTATTATTTTCTTTTTTATCTTTTGTATACGTTACTATCACCCTACTTATTATACTTGAAACCTCACATAAAAGGTGAATCATGCCAGATTCATCTTTTTATATAGAAATAAACCTTTTCATTTCATATATTGTTCAACTACTTGATAACATCTTTTTCTCGTATTGTTAGCATTAACCTTTTTATAGTATCCTACATCCACTCAAAAAAATAAAAAGAATACATACAACCTTGTATAATTATCTTAATTTTTCAACCCTTCCCATAAACGAACAATAAAAACAAAAAAACGTTTTAAATTCGTTTTTAACGTTTTTTTTTAGATATAAAATCTACTTTTTTAAAAAATGTTAAGAAATCCTTTGACTTCTTAATAAAAATAATGTAAATTATCCTATGGACGAACATTTTTGATTAATAAAAATAAAATATTCGTATTTTAGGGGTGTAAATGATGGAAAACGTATTTGACTATGAAGATATTCAATTAATTCCTGCAAAATGTATTGTAAATAGCCGCTCTGAATGTGATACAACTGTCACTTTAGGAAAACATAAATTTAAATTACCTGTCGTGCCTGCAAATATGCAAACGATTATTGATGAAAGAATTGCAACTTATTTAGCTGAGAACAACTACTTTTATATCATGCATCGTTTCCAACCAGAGAAACGAATCTCATTCATTAGAGATATGCAATCACGTGGATTAATCGCTTCTATCAGCGTTGGTGTAAAAGAGGACGAATATGAATTCGTACAACAATTAGCTGCTGAGCAACTTACACCTGAATATATCACGATTGATATCGCACACGGTCATTCTAATGCTGTGATCAACATGATTCAACATATTAAAAAACATTTACCAGAGAGCTTCGTTATCGCTGGAAACGTTGGAACTCCAGAAGCGGTAAGAGAATTAGAAAATGCTGGTGCCGATGCAACAAAAGTTGGTATTGGACCTGGTAAAGTTTGTATTACTAAAATTAAAACAGGCTTCGGAACTGGTGGTTGGCAGCTAGCTGCACTTCGCTGGTGTGCAAAAGCTGCAAGTAAGCCAATTATCGCTGATGGTGGTATTCGTACACACGGCGACGTAGCTAAATCTATTCGATTTGGGGCAACTATGGTCATGATCGGTTCTCTATTCGCTGGTCACGAAGAGTCTCCAGGGGAAACAATTGAAAGAGATGGCAAACTTTATAAAGAATACTTCGGTTCTGCTTCTGAATTCCAAAAGGGTGAGAAGAAAAACGTTGAAGGTAAGAAAATGTTCGTTGAGCATAAAGGTTCTTTAGAAGATACGTTAATCGAAATGGAACAAGATCTTCAATCTTCTATCTCTTACGCTGGCGGAACAAAATTAGACGCTATTCGTACTGTAGATTATGTTGTCGTGAAAAACTCGATTTTCAATGGTGACAAAGTATATTAATTCTTAAATTAACTCGAAGGACAAGCATTTTCATGCTTGTCCTTCTTTTTTGTATATAAAAATGTAAAATATTTTAATTTAACTGAATTTTCTAGTATTATGTGTTTAGATAGTCTTAATAAGGAGGAGATACGACTTGAAAAATGTAATGGAAAATCGCCTTAATCGCGCAGAGGTACCTGCTGAACTAACATGGGATTTATCCGATTTGTATAATTCTGATGCCGAATGGCATGCTGCATTAAACGCATTGGAAAATGATATACAGAAACTTGATTCATTTAAAGGGCATTTACATACTAGCTCCCACACTTTATTAAATTGCCTACTTTTAGAAGAAGAGCTTTTAATGACGTTAACAAAACTATACTCATATGCAAATTTAAAAGAATCTACTGATCGTACAAATCCAAGTATTCAAGCGAACTCTTCCAAAATTTCTGCTTTATGGACGAAAGTACATACTGCACTATCCTTTATTCATAATGAAATCCTCTCATTCGACGAAGGAACAATTGAAAAATATTTAACTGAAGAAACAAAACTTGAACCTTTCCGTAAATCGTTACTAGAAATACTACAAAAAAGACAGCACACACTCTCTCCTGAAACAGAAGAAGCACTTGCTGCACTTGGCGAAGTTCATAGTTCTCCATACAAAATTTACGGCATGACTAAATTGGCCGATATGGATTTCACTTCTATACAAGACGAACAAGGAAACGAACTTCCTGTTTCATTCTCATTAGTTGAAAGCAAATATGAATTTTCTCCAAGCACATATATACGTCGAAAAGCATATTCATCATTTGTTTCCACACTAAACCGATATAAAAATACAATTGCCACAACATATGCTACTGAAGTAAAAAAACAAGTAACACTTTCTCGTTTACGTAAATATGAATCCGTTACCCATATGCTATTAGAACCACAAAAGGTTCCACTTGAAATGTATAACAACCAACTTGATATTATTTATAAAGAACTAGCACCTCATATGCGCCGTTTTGCAGATTTAAAAAGGAAAGTATTAGGACTCGATCAAATGCTTTTCTGTGACTTACATGCACCTTTAGATCCCGAATTTAATCCGTCGATTACTTATGAAGACGCAGGCACGCTCATTCAAGATTCTTTAAAAATATTAGGCGATGAATATAGTTCCATAATCGAAAAAGGATTCAAAGAAAGATGGGTAGATCTTGCAGATAACGTAGGTAAATCAACAGGAGCATTTTGCTCAAGTCCATACGGCTCTCATCCCTATATTTTAATTACATGGCAAAATACGATGCGCGGATGCTTTACATTAGCACATGAATTTGGACATGCCGGTCATTTTTATTTAGCAAATAAAAATCAACGTATTATGAACGTACGCCCATCTATGTACTTTGTTGAAGCACCATCAACTATGAATGAATTACTATTAGCTCAGCATTTACTAGCGACTACTGACGATAAGAGAATGCGCAGATGGGTTATTCTGCAACTACTTGGCACATATTATCACAACTTTGTTACTCACTTACTTGAGGGTGAATATCAACGTAGAGTATATGCTCTAGCAGAAGAAGGACAGGCCCTTACAGCTACAACTTTAACTGAAATCAAAACGAATGTCCTATCGACATTCTGGGGAGATTCTGTAGAAATCGATGAAGGTGCAGGCTTAACTTGGATGCGTCAACCTCATTATTATATGGGTCTATATTCTTATACATATTCCGCAGGCCTCACTGCATCCACTGCAGTAGCTCAAATGATTAAAGAGGAAAGACAACCTGCTATTGATCGCTGGTTAGATGTGCTTCGTGCTGGTGGTACAATGAAACCACTTGAACTAATGAAACATGCCGGAGTAGATATGTCAAAACCAGATGCAATCCGTAAAGCTGTTTCTTACGTTGGTTCATTAATTGATGAATTAGAGCATTCTTATCAAGAATAAAAAAATAAGCCCTCGCTTTAATGAGGGCTTATTTCATATTTACTTCCCAAACCGTTTGCGATATCCACATTTCCTGCAAAGTTCTTCAACCGCAACTCTTTTCGAAAATCCATCGACAATGTTTGTTGCTCTTTCACCTTCAATAATGTTAGAAAATGAATCATTATTAATATTCCCAAGGTTAATAATCCCTTCACCATCTAAACAACAAGGAATAACTGTTCCATTCGCTAAAATACCCGCTTGATTACGAAGTCCATGACAGAATCCTTTCCCATCATCCTCTTCCTCATGTAATGCTGGCCACTGGAATTCATAGTCTTGATTAATAAAGACACGTTCTGCAATTTTTATACCTTTTCCTGGTGTAAGCTTCTCTTCAATTTGATAAGATAGATCAAATTCATTTTCAATTATAGATAATAACTCTCTATTTTTCTGGATTTCAGCATTTGTTTTATTATCCTGAGTTAAATTCCATAACCTTAACGATACAATTAAATCTGATTGACTTGTCGCTTCCCTAATGAAGGAAAGTATACTCCTTACATAGCCCTCTTTATCTTGCGAACCTGGATGTCCATCAAAACTATGCAGTGAAAAATTCATTTGTCTTAACGCAGGCTTATTTAACAGCCTATGTCTTCTCTTATTAATTAACGTTCCGTTCGTTGTAATATTAACTTTAAACCCTTTTTCATGACTTAAGTCTAATAGTTGATCTATTTTCGGATGGAGCAACGGCTCACCCTTCACGTGCAAATAAATGTAGTCTGTGTGAGGTTTAATTTGGTCTAATCTTTTAGCAAAATCCTCCACAGAAATGAATTGCTTCTGCCTTTCCGTCGGCGGACAAAAGCTACACGCAAGATTACATACACTCGTAATCTCCAAGTAAAACTTCTTAAACTTCTTCACCTTTAATTCCTCACTTCTCTAACTACTTATACTTTTTCCTCTTCATATTACAGCATATTTTTATGGAAATAGAAACATACTTATTTTAGGAAATCTACATACCATCTAATAATATTTAAAAGACCATCGGTAATTTTTGTCCAATGGTCTTTTTATCCTTTTATATACAAAGAATAAATTTATTTATGATACGGTTCATCGTAACTATTCTAAATAAGGTTATTTTTTATTATTTTCATAATTAAATTTAACAAAAAAGGTAGTGCCTTCCGATCCTGTTTGAATTTCTATTTTTGCATTATGGCGGGCAGCGATGGCATAACATACACCTAACCCCAATCCAGTTCCATTATCTTTGGTCGTGTAAAACGGCGTACCCAGTTTCTCTAATACTTCAGGCCTGATACCTTTTCCTTGATCCCGCACTGCAAGCACCACACAATTTTGACCTTCCTTGTAAGTGCTAATGGTTAGAACTTTCCCTGTATTCATCGCTTCTAAGCCATTACGATATAGATTCATTAATAATTGCCGTATCTCATTACGATTTAAAAGTAATTCTGGAATGTCATTTGTATCGACTTGAATATATTTATTTTGATTGTACGTATCAATCTTTATTAAAGGAATAATATCGCGGATAATTGAATTTAAATCTAACATCTGCAAATCCAATTTCCTTGTATTACCCATTGAGAGAAATTCAGTAATAATAGAATTGGCACGGTTAAGTTCTTCAATCATTAAATAAAAGTACTTATTATGTTTCTCATAGGTATTCTCTTCTTTTAATAACTGTAAAAATCCCAGTACTGTTGTCATTGGATTTCTAATTTCATGGCTGATACCTGCTGCCATTTGCCCTATTAAATCTATATTGGATAATCTTTTCAATTCCTGTTCATATTTCTTTTTTTCCGTTATGTTTTTAAAAATACAACAAATACCATCATCATATGGGTATGCAATAACTTCGTGCCAATATTCATCTGCAGTAGAAAGAAATTCGAAATGAACTGTAGTTCGCTCTGACATCGCACGATGAAATTCCTTATACATAACTGTGTCAATTTCACTCGGGAAAACATTCCATATATTCTTTCCTAATACATCTTTTGCTGTTTTTCTTTGCGGAAAATATTGGTACTTATTTACGTACGTAAATTCCCATTTATTATTTAAAATAAAAAATCCATCCGTAATACATTCAATCACACTTGTAACTTTTTCATTAGCAGCAGCTAACTCTCTCGTTCGCTCTTCCACTATGCTCTCTAGTTGATCCATATACAACAAATTCGAAAACGTAGGGGCTGTGGCATCAACGATAGATTTTGCTAGTTGAAGTTGGGAATCATCATAATTGTGAGCTTTTCCTTCTTTGCCAACGACGATTACCCCTAATACTTCTCCCATTGAAACCAATGGAATCATCAATAGACCCTTACTATCTATATTTTTTGTTTGAATAACCTCTTGGATCTTGGCTTCATAGCTTTTCTCTGTCCAATCCGCTTCTGTCCAATGACAGTCCTTACTTAATTTCGTTGTTTTAATTGTTGTTTTATCTAGCGGATCTAGAAGATGAGCAGTCATATTTTTACTCTCTAAAATCTGTTCTAGGTAAAAAAAGCATTTATCAAAACTCTCCTGTATCGAGGAACACATCGATAAATCACGTGTAACATTTAGTAACAGTTGTTTCTCAGCAATAAGGTTTTCCTTTTGTTTTAAATTATTTGCGTTTTGAATTGCAACCGCAGCCATATTTACATAAGCTTCAACACTTTGAATTTCTGAATCTGTTAAGTTCATCGGAATTCCATAATCAAATAAAAAAACCAGACCAAATAACTCTTGCCCAAATGAGATAGGCAGAGCTAATAAGGACTTAATTTTGAATGCATTAACCGGTCTCGGATCTGGTCGATGATCCTTTGAGGTATCAGGAATATAGATGGTTCTTTTCGTTTCAATAACTTCTTTTGCCAGTAAGTCTATTTCAGGATCAATTACTTGAGTATCGAGCGTTACACCATTTATAGTCTCTGGTTTTCCTGCAAACCCTCTAAATGTTCCATCTTCCTGGGGTAAATAAATTCCAACAGCATCGCACCTAACAATCTCCTCTGATATCGCCATTGTCACACGCTGCAATACGTCACGTAGTTCTAATTTCGTATTTATTATTTTTGTTATATTCGCGAGCCTAGAATATCTCGTCTGATCACTTACCATTCACATAGCCTCCAGTTATAGGCATAATAAAATAAATATGATAATATCAGTGTTTTATATAGAATACATTACTTATGATACGGTTCCCCACGATTAATCCGAAACGCTCTATACACTTGCTCAAGCAACACTAATCGCATTAATTGGTGTGGTAATGTCATCTTTGAAAAAGAAAGTGATTCATTTGAACGCTTCATCACTTCTGAGCTTAGTCCGAGTGATCCACCAATTACAAATGCGACTTTACTCTTTCCGTATGTAGCAAGGCGATCTAGACTTATCGCGAATTCTTCTGATGACTTTTGCTTTCCTTCTATAGCTAATGCAATCACATGCGTGTCATCAGAAATTTTATCCAGTATACGTATACCTTCTTTTTCCTTTACAATTAACATTTCTGCTTCACTTAAATTTTCTGGCGCCTTTTCATCAGGCAATTCAATTACTTCTACTTTTGCGTATGCAGATAATCGTTTTAAGTATTCTGCTATACCTTGTTTCAAATATTTTTCTTTTAATTTCCCAATTGAAATAATCGAGATATTCACACGTATCCTCCACCTTACAAACATGTTATCCACAAAACTTATCCACATATCCACAAATACTACCCACATATTGTGTGAGAATCTGTGTTCGATACAACATATGTCGCCTCATTTTGACAAAATTCACATGTTTTTTTCTCTTTTTCCGAGTTATCCACATTGTTGATAACTGGCGCAACTTCACACTCATCCACAATAATATCTAACGCTAATTCAACATGCTCTAAACAACAAGGTAAATTCATTTTCTTCACCTCACTTTTCTACAATAGAAAACAGGAGGTAGGCCCTCCTGTTTTTAATACTTTTGAATGCCTAATTTCACTGTTGTTGTTACTCTTTTTGTGCCACGATAAAACGTAAGAGTCATTTTATCATTAATTTCCTTATCATATAAGGCCGTACGGAATCCAATAATATCGCGCATCGGTTTTCCATCTACTGCCACAATAACATCATGTTCTCTTAAACCAGCATCCGCACCTGGCGAAGGACTTTTCACATCCAAAATACAAACTCCCTCTGTTACAGTACCTGATAAATGTAATGTTTTTGACCAATAATAGTTTGGAATTTCATTTAATGACCTAAGTTCAATCCCAACATATGGTCTTCTTACTTTTCCATACTTCTCAAGTTCATTCATAATCGGAACAGCTCTAGTCACCGGAATAGCAAGGCCGATTCCTTCTACTTCTTTTGCAGCAATTTTCATTGAATTAATACCAATTAATTGTCCTGCTGCATTTACAAGCGCACCGCCACTATTCCCCGGATTAATCGCTGCATCTGTTTGTAACACTTCTACTTGCCAATCATAATGTCCATCTTGATCTAAATCTACAGGGACAATACGTTCATTAGCTGAAATAATACCTTGTGTAACTGTTCCAGAAAATTGCAGTCCAAGTGGGTTTCCAATCGCAATAACTGGCTCTCCTCTGCGAACAGTATTAGAATCGCCAATTTCAATTATTTTTTTCACATGCTTTGCATCTATTTCTAATACAGCTAAGTCTGTGACTACATCGGTTCCTAATACTTTTCCAGGAACCTTCTTACCGTCACTTAGACTTACTTCAATACGATTCGCTCCAGCTACAACATGATTATTCGTTACAATATAAGCTTGACCATCTGTCTTTTTATAAATTACTCCTGATCCTGTACCGGCCTCTGAATCTGCCTCTGAAAAGTTATCTCGTTGAATGTTAATAACACCCACAACAGCTTCAGATGCACGATCAACAGCATCTACAAAGCTAATCTGTTTAATCCCTTGAGCTTCGGCCATATTACTTCCGCTTGCTTCAGCTTGCGGAAGCGTATCAGCAGAATTTGAAAATAAAGGCGCTCCAAACGCGAATAAAGAAGCTCCTACAATTGTTCCCGCTATACTAGAAAGAACTATACCTTTGTGCTTCTTTTTTCCTGCACGTTTCATACGATAATTTTCTTCATCAATAAAGGACATATTTGTTCACCTATCTTCCTGAAAACAACTATATTCACCTTTATTGTTTACTAAAATGAAGAATTATACGTATTGAATTTTTGTAGGCATTTTTGGATCTGTATCGTGAATTTCAAAGGATTCACCCACTCCAAATCCTTTTTCCTCTAGTACTTGTGATACTGACATACGCGCTAGTTCTTTCATGTTATTATCTAAGCTTAAATGTGCTAAATAAATATGCTTTGTCTCATCTGTAATTACATCTGCCATCGCTAATGCAGCATCCTCATTACAAACATGCCCAACGTCACTTAAAATACGTCGTTTAATGCTCCATGGATAACGTCCCATACGAAGCATTTCTACATCATGATTACTTTCAAATACGAAAGCATTAGCTCCCTTAATAACGCCTTTCATACGGTCACTTACGTATCCCGTATCTGTAATAAGCGCTAACTTCCTATTATTGTTATGGAAAGCATAAAACATCGGTTCTGCCGCATCATGAGAAACTCCAAATGACTCGACTTCAATATCACCAAAGGTTTTCACATCACCAACTGAGAAAATAAACTTTTGTTCAGTTGGGATATTTCCTATTAAATGTTCCATTGCATTCCATGTTTTCTCATTCGCATAAACAGGTAAATCATATTTACGTGCCAGTACACCTAATCCTTTAATATGATCACTATGCTCATGCGTTACAAGAATACCTGATACATCATTTATATTCAGTTCTGCTTGTTTAAATAAAGCCTCTGTTGCTTTACCACTTAAACCTGCGTCGACTAGTAATTTTTTTTCATCGGTTCCTACGTATAGCATATTTCCTGTACTTCCACTTGCAAGTA
Source organism: Bacillus cereus group sp. MYBK220-1 (assembly GCF_051916445.1). NCBI lineage: Bacteria > Bacillati > Bacillota > Bacilli > Caryophanales > Bacillaceae > Bacillus > Bacillus cereus group sp. MYBK220-1. The sequence continues at coordinate 34,962 of NZ_JBQAGQ010000004.1, read as the reverse complement.
CGCTAAAATGCAACCCCATTCTTTCTCACTCCAGTATGTTCATCAACCACTTGATTTTCCTTTTCTCCTAATTCCATAACTTGTCCTTCAATTGCATTCACAAAGAAGTCCTGCTTCTGCTCCGTTTTCAAATTCCATGTTGGAGCCAGTACTTGGTTATTAGAAGTAGATGCGGTAAGAGTGGCATAACCAATTTGCGCTTCTTTAACATGCGTATTTCCATGAATTTTATTTTTTAAATACAAATTTTCTAAAGCTGTTTGAGCCGTAATAATTTCTTGCTCTTTCGTTTTTTCACCTTCGCCCATTTCTTTTAAATCAGTTAGCATTGTCTGCGTATATGAAACAAGTTCATTTTTTTCATTTAATTCCACAACAATCATCGCCTGATTATTATAGAAAATAGGCTTATCTTTATATTTTTGGAAGAAATAAATTTTAGAGTCTTTCACCGCTCCAAATTCATACTTTTGTCCATCCAATACATAGTTCTTCAAAAATTCATTATACTTATCTTTTGATAATGATTTCGTATTTAAAAAAGGCTCTTTTAGCTTACTTTCTATCTTGTACATATTTTGTATATGCACTGTTTGATTTTTCAAAGACTGTATATCTTCTTCTTTAAAAGCTTTATTTTCCGCTCTAATAAATGACTCTTTTTTCGGTTCTTTAGGGATATTTCCCATCGTAATTTTGTTTGCTTTTAATTCTTGATCTATCTTTGTTTCTGCAATAAGCTCCAATTGATTACTATCTTGCTTTTGAATGAATTGGAAAATGAGAAAGAGGTCCAAAACAAAAAAGGTCACAATAAATATGGTTTTAATCCGATCCCAATCCATTTAGTCCTCCCTCACTCCACTCATAGATTTTCTGTTTACCTGTTTCATCTTCAACAAGCTTTACATACCAAATTGGTTGTAATCGAACTACTTGTCCATCTAGTGATAACTTGTATCCAATACCAATATCCTTAATTACTTGTTTCTTTATCTCTGGATTATTTTCTAGAGATGCTATTACAACATGCCCTGACGGAAGAGTAACCTTCTGTTCTATACCTTTAGTATTTAAAGACAGCAACGGTCTTTCATATTCCATTACTTCTTCTGATCCCCATATTTGTCTCAATTCAGCTAATCCATCTTCATTGAATACTGAATATCCATCTTCATTTAAACGAAATACTGTCTCTCCTTTATTCATATAGTCCAAACGATATGAATCCAAACTTCCACTGTGACCACTTACGAATTCAAAGCTTTTTTGTAAAAGCATTAAATTATCTATCGTTTTCTCAGTTAAGACAGAAGAGTTTTTATACTTTAGCATGTGACGATCGTTTTCAATTTCCATGGATCTAATACCATCTGTAAATGTTTCTTTCGACATCTCGGTAATCGGACTTAAATAACGAGGATCACTAAACAGAGCATTCTTAAACGTATCAACTGCTAAATTAGATGAAATATATGTTATATTGTTTAACTCTGTCGTTCCATCTGGTAAAAATAACTTTTTCATATCATTAAGTTGATAATCAAAATAAGGCTTTGCTGATACTATAAATTGATTTTGGGCATTTACAATATCTTTTAAATACACGCCACTTAATTTTGCCTCGTATATTTTAAAGTTATCACCATCAGAAACAAAGTTAATTTTAATTTCTTGATCCTTACTTCGAGAAGGATCGAGGAGAATACGATTAAAATGTTTAGGCTTATCTGTACTCTTCTCTTTCATGTTAAACATGGATTTTACTGCATCAAATGGGATATCGGTAGGGAAAACAAGTTCAACTTTCCCTTCACCATGCACATATGAAAGGAAATCCCCCTTAGTGATTGATATCTCTTTAAAATCATGTAGTTCCCCTACTTCCAGAGGCTTATAGATTGATTCTATATCTGCCTCTCTTCTGCTCCCATAATGATTTTTATCTTTATGCACGATGATAGAAGTAGGACGGACAACATCGGAAATTTTAGTTTGGTTCATTCCTTCATTTCCCTGCACAAATTTCGCGTTTTGCATGGATGTAGAATCTGGCACATACGTCCATAGGTTAAAAGTAAGAAATAGGCTAATTACAACTAGGTTAATTAAAACTATTGTTTTAAAGTTTTCCATACTCATTCCCAATCGTCCTCTTCATCTGCTGCCATTGGTAACGTGAAATAAATAGTTGTCCCTTTTCCTTCTTCACTCTTCGCCCAAATAGAGCCACCATGTGCCTCAATCATTTCTTTTGCAATTGCTAATCCAAGCCCAGTACCACCCATTTGTCTTGAACGAGCTTTATCTACGCGATAAAAACGTTCAAAGATTTTATCAACGTTTTCTTTTGGAATCCCCATTCCTTGGTCACTTACACTAATTTCTAATAAATCACCGCGATCACGTAAACGATATGTTACTGTTCCACCTTCTGGTGAATACTTTAATGCGTTAGAAATAATGTTATACAGCACTTGAGTAATTTTGTCAGTATCCATATCAATAAATCTAGATTTCTTAGAGAAAGATCGTTTGAAACTTACATTTTGCTCTTTAGACATTTCAAAGCGATCAATAATATTATTAAAGAAATCAGTAAAGTCGACCCATTCTTTCATTAAACGATGCTCTGTACTATCAAGTTTAGATAGCTGTAACAACGCATTTACAAGTCTAATCATTCTTTCTGTTTCTTCTTGTGTAACCGTTAAAAATTGTGGTGCAATATTTGGATCCTGCCATGCTCCATCTGTAAGTGCCTCTAAATAACTGCGCATCGTCGTTAATGGCGTCCTTAATTCATGAGAGACATTCGCCACAAACTCACGGCGTTCCCTTTCTATACGCTCCTGCTCTGTTACATCATATAGTACAGCAATTAAGCCATTTGCCTTCCCTGTTTCTTTTTGAATAACAGAGAAACTAGCACGTAAAATATATGGTTCGTTTCTCGTACTAAAATCTAATAAAACAGAATCTGGCTCTTCATATAAATGATCGAGCGTAAATTCTTCCTGTATTCCTAATACCTCTAAAACAGATTGATCGAGCGCTGTTTCACGAGAAACATTTAACATCTTTTCCGCAGGGTCATTTAGTAAAATAATATCCCCTTTTCGGTCAGTAGCAATTACTCCATCTGTCATATGTGATAAAACAGATGATAATTTACGCCTTTCACTTTCTGTAGAAGAACGAGCTTGTTGTAATTTTTTTGATAAATTATTGAAGGATAATGCCAGTTGTCCAATTTCATCATGGCTATGCACTTTTACTTTTCTCGAATAATTTCCTTTTGCCATTTCGATTGCTTGTCTCCGCATATCTGAAATTGGTCTTGTAATTGTTTGAGCCAATAAAATCCCAAGTACGGCCGTTACTAATAAAGCAATTACTGTTCCCGTAGCAAAAATTTGATTTATATCCTTCATTTGTTTATATACATCTTCCATAGATGCCACAATGTAAATAACACCAAGCGCATCCTTACCGTTATCATCTAGAATCGGAGTAAGCATAACTTGAACACGATGACCTGTACTACCATCCTTCTCAATTTTCACTTCCGGCTTTTTTTGTACTAACACTCGCTGAACAGCTATATCAGTTGATGTTCGATTCACCTTATTCTGCTTTGATTCATCTGAAATAGCCAGTAACTTTCTGTGCGAATCAAATACACTTACCTCTTGTATAACTTTCTTCTGATCAGAGGCAAATTTTCGAATTGAAGTTTTAATCGTTTCATCTGTTGACTCTGTTTCTGCTTTTGTATAACTTTTTTTAAACTCTTGCTTCAAATTATATGATAATAAGTTTGTTTGCTGCGTTAAAGAATCCCTAAAACCTTGTACTAAGCTCTTCTCTAATTCCCTTACGAAATATACTCCAATAACTTGCATCGCTATTAATATTAATAGCATATATATAAGCACAAATTTTAAATGAATAGATTGAAAAAAACCAACTTTCTTCATATACTATTCCTGCTCTGGGTCACGCAAGTAATACCCTACTCCACGTCTAGTTACAATTAAAGTAGGATGGCTTGGATTATCTTCAATTTTTTCACGCAAACGACGTACTGTAACGTCTACTGTGCGCACATCTCCAAAATAGTCATAACCCCAAACTGTTTGTAATAAATGTTCGCGTGTCATAACTTGTCCTAAATGTTTCGCTAAATAATGTAGCAACTCAAATTCACGATGTGTAAGCTCGATATTTTCCTCACGCTTCGTTACACTATATGCATTTGGATTAATCACAATTGGTCCAATAACCATTTCTGTATTTTCTTCTTTTTCCGCAGCACCACCTTGTTGATGGCGGCGTAAATTCGCCTTCACACGAGCAAGTAATTCTCTTGTACTAAATGGCTTCGTTACATAATCATCTGCCCCAAGCTCAAGCCCTAATACTTTATCAATCTCAGAGTCCTTTGCTGTAAGCATAATAATCGGCATTTCTGAGCTTTTACGTATTTCACGGCAAACCTCTAAGCCATCTTTACCTGGTAGCATAATATCTAATAAAACCATATCTGGTTGCTCTTCATTAGCCTTTTCAATTGCTTCATCACCATCATGCGCCATTACTATTTCAAAACCTTCTTTTTCTAGGTTAAACTTCAAAATATCTGCAATCGGCTTTTCATCATCAACTACTAAAATTTTCTTTCCCATCATCGTCTATTTCCTCCTTATAAAAATATGGTCAATAATCCCTAAACATATTGATGTTTACATAGTATGTCCTATATGACCGCATCCTTTGTTTAAGTATTTTCTCCTCTATTCTCATAGACTCATGTATGATCCACTTTTACACGGCATCCTATACGATCTATAGAAAAACCTCTAGCTTCAACTGCTAGAGGCTCCTCGTTCTATTTTAAAATAACTACTCAGTTTTGTAAAATTACATAAATAAAAAGGATATTAAGTGGGCCCACTTAATATCCTGAGAGTGGCTCGGGACGGAATCGAACCGCCGACACGAGGATTTTCAGTCCTCTGCTCTACCGACTGAGCTACCGAGCCAAAACTATATATAAAACCACTAATGGTGGTATAAACAAAAGTGGCGGTCCCGACCGGGGTCGAACCGGCGATCTCCTGCGTGACAGGCAGGCATGTTAACCACTACACCACGGGACCAAAAATAAGCAAAAAAAAACATGACCCGTACGGGATTCGAACCCGTGTTACCGCCGTGAAAGGGCGGTGTCTTAACCACTTGACCAACGGGCCACGAAAAATAAAATGGTGAGCCATGAAGGACTCGAACCTTCGACCCTCTGATTAAAAGTCAGATGCTCTACCAACTGAGCTAATGGCTCATACTCACCAACGTCATATTTTCGTGACGACAAGATGTATCATAACATGTATTCTGTATTTATTGCAATACTTTTTTTGTTTTTTTATAAAAGAATAAGAAAAAACTCATGCAGACATGAGTTTTTTCTAAAAAATGTTAATTAAGCTTCGTATACGTTACGAACAATATTTGTTTGGTTACGATCTGGTCCAACTGAGAACATAGATATTTGAATTCCTGTTAACTCAGAAACACGTTCTACGTATTTTCGTGCATTTTCAGGAAGTTCATCTAATGATTTTACACCAGTAATATCTTCTTCCCAACCTGGAAGCTCTTCATATACAGGCTCACATTTCGCTAAAATGTTTAAGTTAGCTGGAACTTCATCAATAACTTCGCCATTGTATTTGTAAGCTACACAAATTTTAAGAGTTGGAATACCTGTTAAAACGTCGATAGAATTTAATGATAGATCCGTTAAACCACTAACACGACGTGCATGTCTTACAACAACGCTATCGAACCAACCTACGCGGCGTGGACGACCAGTTGTCGTTCCATACTCGCGACCAACTTCACGAATTTGATGACCAATTTCATCATGAAGCTCAGTAGGGAATGGACCATCACCAACGCGGCTTGTATATGCTTTACATACACCTACAACGCGAGTAACTTTCGCAGGACCAACTCCAGTTCCAACTGTTACACCACCAGCAATTGGGTTAGAAGATGTAACGAACGGGTACGTACCGTGGTCAATATCAAGCATAACACCTTGCGCACCTTCAAATAATACACGGTGATTATTATCTAATGCATCATTTAATACAACAGACGTATCACATACATATTGCGCGATTTGTTGCCCGTACTCGAAGTACTCTTCAAAAATTTCTTCTACAGTGAAACCTTCTGTATCGTACATTTTTTCAAATAAACGATTTTTTTCTACTAAATTGCGCTCAAGCTTCTCTTTAAATGCTTCACGGTCTAAAAGATCAGCCATACGAATACCAATACGAGCAGCTTTATCCATATATGCAGGACCGATACCTTTTTTCGTTGTACCGATTTTGTTATCACCTTTACTTGCTTCTTCTAACTCATCTTGTTTTAAGTGGTAAGGTAAAATAACATGTGCACGGTTACTTACACGTAAATTATCAGTACTTACACCACGATCGTGTAAGTATTTTAACTCTTCAAGTAATGCTTTTGGATCTACTACTAATCCGTTTCCGATTACACAAATTTTCTCTTTATAGAAAATACCAGATGGAATTAAGTGTAATTTATATTTAACTCCGCCGAAAACAATTGTATGTCCCGCGTTATTTCCACCTTGATATCTTGCAACTACTTCCGCATGCTCAGAAAGAAAATCAGTGATTTTACCTTTTCCTTCGTCGCCCCATTGTGTTCCTACAACTACTACTGAAGACATTATTAAAGCACCTCCGCAATTTTCAAACGATCTATTCAAACAATATAATTGTACCAAAACCGAAAGAGAAGTCAACCGAAAAGCGAACATTTTTTCACAAAAAAACATTTTCGTTCGTAAGAATTATATATTTAACTTATGAAAGCCTTATCTTTCTTATAAAAAAAAAGAAACACATCTTATTATAAGAAATGTGTTTCTTTTTTATACTGCCTTTATGCCGGTGGAGCATGTCCATCCTCAAAACGACGTTCTAAGTTAACGAACTTATTGAACTCTTTGACGAATGCAAGTTCCACTGAACCAACTGGACCGTTACGTTGTTTTGCAATAATAATTTCAATTGTATTTTTGTTTTCTGTTTCTCGATCATAGTAGTCTTCACGATATAGGAAAGCTACAATATCAGCATCCTGCTCAATACTTCCAGATTCACGAATATCAGACATCATCGGGCGTTTATCTTGACGCGATTCTACACCACGAGATAACTGTGATAAAGCAATAACAGGCACTTGCAATTCACGCGCAATCCCTTTTAAAGTACGAGAAATCTCAGATACTTCCTGCTGACGGTTTTCTCCTGATTTCCCACTTCCTTGAATAAGCTGCAAATAGTCAATCAAAATCATACCAAGACCTTGTTCTTGCTTTAATCTACGACATTTTGCTCGAATCTCATTTACTTTAATACCTGGCGTATCATCAATATATATACCAGCATTTGAGAGACTCCCCATTGCCATTGTTAATTTTGCCCAATCATCGGAAGTTAATGAACCAGTACGAAGTCTTTGTGCATCAATATTCCCTTCTGCACAAAGCATACGCATAACAAGCTGATCAGCACCCATCTCCAAACTAAAAATCGCTACATTTTCATCCGTTTTCGTCGCTACGTTTTGTGCAATATTTAATGAAAATGCCGTTTTCCCTACTGATGGACGTGCTGCCACGATAATTAAATCATTTCGTTGGAAACCTGCTGTCATCTTATCTAATTCAGTAAACCCAGTTGGTATCCCAGTAACTTCACCCTTTTGATTATGCAAAAGTTCAATTTTGTCATAAGCATCTACAAGAACATCTTTAATGTTTTGGAATGCTTTTGCATTCGTTTGATGGGATACTTCTAATATTTTTTTCTCAGCCTCGTTTAAAAGACCATCCACATCATCTTCTCTCTCGTATCCATCCGATACAATATGAGTCGCCGTGCGAATTAAACGACGTAAAAGCGCCTTTTCAGCGATGATGCGTGCGTAATATTCTACGTTAGCTGCAGTTGGCACAACTTCTGCTAACTCTGCTAAGTAAGAAACCCCACCAACCTCTTCTAGTAATCCTTGATCAGCCATTGCTGATGTCATCATTACTAAGTCAATCGGCTCTCCCTTATCAGATAGCCCAAGCATGACTTCAAAAATCTTTTGATGTTTCGTTCGATAGAACGAATCAGGTACCAATAACTCTGATGCTGAAGTTAACGCATCTTGATCAATCAATATGGCCCCTAAAACCGCCTGCTCAGCCTCTATATTATGCGGAGGGGTACGATCAGCAAGTACATCACTCATACGCAATCCTCCTTGCTTAATTTATTTTTATTGTTCACTAACATGAACTTTTACTGTTGCTGTTACTTGTGGATGCAATTTCACAGTAACGTTTGTATAACCTAACGCGCGGATTGCATCGTCCATTTCAAATTTACGTTTATCAAGTTTAATCTTGTGTGATTTTTGCATTGCATCTACGATTTGTTTGCTTGTGATAGAACCAAATAAACGGCCACCTTCTCCAGATTTCGCCTTTAATTCTACAGTTAATTTCTCTAAAGTCTCTTTTAACTCTTTTGCATTTTCAAGCTCTGCTGCTGCATCTTTTTCTTCTTTACGCTTTTGAGCTTCTAAAGTTTTCATACTGCTATTTGTTGCTTCAGCAGCTAATCCTTGTTTTAGTAAGAAGTTATTTGCATAGCCATCTGGTACGTTTTTTACTTCTCCTTTTTTACCTTTACCTTTTACGTCTTTTAGAAAAATTACTTTCATGATTGTGTGCCTCCCTGTAAATAGTCATCAATAACAAATCGAAGCTTCTCCTCAGCTTCATCTACTGTAACATTTTTCATCTGTGTGGCTGCATTCGTCAAATGCCCGCCACCGCCTAAGTTTTCCATAATTAGCTGCACATTCACTTCACCTAAAGACCTGCTGCTAATTCCAATGAGATTCTCGCCACGTTTCGCAACAACAAATGATGCAATAATCCCTGTCATCGTTAATAACGTGTCTGCCGATTGCGCAATAAGCACTTGATCGTAGTAATCATCACTATCAACTTTAGCAATCGCAATTCCATTTTTATAAATGTACGCATTTTTTATAGCTTTTGCAACCCGTAAATACTGATCCATATCTTCCTTTAAAAGTTCTTGTACAAGTACAGTATCTGCACCATGTGAGCGTAAATAAGAAGCAGCATCAAATGTACGAGCCCCTGTCCGGAATGTGAAACTTTTCGTGTCGACAATAATACCCGCTAACAATGCCGTCGCTTCTAACATTGTCATCTTTAAATTTTTAGGTTGATACTCAAGTAATTCTGTAACCAATTCTGCCGTTGAAGAAGCATATGGTTCCATATAAACTAGCAATGGGTCTTCAATAAAATCTTCTCCACGGCGATGATGATCAATAACTACCACATTTTCAATTTTATGTAACAGTTTTTGCTCCATCACCATAGAAGGTTTATGCGTATCGACAACAACAAGTAACGACTCATCATTTGCAAATTCCATCGCTTGCTCTGGAGTAATAAAATGAGACCATAACTCCTCATTTTGTTTCACTTTGTCCATCAAACGCTTAATTCCTTTATCGGAATCATTTTCATCTAACACAATATATCCTTTACGCTCATTTAATTGAGCCACTTTTAAAATACCAATCGCAGCACCAATTGCGTCCATATCGGGAGCCCTATGCCCCATAATAATGACATTACTACTTTCTAATACTAAATCCTTTAACGCATGCGAAATGACCCTGGCACGTACACGGGTACGTTTTTCAACCGGATTTGTCTTACCTCCATAGAACTTAACTTTACCTGTCGCTTGTTTAATAGCTACTTGGTCTCCCCCGCGCCCAAGCGCAAGATCTAAACCAGATTGAGCCATTGCTCCAAGCTCTGATAAAGGTAAATCACCTGATCCGACACCCACACTTAATGTAAGTGGTATATTCCTTTTAGATGTTTCTTCACGCACCTGATCTAAAATGCTAAATTTCCCTTTCTCCATCTGCGTCAAAATACTTTCATTTAGCACAACGAAGAATCTTTCTGAAGATGCACGTTTTAAATAAGCACCATACTTAAGTGCCCATTCATTTAGTCGCGATGTCACAAGACTTGTTATATTCGTACGTAATTGATCATCTAATCCTTGTGTAACTTCATCATAATTATCCAAATAGATGACAGCTAAAACAGTCCTTTGATCCTCGTACATCTTTTCGATTTCTGTTTGTTCCGTTACATCAAAGAAATAAATTAACTTTTCTTCTTTCCTTACAAAAACGCGAAACTTTCGATTATTTAAAGAGACTATATCATCAGAAGTTTCTCCTTTAATGAAAAGAAGTAATGTTTCTGATACATCGTAAAGGTGCCATCCAGCTAATGCGTGCTGTCCCAGACATGAAGATAAATAAGGATTTGCCCAATCAATCCCATAATCCTTATTGTATAACAAAATACCAATCGGCATTTGGTTAAATGCTTCATTACTTACTTTCTTTACTCTTGTAATCATATCTGTCGTATGCTTTTCGAAATTCCTTTGAAAATTAAGTTCAAATCGTATAACGATAAAGAATACGATACAAAAAATGACAAAAGCAGCTATACCCATAATTAAATGAAAATAACAGAGAATTAAAATGAGCACAAACACAAAAAATGCCAATACATAAACAGGATATAAAAACCACTGTTTCTTATCAAATTCAGGCATGTATACAACTCCTATAAAGTAAAACTAACTTACCTTCCAGTTAGTTAAACAGATTAAAATAGTATAAGGAATATTATTTTATCCCCCTATTTTAGAACGCAATGAAATCCCTAAGTCAATTATACCTAAGATTGTCACAAGAGGAAACAGCATCGGAATAAACATGCATGCAATAAAACTAATAATAGGAACCCCTTTAGTAAAACCTTTTCTATACGCTAAAAAGGCGATAAATGTCAGACCTTGCAGTACAAGCAATAGTGCAAATATGACATTTAGGTTAGAAAATACCATATGTAAATATGATGTTGGTTCTACTTTTATAAAAGTTGCTAACAAAATAAATATAACGTAATACCAAATGATACTCTTTGGTAATTGTATATCTTTAAATTTAGGCCAAGATATAACTTCATGTTTTAACTTTTTCAAAACACTACCTGATATTATCACTGTAATCCAAGAAAAACATACTGAAACTAGCACAAGTATACTTGGAAGTAACGATTGTAATATATCATTCATTTGTGCGAGTAACTCTTTTTGTTCCTTACTAATCGGCATACCTGTAGCACTTACTATCTTTTCGCTTTTCGCCATACTTTCACTGAACATACTTTGCATTTGCTTCATTATATCTATGTTGAAAAACTTTATACTCGCAACATAAATAAGTACAAAACCAATTAAGTATGCAAGCGTCCCCGCTATTAAGATTTCGACTGGCTTTTTTCTTGTTTTATACATATATCCTAAAACAATCCCTATCAATCCAAACATAATTGTCTTCACTAAATTCAGCGGTTGACTCACAATAATAGTAACAAAAAGTGCCGCTACAAAAACCACGAGCACATTAGATAGTTTATGTCTTATCATTAATAGTATAAATGGTAACGGCAACGCAAAAGTTACAACTGTACCCAAAATCGGAACATACATAGATATAAGCAATAAAATTGCATATATAGCTAATAATGCTGCACCTTCTGTAATAAACTTTGTTTGTTTCACATTTTAACCTCTCTTTCAAAAAGAAAAGCATAGCAAAATGCACAGTAGAGTCCCACTCTACTGTGCATTTCATACGCTATTATTCACCAACATATGGTAAAAGTGCCATTTGACGAGCACGTTTAATTGCAACTGTAAGTTTGCGTTGGTATTTTGCGCTTGTTCCTGTTACACGACGAGGTAAAATTTTACCACGCTCAGAAACGAAACGTTTTAATAAATCAACATCTTTATAGTCAATGCGAGTGATGCCGTTAGCTGTGAAGAAACACACCTTACGACGTTTCGCACGTCCACCTTTGCGTCCTGCCATGTCTATTTCCCTCCATTCTTTGTTAAAACTAACAAATTTACTGTATTAGAACGGTAAATCGTCGTCGGAAATGTCGATCGGTTGACCTACATTTGAAAATGGATCGTCATTCTTCGTAAATCCAGAGTTACCTTGGTTACCTGAATTACTAGATTGACCAAATGGGTTAGAGCCTTGGTTACCGAAACCAGCTCCTGATGGTTGCTGATTAAATGAACCACGTTGCTCCCCACCGCCATTACGCGGCTCTAAAAATTGCACGCTTTCCGCAAGAACTTCTGTTACGTATACACGTTTACCATCTTGTCCCTCGTAATTACGAGTTTGAAGACGTCCATCTACGCCTGCTAAGCTACCTTTTTTCAAATAATTTGCTACGTTTTCTGCTTGTTTACGCCATATTACACAATTAATAAAGTCAGCTTCACGCTCACCTTGCTGATTGGCAAATGCGCGATTCACAGCTAACGTAAAAGTAGCTACTGCGACACCATTGGGCGTGTAACGTAAGTCAGGGTCCTTAGTTAAACGACCAACGAGGATAACACGATTCATCAATCGAACCACTCTCCCTTATATATCAATTATTTTTCTTCTTCTTTAACAACGATATGACGAAGGATGTCTTCGTTGATCTTAGCTAAACGGTCGAATTCGTTAATCGCTTCTGCGTTAGATTTCACGTTTAAGATCATGTAGAAACCTTCACGTAAGTCGTTGATTTCGTAAGCTAAACGACGCTTACCCCACTCTTTCGTGTTAATGATTTCTGCACCATTGTTTGTTAAAACACCTGCAAAACGTTCAACTAAAGCTTTTTGAGCTTCTTCTTCAACGCCAGGACGAATGATGTACATAATTTCGTACTTTCTCATTACACTTTCACCTCCTTTTGGTCTAAACGGCCCGTAATGGGCAAGGAGCAATTAATTTATAGTAATTACTCACGAGTTTAGATTATATCATAGTAAGTTATATGAATCAACTCACCAATACATAAAAAACTTGGCAAACATATAATATATTTGCCAAGCTCATATCTTTATTTTTCCTAGGAAATATTAAATTAAACGTTAAAACGGAAGTGCATAACATCTCCGTCTTTTACGATATATTCTTTTCCTTCTAAACGTACTTTTCCAGCTTCTTTTGCAGCTGTCATAGAACCGTTTGTCATTAAATCATCGTAAGAAACTGTTTCTGCACGAATAAATCCACGCTCAAAGTCTGTATGAATAACACCAGCACATTGTGGTGCCTTCATTCCTTGTTTAAATGTCCAAGCACGTACTTCTTGAACGCCAGCTGTAAAGTAAGTAGCAAGTCCTAATAGGTCATATGCTGCACGAATTAATTGATCTAAACCAGACTCTTCAATTCCTAATTCTTCAAGGAATACTTTTTTCTCTTCTTCGTCTAATTCAGCGATTTCTGATTCGATTTTTGCACATACAACGATTACTTGAGAATTTTCATTTGCTGCAAATTCTTTTACCATTTGTACGTATTTATTTTCCGAAGGATCGATAATATCGTCTTCACTTACATTCGCTACGTATAACATTTCTTTTGTTGTAAGTAAATGAAGGCCTTTAACAATCTTCATCTGCTCTTCTGTAAATTCAACAGTACGAGCTGGTTTTCCCTCTTCAAAAGCTTCTTTTAAACGAACTAAAATTTCATGCTCATATACCGCTTCTTTATCTTTTTGTCTTGCTAATTTCGCAACACGCTCGATACGCTTATCAACAGACTCTAAGTCCGCTAAAATTAGCTCTAAATTGATTGTTTCAATATCATCAATTGGATCTACTTTCCCTGAAACGTGCGTAATATTTTCGTCTTCAAAACAACGAACAACTTGGCAAATTGCATCTACTTGACGAATGTGAGATAAGAATTTATTTCCTAAACCTTCACCTTTACTAGCACCTTTTACGATACCTGCAATATCAGTAAACTCGAATACAGTCGGAACAGTCTTTTTCGGTTCTACTAATTCCGTTAATTTATTTAAACGCTCATCTGGTACTTCTACAATCCCTACGTTTGGATCAATTGTACAGAATGGATAGTTCGCAGATTCTGCTCCTGCTTGTGTAATTGCATTAAATAAAGTGGACTTCCCTACGTTAGGTAATCCAACAATCCCAGCCGTTAATCCCATATTTTTCACTCCTATGTCTCAATCTTTCATCATTATAGATAGTAACGAAAAAAATGACAAGTTTCCGCCAAACGAAAAAAAGTAACAGTTACCTACTGTAACTGTTACTCTCCCTCTATTCTTCGTGCTTCACAAGTATTTTTTTCACCTTACGATCAAACTCTCTTCGAGGAATCATTACTGAATGGTCACACCCCTCGCACTTAATGCGGATATCCATTCCCATACGAATAATTTTCCAACGATTCTCGCCACATGGATGGGCTTTCTTCATTTCCACAACATCATACAAGTTATATTCCTTTTGCTCCATTCTCCAAACTCCTCTCCATACTAAATTGCTTTTCCACTAACTAATTCTTCACGATTATATAAAACCATACGTGGATATGGAATTTCAATTCCATGTAAATCAAGACGATTTTTAATCTCTTTACGAAGTGCCCTTGCAATAACTGCATGTTGCATCGGTTCTACTTCAGCAATAACACGTAATATAACTTCTGATGCTGCTAATGTTTGCACACCTAATAATTGAGGCGTTGTTACCATTTTTTCGTACTTTGAAGGTAATTCTACTAATAAATCTTCAATAACTTGCTCTGCTTTCGCAATATCAGCCTCATATGAAATAGATACATCAACAAATGCTACACTATTACTAACTGAGTAGTTAGTAACTTGAATAATACTTCCATTTGGTAAAGTATGAATTTCACCTGTCCAACTCTTTACTTTCGTTGTACGAAGTCCAATTTCTAAAACGACTCCTTCAAATTGACCGATTTTAACATAATCGCCAACTGAAAACTGATCTTCTAACAAAATAAATAAACCTGTAATAACGTCTTTCACTAAACTTTGAGCACCAAATCCGACTGCTAAACCAATTACCCCAGCACCCGCTAATAAACCTGATGCATTAATATCAAACACACCTAAAATCGCAATTAGCATAATGAACATAACAACGTACGCTACAATATTTTCAAGTAATTTCGCTACTGTAACTGTACGACGTTCTGAAATTTGAATTGGAGAACGACTCCCCATACGAAACGCATTTCGTACAACCGCCCTTGCAATTCGCACAACAACTGCACCAATTGTTAAAATAATACATATTTTTAATGTCGCAACTCCAATATGAGCCCAACGATCAGCATCTAATAAATACTGTTTCATAGAATTAAACCACTTCGCTAATAAATCCATGTACCTCTACCTCTCTAGCTAAAATTTCTTTTTAGTTACCCTTATTATTGTATCAGAAGTCCCCTAATTGCTGAAAAAATTTTATGATTTTAATCCTATTTTATCCCCGACATCCAGGTATAAAATGGAACGAATATATATATACTAGTACTATTATTTCCGTTTTCATTCACATTTTGCAAAAATTACGCACTTATAACTTTCCATTTTCCTCACCATATAACATATATTGAAAATTTATTAAAAGGATGGGTGCTTCATGAATATTGGAAGTTTTCGCTTACCATTTTTTGAGAAAGAAACTCAAAACGTTATGCACCAAGATCTAGAAGCCTCTGAGATAATCAGTAATTTCTTACTTACCCATATTCCTATTAAAACTAATATACCACTCATTCTCGTTTGTATCGGCACAGATCGCTCTACAGGTGACGCACTCGGCCCATTAGTTGGTACAAAACTTGAACAAATAGACATCCAAAACCTCCAAGTATTCGGTACACTAGATGAGCCAGTACATGCGCTAAATTTAGAAGAGAAAATTCAGAATATACAGAAAGAATATCCTACTGCATTTATAATTGCTGTTGATGCATGTTTAGGAAAGTCCCAAAATATCGGATCAATCACTACTGGAAAGGGACCTAGTAAACCTGGAGCTGCTATGAATAAGAAATTACCTGCAGTTGGTGATTTGCACATACACGGTATCGTCAATCTAAATGGGTTTATGGAGTTTTTCGTTCTTCAAAATACAAGATTAAGTTTAGTCATGAAAATGGCTGATGTAATCGCAAAAAGTATAAAAGAGACGGATCAAAAATTATCCGCATTAAAAAAAGCAAACCATCTATAAATAATAAGATGGTTTGCTTTTTAATTTTTCTGTGCTAATAGTTCTAAAATACGATTTAAATCTTCTTTATTAAAAAATTCAATTTCGATTTTACCTTTTTCTTTTTTCGTCTCTTTAATTTTCACATCTGTGCCAAACTTTTCTCTTAAGAACGTTTCACGTTCCACGAAAAATATATTTCGCTCTTTTTTCACTTTTTTTGTTTCACGTGAAACGTGTTGATTAATCTCTTGGACGATTTTCTCTAATTGACGAACATTTAATCCTTCTTTTTCAATGCGTTTCAATAAGGACTTCAATTGTTCTTCATCTTTTATCGTAAGTAAAGTTCTCCCATGAGCCATTGAAAGTTGACCATTTGCAATCATATCTTGTACGAAAGAAGGTAGGCTTAATAACCGAGTATAATTTGCAATGTAAGGTCTGCTTTTACCAAGACGTTTCGCTAATTGTTCTTGCGTTACATTTAGCTCATTCATTAACATCTGGTATGCCATTGCCTCTTCCATAGGATTTAAATCTTCTCGTTGTAAGTTTTCTAACAACGCAAATTCCATCATTTGCTGTTCAGTTAATTGTCTTACAACCGCAGGTACTTTTTCTAAACCAGCCTCTTTTGCAGCACGAAATCGTCTTTCACCTGCAACAATTTCATATCCTTTAATACTCTTCCTAGCAATTAATGGTTGTAGAATACCGTGTTCCTTAATCGAAATTGCTAATTCCTGAATCGCCTCTTTATTAAAGTGTTTACGCGGTTGATATGGATTCGGCCTTAATTCAGTTACAAGAATCTCCTGAATTGTTTCCTCTTCTTTCACATCTAAATCAGGAAAAAACACATTAATTCCTCTTCCTAATCCTTTAGCCACCTGCAATCACTTCCTCTGCTAAATCTATATACACTTCTGCTCCTCTTGATTTAGCGTCATACTGCATAATAGGTTTCCCATGACTTGGAGCCTCGCTCAAGCGTACATTACGCGGAATAATCGAGCGATATACTTTATCCCTAAAATACTTTTTCACTTCATCTATAACTTGAATCCCTAAATTTGTACGGGCATCCAACATTGTTAACAATACACCTTGAATTGCTAAATTTTTATTTAAATGTTTTTGTACAAGTCGAACTGTATTTAATAGCTGACTTAACCCTTCTAGTGCGTAATATTCACACTGTACAGGAATAATAACAGAATCTGCTGCTGTTAATGCATTAATCGTTAATAACCCTAAAGATGGGGGACAGTCGATAATAATATAGTCATATTCATCACGAACTGGCTGTAATGCTCTTTGCAAACGTACTTCCCGGGAAATAGTCGGTACCAATTCAATTTCAGCACCAGCCAATTGAATTGTAGCGGGTAGAACATCTAAGTTTTCAGTTGCGGTTTTCTGTATAACCCCTTGAACATCTGCATCTTCCACAAGAACGTTGTAAATACATTGATCTAATTCAGATTTTTCAATTCCCACACCAGTCGTTGCATTTCCTTGAGCATCAATATCTACAAGAAGGACTTTTTTACCTACTTGCGCCAATCCAGCCCCTAAATTAACAGATGTTGTTGTTTTTCCAACACCGCCTTTTTGATTAGCAATAGCAATGATTTTTCCCATGATGTCACCTACTTTCAACCTTTCTATCTTATTCTAATAACAATTACGTTTATTGTAACATGAAATAAAACTTTTTCTTTTACGTCCTTTATTAAACTTCAAAATTTATTTCTAAACTCCTTCTTCATTTAACAAGAAAATATAGTAAAAGAGACCTCTCCAATAGGATAAGGTCTCTAGCACGTCATTATTATTTTTTCTTTGGAATTTTAATTGTAATTTGATAGTACTCATCAAATTCTTCTTCCTCAGAATTAACATTCAAACCACTTTCAGTAACCATTTGTAAAGATTGTCTAATTGTATTCATAGCAATCCTCGTATCTCGACTTACTGCTTTTTGCTTTGCCTTACGCTTCGGTTTCGCTTCCTCTAGTAACTTCGCAATTCGTTCTTCTGTTTGCTTTACATTTAGTTGTTTCTCCACAATTTCCTGTAAAACCTTCAGTTGTAATTCCTCATTTTTTAAAGGAATGAGAGCGCGGGCATGACGTTCTGTAATGCTTTTTTCTAATAATGCACTTTTTATTTCTTCAGGCAACTTTAACAAGCGCAACTTATTTGCGATTGTAGATTGTCCTTTTCCAAGTCGTTGTGCCAATGCTTCTTGTGTTAAATTATGTAACTCAATCAGCTTTTGATATGCCACAGCTTCCTCGATTGCCGTTAGTTCCTCACGTTGCAAGTTTTCAATTAAAGCTACAGAAGCTGTCTCTGTATCATTTAAATTCTTTATAATTGCAGGAACCTTTTCCCAACCTAACTTTGTTGCCGCGCGAAAACGTCTTTCTCCAGCAATAATCTCGTACTTATCATCCTCATATTGCCTTACAACAATCGGTTGAATAAGTCCATGTGTACGAATTGTTAATGCTAACTCATCAATACGCGCATCATCAAAAACTGTTCTTGGTTGATAACGGTTAGGGGTAATATTTACTATCGGAATTTCTTGTATTTCTTCATATACCTTTTTATCTATCTCTTCATGGCTTTCGTCTTGTAATTCGAATTCGCTCTCTTTATCTCCAAAGCCAAATAAACGAGAAAACGTATTTTTCATACATATTCCACCACCTTTTAGGCCTATTGACTATTCTCCATAAAATGTTTCCTATGAAACATTTACGTTTTCATTTATATAATTTAATCTTACGTCTAATAAGATTTATTTTTCAATAGGTAATTTATTGGGTGTTCCCGGTTTGCGTGGATATTTCTTTGGTGTCTTGCGCTTTTTCTCGATTAATAAAATATTACGTTCACTCTCTTCAAATGGTAATTGGAAAGTAGACATCTCTTTCAACTCTCCGCCTAGCACCTCTAAAGCATACTTGCCATTTTCAATTTCTTCGTTTGCTGCTGCACCTTTCATTGCAATGAATGTTCCTCCAACTTTTACAAGTGGTAAACATAGCTCACTTAATACAGAAAGACGCGCAACTGCACGTGCCATTACAATATCGTATGATTCACGTACACCTTCTTTTTTCCCAAATGTTTCAGCACGATCGTGACAAAATGCAACATCACTTAATTCTAACTTTTGGGCTAAGTGATTTAAGAAATTAATACGTTTTTGCAATGAATCTACAATTGTTACTTTTAAGTGCGGGAAACAGATTTTTAAAGGAATACTTGGGAATCCAGCCCCTGCACCAACATCACAAATTGAGAATGGTTTTGAAAAATCATAATAAAAAGCAGCTGTAATGGAATCAAAAAAGTGTTTTAAATATACTTCTTCTTTTTCTGTAATAGCCGTTAAGTTCATTTTTTCATTCCACTCTACTAATATTTCAAAGTAGATTTTGAACTGCTCTAACTGTCTAGAAGAGAGGGTGATTCCCTTCTCTTCTAGCATAGATTGAAATTGTTCTATGTTCATCTAGCAATATCTCCTTACTATTTATTGGTTCGATACGCGTGCAATTTTTCCTTGTTCTATATACACAAGTAAAATGGAAATATCCGCTGGATTTACGCCAGAAATACGTGAAGCCTGCCCCATTGAAAGTGGACGAACATCTTTCAATTTCTGTCTAGCTTCTGAAGCAAGGCTAGAAATCGCATCATAATCAATATCTACAGGGATTTTTTTACTCTCCATTTTCTTCATACGCTCTACTTGCTGTAAAGATTTTTCAATATACCCTTCATACTTAATCTGAATTTCAACTTGTTCTTTAACTTCATCACTTAATTCTACTTCACTTGGTACTAAAAGATGAATATGCTCATATGTCATCTCTGGACGACGTAATAAGTCACTTGCACGTATTCCATCTTTCAATTCACTTCCGCCAATATTGCGAATTAATTCTTGAACTTCAGGACGTGGTTTAATAATAATGCTGCTTAAACGTTCCTTTTCCTGTTCAATTTGTAATTTTTTATTTGTAAATCGCTCATAGCGCTCTTCTTTAATTAGTCCAATTTCACGACCAACTTCAGTTAAACGAAGATCAGCATTATCGTGGCGTAATAATAGACGGTATTCTGCACGAGACGTTAATAAACGATATGGTTCATTTGTACCTTTCGTTACAAGATCATCAATTAAGACGCCAATATAAGCATCCTCGCGACCTAAAACAACTTCTTTTTTACCTAAAGAACGGCATGCTGCATTAATTCCAGCCATAAGCCCTTGTCCGGCCGCCTCTTCGTAACCAGAAGTTCCATTAATTTGTCCTGCTGTATATAAATTTTTAATCTTTTTCGTTTCAAGTGTTGGCCATAGTTGTGTTGGCACAATTGCATCATATTCAATTGCATAACCTGTACGCATCATTTCAACATTTTCTAGGCCTGGAATTGTTCTAAGCATGTCACGTTGTACATCTTCTGGTAAGCTTGTGGATAAACCTTGTACATATACTTCTTGTGTATTACGCCCTTCTGGCTCTAAGAAAATTTGATGACGTGGTTTATCATTAAATCTTACTACTTTGTCTTCAATAGAAGGACAGTATCTAGGGCCTGTTCCTTTAATCATACCAGAATACATAGCTGAACGATGTAAATTTTCATCTATTAAACGGTGTGTTTCTGTACTTGTATATGTCAACCAACATGGAATTTGATCCATAATAAATTTCGTTGTTTCAAAAGAGAACGCACGTGGCTTATCATCACCTGGTTGAATTTCTGTTTTACTGTAGTCAATTGTATTACTGTTTACACGCGGAGGTGTCCCTGTTTTAAATCTAACAAGATCAAATCCAAGTTCTTCTAAATGCTCAGATAATGTAATAGACGGTTGCTGATTATTTGGACCGCTTGAATATTTTAAGTCGCCCATGATAATCTCGCCGCGTAAAAATGTTCCAGTTGTAATTACAACGGTTTTTGCTGTATATTCTGCACCAGCTTGTGTAACTACCCCTTTACATACACCTTCTTCAACGATTAAACGCTCTACCATTCCTTGGAACAACGTTAAGTTTGGTGTTTCTTCAATTGTTTTCTTTAATTCATGTTGGTAAGCGAATTTATCAGCTTGCGCTCGAAGTGCACGTACGGCTGGTCCCTTACCTGTATTTAGCATACGCATTTGAATATGAGTTTTATCAATATTACGTCCCATTTCTCCGCCTAATGCATCAATTTCACGAACAACAATCCCTTTTGCTGGTCCACCAACAGAAGGGTTACATGGCATGAATGCTACCATATCCAAATTAATTGTTAACATTAATGTTTTTGAGCCCATTCGTGCTGCCGCAAGACCAGCTTCACATCCTGCATGACCTGCACCGATTACTATGACATCGTATGAACCGGCATTGTATCCCATTGTTTATTCCTCCTAATAATCTCTATCTTTCTACAACTTCACTATATTATTTTCCTAAACAAAATTGAGAGAACAACTGGTCAATTAAGCTTTCATGCACTGTGTCCCCAGTAATTTCACCAAGTATTTCCCACGTTCTTGTTAAATCAATTTGTACCATATCAATTGGTACACCATTTTCAATCGCCTCAACTGCATCACCGATTGTTTTTCCTGCTTGTGTTAATAATCCAATATGTCTCGCATTAGAAACATATGTCATATCTGCAGAATCAATTGTTCCTTCAAAGAATAAATCAGCTATTGCCTTTTCGAGTTCATCTATTCCTTGTTCCTCAATTAAGGATGTTGTAATAACACGATTTCCCGCGGCTAACTCTGTAACACGTTCCATATCAATCGCTTGCGGTAAATCAGTCTTATTCACAATAACAATAAAGTCTTTTCCTTGTACCGCACGGAATAGATCTTCATCCTCATTTGTTAAAGCCTCGCTATAGTTGACAACAACTAATACTAAATCCGCTTGGCTCATCATTTCTTTTGAACGTTCCACACCAATTCGTTCAACAATATCTTCTGTCTCCCGAATACCGGCTGTATCTATAAGTTTAAGAGGTACACCACGCACGTTAACGTACTCTTCAATAACATCACGAGTTGTTCCTGCAATATCAGTTACAATTGCCTTTTTCTCCTGAACAAGACTATTTAATAACGATGATTTCCCAACGTTAGGTCTACCGATAATTGCTGTAGCAATACCTTCACGTAAAATTTTCCCTTGTTTTGATGTTTCTAATATTTTTTCGATTTCCGAACGAACATGCGTCGCTTTCTCAATTAAAATATTATGTGTCATCTCTTCTACATCATCGTATTCTGGATAATCTATATTTACCTCAACATGAGCTAATGTTTCTAATATTTCTTGACGCAAAAGACCAATTAATTTAGATAATCGCCCTTCCATTTGATTAATTGCTACATTCATCGCACGATCTGTTTTTGCTCGAATCAAATCCATAACAGCTTCTGCTTGTGATAAGTCGATACGTCCATTTAAAAAAGCACGTTTTGTAAATTCGCCCGGTTCTGCCAATCGTACTCCTTGTGCTAGAATAAGTTGCAATACTTTATTTACTGAAACAAGTCCACCGTGACAGTTAATTTCCACTATATTTTCACGTGTAAAAGTCCTTGGTGCGCGCATAATAGACACCATAACTTCTTCAATAACTTGATTTGTATCTAAATCAACAATATGACCATAATGAATAGTGTGAGAAGGAACCTCTGTTAAATCCTTCCCCTTAAAAATACGATCAACTTTCTCAACCGCATCATCCCCACTTACTCGAACAATGGCAATTGCACCCTCTCCAAGCGCTGTGGAAATCGCAGCAATTGTATCAAATTCCATGTCCTTTCACCTCACTTGCTTATTTATCTCTATTTCAACATGATTATTTCTTTCACTAAATTATTAGGATACCATAACGAACCTATCTACAAAAGAAGAATAACTCATTTTATTATATCCCCATGTAAAAAACACTAAACTTATTCACAGTGGATAAGTTTAGTGTTTTTTAGTTATCCACATCTATTTTCCGCTCAAAAAAACCGGCACTCATTTGAGCAACCGGTCATTTAGGAGATATTACAACATGCCGATGTGGTTCATTTCCTTCAGAAGTTGTATTGATACCTTGATGATTTGATAATGCCTGATGAATAATTTTTCGTTCAAAAGATGGCATCGGTTCTAAAATAACTCTTTTTTTCGTATTAAATACTTGTTTCGCTAATCGATAAGAAAGTGATTCTAACGTACTTTTTCTTTTACTACGATAATTTTCAGCATCTAGTGTAATACCGATATATTGCTTCGTGTTACGATTCGCGACAAGTTTTGTTAAATACTGTAAAGAGTTCAATGTATTACCTCTTTTCCCAATTAAAACACCTACATTATCACCAGAAATTGTGAATTCGATTTCGCGTCCTTTTACAATTTTACTAATCTCGACTTCCACACCCATATCGTGAATAACATTTCTTAAATATTCTTCACATTCTTGAATTGGATCTTTCTTCAATACAACTTCTACTACTGCAGGGCGATTCCCAAATAAACCTAAGAATCCCCTTTTACCCTCATCGACAATATTTATATCTACTCGATCTTTTGATGTATTTAATTGCCTTAAAGCATCCTCTACTGCCAGCTCGACTGTTTGTCCTTTAGCAGTAATTACACTCACTTGCTTGAGCCTCCAGCTTTACCAGCCTTACTAGCCTTAATCTCTGGCCCTTTAATAAAGTACATTTGAGCAATACCAAAGATATTACCAACAACCCAGTAAAGTGATAATGCAGCTGGGAAGTTAATTGCAAAGATTAAAATCATAATCGGCATAAGCCAAAGCATCATTGCCATTTGTGGATTTTGACCAGCTGTTCCTGCCATTGCAAGCTTTTGCTGAATAAATGTCGTAATTGCTGCAACGACTGGTAAGATATAGAACGGGTCTGCATGTCCTAAATCGAACCATAAGAAACTATGTTGTTTAATTTCAGCTGTTCTCATAATCGCATGATAAAACGCGAATAAAATAGGCATCTGAACAAATATCGGTAAACATCCTGCCAATGGATTTACACCATTCTTTTGATATAACTGCATCATTTCTTGTTGTAGTTTTTGCTGTGTTGCTTGATCTTTAGAACTATATTTCTCTTTTAACTTCACCATTTCTGGTTGTAACGCTTGCATTGCCTTTGTACTCTTTGTTTGTTTAATCATTAATGGTAATAATGCAAAACGAATGATAAGAGTTGTAATAACAATTGCTAAACCGTAATTACTGTTAAATAAGTCGGCAAAATACGTGATTAACTGAGAAAGCGGATATACGAAATATTCATTCCAAATCCCAGTACTTTTCGATGTAATCGGCTGACCCGTTTCACTACAACCGGTGGCAATCGCCATTAATGCAACGACCATGGCTAGTAAACCTAATTTCTTTTTCAAAGCCTACTCCTCCTTGTATCGGTATGTATATAGTGTAATTCATTTCCTTACGCTACTTTTTTATTCTTTTCATACCAGAGCGTTTAAAGACATGAATTAAGCTTTTCTTTACTTCTTCATATGTCATCTCTGCACAAGGCTTCCTTGCTATTATAACAAAATCTTTTCCAGAATCTATCTCATCTTTTAACTCTGTAATAGCCTGACGGACCATGCGCTTAATTCGATTACGAACTACTGCATTTCCTATTTTCTTGCTAACAGAAAGGCCGATGCGAAAGTTTGGCTGTTCTTCTTTATCTAATTGGTATACAACAAACTGACGATTTGCATTTGATTTTCCTTTTTGAAAAACCGCCTGGAATTCATCATTCTTCTTTATACGATGTTTTTTCTTCATATCAATTGACACTCCTGTATTTCATCAGCGGAAATTCACTATTATTAGAAAAAAAGACCACTGAACGATCAGTGGTCTACGCAGATAATACTTTTCTTCCTTTACGACGACGAGCTGCTAGCACTTTACGTCCGTTCGCTGTGCTCATACGGCTGCGGAAACCATGTACTTTGCTGCGCTTACGTTTATTTGGTTGGTAAGTTCTTTTCATTATATGACACCTCCCTGAGGAATATCTGTTAAAGACAGTCCTATAAATTATAGTTAATTAACTAGGAAAATGTCAATGGTTCTAGAAATTTTCATCAAATATTCATTTTGAACCTATTCACATACTTTTTCACAGCACCTATATTTCCTTGTGGATAAATATTTTTTCGCGTTTTTTATATCCACAAACTTTTTTCACACTTTTACACAGTATATCGTGTTGTGGACAAGTTTATTCCACAAGGTATTGATTTTGTGGATAACTTTCTTAAATTCATTGCTATAGCCACTTTTTTTTGATATTATAGTTGTGTTTTCACTTTGAATAAGTTTTCCACATCTTTATCTTATCCACAATTTGTGTATAACATGTGGACAGTTTTAATCACATGTGGGTAAATAGTTGTCCACATTTGCTTTTTTTGTCGAAAACCCTATCTCATATACAAACGACGTTTTTAGGTTTTAAAATACGTTTCGTATAAATATACATTTTATATTTATTAGGTTGTACATTTGTTGCGCAACCTTATTCTTTTACCAACTTAGTAAAGGAGGGACACCTTTGGAAAATATCTCTGATTTATGGAATAGTGCCTTAAAAGAATTAGAAAAAAAGGTAAGCAAGCCTAGTTATGAGACATGGTTAAAATCCACAACCGCTCATAACTTGAAGAAAGACGTATTAACGATTACAGCTCCGAATGAATTTGCTCGTGACTGGCTAGAATCTCATTACTCCGAACTAATTTCAGAAACACTATACGATTTAACAGGGGCAAAATTAGCAATTCGCTTTATTATTCCCCAAAGTCAAGCTGAAGAGGACATTGATCTGCCTCCAGTTAAGCCGAATCCAGCACAAGATGATTCAGCTCATTTACCACAGAGCATGTTAAATCCAAAATATACATTCGATACATTTGTTATTGGCTCTGGTAACCGTTTTGCCCATGCAGCTTCATTAGCTGTAGCTGAGGCGCCAGCTAAAGCGTATAATCCACTCTTTATTTACGGAGGAGTTGGACTTGGAAAGACACATTTAATGCATGCAATTGGTCATTATGTAATTGAACATAATCCAAATGCAAAAGTTGTATATTTATCATCAGAAAAATTTACAAATGAATTTATTAACTCTATTCGTGATAATAAAGCTGTTGATTTTCGTAATAAATATCGCAACGTAGATGTTTTATTGATAGATGATATTCAATTTCTTGCTGGAAAAGAACAGACTCAAGAAGAGTTTTTCCATACATTTAATGCATTACACGAAGAAAGTAAACAAATTGTAATTTCTAGTGACCGACCACCAAAAGAAATTCCAACTTTAGAAGATCGTCTTCGTTCCCGCTTTGAATGGGGACTTATTACAGACATTACGCCGCCAGATTTAGAGACACGAATTGCGATTTTACGCAAAAAAGCAAAAGCTGAAGGGCTTGATATACCAAATGAAGTTATGCTTTATATCGCAAATCAAATTGATTCAAATATTCGTGAATTAGAAGGTGCACTTATCCGAGTTGTAGCTTATTCATCTTTAATTAATAAAGATATTAATGCTGATTTAGCAGCTGAAGCACTTAAAGATATTATTCCAAATTCTAAGCCGAAAATTATCTCTATTTATGATATTCAAAAAGCTGTCGGGGACGTTTATCAAGTGAAATTAGAAGATTTTAAAGCGAAAAAACGTACAAAATCAGTTGCGTTTCCTCGCCAAATTGCAATGTATTTATCGCGCGAGCTTACAGATTCCTCTTTACCAAAAATAGGTGAAGAATTTGGTGGACGTGATCATACAACAGTTATCCATGCCCATGAAAAAATCTCTAAACTACTAAAAACCGATACGCAATTACAAAAGCAAGTTGAAGAAATTAATGGTATTTTAAAGTAGTAGCTGAATAGTGTGAATAACTTACCTTGTTTTACGCACAGTCTATCCACATGTAGATAGACTGTTTTTACATCCTTTAGCGGAGTTATCCACATATCCACAAGCCCTATTACTATTACTACTATTTTTTATCTTTATTAATTAAATAAAATCTTATACTTACCGGAGGTTTTTCTTTATGCGTTTTACAATACAAAAAGACTATCTTGTAAGAGGTGTACAAGATGTAATGAAGGCAGTTTCTTCTCGTACAACAATCCCAATTCTTACGGGAATTAAAGTTGTAGCGACTGAAGAAGGAGTTACATTAACAGGAAGCGATGCTGATATTTCTATTGAATCGTTTATTCCAGTCGAAGAAGCTGGAAAAGAAATCGTAGAAATAACTCAATCAGGAAGCATTGTTTTACAGGCAAAATATTTTAGTGAGATTGTAAAAAAACTACCTAAAGACACTGTCGAAATTTCTGTAGAAAATCATTTTATGACAAAAATAAAATCTGGAAAATCAGAGTTTAACTTAAATGGTTTAGATTCTGCAGAATATCCCTTATTGCCACAGATTGAAGAACATCATGTATTTAAGATACCAACAGATTTACTTAAACATATGATCAGACAAACTGTATTTGCAGTTTCTACTTCTGAAACAAGACCAATCTTGACAGGTGTAAACTGGAAGGTATATAACAGCGAGTTAACTTGTATTGCAACAGATAGTCATAGGCTGGCACTTCGAAAAGCAAAAATTGAAGGACATAATATTGCAGATGAATTCCAAGCTAATGTTGTTATTCCAGGTAAGAGCTTAAATGAATTAAGTAAAATTTTAGATGAGTCTGAAGAAATGGTAGATATCGTTATTACGGAGTATCAAGTATTATTCCGTACAAAACATTTATTATTCTTCTCAAGATTGTTAGAAGGGAATTATCCTGATACGACACGTTTAATTCCGGCAGAGAGTAAAACGGATATTTTTGTGAATACAAAAGAATTCCTACAAGCAATTGATCGTGCTTCACTATTAGCAAGAGATGGCCGCAATAACGTTGTTAAATTATCAACTTTAGAGCAAGAAATGCTAGAGATTTCTTCGAATTCACCAGAAATCGGAAAAGTTGTCGAAGAAGTACAATGCGAAAAAGTAGATGGAGAAGAGTTAAAAATATCTTTTAGTGCAAAATATATGATGGATGCATTGAAAGCTTTGGATAGTACAGAGATTAAAGTTAGCTTTACTGGGGCGATGAGACCGTTCTTAATTCGTACAGTAAATGATGATTCAATTATTCAATTAATTTTACCGGTTCGTACTTACTAGGTAAGGAATAAGGGTTGCTAGTTTAAAGATGCTAGTGGCCCTTATTTGATTTTTGGGTATTACTTTCCTAATGCTAGTTTATTTAGTACAATGAAAGAATGAACACTTTCAGAAAGTGAGCGATTTTATGAAACGTATTAAAATTTCAACAGAGTATATTACACTAGGACAATTTTTAAAGTTAGCTGATGTAATTGATACAGGTGGCGCTGTAAAATGGTTTTTACAAGAATATGAAGTGTACGTGAACAACGAACTTGAAAATAGAAGAGGTCGCAAACTATATGCGAATGATGTTATTGAAATTCCAGGAAGCGGAACTTTCCAAGTTCAGGCATAAAGGGGGAGCCCTTTGTTTATTTCAGAAATACAATTAAAAAACTATCGCAATTATGAAAAATTAGAGCTTTCCTTTGAAGATAAGGTAAATGTAATTATCGGCGAAAATGCGCAAGGGAAAACAAATTTGATGGAAGCTATTTATGTTTTAGCGATGGCGAAATCTCATAGAACCTCTAATGATCGCGAACTTATCCGCTGGGATGAAGATTTTGGTCAAATAAAAGGGAAATTACAAAAAAGAAACAGTTCTTTGTCTTTGGAATTAAATATTTCGAAAAAAGGTAAAAAGGCAAAATTAAATCAACTTGAACAACAAAAGTTAAGTCAATATATTGGCGTGATGAACGTTGTCATGTTTGCCCCAGAAGATTTAAATCTTGTAAAAGGAAGCCCTCAAGTAAGAAGACGCTTTTTAGATATGGAATTAGGACAAATAGCTCCTGTATATTTGTATGAATTAAGTCAATATCAAAAGGTGCTCACGCAACGAAATCACTTGTTGAAAAAAATGCAAGGGAATAGTAAGAATGAGGAAACGATGTTGGATGTATTTACACTTCAACTAATTGAGCATGGTGCGAAAATACTGCAAAAACGTTTTGAATTTTTGCATTTGCTACAGGAATGGGCAGCTCCAATTCATCGAGGTATAAGCCGTGGATTAGAAGAGTTAGAAATTGTCTATAAACCAAGTGTAGATGTATCAGAATCAATGGATTTGTCGAAAATAAAAGAAGTATACTATGAAAGTTTTCAATCTGTGAAACAACGTGAAATTTTCCGTGGTACGACTTTGATTGGTCCTCATCGTGACGATTTACAATTCTTCGTTAATAGTAAAAATGTTCAAGTCTTTGGTTCGCAAGGACAACAACGAACGACCGCACTATCCCTAAAATTAGCTGAAATTGAATTGATTTATTCAGAGGTTAAAGAATATCCAATCCTTTTGTTGGATGATGTTTTATCAGAATTAGATGATTATCGTCAATCACATCTTTTAAATACAATTCAAGGAAAAGTGCAAACATTTGTTACAACGACGAGTGTCGACGGAATTGAACACGAAACATTAAAAGAAGCGAAAACAATTCATGTAACGAACGGCACTGTAGATTGTGAAATAGATAGGGAATAACCCCTGTTTAAATGGAAAAGTAGGTGATCTTTGTGTCAATGGAACAAAAGCAAATGCAAGAAAATGCATATGATGAAAGTCAGATACAGGTGCTTGAAGGACTAGAGGCAGTTCGGAAACGCCCTGGTATGTATATTGGATCTACAAGTGGAAAAGGGCTTCACCATCTTGTTTGGGAAATCGTAGATAATAGTATTGATGAAGCACTTGCAGGTTATTGTGATGAAATTAATGTTAGTATCGAAGAAGATAATAGTATTCGTGTAACGGATAATGGGCGTGGTATTCCGGTTGGTATACAAGAAAAAATGGGACGTCCAGCTGTAGAAGTTATTATGACTGTTCTCCACGCCGGTGGTAAATTTGGCGGTGGCGGTTATAAAGTTTCTGGTGGTTTACATGGTGTTGGGGCATCGGTTGTAAATGCTCTATCAACAGAATTAGAAGTATTTGTACATCGTGAAGGTAAAATCCATTACCAAAAATATGAAAGAGGTATTCCGGTTGCGGATTTAAAAGTCATTGGTGACACAGATCAAACAGGAACAATAACTCGATTTAAACCAGATCCGGAAATTTTCCAAGAAACAACAGTATACGATTTTGATACGCTAGCAACTCGTATGCGTGAATTAGCGTTTTTAAATCGTAATATTAAATTAACAATTGAAGATAAACGTGAACATAAGCAAAAGAAAGAATTCCATTACGAAGGTGGAATTAAATCATACGTTGAGCATTTAAATCGCTCAAAACAACCGATTCATGAAGAGCCTGTGTACGTAGAAGGTTCAAAAGATGGTATTCAGGTTGAGGTTTCTCTTCAATATAACGAAGGATACACAAATAATATTTACTCATTTACGAATAACATCCATACGTATGAAGGTGGTACACATGAGGTAGGTTTTAAAACAGCTTTAACTCGTGTAATCAACGACTATGGTCGTAAAAATAGCATTTTAAAAGATGCGGACAGTAATTTAACTGGTGAGGATGTTCGTGAAGGTTTAACAGCAATTGTATCAATCAAGCATCCAAATCCACAATTTGAAGGACAAACGAAGACAAAACTTGGGAATAGTGAAGCGAGAACAATTACAGAGTCTGTATTCTCAGAGGCATTTGAAAAGTTCTTACTAGAAAATCCTAATGTAGCGCGAAAAATTGTAGAAAAAGGTACGATGGCTGCACGTGCACGTGTAGCTGCGAAAAAAGCGCGTGAATTGACACGTCGAAAGAGTGCGTTAGAAGTTTCAAGTTTACCTGGTAAATTAGCTGATTGCTCTTCGAAAGATCCAGCAATTAGTGAAATTTACATCGTAGAGGGTGACTCTGCGGGTGGATCTGCAAAACAAGGACGCGATCGTCATTTCCAAGCAATTTTACCGCTGAAGGGTAAAATTATTAATGTGGAAAAGGCGCGCTTAGATAAGATTTTATCAAATGATGAAGTTCGTACAATTATTACGGCAATCGGTACAAATATTGGTGGAGACTTCGATATTGAAAAAGCACGCTATCATAAAGTTATTATTATGACCGATGCCGATGTTGATGGTGCACATATTCGTACCCTATTATTAACGTTCTTCTATCGTTATATGCGTCAAATAATTGAGTGTGGTTATATCTATATTGCACAGCCGCCATTGTTTAAAATACAACAAGGTAAAAAAATTCAATATGCTTACAACGATAAGGAACTTGAAAAAATCTTAGCTGAGCTACCAGCCCAGCCGAAACCAGGAATTCAACGTTATAAAGGTCTTGGGGAGATGAATCCAACTCAGCTATGGGAGACGACAATGGATCCAGAAGTACGTTCATTACTTCAAGTTTCCCTTCAAGATGCAATTGAAGCAGACGAAACATTTGAAATTTTAATGGGAGATAAAGTAGAGCCACGTCGTAACTTTATCCAAGAGAATGCAAAATACGTGAAGAACCTTGATATTTAAATGAGTAATGACAGGAATCTAAGTATTCCTGTCTTCTACATATAAATCAATGTATGTGTAACGGAAATGTAAGAGGAGGTGCTCGTTGATGTCAGACAATCAACAACAAGCACGAATTCGAGAAATTAATATTAGTCATGAAATGCGTACCTCATTTTTAGATTACGCAATGAGTGTTATCGTATCTCGTGCATTACCAGATGTTCGTGATGGATTAAAACCTGTGCATCGTAGGGTTTTATATGCGATGAATGATTTAGGAATTACAGCTGATAAAGCGTATAAGAAATCAGCACGTATTGTCGGTGAAGTAATCGGTAAGTATCACCCTCATGGTGATTCAGCCGTTTATGAAACAATGGTACGTATGGCGCAAGATTTTAGTCAACGTTATATGCTTGTAGATGGGCATGGTAACTTCGGTTCTGTAGATGGAGATTCAGCAGCTGCAATGCGTTATACAGAGGCAAGAATGTCTAAGATTTCTATGGAATTAATACGTGATATTTCAAAAAATACAATTGATTATCAAGATAACTATGATGGTTCCGAAAGAGAACCGATAGTACTACCAGCGCGTTTCCCTAATTTATTAGTAAACGGTACAACAGGTATTGCTGTTGGTATGGCAACAAATATACCGCCGCATCAGCTTGGCGAAGTAATTGATGGTGTGCTGGCATTAAGTCATAATCCTGATATTACTATCGCGGAATTAATGGAATACATTCCAGGTCCAGACTTTCCGACGGCAGGTTTAATTTTAGGAAGAAGTGGAATTCGAAGAGCTTATGAAACAGGTCGCGGTTCCATTATGCTTCGTGCTAAGGTTGAAATTGAAGAGAAGTCAAACGGTAAACAATCTATTATCGTAACTGAACTACCTTATCAAGTTAATAAGGCACGATTAATTGAAAAAATCGCAGAATTAGTTCGCGATAAGAAAATTGAAGGTATTACAGATTTACGTGATGAATCAGATCGTAATGGTATGCGTATTGTCATGGAAGTACGTCGTGATGCTAATGCAAACGTACTATTAAACAATCTATATAAACATACAGCGCTTCAAACAAGTTTCGGTATTAATATGTTGTCTCTTGTAAATGGGGAGCCACAAGTACTAAATTTAAAACAAAATCTATATCATTATTTAGAGCATCAGAAGGTAGTAATTCGTAGACGTACTGCTTATGAATTAGAAAAAGCAGAAGCACGTGCTCATATTTTAGAAGGATTACGAATTGCTTTAGATCATCTTGATGAAGTTATTACGTTAATTCGTAGTTCAAAAACGGCAGATATTGCAAAGCAAGGCTTAATGGAACGTTTTGGTTTAAGTGAGAAACAAGCGCAAGCGATTTTAGATATGCGTCTGCAACGCTTAACTGGATTAGAACGTGAAAAAATTGAGCAAGAATATCAAGACTTAATGAAGTTAATTGCTGAATTAAAAGCGATTTTAGCAGATGAAGAAAAAGTTCTTGAGATTATTCGTGAAGAATTAACAGAAGTAAAAGAGCGTTTCAATGATAAGAGACGAACAGAAATTACAATTGGCGGTATGGAATTTATTGAAGATGAAGATTTAATTCCTGAACAAAACATTGCGATTACGTTAACTCATAACGGTTATATTAAGAGGTTACCGGCTTCTACGTACAAAACACAGAACCGTGGGGGACGTGGTGTGCAAGGAATGGGTACGAATGATGATGACTTTGTTGAACATTTATTAACAACGTCTACTCATGATCATATTTTATTCTTTACAAACAAGGGTAAAGTATACCGTACGAAAGGATATGAAATTCCAGAGTATAGTCGTACTGCAAAAGGACTACCAATTATTAACCTATTAGGGGTAGATAAGGGTGAGTGGATTAACGCTATTATTCCGATTCGTGAATTTGGTGACGATCAGTTCTTATTCTTTACGACAAAACAAGGGGTTTCTAAGAGAACACCACTTTCATCATTTGCAAATATACGTACAAATGGTTTAATTGCAATTTCTCTTCGTGAAGAGGATGAAGTAATATCTGTACGTTTAACATCGGGTGATAAGGATATTATTGTCGGGACAAGTAACGGTATGCTAATTCGTTTCAATGAACAAGATGTTCGTTCTATGGGACGTAATGCTGCAGGTGTTAAAGCTATTACGTTGGGCGATGAAGACCAAGTTGTAGGTATGGAAATTGTCGAAGAGGATGTAAATGTTCTAATTGTAACGAAAAATGGTTACGGAAAGCGTACACCGATTGATGAATACCGTCTGCAAAGTCGCGGTGGTAAAGGTCTGAAAACTTGTAACATTACAGATAAGAACGGTAAATTAGTAGCTGTTAAGTCTGTTACAGGTGAAGAAGATATTATGTTAATTACAGCGGCAGGCGTTATTATTCGTATGCCAGTTGATCAAATCTCTCAAATGGGACGTAATACACAAGGTGTTCGTCTAATTCGATTAGAGGAAGACCAAGAGGTAGCGACGGTAGCAAAAGCACAAAAAGATGAAGAGGAAGAAACGAGTGAAGAGGTTTCTTCAGAAGAATAAGAGAGGGGATTTTCCCTCTCTTTATTTTTTTATAATAATACTTGCATAGGGAAGAGAAAGCCTATATAATAGGCAGAGTCAGCAAATGAGAGATACAACTTATCGAAAAAACTTGTTGACGAAAATAATATACTATGATATATTATAAAAGTCGCTGAAACGCGATATTGAACTTTGAAAACTAAACGAAACAAACAACGTGAAACGTCAATTTTTATTTTAGATGCTAGACAAACTAACTTTATTGGAGAGTTTGATCCTGGCTCAGGATGAACGCTGGCGGCGTGCCTAATAC